>NZ_CP113527.1:117500-736075 GCF_028877475.1 Lysinibacillus irui | reverse complement strand
TCCATTGTCGTCAATTGGTAGGAAACGTTCAGCTTCTTCCGTACGGAATTGCTCTATGCGCTTATTGTATCGATCATAAATACCAAGGAACTCTTTACCCATACCAATTGGCCAGTTCATTGGATAGGCGTGGATTCCAAGAACTTCCTCAAGCTCTTCAATTAGCTCAAGTGGCTCTTTCCCTTGACGGTCTAACTTGTTAATAAATGTAAAAATAGGAATACCACGCATTTTACAAACTTTAAATAGCTTTAATGTTTGTGCCTCGATCCCTTTGGCAGCATCTACTACCATGACAGCACTATCAACAGCCATTAATGTACGATATGTGTCCTCAGAGAAATCTTGGTGACCAGGTGTGTCTAAGATGTTTACTCGTGAACCGTTATAATCAAATTGCATAACTGAAGAGGTAACTGAAATCCCACGTTGCTTTTCAATTTCCATCCAGTCAGATGTTGCAAACCTACCTGTTTTTTTCCCTTTTACTGTCCCTGCGTCACGAATGGCGCCACCAAATAGTAAAAGCTTTTCTGTAATCGTCGTTTTCCCAGCATCAGGGTGACTGATGATGGCAAAAGTACGACGCGATAGTATATCTTTTTCTAAATTTGAATTCATCTCGTCATTCTCCTTTTTTCATACTTAATAATAATAAAAGAAGACTTGCCTTTCGTACAACCTTTTTACATGAAATCTCCAAAAAGAAAACCCTTTAGTTACAACTAAAAGGGTTTCCAAGGATTTTCTCTTTCATTAAACGAATTTTAATCGGCCAGCTTCTATTGCAATTTCTGCATCACTATGTGGGAATTTTGTATTCTCAATGATTTGATAATCCTCATGGCCTTTTCCAGCAAAAATAATCATGTCTCCAGGTTCTGCAACCTCTATGGCATGACGAACAGCCTCTGCACGATCGCCAATACATGCATAATTATCATGAAGCATCCCTTTAGCAAGATCACTTGTAATACTATCATAGTCTTCATAGCGTGGATCATCTGTCGTCAAAATAACATACTCCGCAGCTGACGCTTTCTCAGCCATCGCAGGACGTTTTGATTTATCCCGATTACCACCTGTTCCAACTAAGAATATTAATTTGCCCTTTTTATAAGGCTGCGCTGCTTCAATCGCTTTTTCAATCGCGTCTGGTGTATGAGCATAGTCAATAAACATTTGCACTGGAAGATCTGAACATACTTTTTCCATACGTCCTTTGACAGGTGGTAGTTGTTCAATTTGCTCAATAATAGTTTCCATAGAATAACCTCGTGCATAAAATGCAACCATTGCCGCCAACACATTGTAAATATTGAATTCACCAAGTAAATTCATTTTCACACGATAAATTCCCTCTGGCATTTCCACATCAAATGATGTCATATAATCGTGATATTCACAATTAATGGCACGGAAATCTGCCGTTTCGTTTTTTAAACCATATGTCCACACTGGAAATGGTGTCATCGCTGCATACCGCTCTGACCAGGCATCATCTGCATTTAACACAACAAATTTATTCTTTTCTAAATCTTGTCCAAGTTGGGAGAATAATAAGCCTTTTGCATGGCCGTATTCCTCCATCGTACCATGGAAATCAAGATGATCATGCGTTAGATTTGTAAAAATAGCAACATCATAATCAACACCTGCTAAACGTCCAAGTGCTAACCCATGTGATGAAACCTCCATTGTCATTAACCGACAGCCTTCCATTTTTGCTCGAAAAATCATTTGCTGTGTCGATAGCGCATCACTCGTAGTATTGGCTGATTCATATAAAATACCATTTAAATTAAAGCCAATTGTACCAGATAGGGCGGATTTTTCACCCATCCCATGCATGATATTTTGTATAATCCCTGTGACGGATGTTTTACCATTCGTTCCAGTTACCCCAATCATCGTAATGTCCTTAGAAGGATAATCAAAGAACTTTGCTGCAAGTAAGCCTACTGCGCGATCTGTATCTTTTACAATTACTTGTGCAATCGACTCTCCTAATGGTAATTTTCGTTCCGTTACCACAATTGTTGCGCCACCATCAACAGCTTTTTGTGCATAATCATGCCCATCCACTGTGTAGCCTTTGATACAAACAAACATGCTATTTGGTTGCACACTTCTAGAATCCACTACGATATCACTAACTTGATCTGGCAGTACGCCAATTATTTTTTTCAAAGGTAATGCGCTTAACAATTCCTCTGCATACATTTCATAGTCCTCCAATCAATCTCTACACTCATGTCATCATTTTTGAACATTCGACAAAAAACGACAATATGAATCCCCCCACGTTCTATTGAACTTATTTTACTACTTATTTCACGATAAATAAAATGCCTCCGGTCTGTTTTTTTAACGAAAACGCTTTCATTTGAAGAAAAAATCCTATTTTCCTCGAAATTTTCATTTATAATCACAAATCGGCATTTTTCGACATTTGAAGGATGGTTTATTAGAGAACAATTTTACATGCACATGAGGCTTATAAAGGGAGACATCCAAAGATATCTCCCAAATTAATCTATTTCATAATGGATCGTACAATTTTCACTTTTTGTTTATACGGTGGGAACAATACATTCGTCTCGAGCTTGGAGGATTTCTTTAAGATAGATTTAGGGTGTGTAAAGTTTTCAAAGCTCGCTTTCCCATGGTAAGCTTTCACGCCAGATGGTCCAACGCCACCGAATGGTAAGTGTAAATTTCCAACATGGGTGATGGTATCATTTATACATCCCCCACCAAATGGTAATTCCTCTAAAAAATATTGTATTGCTTTTTCATGTTCCGAGAAGAAATACGCCGCTAAAGGCTTTGGTAACTGACGAATTTGATGAATTGCAAGTGGTAAATCATTATACATCATCACAGGTAAGATAGGACCAAAGAGTTCTTCTTGCATAGATGGACTTGTCCATTTTACATATTCGATGATTGTTGGCTCAACATATAAATCATCACGATCAATTCTTCCACCAAATGTAATGGCATCGCGTTCTTCCCTAATAATTTGCTGTAGTCGATCGAATTGTCTTAAATTCACAATCCGACCGTAATCAGGACTTTTCAAAGGATTTTTGCCATAAAACGAACGGATAGTTTCTTTTAATATTTTCATAAAGCGGTCATAAACATCTTTATGAACAAGCAAATAATCGGGTGCCACACACGTTTGTCCAGTATTTGTGAATTTGCCCCATACTATTCGCTTCGCTGCTACTTCAAGGTTAGCTGTTTGATCGACAATCGCTGGACTTTTACCACCAAGTTCTAAGGCAACTGGTGTCAAACGTTCTGCCGCTGCCTTGGCTACTACTTTTCCTACAGCTACGCTGCCTGTAAAAAAGATATAATCAAATGAAGCATGAATCAGAGCTGTAACTTCTTCTTTCTCACCTTCAACTACACGTACAAAGGAAGGATGGAATGTTTCTTCAATTATTTTTTTGACGATAGAAGCTGTGTGTACAGATGTTTCTGACGGTTTCACAATTGCTGTATTTCCTCCAACAATGGCACCAATCAGTGGCTCCATTACGAGTTGAAAAGGATAATTAAAAGGTCCAATAATTAAAGTAACACCATATGGTTCACGAACGATAAAACTTTTACCCATCTGATATTGAATCGGTGTTTTAACTGCTGTTGGCTCCATCCATTCTTCCACATGCTTCACCATATATGAGATACTATCTAATACAATACCAATTTCTGTTGCATAGGCTTCGAATTCACTTTTACGCAAATCTAAATACAACGCGTTCAATATGTCCTTCTCATATTTTAAAATGGAAGCTTTTAATTTCTTTAACTGCTCTTTTCGAAATTTCGCACTTTTCGTTGCGCGAGAAAAATAAAATTGACGTTGCTCTGTTATCATATTTTCCACATCTTGAGACGTAAAATTCATCAATAAAGCACCCCTTTTTTAAAAATGGCATACATAGTTTTTTCGTTTTGAAACAAACTATCTTTGTCTATACGATACAACATCGAGAGGCAAAAATCCTCTTTCTGCATCAGGGGGGTGAACTGGCTTTATGTCAAAATAAATGTTTTAGTTTTTTCATCTCGGGAAATATACAACTACATATTAAAACCGAAACGGGGGCGTAGATGAATGACAACAACAACTGGAACATGGTGGGAGTCCATTTTTTCTGGACCATTATCACATGGAATTTGTGAAGAAAAGATAGCGCTATTGCAAGATGAAGCTTTCTTATATCTCTCTACAACACCTGTAGAGAATGATGAAAATTCAGAAGTTAATTAAAAAAAGCGCATTATAGGGAGGACTATCCTTATAATGCGCTTTTATCATGTTTAAATACTGCTAATTCGATTGTGCGGTTCGTTTCGCTTCCGCGGGTATTCGCCTCACTTCCGCGGGTATTCGCCTCACTTCCGCGGGTATTCGTTTCGGTTTCGCGGTATTCGCCTCGCTTCCGCGGGTATTCGCCTCGCTTCCGCGGTAATTGCCTCGCTTCCGCGGGTATTCGCCTCACTTCCGCGGGTATTTGCCTCGCTTTCGCGGGTATTCGCTTCGCTTTCGCGGGTATTCGCTTCGCTTCCGCGGTATTCGCTCCGCTTCCCCAAGTATCCAATCCTAACATCTAAAGATATTTAATAAATATTTCGTTGCCAAAATCGTTGTTGAGCAATGGCATCTACAAACTTTTTTGCAAAATCTTTATTACCAGTAGCTAACACAATACCTGGCCCTACATTAGCATTCGACATATTGAAAAATGTTGTGGCAGTTGTAGCGAAACCTATTGGCTTATAATGACGATAGGCTTCATTTATATAATTGACGATATACGTATTGAATTTTGCTTGATTACTTCCCTTAACACCAACAACATATAACGAGTCAAATAATACTGCATCGGTTGTGATAAAGGTGTCACTAGCCGTTAATTGAACACCGTTATTACCTGTGACAACACCTAAACGATCAGAGATAATACTGTAGCGTACACCTTGTCTTGTTAAGTATTTTAATACTTCACCGACCTCATTGGCATCAAAGCCATCCCCAATTAAGACCCCTACTTTAAGTGTGTATGGTAATTTAATCGTATTGGCTTGACTAAGTGCAGGTGAGGAGGCTGTAACCTTAGACTGTTCTCCAGTAGGGCGATTTACACCGACATTGTCCGCAACAATTGTAGCCATTTCTTTATCCACACGGACAAACATATCGACTACCTGCTGTCGAACTGCTTTGCTTTTTACTTTTCCAACTTCAAAGCTAAAGGCATCGATAATATGTTGTTTTTCGGGTGGGGACATACTGTTCCAAAATAGTCTTGCTTGTGAAAAATGATCATCAAAGGATTTACTTCGTGCTCTTGTAATTCGTCCCTCAACTTTTTCCTCATAATGAACGTACCCTCCTTCTCGTGCAGTAGAGGTAGCAGGCGTATTATTTGCTAGGGAATTTTTATGATAACTAACTCTTCCTAAGTTAATTGTCTGTCGACTAAAGCCATTTCGCTGATTATTGTGAACGGGACAAATCGGGCGATTAATAGGAATTTCTGTAAAGTTAGGTCCCCCTAAACGAATCAACTGAGTGTCTAAATAAGAGAAGAGTCGACCTTGTAACAGTGGATCATTGGTAAAGTCAATGCCTGGAACAACATTCCCTGGATGAAACGCAACTTGTTCTGTTTCCGCAAAGACATTATCCACATTGCGATTTAATGTCATCTTGCCAATTTTTTTCACCGGTACAAGTTCCTCGGGCCAAAGCTTTGTCGCATCTAAAATATCAAAATCAAATTTAAATTCATCCTCTGGTTCAAGTATTTGTACACCTAACTCAAACTCCGGGTAATCTCCAATTTCAATGGCTTCCCATAAATCACGTCGTTGAAAATCGGGGTCCTTCCCAGCAATAATTTGTGCTTCATCCCACACGAGAGAATGCACACCTAACACAGGCTTCCAATGGAATTTAACAAATCTTGATCTTCCTTTATCATTAACAAAGCGGAATGTATGCACACCAAATCCTTCCATCATGCGGAAGCTTCTAGGAATTGTTCGATCAGACATATGCCACATAATCATATGGGCAATTTCCTGATTGTTCGCCACAAAATCCCAAAACGTATCATGGGCTGAGGCTGCTTGTGGCATTTCATTATGTGGCTCTGGCTTGACAGCATGAATTAAATCAGGAAACTTCATGGCATCCTGAATAAAAAAGACTGGAATATTATTCCCTACTAAATCATAATTTCCTTCATCCGTATAAAATTTCGTTGCAAACCCGCGTACATCACGAGCTGTATCCATTGACCCCAAACTCCCTACTACTGTCGAGAATCTGACAAAGACAGGCGTTTTCTTTTTGGTATCCTGTAAAAACTTTGCCTTCGTATACTCTTTCATCGATTCATACAATTCAAATTCACCGTGCGCCGCAAATCCTCTTGCATGCACGACACGCTCTGGAATACGTTCATGGTCAAAATGGGTAATTTTCTCTCGAAGATGAAAATCCTCCATAATGGTTGGTCCACGAACTCCAGCTTTAAGGGAATCCTCATCATTGGACACCCTTAGCCCTTGATTCGTTGTCATTTTTGTTCCATCGTTCTCAACACGAAACGGCTCTAATTGATGATCCTTGGCATTTCCCTCTATATTTTTACGTTGATTTGGCTTTGAGTTATCCACGCAATCCCCTTTCAGTCATTACTACTATCGCTCCATATCCACTATATGTTTTTAAAAAAAAAACATGCCTTCATTCGACAAAGCTCTCCTTCAAAAATAAAAGAGTAGGTTTCTATTCAAAAATAGAAAACCTACTCATCCTTAAAATATGTATCGTATCATTTCATGTATGTTACAGTAGGGGTTATCACGGCTCTCCGTCTTTCGAAGAGCCATCATGTCTGTGCAATTTTTAATGGCTACCTCATGTCGTAATGCTATGGGCGCAATGACGGACTCATCAGCCTTATGACGAAAATAACGACTGACGCCTAGATGCTGTTCCATTTTGTCATTTAAGACCGCACGAGGATACTTTTCTGTACTGTCAACTTCCTCAAAGTGCAAGAGTAACCACAATTCAAATGCTTCATTTGTATAGGCAATATGAATATTTTTTTCCGCGCAAAATTGATTGACTTCCTCTAATTGCCTTTCGGTTAAATCATCCTTATCAAATACAATCCAAACCTCATCAAAATATTGATAGCTAGAATCTCGATAAGCATGTTGAGCAAGCTTAATTGCGGAACGTTTGACGTTTTTTATTTTGACACTTACCATTTTAGAGCGTTTTAATATACGCATTTGTTCAAAATAAATTCTTTCTGTTTCACCTTCACAATAAATTAAAACGGTTTTACGTAATGTTCGGCTCCCTTGTTGACGTATTCTCACGGCTCCGATACCTCCGCTTCTTTTAAGTATTGGTCAGATAAATACTCATTGATGATAGGCGTTGCACCAAATTCCCCTTTTAGATAACGTTTTGCATATGAAAGATCTCCACGTTTCTTTTGTAAGTCTGCAAAATCAAATAAAGAGTACAGCTCCGATTCATTTTTAAAACTTTTATTCACAAACCAAATTTGGTCTGAGCGCAGCGGCTGATCTAGCAGTTCTATTTCATGACTGGTCACAATAAATTGATTATTCCTATTACGATGGCTGTTCATAATAGCCATTAAAAACTCACAAATTGATACATGGAATGCCGTATCAAATTCGTCTATCAGAATCGTCTTTCCTTTATCGTAAGCATCCACCATTACACAAGCTAAATGTAGCATTCGCACTGTACCTTTTGAATCCATTGTCCAATTAATCGTTTCTGTCCCTAACGGTGCACCGACTTCGTCAAATGATAAATAATGTAAATCAATATCTACTTCTTGAATGACTTCTGATGAATCAAATTCATAGCCGATCGTATTTTTCTCTCTGCGTTCCACACGTCTAGCTGTGACGTCTTGGATTGACAGATCTGCAATTTTTAGTAGTTTGATTACTTCCTTTTTAAAGGGTTCTTCTTCAAGTTTACGAATCAGAGGATGACTTGATAACCGATTTGCTTCATCAAGAAACAGAATTTTATGTAAAAACCAATCGAATATTTTTAAAGCATCTGGATCATTAAATACATGTAATACTGACAAAAAGGCGGTATTGCTGCGAGTATATTTTGTCAATTCCTGTGCTGTTGTTTGGGCTGTTGTATACGCATACTGTGTACCATCCCATTGTCTACTAAACAACTCCTCTTTTAATGACTTGCTTGTTTTCACAAGACGCTCATAGAGAACTTGTGATGCATTGTACTGGATTTCATAATCATATAAAGCCCCGTCTAAAAAAAGTGATATCATAAATTCTGTTGGTTTACCTTGCTGCCGCCCTAGCTTAAATGGTTGATAGGGTAGACGTAACTGTTTTACATTATTTAAATTTTCAAAATTAAATAGTAAGGTACGTAACACTTTTATAGCCGTAAATAGATTAGATTTTCCACTGCCATTTGGACCAAAAATAAATGCACTTTTCACAAGGCGCAGTGATTCAAACTGCATTGTGTGGGTATCCTTCCATTTTCGCAGACGACTGCCCGCTACCATTGAAAATAATGTATCATCTTTATAACTTAAGCAATTTTTTACTCTAAAATCTACAAGCATCCGTAAACCTCCGTCCACAACCATTTCTTTAATGAATTATTATACTATAGACATTGAAAAAGACATATTACGCAATGTAATATGCCTCCATTTTGAAGCGCCTTTAGCCACTTTTTTGTTGAATTTCTGCTAGTCTTTCATTTTCGATTGCTTGCAATGTACGTTCAATTCCCTCTGCAAAAGAAGTTTTAGGTCTCCAACCAATGGCCTTGGCCAATTTATCATTATTTAAGAAAGAATGTTCAATATCTCCTTCTCGTGCTGGGGCATATTGAATCTCAAGTGGATGATTTAAATGTTGGAGCAGTAAAATAACTTGGTGAATAGACCAAGCTTCATTTGTGGAAACATTATACGTACCTTGTAAACGGGCGGATACACCAGCATAAATAGCATCTGCTATATCATCGACATAAATGAAATCACGCGTTTGTTCACCATCACCATAAATGGTAAAGGGTTTCCCCTCCCTACTGCTTTTTAACATACTTGGGATCACTGCTGCGTCGCCTTGCATTGGTTGTCTTGGCCCGAAAACATTAGCGAATCTGTAAATAAGAATAGGTAAACGATAATCTTTTTGCCATTTTTCACAATAGGTTTCGCCAATGCTTTTATTTAATCCATACATAGATATTGGCTCACAGACATCTGATTCTTCTAATGGCGGATAATGACTATCCCCATAAACAGCTGCCGATGAGGCAAAGACAAAGTGCTGAATTTTATATTTGGATGATAAAAAAAGCATTTGGCTAAGTCCAACTATATTTGTCAAAATATCTTTTACTGGCTCTTGGATGGATTGTTGTACGCTCGTTTGTGCTGCACAATGGACGACCACATCAAAGTGAATTTCTTTAAAAAGGTGTTCACAAACCTCATCCTCTACATTTAAGAGATAGGATTTATGCTCAAAGTCAACATTTCGCAAATGACCCGTACTTAAATTATCAATAATATAAACCGTGGCACCTTCTTCAAAAAAACGCCTTCCTACCGCACTCCCAATAAAACCATAGCCACCTGTCACTAATACATTCATCCTATCGCCCCCAAAAACAATATGATGATTTATATGCAGTATTTACTAAAAATATGCAAGAAACTTATTTGATAGTAATTTTTCCCACAATAGTATTACTAGACATTTTATTTAATAACCTTCTATGTTTTTATATAAAAAAAGCATGCTTGAATATTATTTCAAGCATGCCGAATCCCTATTATTAAGCTGGGTTAATTTCTAATTCAACAGATACTTTAATATCTTTACCAACTAGAACTCCACCAGTTTCTAAAGCTGCGTTCCAAGTTAAGCCAAAGTCTTCACGGTTAATTGTTGTTTCAGCTTCGAAACCATATACTTCTTGACCCCATGGATTTGTACCTTTTCCATTGAACTCTGTATCAAATGTTACTGATTTTGTAACGTCTTTAATTGTTAAATCACCAGTTACTGCATATTTATCGCCTGATTTTTTAGTAATGTTTGTAGATTTAAACGTAATTGTTGGATATTGTTCAGCATCAAAGAAATCTGCTGCTTTTAAATGATTATCGCGATCCTCACTACGCGTATTAATGCTTGCTGGATCGATTGTAAAGCTAATGTTAGCCGTTGTTAAATCTGCAAGATCTGTTGCTTCAATATCTGCTGAGTAGCTGTCAAATACACCTTTAACTTTTGATACCATCATGTGCTTCACTTGAAAGTTAATTGCTGAGTGTCCTAAATCAATATTCCATTTTGCCATTTTAAATTCCTCCAATAAGTTGATTTTATCTCGATTTCGAGATATATTTTAAAATATGAAGCAACTACATAATTTATGTTACCCAAAATTTAATAGGATAAACATTTGTAGTTACTTTATTGTAAGAAACGAATGTAATTAATTACTTTCTGTAACCTACTATATATTAATAATTAAGTTACGTCAAGTAATTAAATAAAATTATTTAAAAAGGATGTCCGAATTTTCGGTACATCCTTTATCTTAGATTTTATTGCCTTGTACTATGAGACGATTCTCACTTTCCATCTTTAAATTTAAAATGATACATTATTTACTTAGCAAAAATCTCAAAAATACCTATCATAATAAGCAACCATCCTGATATCGCTGTTGAATGCTTACCAATAAACGTTTTTGAAAGTAAAGAGCCGCATCGACTACCCACTCCCACCGTTATAAACGAGAACACACCAATCGAAATAACAGTCCAAAGGGCAGATATACCATTAGCTCCAATAGCAATGCCTCCTGCTAAACAATTCGCTGATAAAATGAAGCCTAGTGCCATCGCCTCTCGAGTTGAAATCACTAAGTTTTTATCTTCATCAAATAATTCAGGATTTCCAGCTATCCGTTGATTAGAAAAATTTTTGGACATCAAGGTCCATATACCAATTACACACAATAGTAAACTTCCTAATAAATTGGCAGTATGCGGTGAAATATATTCAACAACCGTGCTGCCAGCTGTTACTGCAACATATGTGATAATCATTGACATGATAGCAATCACAGCATTTGATAAAATCGGAATTTTAACTTGTTTAACTCCATAAGCCAAGCCAATCCCCAAATTATCTAAATTTGCTGCAATTCCTATTAGAATAATGGTAACCCAATGCATACTAAGCCTCCTCAAAGCCCAATCTCCATTTTCACCTATCATATGTTAACGCTTGAAATATTTATGGGCAGCCCAATATAGCTTTCGTCGAATCTCATCTTAAAGGCTGAGTTGTTTGAAAATTGCAATTTGACAAAAGTAACAACTTGTATATAAACTTAAGTTGTTACTTGTTGATATTATTTAATTTTCACTAGAAAGTAAGAAAGGATGGTAAGGGTATATTTATGAGATATTTGAAATTGTGGAAAATAGGATTAGCTATAGTATGTCTACTAGTTTTAACTGCATGTAGTTCAGCAGGTGCAGATTCAAAAAGTAGTAATAAAAATGCAATAAACTTAGCCTATGTTGAATGGGATACTGAGGTAGCTTCTACCCATGTAATAGGACAAGTTTTAGAGGATTTAGGATATGAGGTGACATTGACACCACTCGATAATGGCATTATGTGGGAAGCACTTGCAAACGGAGAAGTCGATGGTATGGTATCTGCCTGGTTGCCCCAGACACACGCCCCACAAGTAGAGAAATACAAAACTAAGATTGATAATCTAGGAGAAAATCTAACGGGTGCAAAGATTGGCTTAGTTGTTCCGAGTTATATGGATGTAGATTCAATTGAGGATTTAACAAACCAAGCTAATCAAACTATTACTGGTATTGAGCCAGGAGCTAATATGATGGCCACAACGGAAAATGCTTATAAAGAATATAAAAATCTGGAAGGCTGGAATGTATTGACCTCTTCAGCTGGGGCAATGACGGCTGCCTTGAGTCAAGCCATCACTAATAATGAAGAAATTATCATTACTGGCTGGTCACCACACTGGATCTTTAATGCATACGATTTAAAATATTTAGACGATCCAAAAGGTTTATATGGTACGGAAGAGTATATTGGTACCTTTGCTCGCAATGGCTTAAAAGAAGATTCCCCTGAAGCCTACAATGTCCTTGATCGTTTCCACTGGACCCCCGAGGATATAGAAAGTGTGATGTTTGATATTATGGAGGGAATGAGTGCCACGGAAGCTGCAAAAAAATGGATTGACAACAATCAGGACAAAGTAGCCGATTGGACACAAGACGCAAAAGCATAAATGAAAAAATCCATTTACTAATCACTAGTAAATGGATTTTATGTTGTTAAAAAGGATGGTGTCACTAGCAAATAAAGAACGTTTGGCAAGGACTAGTTGATTTTTGTTCCTTTTTAGTCAATGACTTCTGGATGGAAGCCATCTTTTTGGAAGTAATCATCATGTGACCAAATATTTAACTTTGCCTCTTGTGCCTTTTGTTGAATAGCTCTGAAATCATCTTCAAATGTATTATTTGGTTTATGGATATAACGTACAACAGCAAGACCTTCATCTAATAAGGACTCCTGCAAGAGGACATCATCCACAAAGACATAGGCTAACATGCGGTCATAATTGTCAGTTTCTGGTCCAATATCATAGACTGCTTCAATCTTTTTAGCCTTTTCCAATAAATTGATTGTGTATTCTTTTGCCTGCTCCGCATATGGCTGAGCTCCACCTTTGTTGTAATTCATTTCAGGAGTGTCCACCATTAATAGGCGAATTTTGCGTTTCTTCCCATTAATTGTCGCCTGAATCGTATCGCCATCATATGCTTTAATATAGTCTATCTCAAAGCGTTTATTTCCTGTTTCTTCTTCCACTTGTTCAATGGATATAATACCTTGATCTGTAGCTGTTTTTGTATCTTTCTCTTCCGCAGGAGCTCTGCCAAATATCATGTACAATGCTACAGCAAGAATAATCGTACCACTTGTTATTAATGTTTTTACATCTTGCATTTTCATGTAGTAGTTCCCTCACAACTAGTGTTTTTCTTATACTTTCATTCGTATAAGCGTTCAACTCTTCAAAAAGACAAAAGTTTCACGATGTTACCATTGTAAAATATCAAGCTACTACATTCAAGCTATCACATTGATACAGCTACCCAATGATTCGGAGAGACCTCTACAAGTTGACTATTTTCTACTTCGTATCGAACTTTCATATTATTATGTTCAGCGTCATTATATTTCTGTTTCTCAATTTTCGGATCTGGAATTGGAATAGAACGTAATAATGCTTGTGTATAGGGATGCTGAGGGTTAGCATACAACTCCTCGCTTTCCGCCAATTCTACAATTTTACCACCATACATGACTGCTACACGATCACTGATATGTTTCACCATTGATAAATCATGTGCAATAAATAAATACGTCAAACCTAGTTTATGTTGTAATTCCTTCAATAAATCAACAATTTGTTTTTGAATCGAAACATCTAGTGCTGATAAGGGCTCATCACAAACGATAAAATTTGGTTCAACTGCTAATGCTCTAGCAATACCTATACGTTGTCGTTGACCACCTGAAAATTCATGAGGATAACGCATAGAATGTTCTTTCTTTAAACCAACAAGCTCTAGCAATTCCTCTACTCGTTGTCGTCTCTCTTCATGGTTCTTTACTAAGCCATGAATATCAAGAGCCTCCCCAATAATATCTAGAATTTTTTTGCGAGGATTTAACGATGAATATGGATCTTGGAAAATAATTTGCATATGTCGGCGCATGGCCTTTAATTGCTTTTTCGTTAGCCTTGTTACGGGTATCCCCTGATACAAAACTTCACCGTTTGTAGGCTGATGAAGCTGTAGTATTGTTCGACCAGTGGTAGATTTACCAGAACCCGATTCACCCACCAGGCCTAGTGTTTCACCAGGGTATATATAAAATGATAAATCATTAACTGCTTTCAGCGTTTGACCTCGGCCTAATGAGAATTCCTTTGATAAATGTGTTACCTCGATTAGTGGCTTATGTTTATCAATACCCGCCTGAATATTGGCCATTTCTTTTGGCTGCTTTTTCTCATGTAGCTTTGGCAACGCATTCAATAATTTTTGGGTATACGGATGTTGAGCATTTGCAAAAATCTCTTCTGTTGTACCCTGTTCAACAATTTCCCCCTCTTTCATCACAATGATTCGATCACACATACCGGCAACAACGCCCAAATCATGCGTAATTAAAATAATAGATGTACCCATTTTCTTTTGCATATCTCGCATCAATTTTAAAATTTGAGCTTGAATGGTTACATCGAGTGCTGTTGTTGGCTCATCTGCAATAAGTAGTGAGGGGTTACATGCGAGGGCCATGGCAATCATCACGCGCTGACGCATACCACCTGAAAATTCATGAGGGTATTGTCGATACCGTTCTTCTGCATCTCGAATGCCAACAAGTTTTAATAATTCTATTGTTTGCTGATAGGCTTCTGTTTTTGACATGGACTGATGTTTGATTAAACTTTCAGCAACTTGATCCCCTATTCGAATAGTAGGGTTTGTAGAGGTCATCGGATCCTGAAAAATCATACTAATATCTTGTCCACGAATCCCCTCCATTTGTTTTTCACTTAATTCAGTGAGTTCTTGCCCTTTAAACACAATCGTGCCAGATTTCAGAAATGAAGGTGGTGATGGCAATAAACGCATAATGGAACGTGCCGTTACACTTTTCCCACTACCTGACTCTCCCACAATTCCGAGTGTTTCACCCTTATTTAGATGGAAGCTCACGTCCTTCACCGCTTCAAATTCTGTTTCTCCTGTGATAAAGGACACGCGCAGATCATTGATTTCTAAAAGCTTTTCACTCATTCGACCCATCCTTTTTAAAATTTGTGATTGACTTACTTTCAAGTATAATCCATACTTTACAATACTGATAGGAATTATACAATATACCGTTGAATATTTTATTTACGTTTGGAGGAAATGCATGGTTACTTCAAAAATTCATCTAAAACCAAAAGAATTTATTTTCTTTTCTATGGTTTATCAAAAACTAATGCATCAAAAGCCTTATCAATTCATTCTTTTTCTTTTTAGTGTTTTAGTCCACCCTTTTACATACTTTATTTATCGGAAAAGGAATCATTCTAATACCTTTGATCAGGCTTTTGCATTGCGTAGTCAGCACTACCTGGAGAATGGATTGGTTGCCCATTGGCAAAAAGATTTCGAACAACAAGAAATAGCAAAGGCCAATTTTTTTAAAGAGGCAGTAGCAGCGTCACAAATTCAGGCAACAGCTAAGCAATTAGCTCAAGGAAAGCTCCAACAGCAAGTAGAGCAAGATTTACTTAAAGATGGCATAAAACAATTAACTTATGACCAATTTTTTATTCATCTACTAACAAACAAACGATTTGTTGCTCTTACCTTTCTACCAGCTGTTTTATTTTATGTAGTACTTATCTTATTTGCGAATCCATTCCTGCAATTTATCATTGAACGTATTTTGCAAAGCTTCATTGTTATTGTTGGTGTGGCTACTTTAGTATTTACTATTTTGTATTTATCACCATTCGATCCAGCAAGAAATCTTCTTGGAGTCGAAGCAACACCAGAGCAAATTGCAAACTTTAATCGGATTCACGGTTTGGATCAACCTTATTTATCTCAGCTATGGAACGCATTATCAGGCCTATTTACATTTGATTTAGGCACATCCTTTGCAGGTAAAGAAGATATTACGCACAGCATTGCTACTAAATTTCCTGTCACATTGGAAATAGCCGTTTTGTCATTATTAATGGCTATTGCAATTGCCATTCCAGTCGGTATTATTTCAGCAGTTCGTCCAAATTCCTATTTGGATTATACATTTATGTTCATTGCTTTAATCGGATTATCTATCCCAAGCTTTTGGCAAGGTTTAATTTTTATTTTGACTTTTGCATTAAAGCTACAGTGGTTTCCAGCAACCTATAATCCTCATAATTGGTTATCGCTCATCATGCCAATTATCGTCTTGGGAACATCCATTACGGCATCCATTGCCAGAATGACAAGATCGAGCATGCTTGAGGTAATACACGAGGATTATATTATTACTGCAAAAGCAAAAGGCTTAAATGAATTTAAAGTGATTTCAAAACATGCCATTCGTAATGCCATGATTCCGATTATTACGGTGATTGGACTTCTTTTTGGGGGTATGTTGGGAGGCGCATCTGTAACGGAAAAGGTATTCAACATTAGTGGGATTGGGAGCTATATCGTCGATAAACAATTTATCCCCGATATTCCGGCCATTCTTGGAGGCGTTGTTTATATTGCCATCACGATCTCAATTGTCAATTTAGTAATTGATATCATGTATGCCTTTTTTGATCCACGCATTCGCTCAAAAATGAAGAAGTCTTAAAGGAGGATCACCTGTGAAAAACATCTTACATGTCAAACTACTCTTGAAGATCACACAGGAATATGTCAATTCTCATTTTACTTTTGTCTTTTCCTTACTGTTTTCTTTATTGTTTCTAGCTTATAGCTATAATTTTTCAACCAATAGCTGGCGACAGGTAGTTCTGCTCTTTTTTATTATTTACGCTATTACAACGGCATATGTTGCCATCGTCAATTTACGAATTAAAAAGGATTTGGCAAAGCATGGAGACATTCAAAAAAGCACCCGTCTACTTGGCTATCCACTGTTAGTAACTATTCTGTCAGGCAATATTTTTTCGACATCTTTTGCATTTATGCTTGTGTCGAAAAGAAAGACTGCAGAATATACTTTTGCTGCCTATGCCTTTATTACACAATTATTCATCATTGGTATTGCAGCGTTGAATTTATTTAAACCGTATGTAACAGATACCTTTTTACTTGCTATGGGTCTTTTCTTAGTACTTGCACTTTTTTATATCGTGATGGCTCTTGTATGTACAAAATATGTCACGCCGACTGAGGCACCAAAATGGATGCTCATCCCGGGTATTATTCTGCTATTAGCTACTTTTACTGGCAATCTATTTGCAACATTACTAGGCTATAGTCTTATTCAAAAGGCTAGAAAGGCAAACCCATCTTCTATAGAAAAGTGGCAAAAAATCTGGGAAAAAATCTTACGTAATACGATGGCGGTATTCGGTTTATTCTTCATTATTTTTATGTTTTCATTGTCCATTACAAGCTCTTGGACTTTTGATTATGACTTCGCAACAGAAAATAACTATGGTGCATTACTGCAAACTCCATCTTTAGATTATCCGCTAGGCACAGATAATTACGGACGAGATTTATTTTCACGTATTGTATTTGGGGCCCAAATATCATTAATCGTCGGATTTTTCTCAACAATTATACCGGCAATTGTTGGAGGCGCATTAGGAGCATTTTCTGGCTATTACGGTAAATCAACTGACAATATCATCATGCGAAGTCTTGATATTTTATATGCCATTCCTGGTATTTTATTAGCTATTGCTATTATCGCTGCATTTGGTGCTAATACGGTAAATCTTATTATCGCACTTAGTGTTGGAGCCATTCCAACCTATGCTCGTACAATGCGGGCTAATGTGATGCAGCTCGCTAATTTTGAATTTGTGGAATCCGCTAGAGCTTTAGGGGCATCTGATGCTGCGATTATTTTCAAGCACATCGTTCCCAATTCATTAGCCCCGATGATTGTAAAAGCAACATTAACAATCGGTGGAGCTGTTATTTCAACAAGTAGCTTAAGTTTCTTAGGACTTGGTATTGAGCCACATATTCCTGAATGGGGCAACATTTTAAAAGTTGGTAGTACGTACCTGGAGACACATTCATATGTCGCAATTTTCCCAGGTCTTTGTATTATGCTTCTTGTTCTCTCCTTTAACTTCTTAGGAGACGGTTTACGAGATGCTTTAGATCCAAAAACAAATTAATTGGAGGTAACTATGAAGAAATTACTTGTATTTTTATTCGTTGCAGTACTAGCTTTAGCTGGCTGCGTACAAACAAAAACTGACGTAGAAGGCAGTAAAGATTCAAAAGATAGTGACAAGAGCAATGGCAAGGTTGCTATTGAAGTATTAGGAATGGCAGCCTCTGAAGAAGATATGAATATTGTCCGCGACCAATTAGTTAAAAATGGCTTTGATGTGAAACTAAATATTCAACCAGACTACGGCTCATTCTCAGCTCAAAAAGAAGCTGGGAACTATGATCTGGCACTCTCAAGCTGGACGACAGTTACAGGGAACCCTGACTATGCTGTTCGTGGTTTATTTAAAACTGGTGGGGATTACAGTGTTGTAGCCGACTCCAAATTAGATGCTTTAATCGATGAAGCGAGCACTTTAACAGGCGAGGAAGCAGCAGCTAAATATAAAGATTTAGAGCAATTATTAGTTTTCGATCAAGCTTATATTGCACCTTTATATATTTCCAATAAGTATCAAGGTATTTACTCTGAACTAGTAAATCCTAAAACGGTTCATTTACCAAAATCTCGTGCACAAGTATGGGAACAAATCGAATTTAATGATGCATCTAAAAATGCGACAGAACCTTTAATTTTACACCAAACAATTAATTCTCTAACTTCACTTGATCCAATTAAAGGGAATGATGGTTCCATCAACACATTAAATACAAATATGTATGTTCGTTTAGTTAACTTAACAGACACTGATGAAGTTGTTTCAGATGGCTCATTATCGTATAACCATGTAATGGCTGAAGGTAATCAAGAATATTACTTTATTTTACGCGATGATATTAATTTTGCAGCTGTCAAGGAAGGTGCAGCAGTTGATACGGGCGAATTAGTGTCGGCTGAAGATGTGGTCTTCTCATTAAACCGTGCAAAAGATGCAAACTCAGTACCAGATCATCGTACTTATAGCATTCACGAAAACATTGAAACAGTTGAAATCGTTTCTGATTTAACTGAATTACAAAATAAAAAGGTAGCAGGCTCTGAGCAATCCGTTTTAGAAGCATTATCTCAAAACTTACCTGCTTCTGTTGCCCAGTTAGCAAAGGATAAAGGGGCTGTAAATAATGCGGCAGGTGCATATCAAGTTGTCAAAATTACAACACCAACACCATTCCCTCAAGTGTTAAATTATTTAGCACACCAATCTGGTGGTATTGTATCTGAAAAACAAGTAACAAGTATTAATACGTACGATGTGGCTAGCTACGACCCTGACAAAGACATTGCCTATGGTGATCAAGCTACTGTCACGGAAGGTTCAGCAACATTCAACAACCAGCTATATGCAAGTGGACCATATATTTTAGTAAAGAAAAACGATTATGAAGCACAATTTGTGAAAAACCCTGCTTACCGTGCTGGCAGTGAATATGAGCCAAAAATTGCTAAAATCAATGTCCGTTTTATTTCTGATGTTGATAGTGCTCTATCTGCATTACGCAATGGTGAAATTCATGTTCTTCAAACAGTACCAGAAACAAAACTGGATATTGTTAAATCAGACGCTAAATTAACATTAAATACAGCAGATAGTAATGCAGTAGCTTACTTACAAATGAATACTTCTGGACGTGCAGTTTCTGATTCAGCAGATTTACGTAAAGCGATTCTATACTCCATTAACCAAGATGAATTCATTAGCTATTACCAAGGCAATAAAAAACCAGCTGTATCTACAGTTTCTCCATTAATTGATACTGGCTTGAAACTTGAAGCGGATAGTGAAAAAGTAAAAGAATTTGTAAAAGCGTATAACGATAAAAAGTAAGTCAATATCGCATACTAAAGGAGCCTTCTCAAAATGTGAGAAGGCTCCTTTTATTATAGAAGAAACTCTTTTATATTTCGTTATGTGATTTTGGTTTTGGACCTAGCTCTTCCGGCTCGATATCAGCAAATGTTTCGCCCTCTTCTTCTAAGTCACGCATACGGTGCGCAATTCGAGAAGCCGCTGATGCTGCTATACTGCCAACTAAATCATCTAAAAATGTATTAACGTGATGTCCAGGTTCTGTATCGAGTTTTTTGATAATCCCTACTTTTTGCTTGTCTAAATGGCCGAAAGTGGTAACTGCAATGCTGCCATATGTAAAAACGGATCCTAGGGCAATTGTTTCGTCTACACCAAATAACCCTTCATCTGATTCTATAATTTGTTGTAGTGGTGAAGATAATAATTTCTTTTCTGCTAGTTCATCTAATTCAATTCCTACTAGTAAAGCATGTTGCACTTCTCGTTTACGTAATACACGCTCAACAGAATGAACACAATGCTCCAATGTTAAACCTTCATTATAGGTTTTTTGCATTTCGTAAACAATTTGTGCGATATCCTCTATCGCTACACCTCTACGAATTAACGCGGCTTGAGCTGCCTTCGCTACTTCGTCAGAGTGCACACGTATACTTTTATTATGCATAATTAACCCTCATTTCGATTTTATTGCTAGTATAACGCTAGCCCAACCTATTATACCTTTACTTTCGTAATATGGTACAATTTTGTTACAAACATAAGAAGGAGTGTCATCATTGGATAAGGGAACAGTACAGGATTTAACATTTTATAGTGAAGCATTACAGGAAGAATTACAGCTCTATATTTATGTTCCTGCAAATTATTCTCCACTTTATAAATACAATATTTTAATCGCATCAGATGGTAAAGATTATTTCCAACTTGGCGGCATTACAAAGCTAGCTGATGAACTGATTGATGACTATGAAATCGAAAATTTAATTATAGCTTTTGTTCCTTACAAAGATATTAAAGATCGACGTCATAAATATATTCCAAGCGGTGTGCAACACGAAGCCTATCTACGCTTTTTAGCGCATGAGCTAGTACCCTATTTAGACAGTGAATATGCTACTTACCAGATGGGTATGAGTCGTGGTGTAATTGGTGATTCTATGGCCGCTACGGCTTCCTTAATGGCTGCCCTAAAATACCCAAGTATCTTCGGCAAAGTCATACTACAATCACCATATGTGGACGAAGATGTATTAAAGGCTGTAGAAAATTTTAAAGATCCAGGCTCTATTTCTATCTACCATATCGTAGGTAAAGGTGAAGATCAGGTTGTAACAATGGATAAAACGATCAAAGACTTTTTAACACCTAATCGTCAATTGCATGAGCTAATGATTCGGAAAGGGTTTACTACATTTTATGATGAGTTCGATGGCAATCATACATGGAAATACTGGAAACCAGACCTTCGCCGTGCATTAATTGAAAATTTCAATTAATATTGGGTGATTAAAATTACGAAAACTGAAATTTCTGTTATACTTAAATAGAAAAATTGTTTATTTTCGGGAGGTAATGGACTATGAAGTACGGTATTGTGGCATTTCCATCAAAAAAATTGCAAGATTTAGCGAACACTTATCGCAAACGATATGATCCACACTATGCGAAGATTACACCGCATATAACGTTAAAGGATAGCTTCGATGCGTCTGAAGAAGAGATTCAAACCATCGTCAAGCAATTAGATGAACTTGCTGCTAAATATGCACCATTAAACATTCATGCATCTCGCATAAGTTCGTTTTTCCCTACAACCAATGCAATTTACTTCCGCATTGAACCAACTGAACAATTAGCAGCATTCCAACATGCTCTGCAAGAGAAAATCCCTTATGGGGAAACGAAACATGTATTTGTTCCTCATATTACAATCGCTCAAAAAATGTCAGACTCCGAGCATGACGACATCTTCGGACAATTACGCATGACTGGCGTTGATGAAAAGGATACAATTGATCGCATTCATCTTTTATACCAATTAGAAGATGGTTCATGGACAACATACGAAACATTCCGTTTGTCTGGAGCTGAGTGATGATTGTATAACGTTAAAATTGTTGAAACAAAGCACGAATACGATGATGCCTTCGCTATTCGTAAAAAAGTTTTTGTTGAGGAGCAGGGTGTTCCGCTTCATCTAGAATGTGATGCAGAGGATGCAACAGCAACACATTTCATTATGTATAATCATGATGAACCAGTCGGAGCAGCACGTTTACGTAGTATTGACAATACTACAGCTAAAATTGAACGTGTTTGTATTTTACAATCTCAGCGCGGCAAAAAATTAGGAGCATTAATTATGAATGAAATGGAGAAACATGCCATTTCCATTAATAAAAAAACTTTAAAGCTTCATGCCCAAAGCTATGCGATTCCCTTCTACGAAAAGCTTGGCTATACGGTAACCTCTCCTGAATTTATGGATGCAGGCATTCCACATCGTGCAATGGAGAAATTAATTTAATCAATCTCTCGGTTACAATCGGCCAGAGGTGCCATCCTGCTTTTTTTAGTACCTAGCAAGTTGAAATGGTGTTACGATATGCACTTTTGCATTTATCGTAACACCATTTTTTATAAAGAGACGAATTCGCTTGCCACCATTTATCTACTCTATCGTAACAAGCTGCTTTGCCAAGTAGATATGCCATGCGCTACTTCATCATTCTAGTGATTTTATCGAAATCTAGTGATCCACCATCTTGAATAATAGATTGCACTAATTTATCTTCTAACTCTTGAGTAATGGATCTATTAGATATTTTAGCAACACGTCGTACAATTTTTCTTACTTGCTTTTCATTGGTAAAATCCGCATGTTGAATGGCATTGGCTAATGCGAAGATTTCATCCATCGATACACCTGTTTTTTGCTCAATCGAATTAAAAAACGAGCGATGCATGTTTTCCCTCCTATCATTAAACTCAAATTGACCTTGCATCTTGCACGAAACATTTCACAAATGGTGGAGGCCTTAACTTTATTTAGTTTTAAGCTCCCACTAAATAAAAGTTAAAGCCTTAACTATATGTTTATCAAATTAGATATAAGTAGCGCCAACAATAATTAATAGAATAAATAGGACAACAATTAGAACGAATGTAGAACCATAGCCATAGTTGTTGCCTCCGCCTCCAGAGTAACCCCCACAATAGCTATTATTCCAGCCACCAACATTATTTCCATACGGTTGTGAGCACCAGCCTTGATATCCCATAAAAGCACCCCTCCCTTCTACAACCTATAATATGTTTCGGTTGTAGAAATGGGAGGGGTATTCGTCTAGTCAATATTTCCTTTTGGTTTAAAAATTAATGCACCAATAAAGCCAAAAACAATAGCTGCGCTGATTCCCGAGCTTGTTACTTCAAACATTCCTGTTAATACACCCACCAGTCCATGTTTTTCTGCCTCAGCTAATGCCCCATGTGTTAAAGAATTACCAAAGGAAGTAATAGGCACTGTCGCACCTGCACCAGCAAAATTGATCAATGGCTCATATAGGCCCATACCATCTAATATGGCCCCAACAACAACTAATGTGCTGAGTGTATGCCCTGGGGTTAATTTGCCAACATCCATTAATAATTGGCCAATGACGCAAATAATGCCTCCAACAATAAATGCAAATACAAATGTCATTACCATAGTTTTTGCCTCATTTCATCGTAATTTCTATCGCATGTGCTGTACAGGGGATGGTTTCACCTTGCTGATACGATAATGGAGATAATAACGCTCCTGTTGCGACAAGTAATACTCGCTTATAGCTACCTGCACGCAGTTGTTGAATAACATAACTAAAAAAAACAGCTGCTGAACAGCCTGCCCCACTTGCACCAGATTGGAATGCCTCATCTTGTCCATAAAATTCGGCACCTGCATCACGTAATAACGTTAGCTCTTCATTCTTCACACCGTTTTCAACAAGCATTCCCTTCAATAGTTTTAAACCAAGCTGACCCAAATCACCGGTTAAAATTAAATCATAATGATAAATTTTTTGGTTTCTTTGCTGTAGGTGAGATTGAATAGTTTGGAAGGCAGCTGGTGCCATTGCTGCGCCCATATGAAAAGGATCATCCATACCATAGTCTACTGATTTTCCAATAGTTGCTGCTTCTATTGTAGGATACTCCTCACGATGCTTACCGATGAGCGCATAGCCAGCAGCTGTTACAGTCCATTGAGCAGTTTTTGGCTTTTGTGCACCATAATTGATAGGATAGCGGAATTGACGTTCAATTGAATTATGCTGACTAGAGGCACCCGCTAGTGAAAAATTAGCAGCTCCCATCTCTGTTAACAGACACGCAATAATCACTGAAGATACGGATGTGGCACAGGCAGAAAACAATCCAATAAAAGGGATTTCTAAATCTCTTGCTGCAAAATTGGTTGGCGTCATTTGATTGACCAAATCTCCACCCATGAAATAATCGATTTCTCCTTTTTGTACACCAATCTTCTTCATAGCAAATTCACAGGCCTCTTCGATCATTTTGCGATGACCTTGTTCATTGGTTTTCATATCCCAGCGTTCATCATCATAGACGGAGTCGAAATACTGACTAAAAATACTCCGGTTCTCTAAAGGACCAGCTACAACACCACCAGCTAATAGAGATGGCTTCGATTGAAAAACGATTACCATGAAACCACTCCTATCGTCACAAGGATATATTTAATGAGGGCTACGAAAAAAGCAGATACTACCCCAAATAATACGACTGACCCTGCTAATTTAAATAAATTTCCGCCTACTCCTAGGACGAGCCCCTCTGATCGATGTTCGATAGCTGCCGAGATAACGGCATTACCAAAGCCCGTGACAGGTACAGCCGTTCCAGCCCCAGCAAATTGACCAATTTTTTTATAAAGGCCAAGACCTGTTAAAATCATGGCAAAAAACACCATTGTTGCAACAGTTGGATTTCCTGCTGTCGCTTCTGTAAAATTGAAGAAAATAATATAAAAAAGGGACACAGCTTGACCAATTACACATATAAAACCACCAACAAAGAATGCCTTTGCTACATTCTTTAAATAGGGAGGCTTTGGCGTAACATTTTGCTCTAACTGCTGATATTGCTCTTTTTCCATTTAGGTCTCCTCCTTTGCAAGCTCCTTAAGTTCTGTAATTTTATCGCTCAATTTATTATCTTCAATCTGATCCTTTTTTATTTTATTGGCTTCATAAAAAATTTTATAATCAGCTGAGACAAACACCTCTTTGTTTGGATATTTCTCATCAAACTTCTTTTGTAGCTTTTTCTCTAACTTAGTCTTTTTCCACTTTTCCCATGGTTTAATTTGTACTGCAACAAGCATACTATCGTCATATTGGATAACTGTTGAACGATCGACATAGTCTTCCTCTTTAATAAGGGCTTCGACTTCACTTTCATTTTGTAGTGATCCATAGACAATAAATTTTTCTTTTTCAGCACAACCATTTAATAGTGATAAAACGACTAAAAGAGGTAACGACATTCTTAGTAGCCTCAAGTTTTACCCTCCTTTTCTTTACAGTTTCTCCACACATAAAAAAACTATTCATACGAAGATATATACGAAAGCCCGAGTCCAATTTTCAAAAGTACATATTGTAGAAGTAGTAACGAGGAAAGGAGGTGACAATATGGGTTGTGGTAAGCCAACAAATCCTATTGGACCAATCCATTCAGCAGGCTGCGTTTGTGACGTAGTTCGCGCTATTTTAGATATTCAAAATCAAGCGGTGCGAGATGAGTGTTCTCCATGTACAGCTAACTGTTTCTTAGAACCACTAGGCGGGATTGTTAGTCCTGCACGCTCACAAGCAGATACACGTGTATTCATGTTAATTACAAAAGATGGTACTCCTTTCAAAGCATTCTTTAATTCACCAACAGCAGATCCTTGTATCTGTACATCCGTATTCTTCCGCGTAGAAGATATGTTTGATGAGTGCTGTGCGACTTTACGTGTTTTAGAGCCATTATGTACATTTGACTCTAGTGAAAGTACAGTAGACTTATTAAGTCGTGACGGCTGTTGCGTAAACATGAAGAAAATCTGTAAAGTAGATGACTGGAACTCAACAGATAGCTGTATTACTGTAGATTTATCTTGCTTCTGCGCTGTACAATGTATCGCTGATGTTGACTTAGGGATTTGTGACTAATTCTTTCACCTTTGACACACACACATAAAAAAAGTGTACAGCATCCTCTGCTGTACACTTTTTTTATAATGTTGGCAACTTTCTTCCACGCCAAAGTATTTGTTGTATATCTTCAAAATAAATGATTTCCTGTGATTTTAATTCTAATGACGTCAGCATTAAAGAATCACTCTGCACATCTGAAGCAGTACCAGTTAATTTTCTACCATCCTTTAAACAAACTAATAATGGCTGGTAGGCTCTCTGACGAAATGGCTTTTCTAAAAATTGGAGTTGTTTCAGTAAATACGGATCAATTTGTACATCTTCTTCTACATCTTCTTTTTCTTCAACTGTTTCCTCTTCGAAAATGTGATCCTTTACATATACAGATGTACTTTCATCCAAATCAAGTTCATGTAACACCTTAGAAATATTTAAAAAATATGATGGTGATTTTATAAACAAGCGTGGTTCTCGATCCACTTTACTCACTTCCCTTTTTTCCATACAATATGCGGAAGTAAGCAAATTGGTTCTTAGCCTATTTGACTTAAGAAAACTGTCGCTAGCCCTAAGTAAATCAAAATACTTGTACTATCATTTAAAGTTGTAATAAACGGCCCTGATGCTACCGCTGGATCTATTTTCAAACGATGCATTAACAACGGTATAAATGAGCCTGCTAATGTCGCTACTAAAATGGATCCACAAAGGGCTGCTCCTACTAGCATTCCTAGAACGAGTTCATGTTTCCAAAAATAAACGATACCAATAACAATTAATCCACAAACAATACCAGACATTAAGCCTGTACCCGCTTCACGAAGTAGTAACTTAAATTTACTATGTTCCTCCACGTCTCCTGTGGCAATACCTCGGATCGCTACAGCTAATGCTTGTGTTCCACTATTTCCGGAAGTTCCTGAAATTAGCGGAATAAAGACAGCTAATAAAGCTACTTTATCTAAAGTATCCTCAAATTGGCCCATTAAATTGGCCGTAAGCATACCTAAAAACAGTAGTACCACTAACCAAGGCAGACGTTTTCTAGCTGCTTGGAATGGAGTTACATCAAACTTATCCATATCCGAAATACCGGCTAATTTTGAGTAATCCTCCGACGCTTCTTCATCAATAACATCAATAATATCATCAACTGTGATAATACCAAGAAGTTCACCTTTATCGTCAATAACCGGTGTTGCTAAGAAATTATAATCCTTCATAATTTGTGCAACCTCTTCTTGGTCATCACCTACATGTACCATGACAACACGTTCATTCATAATGGAACGAATAAGTGTATCCTCATCAGCAATGATTAAATCACGTAATGAGATAACACCTGTCAAACGGTGTTCTTCATCTACTACAAAAATATAATAAACAGTTTCTGCATCTGGTGCCTCTTTACGTAAAATGGCCATCGCTGAACGTACGGTTGAATTTTCTGGTATAGCGACATATTCAGTGGTCATGATAGAACCAGCTGTATATTCATCATAGCTTAGTAGCTCATTAATTTCTTCAGCCGTTTCCTCATCCATCATTTCTAAATAACTTTCTCGTTGGGCCATATCCAGTTCATTCAAGACATCAGCCGCATCATCAGCATACATATGAGAAAGCATTTCTGCACCATATGAAGGATCCATTTCAGCAAGATATGCTTTATACTCATCATCTTCGATATCGATTGCCTCAAAAATATCAGCCATTTCCGTCGGAGACAAGAACGAATAGATAATCTTCCTTATATCAGGTTCCACCTTTTCGTAAAACGTTGCCTGATCATATGGATGAAGTTCTAAAAACTCATCACGGAATGCGTCAATATTATGTGCTTCGAGCATTTCTCGTAGATGTGCCTCATCAAATTGCACATCATCCTTTTCATTTCTTTCCTCTATCATGCTTGTCCCCTCCTTCCGAGCTTTCAATCATTTTACGGGCAATGCCGTAAATCTACCTTCTATATAATAGAGGGTATTATACCCTTTCTGCAAACCCTTTTTTATATCTTTTCAATGCGTATTTTCATGAACTTCCTTGAAATTGGATATTGCCCCTAAAAAAGTGAAGATTTCTATATTACTATACCTTATATTTGTCATTTATTTATGAAAAAGATGTAAAGAAAATCTCTCCATCCTAATTCTATAGCAAAAATGAAGGAGATGCCCGTTGTGCGAACATCTCCTTATGTCATTAATTTAAGCGGAAGATTCATTTAGCAATCTTTGCATATCTTCAGTGAGCAAACTTGAGAACTGTAATGTTTGATTTGTTAAAGGATGCTGCATATCTAAAGACACACAATGCAATGCTTGGCGGCCAATATATTGGCGATTTCCTCCATAAAGTTCATCTCCAATAAGTGGATATCCTAAATAAGACATATGAACACGAATTTGATGCGTACGTCCTGTATGGAGTCGAAGCTTTATATGTGTCATTGGTTCATTATTAAAATAAAACCTTTTTAACACCGTTACATCAGTATGTGCATATTGCCCATCTTGACGTACCTCTCGCTCAATAATACTGGTTTCTTTGCGTCCAATAGGGGCCACAATTGATTGGACATCTTGTACAACATGTCCATGCACAATGGCTTCATATTGTCTTGAAATTTGACCATGACGTTGAGCAAGCCCCGTTAAATGATGAATATGTGCATGCTTGGCAATACAGAGTAAGCCTGATGTATCTCGGTCTAACCTTGTGACAATATGAGCAGTGGAAGCTAATCCTTGTTGCTGAAAATAACCACAAACTACATTTGCAATGCTATTGGTTGGATGCTCTCGTGAGGGTATCGTACTTTGATGAGCTGGTTTATCAAGGACGAGGATTGCGTCATCCTCATATACGATGGTCAAATCACCATTTTCAATAGCAAGCCCGTCACTTCTTTCCTCAGGGGGAAAGGTCACTTCCACACAATCACCAATATCAAGAACATGTCTTACATTACGTTCAACACCATTCACAGTCAACAAGCCGCCATCAAATTTAATGGCGGTTAAAGCTCGCTTAGAAATACGCCATTCTTGAAGAGCTTCTCGTAATAATTGGCCCTTTTTGTTAGCAATAAAGCGTAGTTTAAATCTTGTATCCATCTTACTCATTCGCGACGAAGGACTCATGCACACGTTCCCAAAATGGGAAGGGGCGGAAACGAGCAAAGCGTACTCTTTCATTTGCTACATTAAATACAATGGCCTTCACATCACCTTGTGTAATTTGTAAATGATCAACGGTCATATTAAAATTCTGATCATTTACTGGACGTAAGACACAATGATGATGCGCTGGTAAAATTAATGGTGAACCAACAGTCCGAAACACACGATTATTAATCGACGCAATTTCTGTGATCTGCAGTGCCGCTAACGTAGGATGGATAATCGCCCCACCGAGCGCTTTATTATAAGCTGTACTACCAGAAGGAGTTGACACACAAAGACCATCTCCACGGAAACGCTCAAACTGATTACCGTTGAGTTCGACATCCATAACAAGTGTTACATCTGGCGATTTGACTGTTGCTTCATTTAAAGCAAGATACGTGTTGGATTCAGCATTATGATGCTCTACCTTTACTTCTAGCAGTGGATACTCTACAACATTAAAGTCTTTTTTAGCAATGGACAAAACTAACTTTTCTAACTCTGATGGCTTCCAATCCGCATAAAACCCTAAATGACCCGTATGAATACCTACAAAGGCTACTTGATCTAATAAATGAGAATATCGATGAAAGGCATGCAACAGCGTACCGTCTCCTCCAATAGAAACTACGATTTCTGGTGTTTCCTCATCATATGTTAAGCCAAAGTCCTGTAAATAGGTTTTAGCTAGCTCCATTAGCTCATTGGATTGTGCATCTCTACGTGATTGTATCGAAAACTTCATTGTGCGTCACGCTCCTTCTCCGATAGTAAATTAGGATTCGATGCCTCTTTGTATTCACTAAAGTAAGCCTGTGCCTCTTGAATTTCACTACGAATTGATGACATTTCCTCATCCAATCGAAATGCTGCCTCGGCTGCACTTTGCAGGCGGTTTTTAATTTCCTCTGGGAACATGCCCTTATATTTATAATTTAAAGAATGCTCAATAGATGCCCAGAAATTCATGGCCAATGTTCGTATTTGAATTTCAGCTAATACTACTTTTTTCCCTTGAATCGTTTCAACTGGGTATTCAACAATCATATGATAAGAGCGATACCCACTTGGTTTATTATGTGTAATATAATCACGTTCTTCTACTACACGCATATCTTTCCGCTGACGAATAAGCTCTGTTACCGTTGCAATATCATCAACGAATTGACACATAATACGAAGGCCAGCAATATCGCCAAGTTCATCACCAAGTTGTTTAGAAGGTTCAAAAGCTAATCCTTTTTCTAACGTTTTATCATATATACTTGCTAAGGGCTTTACACGTCCAGTTACAAATTCAATTGGAGAATTGGCATTCACAATTCCAAATTGAGAACGCATGCCCTTTAATTTTACTTTTAATTCGTCTACTGCTTGTTTATAAGGACTTAAAAATATTTCCCATTGTCCCATTGTAAAAACCTCCCGACATTCGGTCGAACATCACCGTCTGTTCGTTTTGTCTTTCTATTCAGCGAGAATTGTCTTGAAGTGTTGTTCCACCGCTTGGACAAATTCTGCCCCGTAATTGAAATTTCCTTCAATATTATACACGAGCATTTCCAATTCTTCGTAAAAATTTGTCAGTTCAATCGTTTCTTTCCCTATTCGTAGTATTGGATTTTTCTTTTTTTGTAAAATATGTACAAGATTCTCCCAACTACTCGGCGGAAAACGCAAGTAATGATAGTCTTCACCTGCATCAAGTAAATAAATAAATGCAAAGTCATCTGAATCTGCAATGAGTTGTCCAGCAGGTTTTAACTGTAAATTTACTTCATTGTCGTTTAAACTAAAATGAAGTTGATCTTGTTCAAAATTCGATGTTTCTATTGTATAAATTTTACGCACTGCGGTTCCCCTTTTCGTTGTACTCTTCCTCTTATTTTATCACACAGGGTAAATAGTTGCAGTGTGTAAATATTAATTCAAGCGAAACAACGAATGAAAAATAAAAAAATAAATAGGTGAATATAAATGACACAAGAGATTGAAATTGAATTTAAAAATCTATTAACAAAACAACAATATGAGCAGTTATTAGAAGACTTCCACATTAGTCAAAATGCTATTCATCGACAAACAAATCATTATTTTGACACACCTACTCAGGCTATTCGCAAACTACAGAGTGGACTGCGTATTAGACAAATTGGTGATTATTATGAATGTACCCTCAAAGAGAAAAATGCCGAGCACGCTCATCTTGAAACGACGGATGAACTTACAGCAGCACAAGCACAGCAAATGCTAGATGGTAAAGGGTTTTATGCCATAGAGGTAGCTAAAAGATTGGACTTCTATCAAATTCCTTTGGAACAATTGCAGGTTTTTGGTTCTCTCACTACGGATCGTGTCGAAATTCCTTATAAAGAGGGACTTCTCGTTTTTGACCATTCTTACTATTTGCAGTGTGACGATTATGAGGTAGAATATGAAGCAAAAGATGCAATAAAAGGAAATACAATTTTCGACGAATTTTTACAACAATACGGAATTAAAAAACAAGCTACAGATAAAAAAATAGCGCGCTTTATGAAGGCCCTACAAGCACAAAATTCATAATAGTATAAATATAACGGAAGGTGACTAACTCCTTGGATATTCAATCACTAAAATCTTTACTAGAAATTCAAGCATTGCAAACACTTGGCGCTGCTGAAAATTCATCACCAAACAACCTGACTGACAATAATTCTATTTTTTCTGACATGATCAATGAGTTATTAGGAAATGCCTCGACTGCAAGCAATGCCAAATTATCTAGCTTGCTTGCAACAGGGACAGCTAATAATTCAGATTTCGTCAATCAGCTGGCAATGCTAGCAAATACGTCCGAATCAAGTCCATTGGAATCATTGCTTTACCAAGGCTCTAATGCTGTTTTTATCCCTGAATCTGTCAAACATGCATTAGCTAACACATCTACTAGTAAAAAGCTTGATTCCTATGTTTCCGATGATGTAATAGGCTCTACCGCTTATGCCAATTCACTAGCAGGAGCTAATCAGTATGCCGCTATTATTGAAAAAGCAGCTGCTACTTATCAAGTACCTGCAAAGCTTATTGCAGCTGTTATAAAACAAGAATCTAATTTTAATCCAACCGTAGTAAGCCATGCGGGAGCACAAGGCTTAATGCAATTAATGCCTACAACTGCTCAATATTTAGGCGTGACAAACGCTTTTGACCCAGAACAAAATATTATGGCTGGAGCGAAATATTTGCGTCAAATGCTAGATAAATTTAATAATGATCCTACACTTGCATTAGCTGCCTACAATGCTGGCGCATCACGTGTTACAAAATATGGAGGTATCCCTCCTTTCAAGGAAACACAGAATTATGTCAAAAAAGTGATGAATTACTTTACGGTGTAAACCGCATATTCCCTGTTCTCTATGCCTTTTCCAACAAATTTCACCCTCTGTGGTGAAATTTGTGCTTTTTTAGCGAACAACAATTCGAAAGAGCTCTTTGTTTGTGTTAACGAAAAGACGTTGATAGAATGAAGGTAGTCACAAGAAATTCACATTTTACTGATGACGAAGTATATCAATTTGCCTCGCTGATAAAACAAGCATTCATAGTCTTCTGTGCCTGACGCTTCGCATTAGGTACAAAAACATTTGTTGGATCAGAAAAAATGATACTTTACGATATAAAGAATTAAAGGAGCATATAACTTATGAGTCGAAAATACACTGTTCCTTATGAGGAGCTGGGAGCTGAAAAACTGGAAGAACTAATTCATGCGTTCTATAAAAGAGTTGCTCAGCATCCTGATCTTATTCCAATCTTTCCAAAGGATTTGACAGAGACAGCCCGTAAGCAAATTCAATTTCAAACACAGTATTTAGGTGGACCCAATCTTTTTACTGAAGAACATGGACATCCAATGATGCGTGCACGTCACATGAATTTTCCGATTACACCTGACCGCGCTCAAGCTTGGCTAGAGTGTATGTCAGAAGCAATGGATGAGGTAGGTTTGGAAGGGAAGTTCCGTGAAACTTATTATCAACGTTTAGTATTAACAGCTCATCACATGGTTAATACGCCTAATGACGATGAGGGGGAATTGTTACGTGAATAATATTCAAATGCTACAAGAGCCGACGCCAACGATTTCTACTGCTAATAAGCCAATTGAATTGTATATTTTCGTAGATCCACTTTGCCCTGAAGCTTTCAGTATGCAAGCGACTCTTCGTAAATTACAGCTTGAATACAACCATTATTTTACATGGCGCTATGTTTTAAGCACAGAGCTTACTTCGTTAAACTGCTTAAGTAAGCGTGTCAAAGGTTGTATTTCAGGGATCGAACTTGATATTAATCACCCTGTGTTACCTTCTATTGCGATTAAAGCAGCTGAATTACAGGGAAAACGTGCAGGTGCACGCTATTTATCGAAACTACAAGAATATGTTTTATTAAGCCATCAAGATGTAAACTCCTATGCTACTCTTTTAAAAATTGCAGAGGATGTTCAGCTTGATATGAATGAGTTCACTGTAGACTTTGGCTCAAAGGAAGCAGCACGAGCCTTCCAATGCGATTTATATATTAAACGTGAAATGGAAGTTGACGAAGTGCCCAGCATCGTATTTTTCAATGAATGTATTGAAGATGAGGGGCTTAAAGTTAGTGGCAGCTATTCCTATGAAGTTTATGAACATATTTTACAAGAAATGCTGAGCGAACAACTTGTACGCCAGCCATTACCATCAATAGAGGACTTATTTTCTAAATTCCATACTCTTTCTACAAATGAAATAGCTTTTATCTATTCATTAACAGAGCAAGCAGCAGAACGTGAACTAAAGAAACGCATGCTACAACAAAAACTTGAACGAATTCAGACAACTCACGCTACGTTATGGCGTCTTAAATAATATAATAAGCAACAAGGGACTCCACTAATTTATTATGGGGTCCCTGTTGCTTTTAATTACTCAAAAAACAAAGAAGCGCCTCTATCCTCGACCGATAGAGACGCTTCTTTTTCACAAAGGGGATGGGAGAAATGTTCACGTTCAAACAAAGGGGTGTATGTTTGTTTTGTGATTTATTTCACAAGAATTACTCTATCATGGAATAATATATTTAGCAATGAAACTAATAGTAGATTCACAAATTTGTCAAATAGAAAGCGATTACAAACAGTATTTATCCAACATGCACACTTTTAAACTGTTTATAAATCAAAAAAAATCATTATTCTTTTATTTCAAATTACACTGACAATAACTAAAAAAGGACTATAGGAATATTCCTACAGTCCTTTTAATTAATTATTTAACAATAATTTTTCCAATTCAGTTAAACGCTCTTCAAAAACCTTACATGCATCGTCAATTGGCTTAGCAACGTTCATATCTACACCTGCAGCCTTTAGTACTTCAATTGGGAAATCAGAGCATCCTGCTTTTAAGAAATTATTAATATAACGTTCTACAGCTGGTTGACCCTCCTCTAAAATTTGTTTACTTAACGCTGTAGCGGCTGATTTACCCGTCGCATATTGATATACATAGTAATTATAGTAGAAGTGTGGAATACGTGCCCACTCTAAACCAATTTCCTCATCCACAACAATATCATCACCAAAGTACTTTTTGTTTAATTCATAATAAACTTCAGTTAAACGATCTGCCGTTAATGACTCACCATTTTTATCCATTTGGTGAATAAGATGTTCGAACTCCGCAAACATTGTTTGTCTGAATACCGTACTTCTAAAACCATCTAACCAATGATTTAGTAAGTATATCTTTTGTTGAGGATCATCAATTGTTTTTAGTAAATAGTCATTCAATAGCTCCTCATTACATGTAGAAGCAACCTCTGCCACAAAGATTGAATAGTCTCCATATACAAATGGCTGATTGTTTCGTGAATAATAACTATGAACACTATGGCCAAATTCATGTGCTAATGTAAATAGATTATTTACATTGTCTTGCCAATTCATTAAAATATACGGATTCGTACCATATGCACCTGATGAATAGGCTCCACTTCGTTTACCTTTATTCTCTAAAACATCTACCCAACGATTATCCAAGCCGTTTTGGACGATGCTTTGATATTCCTCACCTAATGGTGCTAATGCTTTCACTAAAATATCTTTCGCCTCATCATAAGTAACCTTCATTTCCACTTCTTTAACAAGAGGAGCAAATAAATCCCACATATGCAATTGATCCACACCTAATAACTTCTTACGCAATGAAATATAACGTTGCATTGCTGGTAAATGCTTATGAATCGTTTCAATTAACTGATCATAAACATTTTCTGGAATGAAATTATTAGACATCGCTGCATGGCGAGCAGAATCATAATGACGAATACGAGCGTTTACATTATGCTTCTTTACATTACCAGTTAATGTGGCTGAAAACGTATTTTTAAATTTACCATAAGTTTCGTACATGGCTTTAAACGCACCCTCACGTACAGAGCGATCCTTGCTCTCCAAAAACTTGATATAGTTACCATGTGTAAGCTGTACCTCTTCGCCCTCTTCATTTTTCACATGAGGGAAAACCATATCGGCATTATTTAACATGCCGAATGCATTGGAAGCTGTACCAGTAACCTCAGACATTTGAGCTAGCAATGCCTCTTGTTCAGCTGGTAGTACATGTGGACGTGCCATGGTAATTTCTTTTAAAGATTGCTTATATAATTGTAAATCTTGATTTTCTGCTAGGTAGCTTTCAATTGTTTCTTCACTTAAAGACAGAATCTCTGGTGTTAAAAACGCTAGGCCAGCTGAGATACTAGTTGCCAATGTTTGAATACGGCTATTCATATCTTGATAAAAGCCATTTGCCGTATCCTGATCGTAACGCATGTGAGCATATGTGTAGAGCTTCATGGCACGTCCATAAAGATGATCGTGATACTGTAAAGCCGCTAATAATGCCTCTGCTCCATTGTTTAAAGTACCTGCATAGCTAGATGCTTGTTTAGCAAGCTCTGCAACCTCCTTAAACTCCTCTTCCCAAGCTGCATCAGTTGCAAAGATGTCCTCTAAACGCCAAGTTAATTCTTCTGGTACTTCATTTCTTACCAAAACTTTATTACTATTACTAGCCAAGTATGCCAGCCCCCTTAATATGTGCTTTTTTCCTTTTACTCTCATATTTTCTCAATATATTGCGACAATTGCAAATAAATGTGCATACACTTGCTTATAAATATCTTGCGAATGATTTCCTTGCTTTATGTTTTTTAGGAAGTGGCCGTAATGCTGAACAGCGTTAATTGCCTGTTCCGTCCTTTCTATTTGGTGCTCCCTTAAAAATTGCTGAATAAGGTCCCTATCTAATTCATATGACTGCATGCCTAGTCGTTTACTAAAGTGCAACAGCATCGTCTGCCATTCACTTGTAAACAAAGAGATTGCTGCTCCTTCTTTTACTGGTATTCCAATGTAAGAAGGCATAGCAGTTAAAGAAAGCTTTAACTCATAGCAGGTCCGTAAAAACGAATCTTGCGTACCCTTTTTGCTATGTAAAAGGCGTCCGTATGCAAACTGTCTACAAGCATGTTTATACAACTGCCAATATTGTTGAAATTCTGCTTGGGTAATACGCTTGGGTAGATAAAAAGGGAAGAGCTGTTGATCGATTGGAATTACTTGTACTTTGCCTATGAAAGTATGCCCATGAATAGGAAGAAGATTCGTCCAATAAATAAAATGTGCTGTCTTAGCGTTATAGGTTATTAAATAAGGTAATTCTTCTGCGTCCAAGATAAACGCTTTTTGCAGCAAAGGAGGAATTTTAATTTTGCATATACCACTTAAAGTATCTTTGCTTTGAGGCGTTTGAAAAAGCCAAATTGCTTGTATGCCATTTTTTTCATAACCCTCTGTTCGTCGGTCCCATATTTCGTGGGGGATTGTACTACATTGATATTCAAAAGCAAAATGCTTGTCATCCATTGTAACAAGTATATCTGGACGCTGAGAAAGCTTATTTAAAAATGGCTCCAGTTTCACTTTATATTTAAGCTTTTTTAACCATTCATATAATTGAATTTTACCTTGTAGATGTAACTTAGATTCCCCTTCTGAAAATAATTGTGAACATTTATTATTTGTGAGGTGGGCAAAATGTGGAATTTTAGAGTGACCTATTTTCAATTGAACAGGTTCAAGACACTGTGGACAAAAAAATTTCATCTGTCGCCTATATCGCTGTAAAGCTTTCCTCGTATATTGATATGGGAGAAATAGCTGCAGTTGATTGTTATAAGCAATAAGCATCGAATCAGCTCCTTTTTAGCCAACTATAGTAGAGAGGAATGGCTATCACAAAGAAATAAGCTGTTTTTCTTGAAATTAAAGAAATGCGGTCTAAAAATTTATAAGGATAAAAAAAGGACTGCAGTGAAACTCGATCATGAACGAGTTTCACTGCAGTCTAACAAATCAGGTAATCCACTGCTTAAGCAAAATATTTTCGGATTGTTTCAAAGCAATTAAATTCCATTATCTTTTCACCGTACTCCTCTAGACGATGAATTGTGAAATTGGATGGTGTTAAAAATTCTTTGATGACCGCATTTCTATCATGACGATTTAACTCCTCATCTGCGTTACCAAAATCAACAACTAAATAGTACCAATCTTCATATTTGAATAATGAGGAATCCACTAATTCGTCTGTCATTCGTTTTGCGACAGGGATTAACTCATCAATATCTTTAAATTTATAAACATAAATGTCTGTATCCATAAATAATTCTGACTCATCCATGTCACCAAATTGAGTTAGCTGGCTAAGAAGATCTTCCCCAACTTCATCGAATGGTGCAAACATATCTTTGTGTTCATCAAAATTCGAATGACCATCTAATGTTTCACCGTCTTTTAAAATATGTGCACGTGTGACAATGATTTCTAAGCCAACTTCAGATGCATTGATATGAATCCAAATCGGACCCTCTACATCAAAATAATCCTCCGTGTTTACTTCATCAATCATATCCCAAAAAAGTTGTTCACCCTTTGCTCGATTGTACCAAATCTCTTCACGACTATAGCCGCGATCCTCTATATCATTGTACGTAATAAAGAGCTTGAGTGTATTTTCATTTACACGTTCGATGTCCACTAGACCTCATCTCCCTTCACTGTCATATGTCGAAAAACAGTTTTGTTTCATTAGTATGCTTTTATTCTTTGTTTTTAACCTTCATACCGCATTTGTTTTTCAACCTTTGACCACACTACAGTTAAACCATCGAGTACACCGTAAACATCGATTATTTTGTTCACAGTTGTCTCTAACTCTATTGTATGCTGTTCTGTCATAAAATGAAAAGGATATACACCGTTTCACAGAAGATATTTGAATTATTGAAATTGTAGTAAACTATTTAACTTAAATCAAGTTTAACATACTTTAACGGAAATATATGACTTTTCCTATTAATTATTATACTTCATATAGAAGGTTTTACATAAGTAAAACATAAAAAAATAGATGTCACAACATGCATTCCACATTTGTAACATCTACTACATATATTATTCAAAAAGGGTAGTTTTAATTCACCATTCGCTGCGCTTCTTGAAGCTGATATGCTCGAACTTTACGAGGTAGGAAGCGACGAATTTCATCTTCATTATAGCCAACTTGTAGACGTTTTTCATCCAAAATGATTGGTCGGCGTAATAAACCAGGATACTCCTGAATTAATTCATATAAACGTTGTAGTGGTAAACTTTCAACATCTACATTTAATTTTTGGAATATTTTTGAACGAGTAGAAATAATTTCATCTGTCCCGTCTTCAGTCATACGTAAAATTTTTTTAATTTCACTAATACTTAGTGGCTCAGAAAATATATTACGTTCTGTATATGGAATTTCGTGCTCCTCTAACCAAGCTTTCGCTTTACGACAAGAGGTACAACTTGGTGATGTAAATAGGGTTACGATCATTCTGACACATCCTTTCATTTCGAAATTATTATCTAAAACCAGAACCAGAGTGTTAAATTAGAATTAATGTAAAGTAAAATACACAGTACCATTATACAGTACTCCGCTGTATTTGAATATAGTTCCAATAAAAAAAGACTGAACCCACAACTAAATATTCTTTCTTTTTATACATCTTTTAATGTAGCGTATTTTCTACTATCTTATGTGCTACTATTAACATTCCCACTTTCAATGCATTTTAAACATCTAGGCTTGTATCTTAGTTGTTCTCATTTATAAAAATTAAACGAGAAAATTGTCAATTTGGTGTGTACAGCGAAACATATTTTTAATAAAAAAGTATAAATTTATAACATTATTACACAACAGAAAAAGCATATAATTTTTTTATGAAAAAAAACACAGTCAAAAGTCTGACTTTACACAATGGAATCTTTATAATATAATTCATTGCAATAAAATCAATTTAAACAATTTGAATTGAGAAAAACGCTGACGAAGAGTAGTACATATGCATATTTCACGTTTAGAGAGTCTGTGGTCGCTGCAAACAGATCGTGGAGGCATGTGGAATGGACTTCCGAGTTAGCTTTGTGAACGCTACTTGAGCAACTAGCAAAGCTCGTCACTTCACGTTACGAAGCAGAGTGGCCTTTTTAGGCAAGCTGGGTGGTACCGCGGATTCAAACATCATTCGTCCCTTCTTTAGAAAAAATCTAATGAGGACGCATGATGTTTTTTTATTTTCATCAATCGGTGGAATGATGAAAGTTACGCCGCTGGCTAAAAGCCGCGGAACTTGAATTCGAGGAGGAAATTTTCATGACAACTATTTTTTCTGGCGTACAGCCTACAGGAATCGTAACATTAGGGAACTATTTAGGGGCATTTAAGCAATTCCCTGCATTACAAGATGAAGGAAACGCTATTTATTGCATCGTTGACCAGCATGCAATTACTGTGGCACAAGATCCAAAGGAATTACGCGAAAGCATTCGCAAGCTAGCAGCTACCTATATCGCTACTGGCATTGATCCTAAAAAATCTACATTATTCATTCAATCAGAGGTACCTGCACACGCTCAGGCAGGATGGATGTTACAATGTGTGGCTTCAATTGGGGAGCTTGAACGTATGACACAATTTAAAGATAAGTCACACGGTAAGGAAAGCGTCTCTGCCGCTCTTTTAACATACCCACCGTTAATGGCTGCAGACATTCTACTTTATAATACAAACATTGTTCCTGTCGGCGATGACCAGAAACAACATATTGAATTAACACGTGACCTAGCAGAACGCTTTAACAAACGTTACGGGGATGTCCTAACGATTCCAGAAATTCAATTACCAAAAGCAGGCGCTCGTATTAAATCACTACAAGAGCCAACAAAAAAGATGAGTAAATCGGATCCAAATACAAAGGCAACAATCCGCTTACTTGATACAGCGAAAGAAATTGAGAAAAAAATCAAATCAGCTGTTACGGATTCAGACGGTGTTGTAGCATTTGATGTGGAAAATAAACCAGGCGTTTCAAATTTATTGACAATCGAATCAGCTATTTCAGGTGTATCTATTGATGACTTAGTGAAAAAATATGAAGGCATTGGTTATGGTGGATTCAAGCAAGGTGTTGCAACAGCGGTTATTGAACACCTAACTCCTATTCAAGAAAAGTTCTATCATTTAGTAGAGTCATCTGAATTAGATGCCATTCTAGATGAAGGTGCAGCAAAAGCAAATGCCATTGCAAGTGCCACTTTAAAACGTATGGAAGAAGCAATGGGCTTAGGCCGTGCGCGTCGCTAACAATTTAAAGCTTATCAGTGGAACGATCAAAGCCTAAATCAAGAACGACAGCGCATATGATGATGCAGGCCCCTATCGCCATATAAAATTCCGTTGTTTGAAAAATAAATTTAAAAACAACCTTCCAGGAATAACCTAGCGTACGGTAATTTAAATACAATATGAGATTCCCTACAGAGAGGATCATTAAGCCATAGCTTACTAAAAATAAAAAGAGACGAAACATAAGTAGAGGCATCCTTTCTATTTCTTCTTACTTATCATGTATTCACAAAACTATAAAAAAAGACGTCAGCCGTTTAAATTTGGCTGACGTTTTTTCTAGTTTAGATACTATTATGCTTCATATTTTTTGAATAGAAGACTTGCATTGTGACCACCAAAACCAAGAGAATTACTCATTGCATATTGAATCGTTGCTTCTCTCGCTTCATTTGGAACATAATCTAAATCACATTCAGGATCTGGATCCGTTAAATTGATTGTTGGTGGTAAGATACCTTCTTTAAGGGCTAATGCTGTGAAAATAGCTTCCACACCACCAGCTGCACCTAATAAGTGACCTGTCATAGATTTTGTTGAGCTCATCGCTAGCTTATAAGCATGCTCACCAAAAGCAGTTTTAACCGCTTGCGTTTCAAATAAGTCATTATATGGCGTACTTGTGCCATGCGCATTAATATAATCAACTTGTGATGGCTCTACTCCACCATCTTCCAATGCTTGCATCATCGCACGTGCTGCGCCCTCGCCCTCTGGAGCAGGAGCTGTAATATGGTGAGCATCTCCTGTTGCACCATAACCTAAAACTTCAGCATAGATTTTAGCACCACGAGCTTTTGCATGTTCATATTCTTCTAAAATGACAATACCGGCACCTTCTCCAATAATAAAACCATCACGATTTTTATCAAATGGACGGCATGCAGCCTGTGGATCTTGATTTAATGATAAAGCAGTATTGGCACAGAAGCCTGCTACTGCCATTGTTACGATTGGTGATTCAGCACCACCTGAAATCATAACATCTGCATCTCCACGTTCGATTACTTTGAAAGCATCACCAATTGAGTTTGTTCCTGAAGCACATGCCGTTACAGAACAAGAGTTAATACCTTTCGCACCAAAGTGGATGGATACTTGACCTGAAGCCATATCAGGAATCATCATTGGAATGAAGAATGGACTAACACGTCTAGCGCCACGCTCTTGGAACGTTAAAAACTGCTGTTCATAAGTTTCCATACCACCGATTCCAGAGCCAATCCATACACCTGCACGAGGAGCTAGCTCTTCATCAATTGTTAGCTGTGCATCTTCCATTGCCATAATTGAAGCCGCTAACGCGTAGTGCGTAAAACGATCCATTTTACGAGCTTCTTTACGATCAATATATTTTTCAATATCAAAATCTTTCACTTCTGCTGCAATTTTTGCTGCAAAAAGATCTTTATTTAAACGTGTTAGCTCACCAATACCAGATTTACCAGCTTTAATGTTTGCCCATGTTTCTTCGATGCTATTTCCTAGTGGTGTAACTGCGCCAATTCCTGTAATTACTACTCGTCGTTTACTCATTGTCTTACTCCCCTCAAGCATTTTTCCTTCTTATTTTCCCCATCTCATGGCTACGGCACCCCATGTTAAGCCGCCACCAAAACCAACAAGGACTAATAAATCATCCTCTTTTATCTTACCTGCTTCGAGCTCATCTACCAAGGAAATACCAATAGAAGCTGCGGAAGTATTTCCGTATTTATGAATCGTTTTTGACATTTTTTCTGGTGGTAGCTCTAATCGCTCACGAGCAGATTCCATAATACGTATATTTGCCTGATGCGGCACTAAAAAATCAACGTCTTCTTTTGTTAATCCTGCTTTATCTAACACATTAACCGCTGATTCACCCATTTGACGAACAGCAAATTTAAACACTTCACGACCGTTCATCGCAATCGTGTCTTGCTTTGTTAAATAAAGATTCTTGCCGCCTGTACCATCAGCACCAAGTTCAAATGATAAAATACCTCTGCCTTCAGATACTGGTCCAACAATAGCTGCACTCGCACCATCACCGAATAATACAGCCGTATTGCGATCGTTCCAGTCAATGACTTTCGACAGCTTTTCAACACCTACTACTAAGACATATTTATAAGCATTTGCCTCTACAAAGTGCTTCGCTGTCACTAAGCTATATATAAATCCTGCACATGCTGCAGCTTGATCCATCGCCGCAGCGTTCACTGCTCCGAGTTGTTCCTGAACCATACATGCTACACTTGGAAAAGTTTGATCCTGTGTTACAGTTGCTACAAGTATTAAACCAATTTCATCAGGCGTAATACCCGCTTTTGCAATAGCTTCTTTTGCAGCAGCTACTGCTAAATCTGAAGTTTCCTGATCATCTGCCGCAAAATGACGTTCTTCAATGCCTGTTCGAGTACGAATCCATTCATCCGAAGTATCCATTATTTTTTCCAAATCAAAATTTGTAACGACCTTCTCAGGAACATATTTGCCTATTCCTATAATACCTGCGTTCATATAGCAACCCCTCAGCTTTCTTACTATCAATTATTAGTAACTGGTCATAATTATAACGCATACAAAAGGAAGGACGCAAGATGAATTAAAATAAATGTGTTTTAGAGAGGCTTTTGTTTGTTCAATTCGACGGGGTTGTCGGGTTTGGAGCGGTTTTCACCTGTTTTCGAGCGGGTTGGTCATGCTTTGGAGCACTTCCACACCTTTTTCGAGCGGGGCAGCCTGCTTTGGAGCACTTCTCCACCATTTTGGAGCGGGTTCTGCCTACTTTGGAGCGCTTCTCCTCCATTTTCGAGCGGGGCAACCTGCTTTGGAGCGCCTTTCCACCATTTTCGAGCGGGGATATCCTACTTTGGAGCGCTTCCACACCTTTTTGGAGCGGGTTCTGTCTGCTTTGGAGCACTTCTCCACCATTTTGGAGCGGGTCCTGTCTATTTTGGAGCGCTTCTCCTCCATTTTCGAGCGGGAATACCCTACTTTGGAGCACTTCTCCTCCATTTTCGAGCGGGAACACCCTACTTTGGAGCGCTTCCACACCTTTTTCGAGCGGGCTCAACCTATTTGGAGCGCTTCTCCTCCATTTTCGAGCGGGCTCAACCTATTTTGGAGCGCTTCCACACCTTTTCGAGCGGGGACACCCTACTTCGGAGCACTTCTCACCCATTTTCGAGCGGGGACACCCTACTTTGGAGCGCTTCTCCACCATTTTCGAGCGGGGCAACCTGCTTTGGAGCGCCTTTCCACCATTTTCGAGCGGGAACACCCTACTTTGGAGCACTTCCACACCTTTTTCGAGCGGGGACACACTATTTTGGAGCGCTTCCACACCTTTTTGGAGCGGGTTCAGCTAGCTTTGGAGCGAGTCCCCTAAATCTATTACCAATTCTTAGGCCTCATAAAAACATCAAATACTAAAATACAAAACCTCGTAGTTGTTGTGACAAATTCGCCATGTTTCACATAAATGATTCATTTTTTTTCGATTTATGTTATGATATGATAATGAATATGAGTAAAATCTTATGATGAAAAAAGTTCGGTTGAGGTGAAATTAATGCAATATATCGTAACGTTCATATGGTCATTCCTACTAGTTTCTATGTTAAACTATGTAGTCAGCTCTGTACTTGGTGTACCATTTGATTTTAAAACAGGGGCAATCGTTTCAGTTGTATTCTCTATTCTTATCTTTATTATTGGAGCAATCATTCCAAACGACCCTACACCAGAAGCTGCAGACCATCATTAATTCAGCTAGAAAAAACCTGTTCAGCATCATGCCGAACAGGTTTTTTCTGTTATTTTTCCACCACACATTGACCATCACACATTTTTACATGCAATGTTTCCCCCGGTAAAACCTCACCACGTAGGAGTTCTCTTGCCACTGCTGTTTCAATATGTCGTTGGACAAAGCGTTTTAGTGGTCTTGCGCCAAATTGAGCATCGGCACCTTGCTGTACTACCCAATTAATCACTTCTTGCTCAACAGATAATGTAATTTCTTGCTCTGCCACACGTTTAATCAGTTGCTCAACGTACTTCCAAGCGATTGCTGTAAAATGCTTAGTCGATAGTGCATGGAAGAAAATAATATCATCCATTCGATTTAACAGCTCTGGTTTAAAATGTTGTCTAAGCGCAGTCATAACTAAGTCCTCAACAGAGGCATCGTCTTCTTTTGCCTCCATTAAATAACTAGACCCAATATTCGATGTTAAAATAACTACTGTATTTGTAAAATTAACCATACGACCTTGACTATCAGTGATACGCCCATCATCTAAAATTTGCAATAAAATATTAGCCACATCTGGGTGAGCTTTTTCAATTTCGTCAAGTAGGACGACAGAATAAGGGTTGCGGCGAACGGCTTCGGTTAATTGTCCCCCTTCCTCATAGCCGACATAGCCTGGAGGGGCACCAACTAGACGAGATACACTATGCTTCTCCATATATTCACTCATATCAATTCGGATAAAATGTTCCTCAGAATCAAATAATTGAGCAGCAAGGGCTTTGGCAAGCTCTGTTTTACCAACACCTGTTGGACCTAAAAATAAAAAGCTTCCAATCGGGCGATGTGGATCTTTAATGCCTGCACGTGCACGCCACACAGCTTCTGTCACTAGTTGAACCGCTGTATCTTGCCCTACTACACGTTCATGCAATGTATCCTTTAAACGTAAAAGTTTTTCACGCTCACCCTCCACTAATTTTGTCACAGGGATGCCAGTCCAACGTGAAACAATTGAAGCAATTTCATCAGCCGTCACTTCTTCTCGTAAAATACGAGACTCTGCGCCATTTTCTAATTGTTTTTCTAATGCCTGAATTTCTTTTTCAAGAGTTGGAATTTTGCCATGACGTAATTCAGCAGCTTTATTTAAATCATATTTACTTTCCGCTTCATCTAAATCTCGACGGTATTTATCTAATGTTTCTCGTTTTTTCTGAATGTCATGCAACATTTCCTTCTCAGCTTCCCATTGTTTTCGCATTCCTTCAGAGGATTCTTTTAACTTTGTTAATTCCTCAGTCAATTGCTCAAGGCGTTTTTTACTTGCTTCGTCCTTTTCCTTACGTAATGCCTGTTCCTCAATTTCTAGCTGCATGATACGACGGGTCACAGCATCTAATTCCTGTGGCATGGAATCGATTTCCGTACGAATCATTGCACACGCCTCATCAATCAAATCTATCGCCTTATCTGGTAAAAATCGCTCTGTAATATACCGATTAGATAGTTCTGCTGCCGCAACAATGGCTCTGTCATGAATACGTACAGCATGATGTAACTCAAAACGTTCTTTTAAGCCACGTAAAATAGACACTGTATCTTCAATAGAAGGCTCACGCACAAGTACTTGCTGGAATCGACGTTCTAATGCAGGATCTTTTTCAATATACATACGATATTCGTCTAATGTCGTAGCCCCTATACAGTGTAATTCACCACGCGCCAGCATAGGCTTTAACATATTTCCTGCATCCATAGCGCCGTCTGTTTTACCGGCACCAACAATGGTATGGATTTCATCAATAAATAAAATAATTTGCCCTTCCGAATCTTTTACCTCTTTTAAGACACCTTTTAAGCGTTCTTCAAATTGACCACGGTAACTTGCACCCGCGATTAAAGCACTCATATCTAGCTCATATAGGACACATTCTTTCAAGCCCTCTGGCACATCGCCTTTCACTATACGCTGTGCTAAACCCTCGACTATAGCTGTTTTACCAACACCGGGCTCACCAATTAATACAGGATTATTTTTCGTTTTGCGTGTTAAAATACGAATGACATTTCTAATTTCCTCATCACGTCCAATAACGGGATCCATTTTGCCATTTTTTACTTCTTCAATTAAATTTCGTCCAAATTGCTCTAATGGTTTTTTATTATCAGTTTGTTGAAATTGCATAGCTAGCACTCCTTTACCTTAATGTTTCGCATAATTTCTATACCCATTCTTGTTCTTTCGAAAAGTTTGACCTTTTTTGACTAACTTTATTTTACATCACTCGACAATTCTAAGCAAAGAAATAGCTCTAAAATTTATCACTTAAAAATGGAAATTTACGTTATAATAGTAGGTATGTTTCTATGTTTTAGTATCGAAAAATCCACTATCCTTTTGTAATAATCGACATTTATTACAAAAAGAAAGCGATGTGTTGGAGATATGGTTTTATTGGATAATATGTTTGAAAAAATTAAGGATCTTTTTCAAAAGCACGGTGTCTTTATCAAGGTGAATAAAGGGAATAAAATTTTTCTAGAGGGTGAACGGGCAAAAGAAATTTATTACATCAAATCAGGTGTAATTTCGATTAGCCAAGAAACGGAGACTGGCAAGGAGTTAACCATCCGTATTTGTGGTCCTGACAGTATAATTGGAGAGGGATCGTTGTTTTGTAATCTCGTCTATAATTCCATGACTGCAAAAGTTTTAGAACCTTCTACGCTGTATGTTTTAAGTCGCAAATCTTTGGAGCATTTATTAGAAGAACAGCCTACTGTCATGGTGGAATATATGAAGTGGTTACAAACAGAAAACTTGAAGCATCAAAGCCGTTTGCGTGATTTAGTGTTAAATGGTAAAAAAGGTGCTTTATTTTCAACGCTCATTCGACTTTCTAATACGTATGGTAAATCATTAGAAAATGGCTCTATTTATATTGATTTCCAGCTAACAAATACTGAAATAGCGAATTTGTGTGCGACCAGTCGTGAGATGATTAATCGGATGTTAAATGATCTAAAAAAACACGACATTGTCACTTTCGATAAAGGTTTTATTACAATTCATGATTTACAGTTTTTAAAAAATGAAATTGCTTGTGAAAATTGTCCATTACAAATATGCCGTATCGATTAATTTCGTTACATGCAAAATCCCTGCCTATTAAAATAAGCAGGGATTTTCTTCTGTTTCAGATTAACGTACGCCTAGTGCCATTTTTGCATAGCGAGACATTTTATCTTTTGACCAAGGTGGGTTCCATACAATGTTAACATTTGTATTTTTCACTTCTGGAAGCTCCCCTAATGCTGTGTTTACTTGGTCCACAATGACCGGTCCAAGTGGGCAACCCATAGATGTTAACGTCATTGTTACAGTCGCTACCCCTTCATCATCTAAATCTACATCATATACTAAACCTAAGTTGACAATATCAATTCCAAGCTCAGGGTCAATTACGTTTTCTAATGCACCTAACATGCTGTCTTTCATATCCTGATCCATTCGTATTTCTCCTTCCATCATAGTGTTAACCTTATCATAGCAGATGCATCATATTATGCCAAATGCTGTGCAAGCCAGTCAGTTGCTGCTAGCATACCGTCACGTGGTACAGCATGTCCAGCCTTTTTATTTACCATGAACTTTAAATGTTCAGGGTTTGCTTGATAGTATTCCCGTAATGTCTCATAAAATTTATACGTTTCGCGGAAAGGTACCGTTTTATCTAATTCTCCATGCCAAAAGAAGACAGGGCGACCTGCGAACTTTTCTGGTGTTAGACTGACATCGTATTTTGCTAGGTGCTCATTTATTTTTTCTACTTCTTCCTCTGAAATCGGTAAATTCACACCATTTTTTGCGAATTGCTGTAACTGATACTCACCCAATTTAACAAAATTAGGCGCACCCATACATATTGCAGCTGTTTGTATCCAATCATACAGTTTAAGACAGCCTGATGTGACAATGCCCCCCATAGAAGTGCCGGCTATGCCAATATTATGATTAGCTAATAAATTTTTATTGTTTAACTCATCATATATTTGTTGCACTTCATGAATAGAATTTAAGACAATGTCCCAAAATTTTAAGTTCATTTGCATCTCTGATAGGCCTTCACTGCGATCACCATGGAATTTTGCATCTGGTAATAGGACACGCACCCCTTTATGCACCAATTGATATGCATAGTGTAAGTTATGTTCTTTTGCACTCATAAAGCCGTGTAAAAAAATCACTACCGGGGTTTCTTCATTCATATTGTCTGAATGTATATGTAATAAAGGAATATTTCCCCACACTTCTTTTTCTACAAACATTTTTGTCACTCCCAACTCTTGTCTCATCTTTATGTTAGCAAACTTTTTTCACTGTGACAAAATTTTGACGAATGAAAGACAAAGAGATACTATTCAAACTATAGGAAAGGGGCAACGAGCTATGAAACCGCATTTAATCGTATTAGACTTAGACGGTACTTTATTAACAGACCAACAACAAATTTCAGCAAAAACGAAAAAAACATTATTGCAGGCTAAGGAACAAGGTCATCAAGTCATGATTGCGACAGGACGTCCTTACCGAGCAAGTACAATTTATTATCAGGAACTAGGATTGACTACACCCATTGTCAATTTTAATGGAGCTTATGTGCATCACCCTAAAAATGCCTCTTGGCAACATATGCATACTCCGATTGATTTAAGTGTCGTACATGATGTCGTTGATTCCATCAAAGGTTACGAATACGAAAATATTATTGCTGAGGTAAAAGATGAGGTTTATGTTCATACAGAGGACGATCGTATCTTAAATATCTTTAATATGGGCAATCCCAAAATTACACTTGGGGATTTATATACACACCTCTTAGAAAATCCTACAAGTTTATTGATACAAGCCAACGAAGCGAATTCGGTTATTATACGTGACCATTTACAAGCGGTGCACGCAGAAGTTATTGAGCATCGTCGATGGGGTGCACCTCTTCATATTATTGAAATTGTGCGCCGCGGCTTAAATAAAGCGGTAGGTATTGCGCATGTGGCTAAAGATTTAGGTATCCCACGTGAGCGCATCATCGCATTTGGTGATGAAGACAATGATTTAGAAATGATTGAATATGCCGGACTTGGTGTAGCAATGGGGAATGGTATTCCAAGTCTTAAAAACATTGCCAATGAAATTACATCAACAAATAATGAGGATGGAATCGCAAAAATACTCATCGAACGCTTGAAATTATCATAGTTAAGTAGTAAGTTCAAGTTAACATTCCATTTTTACCAGTTTAACTTTATTCAGTGGTACCCCTTTAAAGTTAGTGAGTATTAACTGAATAAAGTTAAACAGTAAGTTGAAATTAGGGGGACAAGAGAATGAAGATTTTTACGGATAGTGGATGTGATCTACCGAAGTCTTATTACGAAGAACATGATGTCGTGCTACTCCCTTTACGAGTGCAATTGAACAACAAAGAATATGAAGATGTGATTTCAATTGATTCCAAAGAAATATACGATGCTATACGCCAAGGGGCCCAGCCAAAAACATCTCAAGTGTCACCTGAGCTGTTTTTAAAGCACTTTGAGGAACTAGCTAAAAATGACGAAGAAGGTATTTACATCGCCTTCTCATCAGAATTATCGGGTACATATAGTACTGCTCAGATGATTCGCAATCAAGTATTAGAACAATATCCATCTTTAAAATTAGTCATTATCGACTCTAAATGTGCCTCATTAGGACATGGTCTTGTCGTAGAGGAAGCAGTTCGACTCCGAAATATGGGTGTATCCTTAGAAGATATGGCCAATAAAATTGGCTCCATCGCACCTCAAATGGAGCATTTGTTTACAGTAGAAGATTTAGATTATCTTGCCAAAGGTGGACGTGTATCCAAAGCAAGTGCATTTTTAGGTGGGCTGCTAAGCATTAAACCTATTTTAAATGTAGAAGATGGCAAGCTTGTGCCAATTGAAAAATCACGTGGTCGAAAAAAAGCACTTAATCGTATGTTAGATTTAATGCAAGAACGTGGTGGAACTTTTACAAATAAAATCATTGGTATTAGTCATAGTGATGATGCGGCATTTGCAAATGAAGTAAAGGCATCTATACAGGAGCGTTTTTCACCGCAAGCTGTTCAAATCACCATGATTGGCTCAGCAATCGGTTCACACGTTGGACCTGGTACGATTGCTATTTTCTTTACGAATAAAAGCTATCAAGGCTAAGCAATACCCTCGATATAATCGCTTCAACAAAAAATAGCATGTTAGGATAACTCCTAGCATGCTATTTTTATTGTTCTATTATTGTTGTACGTCTTGTTCTTGACGTCGAACTTTTCCTCGTTTAATGATGATGACAACAAAGCCAATAAAGATGACCCACACTAAGCCTAGTGCAATCATATACGGCATGTTTAAGCCTTCATCATTTCGAACTTGATAAATTTCTACCATTTCTCGGTCTAAAATAACAGGATAAACTTCTTTTTCGTTTATGCGAACTTTTTCCTCATGTAAAATACCGTTCAGCATTTTCCCTTCACCAAGTTGTTCAGGTGTTAAGTCCACACGTTGTGTTTTTCCTGTATTATTGACCATGATTACCCACTTTTCTTCGTCTGAAGAACGTGTAAAGACGAGTAGGCCGTTTTCATTTGTAATGACTTCAAAATCACCATTACGTAAAGTAGCTGATTTATTACGTAAAGATTGAACATTTTTAATATAATCAATCAATTCTTCGTCTGTTTTAAAGTTGTAAAGCTGGTGTGTATCTGGTTTTGCTTCCCCATTCATAGCAATTTCTGTACCATACTGTACAACAGGAATTCCAGGTAGCATAAATAAAGCACCCATTGCCATTTTTAAGCGTGTAGGTGGAAACATATTTTCATTAGCAGAGTCGAATGTAAAACGATGAGTTTCCAGCGAATCCACCATTATTTGTGTTGGCTTCTCGCCTGTAAAAGGCTCCATTAATTTAGATGAATCCATATCAACGTTTTTAAATATATTACGATAGATATCAGCTGTTGCTGGTGAAAACGTCGCATCAAAATTAGCATCACTTTCTTCATTAGCAATCACGTATAGAGATTCTTTTGTTTCTTTTAATGCCGCGATCATCGAATTAACAAACTCTGTATCGGCCTCTGCAATATTAGTTAAACGAATACCTCCGACATCATATGTAGAAACAAAATCAGTTGCTGACTGAATAAGTGCCTCTTGCACAGCTTTGTTCGATAAATCCCACTGTACTTGTCCATTATTTGTTGAAGCAATCCAGTCTGCTTTTGATGTATCCTTTACCCATTCATGATTTGGACTTACATTGTTGAGTGGGAAATCCACCATAATGGACATATTTTTAGCTTTATAGGCCTCTACAACACTTTGAAATTCTTCTGTAGTTCCAAAGTGACGTTCGATTGTCGTGTAGCTTGTTAGCATTGAGCCATCATATTTCTCTGTTGAAAAAATAGGTCCAATGGAAACAATTGTATAGCCCATCTCACCGATAAATTTTAATTTATCTTGCAGACCTGTAAAATCGCCTCCTGCAAATTTAGAAGGATCTTGCGTGTTTGTATCAAAATCGTTTGTACCTGAGCCATTAAAGAAACGGTCAACGAGTAAATCATAGATGCTCTCTTCTGCAATTGATGTTGACGCAGCTTCGTCCGCATGTGCTACTGGTGTAGTACTGACGAAGGAAGTTGCTAATAAAAGTGATGCAGCCGTCGCACTTATCCACTTCTTAAATTTCACTGTAATTCCCTCTCTTTCAAACCAATCCATCGTCATTTTACCAAATAACACTGTCACGTCGCTATCTTTTCAAAAGATTTTACGAAAATGCGAAATGAATTACGGCAAAAAGGTGTCAGTTCCCTCCTATTTGCTTTTTTGACAAAATAAAAGCCGTGAAGCAAACACTTCACGACTTTTACATCATTATGCTAAGAAATTTTGACCCATCGGTAGTTTAAATCCTAAGAACAGTGTAATTAATAAAAATACTGCAAATAAAATCCAAAACATACCTGTTGGTTTATTTTTCTTTTGGCGTACCAATACCATTTCCATCATACCGATAACAAGAATACCACCTAAGAATTTAAAGCCGTAAAGCATGCCTTGTCCATAGTCCATTGCTTCAATAAATAATGCTCCACCTGTGATGATAATTAATACATAAAACAGACGTAATGTCATATGTAATCCTTTAGATTGCTTGCCCATTAGCGCCGCAATTAAAAAAATGACAATACCTACTACCCACGTAGTAATATGCAAATGCGTTTGGCTAGTTAAAAAACTCATGTTTGTCCCACCTCATTCTTTTTCTATCAAACTCTATCCTACCATGCGATGGAAAGGGTTTCAAATATTACAATAGTGTTCACATAATTTACATCAATTGAACGTAAATCCAATGCTGAAGAAGCTAAAAAATCCGCGAGTAGTAACTCTCGCGGATGACAATCAATATTATTCAAAATGGTTGACTAAAGTACCGATGCCTTGAATAGAAACTTTGACTGTATCTCCAGCCTTTAAGTATTGCGGCGGGTTCATGCCTTTACCAACTCCTGCTGGCGTACCTGTTAAAATAACATCTCCCGGCTCTAAAGTAACATGCTGAGATAGGATAGATACTAAAGTTTCTACAGAGAACATCATATCCTTCGTAGAACCGTTTTGGCGTACTTCATCATTGACCTTTGTTACAACTGTTAAATCTTGTGGGTTAGGAATTTCATCCTTTGTCACTAGGTATGGTCCAAGAGGGCAAGTACCATCTAAGCTTTTACCTAAGAAGAATTGTTTATGTTTATCTTGTAAATCACGAGCTGTTAGATCATTAGCAATTGTATAGCCAAATACATAATCATATGCTAGGTTTTTAGGAATATTTTTACCACGTTTTCCAATAACGACAGCTAGCTCGCCTTCATAGTCCATTTTTGAAGAAAGATCCGCATGAATGGAAATCGTTTGTCCATCCGCAGCAATAGCAGTTGGAGATTTTGTAAAGACCATTAAATCTGTTGGTGCTGCATCGGCACCCATTTCTTTGGCATGTTCATCATAGTTTTTACCAATACACATAATATTTTTGGGTGTACGTGGAATTGGTGAAAGCCACTCGATCTCTGTAAATTCACGTTTAAAGCTATCAGCACGATCTGATTTTTCTGCTGCTTCTACTAATTTACGAATCTGTTCAACAAAATCAAAGCCTAAAGCTATGCCATCCACGATTGAACTTGAAAAAGAAGGGAGAACTTGAAGTTCATTTTGAATAGCGAGTACATCCCATACCGCTTCTTCTTTTTTTACTTTTGGTCCAAAGCTAACATGTCCACCTAATTTGAATGATAAAATTTTCATGATTTTAAGAGCTCCTTCTTTTTTCTACATAATACAACAATATGATAGAAATTGCCTTACTTTTGCGACAATAATTTTATAAGTTACTAGATCTTCATAGAATATGCATTTCAAGAGGAAAATATTATCGTGCTTCCACTTTTTTCTTATAAGTTATTTTACGCCATAATGCCTCTAACGGTCCTTGTCTCCATTTAGATAGCCAAATTTCTGCAATGATCATTTGCACTACAATGATTCCAATGGCAATTAATACCCCTGTCTCAACACTTACTTTACCGTACCAGCCAAAGCCAAATTGATAGAATAGACAAGTTCCAATAATGGATTGCATAATATACATCGTTAATGTCATTCGGCCTAATTTTGCAAATGGACTGAGCAGTTTTTGTGCAATTGGCAATAAACAAAGCAATACAATGATGCCAATATAGCCTACTGATAAGACTGGACCGCCTATGTATGTCTTTAAATAATCTAATAAATATGTTCTCGTAAACATAATAGGTAAACTTTTAATAACAACACCAATGACTAATCCAGCTATCGCCAATGTCAGCCAGAGCCACTTTAATTCTTTAGCTCGTTCCACTAAACGCCATTTAGAAGCCGCTGCACCAATTAGCATATAAGGTAAAATAGTGAATAAAGCTGCAAACCACATCCCTATCCCTGCCTGTGTAGAGAGATCTGTTAAGCGTTGCATAAAGGCATCGACCCAGTTTCCTGTACCATAAGCAGTAATTGCCTTCTCTACCGAAACAATATCTAAATAGTCATCAACCTTCGTATTAAAATTAATAATGCCTACTAAAAATAACATGAAAACCTGCATTAAACCGTTAATGATTACAGCACTGACTAATAACCACAAGGGACTTAAACGTAGTAAAAGCAGTAAAAATATGCCACAAAATGCATACATCATGAGTATATCGCCCCACCAAATCAGCACGGCATGAATAAAACCGAAGACAAACAATACAGAAAGTCTACGAAGTCCTAGCGTATAAAAATTTTGTTCACGGCTTTGAGCCTTTTGCCACTGTATGGCAAGGCCATAACCAAATAGCATTGCAAATAGTGGGTAAAAGCTTCCTTGTACATAAATTTCAATGTTTTGCTGCCAAACAATATCGGATGGCGTTGTAAACCATGATGCCAAATCAATATGTGGCATTGGCAAATAAAATGTATACATATTTACGAGTAAAATGCCCACTAAACTAATCCCTCGTAAAATATCTAATGTTGCGATTCGTTCTTGCAACATTGTTGGTTTTAGCTCCACAAAATAGCCTCCTCTTGAATAGCAGTTATGGTTGGAGCAGAGCAAGCTAAAATTTTCTTTGCTCTGCTTTGACCATAACTAATTCTTTAAGCATGAATGGTCTGTTCATTATCGAATAAATATAACACTTTATCGCTTACTTTAATGTGTAGAATGGATTCAATTGCCTCACTATAAACACGAAGCTGAACCGCATAACGACCTAGTATTTCCTTTGACAAAGCCGGCTCCTGTGCAAAATGCGGCAGAATACGATCTGTTTTATAATCTAGCAATACCCAATTACCATACTCATCCTCAAATAAACAGTCGATAATCCCCTGCACAATTTGTGCATCGCCATCGTCATCTACTCGACTAATGGTAAAGGGCATTTCCCTACGTATCTGCTTTGCTTTTTTGAAGCGTTGTCCGATTTCTGTAGTAAAGAAATGATAAATTTTCGCTAGTGGAACCACTTTTCCTTCCGCCTCTGTTAAAAGCTGTCTTGCTACTAAATCTTTTACAAACACGTTTACTTCGTTCATATCATGAAAGCCAAACTGTGGGACATGCTGCATCACTGTGTGTACAGCTGTTCCAACTTCAGCACCCGTTAGCTGTTGCTCCTGTAAAAAAGCTGGTCGAGGCGCAATAGTAGAGCCTGTTTGCTTGGCTGGAGTCGCAAAGTAATATTCCGGTTCCTCCTGGCGCTGTAGATTTTCTAAACGCTTAATTTCACTTACCGATGTTTTGGAGCGTTTTCTTGTGGATTTTTGATAGGCATACTGTGCTTGGAAACGTTCCGTTATTTCTGCCAACAATGCCTCATCCTCAGGCATCTCAAGTGCCTGTTGTACCTCATCAGCCAATGCTTGTATTTCATACGAATAATGGCTCGTATTGATAGCTTGTACCGACCAACGAGAAGGGTCATCCATTTCTTTATACGAAGTAGTTGCAACAGCCGCAAAATCTGCATGCCTTGCTACCGCTGGGCCTATCCAGTCCAAATAACTATTAGCTCTGGCACGTAAATATTCCTGAAGCGGTGCATCTGTCGGTAAATTTTGCGCATCCTGCCAGTAATCAAGCGTTTTCTCCCAACTCTTTACAGAGCCCACTAAAATCAGTCGCTCCTTTGCACGCGTCATAGCTACATATAAAACTCGCATTTCCTCTGCACGCATTTCCAGCTCCTTTTTTTCCTTCAATGCTAAAAACGGTAACGATGTATACGTGATACGATTTTCCGGGTCAATGGCCTTTACCGCAAGGCCAAAGTCTTGGTCGAATAAATAAGGTTGATGGAAATCCATTTTGTTAAACGGACGTCCCATACCTGCGACAAAGACTACAGGATATTCCAATCCTTTTGAAGAGTGAATCGTCACAAGGCGTACCACATCATCCTTTTCACCAATGGATTTGGCAGTGCCTAAATCATCCCCACGCGTTCGCATCCGATCAATAAAGCGTAAAAAGCGGAATAATCCACGAAACGCAGTCTGCTCATACATTAGTGCACGATCATGTAAGATACGTAGATTGGCCTGACGCTGCTTACCATTTGGCATTGCCCCAACCATTTCATAATAGTGTGTATCTAAATAAATCTTCCAAATTAAATCTGACAATGATCCACGACGTGCTAAATCTCGCCAATTTTCAAAGGCTAGCATAAAGCGTTGCAGCTTCTCAAACGTAGTGGTTTGCACTCCATGTCCTTCACTACGAATAAATTGGCGTAAAGCGTCATAGAAAGGTACCTTTTGATCGGCTAACCGTATTTTCGCCAGCTCATTTTCCGTTAAACCAACAAATGGTGCACGTAGTACAGAAGCTAATGGAATATCCTGATAGGGATTATCAACAACCTTCAAGACATTTAACATTATCATCACTTCAAGAGCATCAAAATACCCTTTAGAGGATTCTGCATATAATGGAATCCCTGCTAACTTAAATTCCTCCACTAAATCTGTTGACCATGTCATAGAGCGCATTAGAATTACAATATCACGATATTGTAGGGGCCGTTCTGTCTTTGTTTTCGTATCATAAACAGTTGTGCCATCCTCCATCATCTGTCGAATACGATCAATAATAAAGCGCGCCTCATATTGTGATTTTTTCAATTCCTCTAGCTCTGTGGCTTCATTGCTCATTTCCTCTAGCTCTTCTGTTGTTTCCTCTTCCTGTGGCGGATGCATCACGACAAGTTCTACGGGCATTTCTTTCTCATCATAAGGAGCAGCTGGCTTTAATGATGCATTGTCATCATAAAGAATCTCACCCACACGCTCGCCCATTATTTGTGCAAATATATAGTTCGTAGCAGTCAACACTTCTTTACGACTTCGAAAGTTAGCATTTAAATCAATTCGCATTCCTGTCATTTCAGGCGTCTCTAAAAAATCACTATATTTTCGCATGAAGAGTTTTGGTTCAGCTAAACGGAAGCGATAAATACTTTGTTTCACGTCACCAACCATAAATAAGTTGCCATTCTGCTCCTCACCTGTTTTGACAAGCTGTAAAATCGTTTCCTGTAGCATATTTGTATCTTGATATTCATCCACAAGAACTTCTTTAAAACGTTTTTTCATATCTAGCGCAACTGGAGATGGCTGAAGCTCGCCTTCTACTTCGACCGTTAAAATTTGCAGGGCATAATGCTCTAAATCTGAAAAATCAATGATACCCCGTTCTAACTTAGCTTGTCGGAATTGTTCACTAAACGCAGCAGTCAGCTCCACTAATGTGGTAATTGTTGGTGCCATTAATCTTATTTCCTCAAGCAAGCGTGCAGGTGTACGAACAAAATATGTTTCTTTCATTCTATTCATTATTTTTTTGGCTGCTTCACGTTTTTTCTTGGCAAGCTCTTGTAAATCTACATCTACTAAAGCATCCTTAGATACTCGTTTCAATGTGGACCATTTGACCGTTGCAAAATAATCAAACAGCTCCTGCCATGTCCCTTCTTGACTAATACGTATCCCCTCTTGAATCATAGCAAAATCAATTTCTGCCGTTTCAGCATAGGGGGCAGGTCCATCCGGCTGTAAGGTTATCGCTCGCATTTCTGAAATTAAAACAAAAGCTTCTTCCAAGCTATGTCGAACGGTTAATTTGACATAATGAGATAACTCTAAATCATCAATGGTCACATCATCTGCTAAATCATAGGCTTTCGGTAGACTTAGCAACCACTTTAAAGGCTCCGCATGTACACGAGAAGTATCATAAAGTTTACTAATCAACGTTTCGATGGCTTGATCATCACGATCCGACGTAAAGCTATCGACAAGACGATAGATTGCCTGCACTTGAGCTTCGTCCTCTGAATCGTAAGCATCCTCTAAAACATCCGCTAAAATATCATCTCTTAATAAAGCAATTTCCGCTTCATTGGCGATACGGAAGCCTGGATCAATATCAAGCAAGTAGGCGTATTGCTTCACAATGGCTAAACAGAAGGAATGCAGTGTGGAGATTTGCGCTTTATTGACCAGACTGAGCTGCCGTCTTAAATGATTGGATGTCGGGTTTTCTGCTATAGCCTTTTCTAATGCCTCTGACATACGATGGCGCATTTCAGCAGCTGAAGCATTCGTAAAGGTCACTACCAATAGTTCATCTACATTGATGGGATTTTCAGTAGCAATGACCTTTTCAATCATACGATTAATTAGTACGGCCGTTTTCCCAGAACCTGCTGCAGCAGATACAAGCGTATCTTGACCACTTGCATAAATCGCCTTCCACTGATCATCTGTCCATGTGACATCTGCCGGCTTTGCTGGAATTGTTTGTACCATGCTATTCTACCTCCTTCCGAATTTTATCAACAATGTCATTCGGTTTCGCTTGCATCAATTGACGATAGCTTTGTTTACCATCAGACGGATCAAATTGACAAACTGCAGCAAATTGACAATAATCACATGCTGTTTTTGCCTTTAATTTATAGGGGCTGATAGCTGTATCACCAGACAAAATACCATTGCCTGCCTCCTGATGTTTACGACGAACGAAATGCTGTAGCTTTTTCATATCATTTACTGGGACAATACGTGATTGTGATTCAGATGGTGTCCCATCTTTTTTCATATAAACAGGAATGATTTTAGAGTGGCCGCTACTTTCTTCTAGTTGCTCGTCCATCGATAAAATGGCCTCAGCATTTTCTGAAAGTAGGCCCTTCATTTTGTATTGCTTTAAACGATCTTCTTCTATTTCACTATCCGTTAAATCCTTATCTAGTTTTAGCATTGGATTATGCACATGCACATACAGTACCCCTGCTGGCTCTGTTTGACCTGGTAACCAATAAGAGCTATTTTCCATCGCCACATCTAAATAAGTAAGGACCTGTAAAGATAATCCATAATAAACCTCGTTTAAATCTAAATCACGGGCTGAAGATTTATAATCAACAATCCGCAAATAAGAGCGATCATCTATCGTTGCACTATCCACTCTATCGATACGTCCTCGCATAAACATTTTCTTCCCACCAGTCAAATCAATTTCAAGTGGTGGTAGCTGTTCATGTTGCCCTGGGCCAAACGATGCCTCAATGGCAATAGGTTTAAAATGAGATACATTAGCATGCTGTGTCAATGCCGTCATCGTGCGTTCAACAATACGAATAAGCTTCCGCTGAATATAGCGATAGCGGGCACTAGATAATAAGATTTGATGTGAAAAAACAGGTACAATTTGCTCGACTGCTTGCCGTGCTAATTGTTTAATTTGCTGCTTCGTCAAACGTATCCATGAAAGCTGTTGTCTATGTGTTTCCTCTGTAATCCACTTTAACGCCTCATGGAATAAATCACCCATTGCAAAAGTTTCCAAGCGATACTCTGCACGCTCTTCTAAACGTAGACCATACGTAGTGAAATGAGAAAATGGACATCTAAAATATTTCTCTATTCGTGACACACTTGATGTAAGCTTTTGTCCGTATAACTCCTGTGTGATATAGGTTTCAAGTGGCTCAGCCTCATTTTTATGTGTAATCGGATAGCGTACACGCTCAAAAATAAGTGTCCAATAAGGATCTTGTTTATAAAATTTTTGTAATGCTAGCCATTCAGGTGCTAATTCACGACTATGCTCTGCTTGACGTAGCTGTATCATAAGGTGGGCTAATGCGGTACGTGGATGGCGTAAATAAGGTAAAACATCTCCATCCAGTAATTCAATCGGATCAATAACCACTCGCTCTATAGCAACATCACTAAATAGACCTGGCGCCTTGTCATTACCAATTATTTTCTTGATATATAAAGAAGGTAGCAGTGCCTTTCCCTCTTCATCTGCTGTTGGATACGACAAATAAAGCTTATTAGAAGGTGTCGTAACTGCACGATAGATTAAGAAATTTTCCTGTAATAAACGATTGGTAGAGGTTGGTGCAAGCTCATAGCCAATTTGACTAAACCATTCACGCTCTGAATCTGACAATAAGCCCTCATATTCCATTCGTGTTGGATAAATACCATCATTCATCCCTACAACAAAGGCAACCTTTATATTAGAAAGACGAGCCAAATCAACAGTCGCTACCATGACCTCATCTAGGGTTGGTGGAATTCGAGAAAATTCTAATGTATCAAAGCCTTCATCAAGAATTTTGGCTGCTTCCTCCACAGTCATCTCCTGCTCACCAAACATATAGACGAATTGATCGAGGACTGCAATCCATTCATTCCAAGCTTGGTCGTGCTCACTCGCTGCTAAAGCGTCGCCTCGATCAAGCTCACGGTCTTTCATCGCCTGAAGCTTGTCATAAACCTGTAATGCCTCCACTAGTTCAAATAAGGCAGTGGCAATTTCCCTACCAGTTTGCGCAGCTTCAAGCTTGTCCTGTAAATTCTTTAATGGTTGGCGAATTTCATCTCGAATAGCCTCGATTTCTGCCTGCATTGCACGCTCTTCATCTGTTTGTACACGTGAATGGAATTCTAGTCCCCGATACTTTTTATAAAACCAACGAGCCTCCTCAAACCAACGTTCGCCATAGATCCCCTGTGCCAAACAATAGTTTTCCAATCGATCCGCTCGTTCGCGCCAAATTGTTAGTTCAGCTTGGAGCGGGAAAAACAAATCGGTTTTTACACTGCGAAAGACCGGTTCATACTTCCAATTAGATGTCATGATCTCTAATGCAGACCGACTTAACTCTATTAATGGATGGTGTAGCATCGACTTTTTAGTATTTGTGAAAATAGGAATATCATATTGTTGGAAAATACTTGTGATAAGTGGATCATAGAGATCTGCTTGTCTATATAAAAGTACAATATCCTGATAGCGATATCCGTCTTCTTTTGTCAATTTAGTTATTTCCCGGGCAATCGCATGTACCTCCGCTCGACGATTTGATGCTTCAAGTACCATGACATCTCCTGAGGTTTCTTTCGTTTTAGACATTAAATTAGCAAAATTAGCCTCTACATGCTGTAAATCATCAGAATGAAATCTTCTAGCATGATAAAAATGTAATGGAAAATCAACATCAATGCCCTCTTCATTAGCGATATCATGGAGTCGTTGATTTGTTAAAGCTGCTTCATGAAATAGTGCCTGCTCATCAAAAGCCTCATCTATATGGTCAAAAGGAAGAACAACAGTTACTTGCTTCGTTACCTTTAATAACTCTCGAACTAATTCTAATTCTCGTACAGTGAAGGCCGTAAAACCATCAATATAAATTGTCGCTTGCTTCATCGTTTCAGCATACTTCAATTGTTCTGTTAAAATAGGGTAATAGCCCTCACTGTCGACATATGTTGTACCAAGTCGTTCCTCTAATGCCTGCAAAACGACATGTAAATCATTCGTTTTTGCTTGTAAGGTGTTGGGAGCATCAAGTGCCTTCAAAGATTCCGTTACTTCTGCCAAGACGGAACTATTGACGCTATAGCGACTAAATTCTTTTAGAAGGGCTTCTATTTCCTCTGTAAAACCTCGTTTTCCTGCTGCTTGTCGGAATAAAGAAAACTCACTTTTCTGTTCCTCTAGAAGTTTACGAATGAGCATTCGGTAACCATAGCCATTTACTTCTTTACGTGCGATACCACCTGTCTCCTGTAAGACTAACCACGCTAAACGCTTAAATGTCATCACCTGTGCCCGAATCAAACCTTGTAAACCATGCTTATTCGTCAGCTCATATTCCGTAGAATAGGACATCTGGTCAGGAACAATGATGAAAATTGGATGCCCTAATGGATCCGTCTTAAGTTGTTCAACAATTTCCTGATGAATAAATGCCGATTTCCCTGTTCCCGATCGTCCTGAAACAATACGTAATGTCATATCCTTTCCCCCTCTTTAGATGGTTTTCTTTCTTCTAGTAAACACCTCACCAAAATCGAGCGTGCTTTTCTGTGGAATCATCTATTATTAAACGGGTTCCTTTTCTCTTTGAGTGAACCCTTCTATATTTAAAATCAACTTTAATAGTCTACCTTAAATTCTATCGAAAAAAACTAGTAAATACTATTTATCAACCTTCACCTGATAATAAAAAAGAAGGATATGTTTACATAAAAAAACAGCCTCTTCAAATAAAGAAAGAGGCTATAGTAAATAGCTAACTGGCAGGGTGATCATGGTTTTTCGTCAAATTTCGCGATTGCTTTAAATCTCTTTCTACACGAGCGTTCAATCGCTTCTCAATCAGCTTGCCTACCCACCATAAAATAACAATCGCAACTGCAGCAATCACTAATCTTACAGGGCTTGTCAATAAGGATTGAAGATCATAGCCTAGTACACTCATCCCTAAAATCATGACAAACTTTCCAGCTAGTAAAACGACTAAGTAAAACTTTTTATGAATATGGGACAACCCCGCTACAATATTCACTATGACAGATGGTGTAAAGGGAAAGCATAGGAGGACAAAAAGAGGACTAATACCATTCATATCCACCCATTTTATCAGCTTCTGTACTTTTTTACTGCCTGTTAAAAATCGTAGCTTTGGATGCTTACCAAAATGGCGGACAAGCAAAAATACTGCATAGGAGCCAGCTACGGAGCCTAACCAAGATAATAAAAATCCTAACCATAAACCAAATGCACTTGCATTAGCAACAACGAACACGACTAAAGGAAGAAATGGTAAAAACGCTTCTAAAAATGGTAACAGTAAACCAATGATTGGACCAAGTGTTCGATACTGTGCCGCAATCTGTTCAATATTTTCTACAGTAAACCATTCACTCAACATCGACACCTCTATTTATACTGTAAAATTAAATGAAAAATAGTTAGCTCATCTGACGTATTTCGATATTCATGGGGCTGATGCCCTGAGAATACTAGTGTATCCCCTTCTTCCAGTAATTCATGCATATCTCCAGCAGAAATAACTGCTTGTCCCTTGATGACCATTATAGTTTCTTCTACCCCTTCTGTATGAGCTTCACTCCTGCTAACGGCTCCTGGCTCCATTTCAACCTTATAGAATTCCCAACCCCGCTCCGGGTTATACGGAATGATAGAATACACTCGATAGCGCCCCTCGTCCTCATCGACATGTGGCACATCTTTACTGCTATAACGTGTGAAATGGGCTGTTGGTGGCTGCAATAAAGAAGAAAATGAAATACGCATCCCTGCAGCAATTTTCCAAATCGTCGACACAGTTGGGTTGGCCTCTCCTTTTTCAATTTGGGCAAGCTGCGCTTTACTAACGCCTGTTTCTTTTGCTACATCATCTAGGCTTAAATGACGCTGCTGTCTAATTTTTTTTAATTGAAATGCTAAATTCCGGCTCATTTGTTCCACTTTTACTCACCATTTTCTATTGTTTATTTTATCAGACATATGTATACTTTAATAAACATCAAGAACTATCAAACAATTCCATCAATAGTATACATGGAAATTATCAAGAAAGGATGACCTATTTATGACAAGTACAACAGAGCTTCATCAGAATACAACAAGCTCTTCCAACGATAGCTTTTTACAAGGTGTGAAAGATTGTGTACCAACATTACTCGGTTATATTAGTATAGGACTTGCATTCGGTGTTGTAGGTTCCGCTTCTGGTTTATCTGTCCTTGAAATCGCACTTTTAACGATCCTTGTTTATGCTGGATCTGCACAATTTATTTTTTGTGCGCTTCTCTTAACAAGTAGTCCTGCTTCTGCTATTATTGTAACCATTTTTGTCGTCAATCTACGCCATTTATTAATGAGTTTAACATTAGCACCTCATTTTACGCGCTATTCCATGCTAAGAAATGTTGGCTTTGGTACATTATTAACAGATGAAACATTTGGCGTAGCCGTAACAAAGCAAATGCAAACAAGCAAATTATACGGCAAATGGATGGATGGACTAAACATTACTGCCTACTCTTTCTGGATTCTTTCCTGTGTTACTGGTGCCTTTTTAGGTCAGTGGGTAGCCCACCCTGAAAAATGGGGCTTAGATTTTGCGTTAATTGCCATGTTTGTTGCGCTATTAGTTCTACAATTGAGCAGCGTTGGCAAAAGTAAAATCATGCATTATATTAAATTAATCGGCTATATGGCGGTCATTATGTATGGTCTTTCTTATATAGTACCTTCGCATGTGGCTGTGCTGCTAGCAACAATCATTGTCGCAACAATTGGGGTGGTGACGGATAAGTGACGACAACTACATATATGGTCTGGCTCATTATCGGCTGTGCCCTTGTTACATGGCTACCGCGTGTTATTCCCTTTATGTTCGTACGTAGTGTAACACTCCCCGATGTGGTGCTTAAATGGCTCAGTTTTATTCCTGTTTGTATTTTAAGTGCTCTTGTCATCGAAAACTTATTAGATACTGACAGTGGCAAATTGGTGACATTGGATTGGCCCGTTTTTGTTACATTTGTGCCAACACTAATTATTGCACTTATTACAAAAAGTTTGTCTATTACAGTTATTGCTGGCGTTATCATTATGGCAGCTGTACGATTTTTCATGTAAAAAGGTCAGTCCCTTCGCTAGGACTGACCTTCTTTTATTTCTTCAGTTTACTTGCTAGCCAAAAACCGACTGTTAGTGAAAAAGCATCAATGACAAAAATAATTGATGGAGATGTGTAACCTGCATAGACAGAGGCAGCAATTAGTGCAATCGCTAATACTAATGCAACATAGCGATTATACGTAATTCTTGTAAACAATAACACCAATAAAGCAGGTATAAATAATGCTAACATCATTTTTCCAAAAACGTCCATTATACATCCCTCGGCTCAGCAAGAAGTAATCCGATGCGGTAATGATCATTACTATATATAACATGCTGTGTGAGACGAATTTCATTATTTCGATCTAACACTTCTAGACGACAATGGGCTGCATTTAATTGTAGCGCTTCGTACAGTTCATTTTCAGTAAAAATAGTCACACCATTTACCTTGCGAATACATTCCCCTGCCAGTAAGCCCATTTTTTCAGCTGGTGAATCAGGAAGTACGGCTGCTATAATCGCACCCTTTGTACTTGGTGCTACCGCATAATGATCTGTTTTATCTTGTTGAGCAAAGTAAATAGACATAATGATACGGATTAGCGCTCCAATACCGAGCGTCAGGAAACCGATCATTGGCTCAAAATAAGCAGCTAAACCGCCTATTAAAATAAGCTGTCCTAGTAATAAAACAGATCGCCCTATTTTAGGCAGCTTTAATGCTGGTAATTCCTTTCTTAGCAGCTTGGCAAAGCCTATAACAATCGGAAACAATACAAATGCAAATTGACTATCTCCTATCGTAAACAATGGCCAATACGGCAACACGGCAGAAATAGCATCACCAGGCATAACAAAGAAAATCGGAAGCACCCAAACATTCCTTGAACGATACACAATAGCCTGCATACCCCGCTTCGTTTTTTCAATACTAGGCGTAGTAACCTTCATTGCTGCACGTCGAATCAATAGTCCTTCCGCAATGACACAAAGACCCGCAAGAATGGTAATCGTAACGACTGCTCCATCATCTAAATTGACATCCTCAAAGGAAATTTTCCACCAAGAGAAAGACCAATGGTAATAGGACATAGCCCATATCGCTAATGTTGCAATACCCATTGTGAAAATGGGTGACAATGCATTAATGAAATACAAGATAAGTGCTACTATAGAAACTGCTATTAAAATAATTAAAAATTCTTTCGGTACAGTAAGCCCTGCTATCATACTGATAAGAGAAATGAGTAATGCATAAAGCCACCCATCTTTCCATTGTCCGATTAGCTCCGTCCAGCCCCAAATAATGCGTCTATTAAAATATTTTCGCTCCTGTTTTACACGACGATAACCTAATAAAATAGCAAATATTATGACTATATACAGTAATGGGTTGAGTAAAAAGCGGCCAATCGCTGTTACAATTTCTATTAATATCTCACTAACCATACGAACACCCGCCATTTCTATCATGAATACTATGAATTTATTGTATCAAACGACTACACTCTTGCGTAGTACAAACTCATAGAAAGCTTTGTATTATGGTCATTTTATTCTTTTAGAAGATGTTATTGTTCAATTGCATGTAGTAAAAAGCTAGTGGCCATTTGGAATTGCTGATCATTTTGACGATCGGCTTTAAAATCCTTTAACGTCTCATTTAAACTATTAAAGAACGTTGTATCCATGTAAAATTCATCTTCTGCAAGTTTTAATTTTTTCTGTTTACGATAAAGATTAACCGCCTCTGCCGTTGTCTCGTCCATATAGCCATCTAAACGATCAATTTGATAGCCTAGTTTCTGTAAGGCATTTTGTGAATACGAAATTTCCTCACTCATATCACCCACTTTAAACTTACCTGTTAGAGGATGGAGTTGAAAAGCAAATAATTCATTTTGCTCAATTACTAAACTTGCTTCAATACCCTGCCCATGAATCCATTCGCGTTTTGGTGTCAGCCATTTATTGGTTGATAATTTTAATTCCCCACCATTTGAAAGCTCCCAAGATTCCTGCACAGTTCCTTTCCCAAAGCTTTTAACCCCCACAAGTGAAGCACGCCCCCATCCTTTTAAAGCACCGCTCAACACCTCACTAGCAGAAGCACTACCTTGATTTTGTAAAACAACGATTGGAATTTTGTTCATCGTTTCTAAATATTTTTCATCAAAGCCCTTTGTTTGTGTTTTTAATGGTTCCATAGCCCCTTCCGCATTTTGCATATATGCAAATACTTTGCCATTGTCTAATACCGTGCTCAGTAGCGCTGCGACGCTATGTAAATAACCACCTGGATTATCACGTACATCAATTACGATTCCTTCAACATCTTTACGAAGCAATTTACTTGTTTCAGCAACCCATTCATTCGCTGTCTTTTCACCAAATAATGAAATAACCACATAACCAATGGCTGTATCTTCAACCATTACAACTTCACTTGATACGGTTTTATTAGAGATGGCAGCGCGTTCCATTGTCATTTTAATATGTTTATCCTCACTAGGACGATAAACAACAATGGTTACCTTCGTTCCTTTCTCACCTTGAATTAAATGCATTAACTCACTCATCGTTTTCCCATCAACCCGAACCCCATCAACTTGTACAATTTCATCGAGCGAGCGCATACCTGCCTTCTCTGCTGGTGATGAACGGACTGGAGACACAACAATAAATTTCCCTTTATTTTCTGTTAGTTCAATCCCTATGCCCACTCTTTCCTCGGCCAGCATTTGCCGATGTTGCTCTGCCTCTTCCTTGGAATAATACGTACTGTAAGGGTCCTTAATGGCATCAGCCATACCACGAAGAGCCCCCTCCACCAAGGCATCCTTTTTCGTACTGTATACAGATTTCTCTTCGATGAGTGTCATGGCTTCACCAATTGTATCAACCTCCGTAACAGGCTCCTTTTTATCGCCAATATTGAACCAATCAAAGTAAATACCACTACCTACCACTAAACTACTAAGTAGGACTCCGACACCAGCCGTTAATTTGCGCAAATCTTCCCTCCTCCGTCTCTTTTACTGTATGACTCTATTTTTTCAAACATACAAGATTACCTTTCAAATTTATGAAGGGAGAATATTTCACTTTCCCTAAGGGTTTCATCTTGCTTCGCGGGTATTTCGCCCTGCTTCGCGGGTATTCACCTTGCTCCGCGGGTATTCACTCTCGTTCCGAGGGTATTCACTCTCGTTCCGCGGGTATTTCGCCTTGCTCCGCGGGTGTTCGCTCTCGTTCCGCGGGTATTTCGCCTTGCTCCGCGGGTATTCACTCTCGTTCCGCGGGTATTCACTCTCGTTCCGCGGGTATTTCGCCTTGCTCCGCGGGTATTCACCTTGCCCGCGGGTATTCACCCTTGCCCCGCGAGTATTTCATTTCACTCTTGTTTATAAATAAAAAAATCTGCTCGTTTCTACTATAGAAAACGAACAGATTTTTTATGAATTAATCTAATGCATCTACATATTCCTTTAACATGTCCACGTCCATAGGTCCTTTAATGGCACGTTGAATATAGCCGTTGGAATCAATAAAATAAGTTGTTGGAATGGGAATAATTTGATAATCCAATCCTACCGAATTATCTTGATCCAATAGAATTGGGAATGTTAGCTCGAAGCTATCTCTAAAGGTCATGACTGTGTCCACTTTCGCGTCATCTGTCACATCACGCTCTGCCGTTGTTAAATTAACAGCTAAGATTTCAACATTTTTCTCTTTTGCATACTCATCATAGAAGCTTTGCATATGTGGCATTTCCGCCTTACATGGTGGACACCATGTCGCCCAGAAATTCAAAACAACCTTTTTTCCTCGGAGATCACTTAGCGTAATGTCTTCCCCATCTAAGCTTGTTAATGTGAAATCAGGTGGTGTATCCCCATTTCCTAAGCCTACTTCACGCTCCTCCATATCCTTACCGAGGGCCGATTTTTCAATTGCACGTTCTTCGTCAATTTGCTGCTTTACATATGTACCAATCATCGCAACTACTAAAAGCACGACAATCAGTAGTCCAATATTTTTTTTCATTCCTTACCTCCCACAATGTTTCGCTCACGTTGAATGACTATTCCCATACAAAGTAATACTAGACTGACTCCCACAGCTGTTTGCGATACACCTAGTGGCTGAAAGAAGGCAACAAGTATATAGCTAACTGTATAGAGTAATAAAGTTTGTTTCATTGCTGCTAGTTTCCATAATATGAGGAGTGTTAATAGACTTAGCACAACTAATGTAATAACTTCACTCGGTGTGGTGTTGTCGTTGAGTAGCACGACAAGCATTTGATAAATTGATTGCGTTAAAATAATTGCCCAGCTACAAGGTATCATCACCCGTTCATCAAACCCCAGTTTGTGACGCTTTCTCCATATTTGCAAAGATGCTACAATGACGCCAACATAAACACCAATGGTTCCGCCATTAAAATAAAGCAAAGAAATTGGATAAGATACAACGGACTTGAAATCAGTTACTAACAGGCTTAATTTCCACACAATGATAAATGTGAAAACGGCATCACTATATACATCCGACCACTTTTTTGAAAATTGTATACGCAATATAAGCCACACAATAAAAAATGTAGCAAGTAAAGCGATAGCAGTTGCTGGTAAAGTTAATGCTCGAATGGAGTACCACTCCGTATTAATCACTCCAACAAACCCTCCTCCAAAAGATACATACAGCATAGCATAGAACCTTTTTAAAATAAGAATATTTCCTACGTTTTCAGAAATTCTTAAGAAATCAGGGTCGTAAAAATACCCCACTATGTATATGTTCATCATAACATATTTTACAAAAAGTATGGAACGAAGGCTTTGAGGGAAACAATAGTAGACATACAAAAAGCTATACACTAGAAAACTCTAATGTATAGCTTATTTTTTACAATGGAATATATTTTAGTGGGTTTACACTGCCGACTGCTTGTCCTCTCCAAGGGCCATTATGCACTTCAAAGTGTAAATGTGGACCAGTGGAGCGACCAGTACTGCCCATCGCTGCAATTTGCTGACCTTGTGTTACTTCCTGTCCTACACTAACATTGAATGCACTTAAATGCGCATAGACAGTTGTATAAATTTGTCCATCAATGGAGTGTGTTAGGATGACAACATTACCATATGAACTAAGTGGTGCTGCATAAGAAACTACGCCATCCGATGCTGCCCAAATTGGTGTACCCGTTGCATTCGCAAGGTCGACACCGTAATGGAATTCAGGGCCTGCCCCAAGATTTCTCCAGCCATATGGTGACGTTAAGCGACCATTCGTTGGTTTAATCCATGTACCATTTGATTGAGGCGCATTGACTGTTCCACCAGATGAACCGCCACCACCTTTGTTAGCAGCTGCCGCCGCAGCTGCCGCGGCTGCTTTACGTTTTGCTTCTTGTTGACGAGCAATTTCAGCTAAACGCTTTTGTTCAGCAATAATTTGATCTTGTAATTCTTGGCTTACTTCTAATGCTTCAGAGTATTCTTTTTCAAGTAATACTTTCTCTGATTTTAGCTTTTCTTGCTCTTTTTCTAATTGGTCGACTAATTTGTTTTTCTCAGCTTTTTGACCATCTAATGATGCTTTTAATCTTTCAAGCTCAGCTTTTTTACCTTCCAATTTTTTTCGCTTTTCTTCAACTGCTTGCTTTTGCTCTTCTAATTTTTGTTTATCTTCTTTTTGATCTTGAATAATTTGACGATCTGCTTCTAATAATGCATTGACTGCAGAGAAACGATCGATGAAGTCTACAAAACTATTAGAACCAAGCAATACGTCTAAATAGCTTACTGATCCACCCGCTTGAATGGCACGAGCACGCTCTTGTAACAATAAATCACGCTCTTCGATTTTATGCAGAAGTTCCTTAATAGACGCTTCTAATTTTTTAATTTCTTCATTTGTTGCATGAATATCAGCTTGTACATTTTTAATATTACTATTGGTTTTGTCGATTTCAGCGTTCAATGCTTGAATTTGATCTAAGATTTTTTGTTGCTTTTCTTGATTAGCAGTAATGGCATTTGACTTATTACTAATCGAAGAGTTTAATTCATTTTTCTTTGTTTCAACTTGTTTCTTTTCTTCTTTTAAATCCGACAAACTTGTTGCATATGCTGATGGAGTTTGGATAAAAAGAATTAGAGCAGATGCTGCTGCAAGTGTTTTCAATGTGTTTTTCGCCTTACTTTTCACCGATTGAACTCCCCTTCGACTATTCTTGTTCTACCTCACAAATATCCGTTGTGACTAAATTTTTAAGAACTTGCGTACTGACATGAAGCTTCCCCAAATACCGATAAGTACCCCTATGAGTAACAGAAGACCGCTCACCTGATACACAAGTGGAGAAAAATCAAGTACTTGAATAAGCTCACCTTGTAAACGTGGTGCAATAATTTTATATACATTGTGGTAAAGGGTTGTGACAACCGCAATCGGAATGATGGAACCTAAAATCCCGAGCCACATACCTTCCAATAGGAATGGGATACGTACAAATGAATTTGTAGCCCCTACAAGTTTCATAATTTCAATTTCATCTCGACGTGCAATAATCGTAATACGAATAGTATTCGAAATTAAGAAAATTGCCGTAAATAATAACCCTAAAATAAGCACGATTCCTACATTACGACTAATATTTAAGAAGTTAAATAGTTTTTCAACTTTTCCTTCGCCATACATAACGTCATATGTATACTCATATTTATCAATTGCTTTAGCAACTTTTGCTGTTTGCTGCGGGTCAGCAGCCTTTACATAAATTACATTACGTAATGGGTTACTTTGTTCAAATAGCTTAAAATCATCACCAAAATCTTTGACTAGCTTGGTTAACTCATCTTCTTTTGTGGAATAGTTCATCTCAGAGACACCAGGCAATTTTTTGACTTTTTCAATGAGTGCTTTTTCAGCAGCTTCATCCGCCGTCTCATCAATTAAAACTTTAATTTCGACATCGTTTTCTAAATCGGTTGCTACTTTATTTAAATTCATCATAATAAGCGCAAAAACGCCTACTAGTATGAGCGTAACTGTTACGGCACTAACAGATGCAATGGTCATCCAGCTATTTCGGCCAAGTGATTTGACACTTTCACGGAAGTGACGTTGGACTGTATTAAATTTCATAGCCGTATTCACCTCCGTGTTCATCACGGACAATTAATCCGCCCTCAATTGCTATTACACGACGACGAATCGTGTTTACAATTTCACGGTTGTGGGTTGCCATCACAATCGTTGTTCCTCGTGCATTAATTTCCTCAAATAAATTCATAATTTCCCATGATGTTTCAGGATCAAGGTTCCCAGTAGGTTCATCTGCAATCACCACTTTCGGAACATTGACAATCGAACGTGCAATCGATACTCGTTGCTGTTCCCCCCCTGACAGCTCATTTGGGAACATTCTTGCTTTATGCTTTAATCCTACAAGTTCTAATACTTCCATAACACGACGTCTTATTTCATCTGGCTTTTCCTCAATTACTTCAAGCGCAAATGCTACGTTCTCATAAACATTCAAACGAGGTAGCAATTTGAAATCTTGGAAAACAACGCCAAGTTGACGGCGCAAAAAAGGGACCTTTTTATTCTTTAATGTTGCTAAATCAATACCATTGACAATGATTTGCCCTGATGTTGCCTTTTCTTCACGGTACATCAATTTAATAAATGTAGATTTACCTGCCCCACTTGGACCAACTACATACACAAATTCGCCTTGCTTTATATTAACGGAAATACCATTTGTCGCAACAACACCATTTGGGTACTTCTTTGTCACATTTTTCATTTCTATCATGATTAAACCACCTAAAACTCTCATCTATGTAAGAGGTATTTCTTTTACTATTATAGCACTCTATTTCTGTTTTTTTATTACAGTTTCATTTCAATCCGTGGTAGTTCCTTCAATTTCGTTCTTTCCTTGCCATTATTTTTAAGAAAATGACACAAAATAAAAACAGAAATCGACTTCCTTTAGCGTCGAATCCTGTTTGATTTAAAAAAGCATTCAGGCCTTTAAGATAGCCCAAATGCTTCTGTTGTTAAATTTGTTGTTCGTCTGTTGTTGTATAGCGTACTAATACAGCACCCGTTTTCGATTCACCTTCGATAAATAAACGATTTGCACCTTCTACTTCTTTATCAAAACGAACTACTTTAGAAAGGAATTGATCTTGTGATTCCATTTTAGAAACATCCTGAATTCCTACATCCACTTTCCCAAAATTCGTGACAACTTTTCCGCTTAATGAAATTGATCGTGGGACATATAATTCGACTGCCCCAGCAACTGTCTGTGCCTTTATTTTCGATGAGTTTGTTGAACAAGTCGTCACCACTACATGTCCATTGACAGATTTAGCTTCCACTTCATCCAAAGCACCATCTAAATAAACACGTCCATTTAATGTTTCAGCTTCTAAATCTTTACCACGGACATTTGTCAATTCAATGGAGCCATTAGATGAATCAACTTCCGCTTTTCCAAAGTTAAACTTCGTACCTTTAATAGCACCATTTAACGTTTTCACTTTTAATTCTTCAAACTCTGTGTCTTGTAAAGAAACACTACCATTCATTAGACGAACAGATAATTTTTCAAGCTTTTCCTTAGGGACTACCACCTTAACATTAACTTGAACAAGCTTCAATTGGCTTAAAATGCGCAATGAACGCTCATCCTCTTTCACAACAAATTGCTCTAAAAAGTGATTACGTGTCTCTTCCTCACTATCGTTCATCAGTGGTGCCTTCACCTTGCAAATAACTTGGATTGTGTCTCCTTCACTAGCTTCCAATGAAAAGTTACCGTTTGGTAATTCAACAATAACATTGTCTACATGGGCAGCAGCCACTTCTTCAGTATGTGTAAACTCAATTTTATCTCCAAATGGAGAGGCTACATCAAATTCCTTAACCTTTTTAACAGCCGTATTCATCATATCCATAAAAAGAGAACCGATCTGTGTTAAATCTTTACGAAAATCCTGCATTTCATCTTGGAAATGCTTCATAAAATCATCTTTTTTCTTATCATTATCTTTTGGTTTTTCTTCAAAGAGTGACTCTTTTTCAGTTGAAAAGGACGGTGTCTCTTTTGTCACATCATCCATAACATTTTGAGTAGACTTGCCAGGTTGCTCTAATGCTTCCAATAATGTAATCGCCTCTTGTGCCGAAATCGTACCTTTTTCTACAAGTTCTAAAATTCGTTGACGTTCATTTTGCATAAATAAATAGCCTCCCTCAGTTCGTTATACTATTTATACGATTCATCATGTGAAAAGTTTCACTGCAAAATTGAATAAATTGGTTCTTTTCATTACAGCAACCTAGCATTACTACTTTCAGAAAAATTTATAGGACATCTGTCTTTTTGGTTAAATTTCCAAACTAGTTTGAGCGGGGCTCTCCTATTTGGATCATTTTTCACCTTTGATTGAGCGGATTTCTCCATTTTTGGATCACTTTTCACCTTTGATTGAGCGGGTTTCTCCATTTTTGGATCACTTTTCAACCTTGATTGAGCGGGTTTCTCTACTTTTGGATCACTTTTCACCCAATTGATTAGCTACCGAGTGAAACACCTTTTAAGATTGAGAGGCCTCTGCTAGCAATGCATCCATTCGCAAACGATCGCGTTCTAAAATCGGCTTTAGGTATTTCCCTGTGTACGAGCCTGCCACTTCTGCAACTTCTTCAGGTGTACCCGTCGCAACAATTGTTCCGCCTTTGTCTCCGCCTTCTGGTCCTAAATCGATAAGATAATCAGCAGTTTTGATAACATCTAAATTATGTTCAATTACTAATACAGAGTCGCCATTTTCAACAAGTCGTTGTAACACGACTAGTAATCGTGCAATATCATCGGCATGTAAGCCTGTTGTTGGTTCATCCAAAATATAGAAGGACTTTCCTGTAGAGCGTCGATGTAATTCTGAGGCCAATTTTACACGCTGTGCCTCACCACCCGATAAGGTTGTGGCAGGTTGTCCTAATTTCATATAACCCAAGCCAACATCAACAATTGTTTGTAGCTTACGTTGGATTTTTGGAATATTTTCGAAGAACACGACTGCATTTTCAATGGTCATATCGAGAATATCTGCGATACTTTTATCTTTATATTTCACTTCTAGTGTTTCACGATTATAACGTTTACCATGACATACTTCGCAAGGTACATAAACATCTGGAAGGAAATGCATTTCGATTTTAATAATGCCATCCCCACGACATGCTTCACAGCGACCGCCCTTGACATTAAAGCTAAACCGGCCCTTTTTATAACCTCGTACCTTTGCTTCATTTGTTGCAGCAAAAACATCGCGAATATCATCAAAGACACCAGTATATGTTGCTGGGTTTGAACGAGGTGTACGCCCAATTGGTGATTGGTCAATATCAATAACCTTTTCAAGCTCATCCATACCCGTCACTTCTTTATGCTCGCCAGGTTTGACCTTAGAACGATTCAGCTTTTGTGCCAATGATTTATATAAAATTTCGTTTATAAGTGTAGACTTCCCAGAGCCAGAAACTCCTGTCACCGCTACAAATAAACCTAGTGGAACATCCACTTTGACATTGCGCAAATTATTTTCCTTGGCACCTTTAATAGAGAGCTTACGACCATTCGGTTGACGTCTTTCAATTGGCAATGGAATAAATTTTTTACCACTTAAATATTGCCCAGTTAACGATTTTTCATTATTCATAACTTCTTGTGGTGTTCCGGCTGCTACAATTTGACCGCCATGAACGCCTGCGCCCGGTCCTACATCAATGAGATAATCTGCTGCTAGCATCGTATCTTCATCATGCTCTACCACAATTAGCGTATTTCCGATATCACGCATATTTTGTAATGTGCTAATCAAACGATCATTATCCCGTTGATGCAAACCAATCGAAGGTTCATCTAAAATATAGAGAACTCCAGTTAAACGTGAACCGATTTGTGTAGCTAATCGAATACGTTGCGCCTCTCCACCTGATAAAGTACCTGCAGCGCGGCTCAATGTTAAATAGTCTAAGCCTACATTGACAAGGAAGCCCAATCGTTCCTCAATTTCTCGTAAAACTAGGCGAGCTATTTGCAAATCCTTTTCAGTGAGATTAAGCTCTTTGAAAAATGTGTCCGCTTCCTGAATCGAGTATTGTGTTACTTCACCAATATGCTTGTCCGCTACTTTTACCGCCAATGTTTCAGGCTTTAAGCGATAACCTTTACATGAAGGGCAAGCTTGTTGAGCCATATATTTTTCCATTTGCTCACGAACATAATCTGACGTTGTCTCTTTAAAACGACGCTCAACATTACGGACTACCCCTTCAAATTCAATCATTTGATCTCGCACATTGCCAAACTCATTTTCATAATGGAAGTGAATTTTGTCTTTTCCAGATCCATATAGAACTTTATCCATCTTGTCTTTTGGTAAATCCTTCACAGGCACATCCATTGGAATATCATAGTGATCACAAACCGCTTTTAATAATTGTGGATAATACTGCGAACTAGTTGGTTCCCACGGTGCAATGGCATGCTCTAACAAGGAACGGTCCCAATCAGGCACGACCAAATCTAAATCCACTTCTTGTGTTGAACCTAAGCCATCACAGCTTGGGCAAGCACCAAACGGACTATTAAATGAAAACATACGAGGCTCAAGCTCACCAATAGAAAAACCACATAACGGGCAGGCATGATGTTCACTAAATAGTAGTTCCTCGTGCTCCATCACATCCACAAGTACTCGGCCATCAGCTAATCGTAAAGCCGTCTCTAGAGAATCACTTAGACGAGCAGCGATACCTTCCTTCATGACCACGCGATCCACTACTACTTCGATCGAATGCTTTTTATTTTTATCAAGATCAATCGCATCATCTAAATCACGTAATTCACCATCTATACGCACACGTACAAAGCCCTGCTTTTTTAAATCCTCCAGCAGTTTAACATGTGTTCCTTTACGTCCAGAAACCATCGGCGCAAGGAGCTGCATTTTCGTTCTTTCAGGATAAGTTAATAAACGGTCCACCATTTGCTCAATCGTTTGAGAAGTGATTTCTATGCCATGATTGGGACAAATCGGTTTACCGATCCGAGCATAAAGTAATCGTAAGTAATCATAGATTTCTGTTACTGTACCAACAGTCGATCGAGGGTTCCGGCTCGTTGTTTTTTGGTCAATCGAAATAGCCGGCGATAAACCTTCTATTGCATCGACATCCGGCTTATCCATTTGCCCAAGAAATTGACGAGCATAGGCGGATAGGGATTCGACATAACGTCGTTGCCCCTCCGCATAAATTGTGTCAAACGCTAATGAAGATTTCCCTGAGCCTGATAAACCTGTTAATACGACTAATTGATCACGTGGAATTGTGACATTGATATTTTTTAAATTATGAGCACGTGCACCTTGCACGACAATTTCAGTATTTTTCACAAGTCATTCACCCTTCTACCTTCAATTCAAATATTGTATCTCGCAGTTCAGCAGCACGTTCAAAATCAAGCGCTTTTGCTGCTTCTTTCATTTCTACCTCTAAAGAAGCCAACAGCTGCTCTTTTTCTGCCTTTGTCAGCTTTTTGCCTTTTGTAGCCTTCGTAACATAAGATTCTTCTTCTTCCGCTACTTGTGTTGCACGAATCACATCAGGAATTTTCTTAATAATCGTTTGAGGCGTTATACCATGCTCCTCGTTATAAGCCATTTGCAATGCTCGACGACGTTTCGTTTCATCAATCGCCTTTTTCATTGAGTCTGTCATATTGTCCGCGTACATGATGACATGACCATTCGCATTACGTGCAGCACGACCAATTGTTTGAATCAATGAACGTTCTGAACGTAAAAATCCTTCTTTATCAGCATCTAAAATTGCTACAAGTGATACCTCTGGAATATCAAGTCCTTCACGCAATAAATTAATACCAATTAAGACATCATACGTCCCTTTACGTAGCTCACGGATAATCTCAATACGTTCTAGTGTCTTAATTTCAGAATGCAAGTATTCAACCTTTAAGCCCATTTCCTTCAAATAGGCGGTTAAATCCTCAGACATTTTCTTCGTTAACGTTGTCACTAAAACTCGCTCATCTCGCGCAATTCGATCTTGAATCTCATCGATCAAATTATCGATTTGTCCTTCGATAGGACGAACATCAATTACTGGATCTAATAATCCAGTAGGACGGATAATTTGCTCGACCATTTCTGGAGTGTGCTCCAACTCATAAGGTCCAGGTGTTGCGGATACATAAATGGCTTGATGCACTCGATTTTCATATTCTTCAAAACGCAATGGACGGTTATCAAGAGCAGATGGCAAGCGGAAGCCATGTTCTACGAGCACCCCTTTACGAGCTTGGTCACCATTGTACATTCCGCGAACCTGTGGAAGTGTAACGTGACTTTCATCGACTACAAGTAAAAAGTCATCGGGGAAATAATCAAGCAGTGTATACGGAGTAGCACCTGCTTCACGCAAAGTTAAATGACGTGAATAGTTCTCTATCCCAGAGCAAAAGCCCATTTCACGCATCATTTCTAAATCATAACGAGTACGTTGCTCTAGACGTTGTGCCTCAAGTAACTTATCCTCTGCACGCAACAACGCAAGACGTTCCTCTAATTCTTTTTCAATATTTTCAATGGCTTTTCGCATTTTTTCTTCACGTGTTACGAAGTGGGAGGCAGGGAAGATAGCCACATGATCTCGATCCGATAAAATTTCTCCCGTTAAGGCATCTACCTCACGAATGCGATCAATTTCATCACCAAAAAACTCCACACGAATACAATGCTCGTCACGTGATGCAGGGAAAATCTCCACTACATCTCCACGTACCCGAAATGTTCCGCGTGTAAAACTAACATCATTGCGCTCGTATTGAACATCAACAAGTTTACGCAGTAGCTGGTTCCGTTCGATTTCCATGCCTGTGCGAATCGATACAACCATTTCTCGATATTCTTCAGGAGACCCCAAACCATAAATACAGGACACAGATGCAATAATGATGACATCATCACGCTCAAATAATGCAGAAGTAGCAGAGTGACGTAGCTTATCAATTTCATCGTTAATGCTAGAATCTTTCTCTATATAGGTATCTGTCTGCGGTACATAGGCTTCTGGTTGATAGTAATCATAATAGCTGACAAAATATTCAACCGCGTTATTTGGGAAGAATTCTTTAAACTCACTATATAGCTGACCAGCTAGTGTTTTATTATGCGCCATAATAAGTGTTGGTTTCTTAACCTGCTGGATGACATTCGAAATGGTAAACGTTTTACCTGTTCCCGTAGCTCCTAACAATGTCTGATGACGCTTACCTGCTTTCACACCCTCCACTAATTCCGCAATTGCCTGTGGCTGATCCCCACTAGGCTGATATGGCGCTTGTAAATCAAATGTTTGCACACATGTCCCCGCCCTTTCCTTCCAATTTGTACATATATTTTAGCATAGCAGTATTAAAATTTCGAACATTTAACGAACGAATGTTTGTAAAAAATTTTTTCATCTCGTAAATTTGTAATAAATAACCGTGAAGCCATTAATACTTGTTACCCTCATAATAGCCGCTTCATCAGGTTTTCAAGCTTTTTCTATTCATTAGATTTTAATTTTAGAGTGGTAGTCACTATCTTTTGGGATGACGTTAGTCTTTTTTGATTGTCTTCTTTTATGGGGGACACGCATTTTTGGAGCGGGGACGCTTCTATTATGAGCAAGGGGCTTGCACTTTTGGAGTGAGTCTCCTCTTTTTATGAGCGGAGGCATTCACTTTTGGAGTGCCTCTTCTCCCTTTATGAGCTTAGTCACTCACATTTGGAGCGGGTCTCCTCTTCTTATGAGCGGAGGACTACACTTTTGGAGCGGCTTTCCCATTTATGAGCGGAGACATTCACTTTTGGAGCGGTTATCTTCTCTTTATGAGCGGAGTCACTCACTTTTGGAGCGGTTATCTTCTCTTTATGAGCGGGGACATTCACTTTTGGAGCGGTTCTCCTCCTTTTATGAGCGGGGACATTCACTTTTGGAGCGGTTCTCCTCCTTTTATGAGCGGAGGACTACACTTTTGGAGCGCTCTTCTTATTTTACGAGCAAAGTCACTAATCCCCGAGTAGGTTTTCTATATTCTCCCTCAAATCACTTCCCCCTCTTTCAAACAAAAACCTATCATCAATAAACTCACCAACTATCCCTCCAATAAAAAATCCCGCTCTCCAATAGATCTGAGAGCGGGTTCGTCCATATGATTATTCTTCTGTTTGCTGCAAGGAATTTAGTTCGGCTGCGTATTGATAAAATGCGTGTTCATCCTTTTCATCGAGTGCTCTATCAATCAGAACCATGAGCTGCTCTTGACGATGCATACGCTGGATACGATTTAAAAATAGATCTAAATAAATCTCGTTTAATAATTTCTCTGCCTCATCAACTTTTTTTGACTGACCAACGGCTTTTAGAAAATCGGTATACGAATAATATTTATCCAACGATCTCACCTCGATCCTTTTCTAAATTATATGAAAATTGAAACTAAAATGCAATGCTTACGAATCGAAAATAACTTGGATTCGCTATTAATCTCTTGAGATTTAAAGCAAATTCTCTAAGCATTTCATTCTTTTCTGAATGCCCTTTAGCTATTTCCTCTATTTCAACAAATCCATTTTCTGTTCTACACTACCGTTAACAATAGAAAAAGGAGGCATTTCCCATATGACTAGCAATTTTGTAAATGGTTACTTAATTTCATTTAATACTTACATGCTACAACCTATTCAGCACGATACAAAAATTTTCACCCATGTGATTGACAAACATAATGAACTAATTGTTACACGCAAACCAATGCATGTGCTTCGCAAATCTTGCATCTCTTTAGGCACAACCTATGAAGCGGCAAAACAATCGGCTAAACGTTTCTTTGGCAATCAACATAAGCTACCAATCGTCGTGGCCTTTGATTATGGGTACCCCTGTATATTTCTACCAACCTATTCACCGAATTCCATTCACAATATATGGATTGGATTACATGCAATTATTAATATCACACCTAGTCAATCGGGGTGTATCGTTACATTAAAAAATGAGAAACAAATTGAGTTACCTATTCAGTATGCTTCTATTAGTAAACAGTTTGTGAACGCATCCATGCTCTATAAATACTACATGAATGAACGAAAACAACTTAACCAAGATGCACCCTATCATCCACCCTTTTAAATAGAAAATCCCCCAAGAGCACCTCACTCTTGGGGGATATGTTTACTAATTAATTTTAGATCGTAAAAAGGCATTAATAAATGGATCTAAATCGCCATCCATTACTGCACCGACATTACCTGTCTCTTCATTCGTACGATGGTCCTTCACCATAGAGTATGGATGGAACACATAAGAACGAATTTGTGAGCCCCAGCCGATTTCCTTTTGCTCACCACGTATTTCATCTAGCTGAGCCTGCTGCTTATCAAGCTCTAATTGATATAATTTACCCTTTAACATAGTCATCGCTTTTTCACGGTTTTTAATCTGTGAACGTTCTGCTTGACATTGTACAACGGTACCAGTCGGGATATGTGTAATACGAACTGCTGAATCCGTCGTATTAATATGCTGACCACCTGCACCTGTTGCACGGTACGTATCAATTTTTAAATCCTCTGTACGAATATCGATTTCAATATTGTCATCAAACTCTGGCATAACATCACAAGAAACGAATGATGTATGGCGGCGCCCAGACGAATCAAATGGTGAAATACGTACTAAACGATGTACACCTTTTTCAGCCTGTAAATAACCAAAAGCATTGTGACCTTTAATAGACAAGGTAACCGATTTAATCCCAGCTTCATCACCTGGAAGATAATCGACTGTCTCCACTTTAAAGCCACGTTTTTCTGCCCATCGAGTATACATACGTAACAGCATAGAACCCCAGTCCTGTGATTCCGTTCCACCTGCACCAGGATGTAGCTCTAAAATGGCATTGTTTTGATCATATGGACCACTTAATAGCAATTGGAGCTCAAAGTCTCCTATTTTTTGTTGGAATTCTGCTAGCTCTTTGCCTAGTTCTTCCTGTAATTCTTCATCTGGCTCTTCACGTAAAAGTTCCAGTGTCATATCTAAATTTTCATGTGTTTCCACTAAATCTTTATATTCATTGACGATTGCTTTCAAGCCATTTCCTTCATTGATGATTACCTGTGCACCTTGTTGATCATCCCAAAAACCTGGCTCTAGCATCATTTCATCTAGCTCCTGAATACGTGCCTCTTTGTTTTCTAAGTCAAAGAGACCCCCTAAAGTCTGCCAATTTTTTGGCTGTAGTGTCTAACACATTGCGTACATCTGCTAATTCAATCATTGTTAAATCCTCCGAACGTTAGTAATGGAGCTACAAATTCATTTACAAAGCTCCGTATTTTTTTATTATAACGTTTTTACAAAGGAAAACATACTATCTAGCAGCTGTTAATTGTATTAATTCAACGATCTTATTTCTCTTCCTCAAGCATATTAAGAGCCATTCGCTGAAATACTTTCACACGATCATACTGTACAAGTAAATGCTTTGTGCGTTTCTCTAATCTATACTTTAATAAAAATGCTCTCTGTATCCGGTACTCAAGAACTTTCTCACTGATATCCACAATAATTTCCTTGCCATTCACAAAAGTGATCTTCGTCCTCTTTTTATCCACAGCTGAATATTCATCAATATGATGAACAGCAAACCATATACATAGCGGATGTAGTGGTGACCTGCTTGGACACCATAAAATATTCCCGCGTTCATCTACTATGATTGGGTTTTTATTAAGCTTACCTAGAATCATTTTTGATCCATCGAAAGCTCCTCTTAAACTAGAACCAAAATAACGAAGATTATAGTCCAATAACTTTGTCGGAGCTAGTTTAGATATATATTCATTATTTTTCTCGTACACCCGCGTACATAAATTTCCAAAGGAATCATATACAGGCATATACAACATTGTTTCACTACTCATAATATCTTTTTTATGCATCCATAGTCCCCCTTTAAACAGTTTATGTTTCCTTTACAACCAAAATAAAAAGGAATATACCAAAATCCGTACATTCCAAATACTACCGACGAGAAAGATTGTTTAAGAATCTTGATCTTCGCAAACAATCTTTCAACTTTTTCAAAGAAAGCTTCTCTCAATTTTTCTCATCCTCCTTAAGACTTAATGTTAACAACTTAATTTAGGATAATAATAGGATTCATTCCCTCAACTAACCTCCTATTATTACAGCTATTGTATACCGATAATTTCCAATTGTCTATAAATTCTGACTTTTTATACTAAATTTCCTTCAAAATGGAGGGATTTCACAAAGAAAAAGATCATCTCAACATAAAGTTAAAATGATCTTTTTCACCTATTTTATTGAGCTGCACCATGACAGTTTTTAAATTTCTTGCCACTTCCACAAGGGCATAAATCATTACGACCAATGTTTTCAGCCTTACGAACTGGTTGCTTTTTCGGAGCTGAGCCGCCGCCTTCTTCCTTTGGATTAACTGCTTGGCCCTTTGCCACCTCTTCACGCTCTAGATTATTGCGAATTTCTGCCTTCATCGCATACTTCGCAACATCCTCACGAATAGAAGCAACCATATCCTCGAACATCGCAAAACCTTCTTGTTGGTATTCACGAAGAGGATCATTTTGTCCATAGGCACGTAGATGGATACCTTGACGTAATTGATCCATTGCATCAATATGATCAATCCATTTCGTATCAATAGAGCGTAATAGAATAACCTTTTCAAACTCACGCATACGCTCTGGTGTCAATTCTGCCTCTTTTTCATCATAGCGAACATGAACAGCATCAGAAATCATTTGATTAATGTCTTCAGCAGATTTGCCTTGGAAATCAGACACTTTAAGTTGACCTTCATCAAGTAGGTTAGCCGCTACAAAATCTTCAATAGCTTTCAAGTTCCAATCTTTTTGCTCACCTTGCGTATATAGGCCAACAACATTATCGATTGTTTCTTGAATCATGGACTCAACGAGCACACGCATATTTTCTGTTTCCAATACATCATAACGCTCTTTATAAATGATCTCACGTTGCTGACGTAGAACATCGTCATATTGTAATAAACGCTTACGTGCATCAAAGTTATTACCTTCGACACGTTTCTGCGCTGATTCTACAGCTCTCGACACAACTTTAGATTGTAAAGGTTGAGAATCATCCATACCTAGGCGCATCATCATAGACTTCATGTTATCGGAGCCGAAACGACGCATTAGATCATCTTCTAGAGATAGATAGAATTGTGTAACCCCTGGATTCCCTTGACGACCAGAACGTCCACGAAGCTGGTTATCAATACGACGTGACTCATGGCGTTCTGTACCGATTACCGCTAAACCACCAATTTCGAGTACACCTTCACCTGGTTTAATATCTGTACCACGCCCCGCCATGTTTGTCGCGATCGTTACGGCACCTTTTGTACCAGCATTCGCAATAATTTCTGCTTCACGTTCATGGTTTTTCGCATTCAAGACATTATGTGGAATTTTATGCTTATCCAATAGTTTAGAAATAATCTCAGATGTTTCGATCGCAACTGTACCAACAAGAACAGGTTGGCCAGCTCTATGGCGCTCTGCAATATCAGCAGCAACTGCTTTATATTTCCCTTCCATCGTTGCAAAAATCAAGTCAGCACGATCATCACGAGCAATCGGTTTATTCGTCGGAATAGCTACAACATTCATATTGTAAATATTTCGGAATTCCTCTTCCTCTGTTTTCGCCGTACCTGTCATCCCTGCAAGCTTTTGATACATACGGAAGTAGTTTTGGAAAGTAATGGTCGCCATCGTCATCGATTCATTTTGAATCTCAACGCCTTCTTTAGCTTCAATTGCTTGGTGTAAGCCATCAGAATAACGACGGCCCTTCATCAAACGACCTGTAAAGCCATCAACAATCACAATTTCGCCATCCTGCACAACATAATCGACATCATTATGCATACTAACATGTGCCTTTAATGATTGATTGATTGCATGATTTAAACGAACATGTGTCAAATCAAACAGATTATCAATGCCGAAAGCTTTTTCTGCCTTTTCAACACCTGCATCCGTCAACGTAACACCTTTCGTTGATTCCTCATACGTATAATCCGTTTCCGCATTTAACATACGTACAAAGGCATTCGATTGCTTATAAAGCTGTGCTGATTTCCCAGCCTGACCCGAAATAATTAATGGCGTACGCGCTTCATCAATTAAAATCGAGTCGACCTCATCAATAACAGCATAGTGCAACGGACGTTGTACACGTTCCTCTTTATAAAGCACCATGTTATCGCGTAAATAGTCAAACCCTAGCTCATTGTTTGTACTATACGTAATATCCGCCTCATACGCAGCTCGTTTTTCCTCTTTTGAAAGACTGTTTAGGTTAAGACCAACCGATAAACCTAAGAAATTATACAGCTGTCCCATTTCAGCAGCATCACGACTTGCTAAATATTCGTTGACTGTAACAACATGTACACCTTTACCAGTGATCGCATTTAAATAAACAGCCATCGTCGCCGTTAATGTTTTACCTTCCCCGGTTTTCATTTCTGCGATATTACCTTCATCAAGCGCAGCAGCCCCCATAATTTGAACACGGAATGGGTACATTTCTAAAACACGTTTCGCCGCTTCTCGACAAACAGCAAAAGCCTCCGCACGAATCGAATCTAACTTCTCTCCATCGGCATAGCGCTTTTTAAACTCGTCTGTTTTCGCTTGTAATTGATCATCTGAAAGCTGTTCCATTTGAGAAGCGAAACCCTCAACTTGGTCAGCGATTTTTTCTAATTTTTTTAACTCACGTTTATTGAAATCAAATAATTTATTTAATAGGTTTGCCATGAATGTTTTTCACTTCCTATATAGATTCAACTTTCATTTTACCATTGTGTAACAGTTTCATGCAAACGGTCACCCCGTTTACAGTAGTAGCCATACAAAAAAAGACTCTCGCCATCGCGAGAGCCTTTGTCATCATGAAGTTTAAGTTGTTTCAATTAAGCCATATTTTCCGTCTTTACGTTTATACACAATATTTGTGCCATTTGACTCAGCATCTGTAAAGACATAGAAATCATGTCCAAGCATATTCATTTGTAAAACAGCCTCTTCTTGGTCCATTGGTTTTAAATCAAATTGCTTGGTACGCACAATGGAGTATTCTTCTTCCTCTGTAGCGGCATCAGCGGCTGCTTGTGTAGTAGCAAAATAAAGGCCTGCACCTTCACGCTCACGGAATTTACGGTTTACTTTTGTTTTATGCTTACGAATTTGACGCTCTAATTTATCAACAATTAGATCAATAGCAGCATACATATCGTTATGACGCTCTTCAGCACGCAGAGTTAAGTTTTTCATTGGAATTGTGACTTCCACTTTAGTTTGCTTGTCATTGTAAACCTTTAAATTGACATTAGCGTTGGCGTTAACATCTTCGTTAAAATAACGTTCCACTTTGTCGACTTTGTTCTCAACATACTCTCGAATAGCTGGAGTTACCTCAATATTTTCACCACGAATGTTAAAGTTTAACATGTAAACTCCTCCTTTATAACTGCTATACTATATATTTCTACACAAGTGTGTGAAATTCCTCTAAAATCATTCTTTTTTTTACAAAATATTTTTATTTTAATTTAGTAGAAAACTCTATTTTCTATCAGTGAATTTACCGTGCGTTCAAACTACTCCTGTATGGAGACACACTGTCATATGGCAGTGAAAGTATTATGATTAAAAATCATTTTGTTTCTTCGCTTCTGCCGCTTCCTTTTTACGTCGCAGCTTTAATTCTTCAACAATCAAATCTTCTACTGGTCCTTGATCATTGAAATGGATGCCATATTGCTTACCGTTACCAAACGGGCGACTCCAAATGACATCCCCATATGCTCGCACCTCAAGTGTATCAAGTACAAATCGGAGGTCCAATGGTGGAGGGTTGACGCCTAAATCCACTTCAGTAAACATTTTTAATCCACGCGGACTAATATCCAGCAAGTCTGCCATGGCTGTCTGTCCATGATTGACCTTTCCATTCTCATACATAGCAAAAGTTATTTGAATAGGCTCCTCGAATTTAAAGCGGAAGCCTTCTTGACGCTTAAAGATCATATTCCCACCCCAGTACTATATTAAACATTGATATTGCTTTGATTATGACACGATGCCCTACTTACAACCAGAGGGAATAAGTAACATATTTTACCGTTGAATAGCCTAATTTATGACTATTTAGTGATAATTTTTAGTTGATGATTCTTGCCATAAAAAAGAGACCACCCGTTGAAGATGGCCTCTCGTTGTGTCTAAATTTGTCCGCTGTTTCCTTGACCAAACTGCTGTTGTCGATTAATGCGAATAACTTCCTTCCACGTATCGCGGAATTCCGTCACCAATCCCTCTACTTCTTCAATAATGGCTACATCATTTTGAATGTTCGCTTCGACTAAACGATGATTCATATATTCATAAAGAGGAAGCATTTGTTTCGAAATCTCAATATCCATATTGAGTGTAGACATTAGCTCAGCAATAATCGCCTGCGCCTTTTGAAGATTTGTGTTCTTTTCTTGGATATTCTTCTCTTGAATAGCTTGTTTCGCCTTATGCAAGAATTTCAGACATCCATTATAAAGCATTAACGTCAACTCACCAGGAGAAGCAGTGGTTACACTATTTTGTTTGTATGCGTTTTGTGCTGTTAAATTTGCTGCCAATAAAGGACAACTCCTTTGAAAGGTTACTTATTTACTAGTTTAAACCATTTTCCGAAGAAAAGCTATTTGATCAATTACGCCTCAGCGTAATTGTGTCTGGATTTTGAATTGCGATCACAATTTACTCCTTTTAAAATCCATGACATCCGCCGGGGCTTAATCTTCCATTCAGCGGGCGACTTCCACCACGCTGAATGAAGATAAAATATTAATTCTTTTTGTCATAATACATGCCATCCATCACACGAACATTCGAATAAGGATTGAAATATTGCTGTTCACTTTTTTTCGTTTTTTGTAGGTTTGCCATGTCTTGTTTAACGGCACTCATTACGGCAGCCAATCGTTCTTTAATGCCTTTATCTAGTTCCAATAGTGTACGATGAACTCGATTTTGTTCATCAAAACGAAATCCTTCTTTGATCAAGTCTTCAATAATCGTCCCACGCTTGTCCAACATAGTATTGATAGTATTGATGTATTCATCACGGTCTTCGCCTTTAGGAACGTCCCCTAAAAACTTAAATAAATTAGCTGATGTCTGCAATAGTTGTTCTGTTTGCTGCATTTTACTCTCCTATCTTAATTAGAAACCTTAGCCTTGCATGAACATGCTCGATTGTTGATTTGCTTTGTTTATTGCTTGCTCCATAGCTGTGAATTGTTTCCAATAACGCGCCTCAATATCTACTAGTTTAGCTTGTAATTTAGTAATGCGATTATCAGATTCAATAATTAGTTTACCTAAACTATAAGTTTGATCTGTTTTTCCTTCTTTACCCGCTTTCTTCTCAATATTTTTAGTTAAAGCATCTATTTCATCTCTTAAACGTTTTGTTATGCCTCGTGAATCTTGAGTAATTTTTCTACCTTTTTCATCAGTAATGGTAGTTACACTGCCTTGATTAGTAAACATTTGAATAACTTGATCAGGGTCTTTTTCTAAGGCAGCATCAAGCTTCTTGTCATCTATTACTAACTTCCCACCATCTGAAAGTGTTTTCGATGTCGTAATCCCTATTTCAGCTAAAGAATCAATTGTATCATCGCCCAGTCCATTGACAGACGATACAAACTGAGAGCGCATCTTAGCTAAACCATCTCGAATTAAAGAGTCGTTACGTAATAAACCACTTTTCGCTTTTTCATCCCACAACTTTTGCTCGCTTTCAGACATATCTTCACGTTGTTCTTTTGTCAATGGTGGATAATCACGATATTTCTTTTCTTTTAATAGACCATTCATCGTATCGAGCATTTCATTATAAGTTTTTACAAATTCTTGAATACTATCTTTTATGCTTTTAGTATCAGTAGTAGAGGTTAAATTAACTGGAGCTACAGTAGGTGAACTATCACCGGCCGTGCTGTTCTCTGCCGCCTTTGCATTATCATAAGATTTCTGTGCTTCTTCAATACGTTTTAGTCCAGACTGTACATTACTTTCTGCTGCTTTATATGCAGCTAGATTGTCATTATTCTTTTTCTCCACTGTACTAAACTGTTTAAAATCTTCTAAGGAACCACTTAAATCAGATAAACGGCTTAAATCAACTCTATCCATTTTTCCGAATTTTTCCTTAATAGCATCGTCTTTTCCTGCTAGAATTTGATCTATTTCAGTATTATCTTTTCCTTTAATTTCAGATAAAAATGCTATATCATCGGCAGTCAAATTATTTAAAAAAGTCTTATCTAAGGATTTATAGGAGTTTTCAAAATCGATTTGCTGTGCTCGGTCAAGCAATGCTCCCCCATCAGCACTTTGTAAAGATTTTAAGTCATCTGGAGATAGTCTTAATAGTTTTGCTTTTTGTTCATCTGTTAAGCTTGAATTGTTAATAGATGACTTAATACTCTCTGCATCTGTATAATCAATACTTATAGATTGTAAGTCAGTTAAATCAGTAGCATTTAGAAGAGCAACTTTCCCTATGTCCGATAACTTATCAAATTTTTCTTGTTGATCTACGGTTAAATTGTTTTTCCCAAAAATACGCTCGTGCTCTTTTTTGTACGTATCATTATAATAAGTATTGTATTCTCCAAGCTTTTTATCTCTATCAGCTTCTAAAATTGGCTGTGCATCTTTCGCATTTTTTAATTCTATTTCTGCTGCTGCTACACGATCAGCTGCTCCTGCTTTGGCATTGAATGTTGACTTAAGTGATACCTCATAGCCAGAAATCGTAATTGTATTTGATGAACGCTCCATCGAAATACCATTAACTTTTAGAATCGCATTTTTACCAGATATAGGCGTTGCTTTATCCATCCCTAATGCATCAAATAGTTCTTTCCCTTGTCCAAAGACAATCTCCCCACTACCACTTTTTACACTACCTGTATTATTTGCAGTTAATGAAAGTTGTCCATTTTCAAATAATGCAGTAACTCCAGCATTACTCTGATTGATTTTTTTTATTAAATCATTAATTGTATCTTTCGAAGGATCAAAGGTAATTGTAGTTGCCTTTTCTGCTAAATTACCGTTCTTATCGATTGATTTTATCTCTATAGACTTAACAGATTCCCCCACCAAAGCTGATAATTTCGTTGTACCTGTATAACCTGTTTGCTCACCAATCATCTGAGTTGAAGTGGCTAATTGCGTAACACTTTCAATATTGAGAGAACCAGTAGCATTATTTGTAGCCTTAACTGTTACTAAGTTTTCATTAGAAGATGTAGCTGTTTTTTTCATCATCTGGCTCTGCAACCACATTTTTTCTTCTAAAAATTTATTGAGTTTCTGTGTAGCTACATTCACATTTCGATACGCGTCACGCTGCCATTCTAATGTTTGCTTTCTTTGAAAAGCTTTATTTAAAGGCATTCTTTCCGCCTGCATTAACTTCTCTACAATACTATCAATATCCATTCCTGAGGCTAATCCACCAATTCTTGAAACCATTTTTCATCCTCCTATTTTTCTTTAAATTTTCTCGTCTACAATCATTCCCACCATTTTTTGCATTTCATAGAAAGCATCTAATAATTTTTTAGGTGGGATTTCCTTAACAACTTCCTCAGTATCACGATTTACTATCGTCACATAATAGCGTTCCAAGCCCTCATGATAAATAAATTTTGAGGAACTATGATTTATTTCCAAAAATTCATTTACAACATCTACAGCCTGTTGTAGTTTTTCTTTTGAAATTTCCTGTTCTTCTCCAACAGTAGTTGCTTTTTCTACTACCAGTTGAGAGTCGGTTACTGTTGAAACATTAGGCGTCATTTTTTCCTGCACAGTCATTGCTTTTGTATTAGTTGGTGCAGTAATCGTCTCAATTGACTGCCCCTGCGATGCAATACGCATGTAACTCAACCTCCTAAACTTTTCAATTGCTTACCATTATTATCGGAAGCATTTTGTATAGTTTCACGTTTTTTGGTAAACAAATGCTTAGTATCTTGTTAAGTCTTCATTTCGTTTTTAAACAAGCTATAGTTAAAAAACCTCGAAATCAGACAATTTGCCGAGTGATTTCGAGGTTTTTTTATTTTTAATTAATCATTTTTTTCATATAATCTTCTACATCAATTAAGGTTTCAAATGCTTCTGCTTCGCTATCCTTTCGTACTCCAATGTAAATCTTACATTTCGGTTCTGTTCCAGAAGGTCGAATACAAATCCATGAACCATCTTGTAATCTATATTTGAGAACATCTGTTTTTGGTAAAGATAACGCTTGTTTCTCACCGTTTGCAAGATATGTAAATCCTGCCTTGTAATCTTCTGTTACTATAACTTTGATTCCAGCCATTTCGGTAGATTCGTTTTTTCTAAATTGCTCCATAATATTGGTTATACGCTTCTGTCCCTCTATCCCCTCATAAGTAAATGACAACAACTTTTCTTGATAGTATCCATGTTGTTGGTAAAGGGAGTTCAGCACATCTAAAAGTGATAGATTTTGTTCTTTATAATAAGAAGCCATTTCTGCAGTTAAGAGTGCAATTTGTACTGCATCTTTATCTCTTACAAAACTTCCTGCTAGATACCCGTAGCTTTCTTCATAGCCAAATATAAATGAATGCTCACCAGTTGTCTCAAATTCTGCGATTTTCTCAGCAATGTATTTAAAACCTGTAAGCGTATTTATTGTTTGTATATTAAAACTACCTGCAATTGCTGTCCCTAATTCAGAGGTTACAATAGTTTTTAAGATTGCCCCATTCAAAGGTAAAGTTCCTGCTTGTTGCTTTGTAGAAAGTAAATAGTTTAACAATAGGGCACCAAGCTGGTTCCCTGTTAATAGCTGATAATAATCACCATTAAGTATCGCTACACCAAGACGATCTGCATCTGGATCTGTAGCCAGTATTAATTCAGCTCCAACTTTCTTCCCTAAAGCAATCGCCATTTCAAAGGCAAGCGTTTCTTCTGGATTTGGATACTGCACTGTTGGAAAATCGCCATCTTGAACAGCTTGTTCGTTAACAATATGTACATTTGTAAAGCCTGCCTCTTTTAAAGCACGCTTTGTCGGCACAAGACCTGCACCATGCAAAGGAGTATAGATTATGTTTACATCCTTTTTACCATTAACTTGAATAAGTGTTTTTAGAGCAGCATTATACGCATCATCCAATTTGTCTAGCATCTCAATGCAATAATCCGATGTAAATAATTCATCTTTTGTGAGGGAATGAATTTTAAAAATATCTTCTACACTTTTCATATGTTCAGAGACTTCATCGGCAAATCGAGGTGTTAACTGTGCTCCATCTTGTCCATATACTTTAAAACCATTATATTCTTTAGGATTATGACTAGCTGTAATAACTACTCCGGCATAGGCCGCTAAATATCGAATAGCAAAACTTAATTCAGGAGTTGGTCTACTTTCACTAAATACATAGGTTTGTATACCATGCGCAGCCAAAACTCCTGCTGTTTCATAAGCAAACTCCTGTGAAAAATGTCGTGTATCATACGCAATAACAACACCACTTATTTTCGCCGCTTCTCCCTGACACTCAATTTGACGAGCTAATCCTTCAGCTACTAAACGAATGGTATGAATATTGATACGATTTGTGCCAGCTCCTAGCTTCCCCCTCATTCCGCCTGTACCGAAAGGAACTAATTGATAGAAATGATCTTCAATAGCTTGTTTATTATTAGCAATTTCTAGCAGTTCATCTTGATACATACTATTCGCTTTTTGTCGCCATAACTCATACAATTCTTTATGCACGAACCTTCACCACATCTTCCTTTAACAACTCTAACATTTTCTTTTTATATGCTTCTACACCAGGCTGATCAAATGGATTCACCTCAAGTAAGTTAGCACTGATAACACATGCTTTCATAAAGAACATCATCAAATATCCAACATGATATGCATCTAATTTTTGCAATTCTATACGAATAACAGGGACGCCACCTTCTTCATGTGCGAGGGCTACCCCATCTTTTGATGTTGCATTTACCTCATTCATTGATCGACCAGCTAAATAATTCAGACCATCTATATTTTCAACTGAAAAAGGTATTTCAATATCTTCTTCAATATTGTCAAAGTGAATAAGTGTTTCAAACATAATACGACTACCATCTTGAATAAACTGTCCAATAGCGTGTAAATCTGTCGAATAGTTCACGGTTGAAGGATATAACCCTTTATTCTCTTTCCCTTCACTTTCTCCAAATAGCTGTTTCCACCATTCATGCAATTTATTAAGTCTTGGCTCAAACGAGGCAAGCAGCTCAACTGAATAACCTTGTTTATACAATGCATAACGATTACAAGCATAATCGACTGCACTATTCGATTCACTAGAAAAATCTAATTCTGCTTGTCTTCCACCACGAACAAAAGCTTCTATATCAATACCTGCAACTGCAATTGGTAATAAACCTACTGGGGTAAATACAGAATAACGTCCTCCAACTTCAGACGGAACAGTAAATTGGCGATATCCTTCTTTAATGGCAATTTGCTTTAAGATTCCTTTTTCAGCATCAGTTGTAACAATTATTCTTTTACGCGACTCCTTACCATATCGTCGCTCCATATATTTTTTCACAACTCGAAAAGCAAGAGCTGGCTCCATCGTTGAACCAGACTTTGAAATAACATTGACATAAACATCCTTTGTATCTAAATAATTTAATAGCTGCTTTAAGTATGCACCACTCATATTATTTCCAGCATATAAAATTTCGACACCATTATTAGTATGGAAATAAGGAGTTAGGGCATCAATTACCGCACGAGCACCAAGAAATGAACCGCCTACACCAATAACTAGGAAAATTTTCGCTTGTGAAATTACTTGATTTGCAACATTTTGAATGGCAAAAAGCTCTTGCATTGTAACAGGATTATAATGCTGCATGCTTGGATTTTCTGAAATTTTCATTTTAGGGAGATCAGCTAGTGGATGAAAATTAATCATATCGTCAACTCCTGTTAAAAACAGCTTACTCTTTTAAGAGCAAGCTGTTTGTTATACTACTTATTTCGGTTGTTTTATTAATTCTTTAATATTCGACACGATTATTGATAAATCTTCTACAGTCATATTTGGATGAATTGGTAATGTTAAAGCTTTTTCATACCACTTTTCTGCAATTGGACATATTCCACGTTCATAACCCAGTTCCCGATAATATGGGTGCCAATATACAGGAATATAATGTACATGAACTCCTATATTTAAAGATCTCATTTGTTCAAACACAAACTTACGAGATATTTCCTCAAGCTGAAGCATATACAAATGCCAACCGGAATTAGTTCCCTCTAGTTGCTGTGGAACGATAATTCTTTCTATATCTTGAAATGCCTCCGTATAAAATGCTGCAATTTCACGACGTTGTTGGATAAACGTATCAATTTTTTTAATTTGAGATAAACCAAGTGCAGCTTGTAAATCAGTCATTCGACAATTATAGCCGAGGTCAGTCATTTCATAATACCAACTACCTTGATCAGCTGAATAGTCCGTTCGCTCAATACCATGACTACGGAAGAGTTGTAATTTACGATAATAGTCCTCATTATTCGTTACAATAATACCGCCTTCAGCTGTAGTAATTGGCTTAACAGGATGGAAGCTAAACATTGTCATATGTGCCTGGGTACCAACTTTTTCCCCTTTATATTCAGCACCAAGAGAGTGAGCACCGTCTTCAATCACAACTAGGTTATGTTCACGTGCGATGTCCATGATTGCATCCATGTCTGCTGGTTGGCCTGTAAAATCAACTGGGATGATTGCCTTCGTATTTGGTGTTATCTTTTTTCTTATCTCTTCAGGATCAATGTTGTATGTATTTGCATCAATATCTGCAAAAACAACCGTTCCTCCCGTATATCTAACACAGTTAGCACTAGCCGCAAATGTAATGGGTGAAGTAATTACCTCATCACCTTCACTTATACCTGATGCATAACATGCTGCGTGAAGTGCTGCTGTTCCGTTACAAAACGCAACTGCATATTGAGCGCCCACATAATCAGCAATTGCCTGCTCAAACTGTTGAATTTTTGGTCCTTGTGTTAAAAAAGGTGAGCGTAATGTTTCTATAACAATCTGTATGTCGTCCTCATCAATAGATTGACGACCATAGGAAAGAAATTCAGGCAATTTTTTCATATCTATTCCTCATTTCTCAAAGCAGAAATAATAGGAGGATCAATTCTAGGTATTTTGCCGTCTAAAAACTGGTCTACAATATCATTCTTATATTGATTGTAAACAAAGCGTAGATGCTGTGGCATCCAATCATTACCTATCCAAAGTTTCCCATTTCCTTTTTGCGGATAATAATCTACTTGGTCAAGAGATGTTGTAGTTAGAATTGTAGATAAATCCTTAGCAACTTGAACGACCGCTTTACAAGCAACATCATGAAGACCATCTCCATAATCTAAATTTGGAACTGATTGATGGACAATATCTCCCGCGTCTAAACGCGCCGATAATCGGTGGACTGTCATACCTGCCCAATTTGGACGTAACATAAAGAATGGCCAAAATAGTGTGGTGTTTCCTTTATACCAAGGTGAAAGTCCACCATGAATATTCCATGAATGCTTTGGTAGAACATTTAATAACTCGTCAGATAACTTATGTACCCCATAACTAATAGCTATATCAAATGATTGTGAAGCAATCCACTTAATTGTTTCCTCACTATTTAACTGTGCTAAAGACACATTTAAAGTTGGAATTTCAAGTTGTACTTTTTCATGTCCTGCAAAATGGCGCTGTTCTGCTTCATCTCTATCTGCAAAATGTCGAATAAAGTTCAAGCGATCCATTTCTTCTAGATTGGCTGGTGGCTGAGGAATAAACGCCTCTCGGATTTCCATAACATGTGCAGCTACTAAGCCTAATTCAGCTAGTCTATTTACTATATATATATGTCTCGGATGTGATCCTGTTAGTAATAATACTCTCACTAAAATAACTCCTTCTCGTCGTAAAATGGACCTTCAAGTAATTGATGCTCTTTTAATACATCAATTGAAATTTTATAATCTTCTAGTGAATAGTTTAATGTTTTAGCTACATCGGATAATTTATGTTTCCCATCAGAATAACTTAAAAGTGTTAGTACTTGATTTAATTGTTGTCGATTATCTATTTTTTTACTACTAGAGCTTCCCCATGACCCAGGGGCATTTATATCAGGATAAAGATCATATTTTCCTAGTTTTGGTTCACCAAATGGTTTTTTATTAATATAATAGCCATCTAATTCTTGTAGCTGTAAAATATATTCAATTTCATTGACACTATTTAATAAAGCTTCTATTGTCATATGCTCTTTTGTATCGAAAGAATTATGATAGCCTTGGTACGCTCCATATATCATTTTAGAGAACTGCCCTACTGGCAAATTAAAACCAGGCGAACAATATTGACGTTCATCTGAACCAAACAATGGTGTAAATGGACGTATTGGATAACTATATTGTCCACTTTCTTTTAAGTAGGTTAACAAATTATTAAGTGGCGCATTAGTATTACGAGATTTCTTGTAACTAAGTTGATGTTCTTTACCACCCAAACAAGTTAATACTGCTCCGGAATACATATTCTCCTTTAAATGTTGTCCGTATTTCGATAAATAGGCAATAGATCCTATTGTTTCAGGTAAAAAAACAAATCGATAAGTTAGCTCTCTATTTTCCCACTGTTTAAGGCGATTATATAAAAAGGCTGCAACAATTGGTCCACTTAGTTCGTTATTCGCCATGGAAGGATGACAAATATATGTACTAATTAAAACTTCTTTTCTTGATTTTCCAGGTAAAACAGCTTGAGCAAAGTTTAACTCACCATCAATTTTTTCACTATCAATATACACATGGTACTTGCCATCTGGAAGATCCTCTAACTGGTTTTGGCTCATGCAAAAACCCCAACGTTCCTTATAATAGGAAATAACATAGGGCACAGCTTCTGGTAGATGTGGAATCGTATGTACATGTTTCTTTAATTCCTTAAGAGAAAGCCACATATCTATAGGCTCACTATAATTAACAACATGTAAATTTAAATCCTTGATATCAATGATTGTCTCACCATGCTCATCCTTAATCCAAGCTTCTCGGATAACCCACTCTTTTGGAATTTCCCAATCAAATACTTTTGTTCCTGTTGGAATTCCTTCCATTTTAAGTGGAATATATTCTTGTAGGATGCGAATTGTTTCTCGAACACCTTCTCCTGTAATACTACGCATAATTGGAAAAAGTCGATCAAACAATTCGTCCATTTCATTTAATTCATTCACAGTAATAACTCCCAACTTAAAGGTGTTCCTTTTTTTACATCTTGTTTAACAGTTTTCCCAAGCACTAAATCATAGTATTTTGTCGGTAAGCCTAATCCTGGTCGAACATTTCGTAGATTCTCCTCAGTTAAAATGTCACCAGTTTTTAAGTCTTCCCCTATATATAATGAACGTCGGAATATTTCTGAACCTTTCTCAGCCTCAGTCGAGCCATATTGAATTTGTCCCACGCTTTGCCATGCACGTTCAGTTTCCTCAACTAACATTTTTAACTCGTGTGGCTCCATTGAAAATGCAGAATCTACTCCACCATGAGCTCTTGAAGTGGTGAAATGTTTCTCAATAACAGTTGCACCTAAAGCTACTGCGGCAACTGATACCCCGACTCCCATTGTGTGATCTGATAAACCAATTTCAGTTCTAAATAGTTCATGCATATGAGGTATTGTCGCTATATTAGAATTCTCCGGTGTTGCAGGGTATGTACTAGTACATTTTAATAATACTATTTGATGATTTCCTTCAGCTTTCGCAACACGAACTGCTTCATCCAACTCTGCTGCTGTTGCCATACCGGTCGAAATAATAATTGGTTTACCAGTACGCGCCACTTTTCTAATTAATGGTATATCCACGTTTTCAAAAGAGGCAATTTTATAAGCAGGTACATTCAGAGTTTCTAAAAAATCAACGGCTGTTTCATCGAAAGGTGAACTAAACGCTAATAGGCCAAGTTCTTTTGCACGATTAAAGATAGCTTCGTGCCATTCCCAAGGAGTATAAGCTTCTTTATATAAATTGTAGAGAGAATTACCCTTCCAAAGATTACTTTCATCCTGAATGAAAAATTCGTTAGTATGTACATCCAAGGTAATTGTATCAGGTGTATAGGTTTGTAGCTTTAACGCATCAACACCTGCTTCTGCAGCTAACTCTACTAAGTGTAAAGCACGTTCTAATGATTGGTTATGATTACCTGACATTTCTGCAATAATAAATGGTTTAGTATGACGTCCAATTTCTTTATGTCCTATTTTTATCATTTTATCAACTCCAAAATTTCATACAACCAAGCATTTGGTTGCTCATTTGCTGTAAGTTCTAGACCTTTTTCACTCATGCCTTTCATTTGTAGGTCCGTTAATAATTGACTATACGTGTTAGAAGTTACTTCCTCATGCCATCCTAAATTTATTGTTACACCTAATTGTCCAGCATAAGTAGTTGTCTCTCTTTGATTATCGGCAACAATTGTCGAACTTGAAGGAAGACCAACATAACAACGTTCCCAAAGCGTACTTCCACCTGCGCCTATCGCAAAGTCTGCTAGCTGCATTAACTTTGCCATATAGTTTATTTGGCAATGAAAATGATAATTTCGTTTCGAACAAATTTGTTTAATTTGTTCTTTCCTCGGATTACTATTGCCTACGACTACATCGACATGTACAAAATTAAGACTTTCTATCGCACTTAAAATTTTCATCGTTTCATTCGTTGAATCACTGCCCCCCATGAAAATAAGAAGCCTATTGATTTGGTTTCCTCGATGTCTTAATTTCTGCCGCTGTCGTAAAAATTCATCACGCATAATCAGATATTTCGGACCAAGTAACGTTACACAATGTGCTGGGACTTTCTTGTCATAGCGTGTTTCAAACTGTGGAATAACATTTTGGTCTAATATCAAATCACAATCATGTTTACGTGCTAAATCATCAATGACTACAATCTTTTTCGTGAAGGGACGAATTGATTTTTCCCACTTTACTTCTAATGCATAATGGTCAATTATATATAAATCTGCTTCGAGAGCTGTTTTACAACACTCAAAACCCTGTTGCTGTACATATTGGATTAAATTACCCTCCAAAGAATCCATCCAAAATAAAACATTAAACCCATGTCTTCGAAGACTTTTAGCGATCGTCAAACAACGCATTACATGTCCACTGCCGATTGTAATAGAAGCATCTGTACGAATAATAACGTTCATTTAAATCACTGGCTTTTGCTCAATACAAGCATTTATTTTAGCTACTTCTGGATGCTCTTTCAAAAAGTGAATTACATCAGCACTTGATACAAGTGGATTGTTAAAGTGCTTAGCAACCTCAACCATTAATGCATAATCCTCCTCCGTATCTAAAGTAATACGAAGCGCTGGTGCATTTCGATTTTCAGGTACCTTGTATGTAATCGAAGTAAACTTTTCAGAAAATTCATATGCATAATAGGTCACATGTTCACGGTGACGTGGCTCCTGACCTATCTCATTAATTCTTAACAAAGTCTCATAAGAAATAATTTCTACCGCAAGACCACGTGGCAATTGACCATCAATTAATACAATTTCTTTAGGCTCTTTTTCAAGTAATTCAACCATTTCTGATGCCATTTCATAATCAACAAATGGACAATCCGATGTAATGCGCATCACATAATCTGGTTTATACAATTTAGCGCATTGTACGTATCGATCTAATACATCATCTTCTGAACCACGGAAATAGGCTACTTGGTGATTCTCACACCAAGCTGCAATAGCATCATCTTGAGGTAAAGAAGAGGTTGCTACAATGACATTCTCAACTCCCTTTATTGCTCTACAGCGTTCAATATCATATGTTAAAACATCGACATCACCTAGTGGCTTCAAAACTTTCCCTGGTAAGCGAGTAGAACCCAAACGGGCTTGAATAATAATAATAATTTTCATTTATATATCTCTCCTATCTCCACAGTTGTTTTAATATAGGTGGAAGTTCCAACAGAGAATTTATTCGAATATCTGCTTCATATTCGTTATCTAATTCTAAATCCTTATGTTGTCCAGTCATAATTCTTATCGTTTTAAATCCCAGTGGTTTAATACCTATGAAATCTTTTGTTGGATTATCCCCTATATAAACAATTTGATTAGGTTCAATATTCTCTCTTTGAGCAATCAATTTGAAACAATGTGGTGAGGGTTTGCTATGCTTTCTTCCATAACGATATGTAATATAACACTTCTTCATATACTGCTCTATTTTTAATGCTGTAACTTTATTTTGTTGTACTATTTTATTACCATCCGTTACTAGATATAAAACATAGTCCTTAGATAAATTTTGTAACACTTTTTCACTTTCAATTGGTAGTTTTATATTTGGTTTGTGCAAACGATAAATCGAGATACATTTTTGAACTAGTGTCTTATTATATAGATGCAACTCTCTTAATAAATTATCGAAAACAGTACCTCTTCCTTTTTCGAGTACTTCTTTCCACATCCATTTATAAAGATTTTTTTCATTTAAATCGTATGTTGAAGCTAGATATTGAGCTACAGCTTGAAATCCACTTTTAACAAAATCAAATTCATCATATACAGTATCATCCATATCAAATACAACTACTTTTTTCATAAAATCAAATCCTTTTTATATCGAATTTGTTTCAACATTTTAGTTTCTACAGGCCAATTATCAATGTTTTGCCCATTACATTCAGCTATCCACCAATTAAATGTGTCTAGTCCTGCGTAAATACTAAGCGTTGAAGCACCACCTATGCGAGCGTTACACTCTATAATCCAAAGTTCTCCATTGTTATCTTCAAATGCTTGAAACATAACATGACCTTCTAAGTTTAAAACTAAAGCTGCTTTTTCTATTAACTTTGATAATTTAGGATGCTCTACAACTTGAGTAATCTGAGATTCTCCATCAATTACTAATACTCTCTCTCTCACAATAGTAGCTTTTACTTTTTTATTTTTTGTAATATAAATATCTATACTGAATTCTTTTCCTTTAATATAAGGTTGAATAATAGGCTCTTCAAAAAAATCGTAATTTTCAAGAACTTGATTTTTATTTAATTTTACTAATAAATTTTTAGACCCTGCTCCTTTACATTCCTTCAATACATATTGTTTATTTTCTTTTAAATCTGATTTTTGTATTACAGGTATAACATTTAAATCTTCTTTAATTAATGCTTGATAAAATTTATATTTATCATTTACAAATTCAATACTTTGTCTATCCGAAACCATTACAAAAATATTTTCTTTCTCTAAAATATTTTTCCATTCACTAAAAAAAAGGAGATCTGCTTCTCGTGTTGGAATAATATAATTTATTTTTTTATTTTTACAAGTTAATATGAATTGATTCATATTAACATTTTCTAATTTTTCTTCAATGAAAAAATCATCTAAAAAATTTTTACTTAGTATAGAATCTTGAATATCACAACCTATTATTTTAGCGGATGTTTTTTCTTTCAAACATTGAATTAACGGGACTTTTCCTCCTACACTTGTTAATAATATGTTATTAGTCACCCTAAATCACCTCAAATTTAAAACGATAGCCATGTAAAACAGGCTATCGTATTTGTATTATTTATTATAATTCGTCAATTGAACCCTTAGTTTTTTCTCCGTTATTTTAGGAGATTTTCTCGTTTTTGCACTTGCTAAGTTAATTAGGGGGTCACTATAATTTTCTCGAATATTAATTGCTTTTTTAAATAAAAAAACTGCTTCCTTCCAATTTCCTAACTGGCAATATGTACATCCAAGGTTATTTAAAATTTCAGCATTCTCTTTTTTTATTCTTCCCAATTCAAATGCTGCTTTTGCATCAGTGAATCTATTTAGCTTATAAAAAATGATTCCTTTTACAAAAAAATACTCCCAGTTTTCACTATTATTATCTAAAAATTCTAACGCTTTCTGCAGTTCATTGATTTTCAAGAATATTTTAGCTAACAGTAGATTTTGTTCTTCACTATTGTAAGACGTACTTTTTACAATACTAATAATTTTATGAACACCCAATGATTGAATTATTTCACATTCACTTTCTAATTGCTTAGAATGGTTGTTCGTTAAATTACTATCATGTCTTCGATAAGAATATAACTTTTTTGGTAGATATCCAAAATTAAAGTGTTGGGATAATTGAATAGTAAATAAATAATCTTCTGCATTCGAATAATTCTCAGGGTAGCGAATCCCACTCTCAATACATTTTCTTCTTAACATAATAGCTGCTGGTCCCGGAATTAATTGTCTATACAACATATTTGCAAGAAAGTTATCTTGAGTCGAAATAATTTCCTCACTTTTTAATACACCTTGATTTCTACCCTTTTCATCTATAATTTGCACATCTGTATATACAACATCTATATCCTTATATTGGTTAAAATAGTTAATTTGTTCTTCAATTTTAGTAGGCTGATATAAATCATCTGCATCAAGAAACGCAATAAATTCACCTTGAGCTTCTTCGATTCCTTTATTTCTGGCAGCTGATTCACCTTTATTTTCTTGGAGATAGTATTTAATTCTAGAATCAAATAAATACTTTTTTATATTTTGAGCGGAATTATCTGTAGACCCGTCATTTACAATTATTAATTCAAAATCTTGATATGTTTGATTTAAAACACTTTCTATACTATTATCTATATATTTTTCTGCGTTATATACTGGTGTAATAATAGAAACTTTCAATAGAAACGCCTCTGCTCTGTAAAAGTTAATAAAAATCTAAAATAGGTTTATAGTCAATTTTTTTTAAATTTTTTTCAATTTCTGCTCTGAAAGTAGAAGCAATTATTATATAAGGTTTAGAACTACATTCAGTTAACTTGTGTAATGGGTATACTTTTTCTGAGCAAAATACCTCTTCTTCTTTAATGAAAGAATCGATAAATCCTTTGAAATTAGGAAAAGAGCTGTTTTTGTAAATTCTTTCTGCAAAAGCTCCTTTACCATATATATAAATATCTCTTTCTAAGGAATAGTTCGCAATTTCAGAAAACATTTTAGTATAACAATCATTTTTTTCAAATACTTTTTCAAAGGCTTCAATAACTTTTAATCGTCTAGAACGGCTCAATGATTCTTTATGATCTCTATAAATATAAAGATTCTTAGGAATATGAATCATTGGATATTTTTCGCAAACTCTAATCCAATAATCATAATCCTCAGCTAAATACATATCTGGGTCATAATCACCAATTTCATTATAAATTTCTTTACTATATAAAAAACATGCTCCTATATAATTTCCCATATATATACGATTATTTACTGAATAATTGCGATATTCAGTTTCACCCGTATCCTCATAATAAATTTCCATATCAGTATAAACAAAACCTGGTTCCCCTAATTCTTCTAATCTATCAACCATTACTTTAATTGTTTCTAATCTATATAAATTATCATCTGAAGTCCAAGTTAAATAATCACCTTCAGCGTTTTTAAATCCTGTATTTAACGCCTCAGGCAAACCCTTGTTTTCCTGGAAAATATATTTCACTCTTCCATCCTTTATATCATGTAAAATTTCACAAGTATTATCAGTTGATCCATCATCAACAATAATAAGTTCAATATTTTTATATGTTTGTTGTAAGCAACTTTCAATTGATTTTTTTAGAAGCTTAGCTCTATTATAAGTAGGGATAATTATCGATACCTTTTTCATTTCTTTTCCCCTATAGTAACTAGCAGATATCCATTTCCACATATATCATCGCATGGATTTTCCAAGTTTAATTTTTCAAAAGCAATTCTTAAATAATGATTTTCAGGTAAAAACTCTATAGCATCGTACAGGCCAATTGAATATTCAGCTATCACAGATAAACCAGCATCTCTAAACTCTGGAATCATTGTATATTGGGGTAATTCTTTACCGTATTTCCAAGTTCCGTTTTTTTTCATAAGTTCCATTCCAACTCTGTAAGGTATGGAAGCAGCATTAGGGATTAATGAAACCATCTTTTTCCCATATTCGGACCAGTTTTTCAAGAGTTCAATCCTTTCTTCTTGCTCAAAGTGTTCTAATAACCCTGCTTGGAATATCAAATCAAATTCATTTTTTTCAAAAGGCATTGATTTAGTAGCATCTAGTTTCTTAATAATTATATCTTGTTCAAAATAATTATTTAAATACTCAACAAGTTTAATACTTTCTTCTGAATAATCAACAGCAGTAACCTTTCTTTGATTTATAGATAGCGCTAATGAGGTTTCTCCAGAACCACAACCTATTTCCATAATTTTCGCATTTGTTTCTGTTAACTTTAATAATTCTCTTGTCCAAGTTCTATATTTTTCATTTTCAATTGCATAAATAATATTCTTAACTTGAGATAAGTTATAAATTGCTCCCCACTCTTCACTATTTAAACTTTTCATGCTATCACCATTTCTTTAAAATTTATATTAATACTATATAATAATTTGTATATCCATTTAAGATTAACTGCTTTTCAATTTCATTAGCCCATAACGAACAAATAATAATTATAGAATCAGTTTCAATTTTATCTAGTGAATAAACTAACAATTCATCAATTTTTTTATTATATAAAGATTTATTATTATCTATATAACCGGCAACTTTCGATTCCAATATTTCACAAACTTTTTGTCCAAAATTACCCGCTCCAAATATATATATATTACTTTCATTCTCTAAATTTTTATTTAAATCTACTATATTAATTAAATTATCCGATTTTTTATTCATTATATATTCGTAAAATTTTATTAGTGGTACATAAATTTCTTTAATATAATGTAATCTAGAGTCTACAAATTTTTTTTCTAATGGGAAATAATAATGATATTTCTTTATTAAGTTTATTTCGTCAACATATAACTTCTCTATTTTTGAAATTTTATGAGTATTCACATCTGTCCAAGACCCTTTAACATTTACATTATACACACTCATTTGTTCAGAAAATCGATATATATTTCCTTTGTTTAACAAATATAAACCCAATGGATAGTCTGCTATATTAAACTCCATAAAAAACGACTCAAATTCAACATTCATTAATACATCATTTCTTATCATATAAGATGCCGTTTGAAATGGAACACCTGTTAATAACTCGTCTTTCACTACGCTCCCCTCTTTACTGCTTACTATTTTTTCATATCCAGCTTCCAAAAACTTATCTGTTAAAACATCTTTTATATACACATTATGTCCACAAAATACATAATCCCGATTTTTTTCCAAAAAATCTACTTGCTTTTGTAATTTTAAAGGATCAATCCAATAATCATCGCCTTCACAAAATGCTAAATATTTTCCGGTAGCTGCTTTAATAGATCGCATATAATTTTTTTGTATACCTACATTTGATTTAGAAGTAATTATTTTTATTTTATCAGGGTATAATTTTTTATACTTATTAATAATCATTCTAGTATAGTCTGTACTAGCATCTTCTCCTATAATTATCTCAAATTCAAAGTTCGTTTCTTGAGTTAAAAAGCCATCAATTGCTTTTGCAATATATAGCTCATGATTATAAGTAATACATATTATACTAACTAAATAATTCTTCACATTTACCACGCCTTCTAGTCTTTAATAGCATACAATACAGCTTCTTCGACACCACGTCTCCTTCATGTCTAGGAGAAGTTCTTGACAGTTGTACGCAGATTCTGTTGGTACAATTGTGTAGGCCAGTACTTCCTTTGAGCCGTCCTCACGAATACCCACAGCGATATAAACAGCTTCTTTGGATACCGTTTGACGACTAACAGGAATATAAGTCGTGTCTAAATAAACGTAGACATATCGTGTGTTTAAGGGACGTTTATGAAAGGCTTCTTCTTGTTCTGTGACCACCTTTGTCATGTTAGAAATCGTCTGTGGTGTGTAATGATGACCATACATTTTTTCAATTAAACCGGCGATTTCTGAAATCGTAATCCCTTTTTGGAAGAGATGGATGACCGTTGATTCTAACGTGTCATTTGAGCGTTTATACGGTGCGATGGTCTATTGCTTGAATTCACCGTTTCGATCGCGAGGAATCTGGATGTTTAAATCACCATATTCCGTGTGCAATGTACATTGAATACGAATCATTGCGGGTTGCCTGAGTTAAAGCTGATCGATTAATATTTTTCGTAATCTAAAAATACCGTCAGTTCTGTTGCCAGCAACGTATTGACCGTTGTTTCTAAATGCGTACAAAACTCCGGTAATATCTTGTTTTTTTACTAGTGCCTCGATTAATTCTGTTGTAAACCTGATTCATAGGGAAGACCTCTTTTCTAGGATTGGTTATGGTGACTTAATTCTACCAGAAAAGGTCTTCCTTTTTTTGTCTTCTTATTTCATTTACAAAAAATATTTTATACCCTCATAAAACCTGATATTGGAATATTGTTTTCTAATAAATATTTTGTTACTTGTACTCCAAATTCCACAGCTCCAAAAACATAAATTTGTTTATCCATATTATTTTCTTTAATAAGGTCTAACAACAAATCTTTTTTTAGCATTCTCGATACCCTGCTGTTTTATACTATTATCATTCTGTATATTCTTCTTTAAACAGTTTCAATTGTACATAGATTTTTTCACCTTTTTCATTATAAAAGTATGCATTTTTATATTCTCCATGTGACATAGCTCTCAAGTAATCGATAGCCTCTTGAAATTTCAACTTACTTTCTAAATCAATTTCACATAAATTAATAAAATCTTTTTCATAATTGATACCATCAAAAGCCTCATTATTAATTAGCATAACTTTAAATGTACGATCAAAAATGGCAGCCAAGTTTTTCTTCAACAATTTTATTTCAGCATCTAATATTTTATTATAAACTTCTAAAGATGTTTCATGCGCCTCTACTTTTATAAGAATTCGATCAATTACTGGACCATTATCAATTTTCGCATCCATTATATGCAATGTTGCACCTATTGGCTTTTTATTAATAATTCCAAATATATGTGGATACCATCCTCTATTATAGGGGTTATAGCCTGGATGAATATTAACACAAAGTACCTTTTGTAATAAATGTTCCGGGAATATTTGTCTGCAATGCAAAGAAATCACTAGACTGTATTTTCCAATAATTTCATTAGTGTTTTTTTTTATGTTCAAAGGCTTTAACATATATAATAATTTACTATTTGGACTACAGTAAAAATCAAATTCTATACTCTTAAAAGAATTTAAAATATCATTTAGGAATTTTTCATAAATATTTTGATTATCAGTTAAAACTAATACTTTCAATGTTATCCCTACTTTTGAAATTTATATAAAAATCTATAGTTTTTTCTATTTTTTTAAAGTCATTTTCTGCAAAATTAAATTTGAGTTTTTCATGAATTTTACTTGAATCTAACGCATATCTAAAATCATGCCCTGATCGGTCCTCAACAAAAGTAATCAATTCTTTAAAAGAATACATATTGTTTTCTTCTAATTTATCTGAGAGTTTCTCATCTAGAATTCCACAAATATCATTTACAATTTCTAAATTAGTCTTTTCATTATGTCCACCAATCAAATAAGTTTCTCCCGCATCACTTTCATGAAAGACTAAATCAATTGCTCGACAATGATCTTCTACATATAACCAATCTCTAATATTCAAACCATCTCCATAAATAGGGATATGTTCAAAAGCTAGTGCTTTTCTTATAATCGTTGGAATCAACTTTTCAGCATGCTGCCTTGGTCCAAAGTTATTTGAACAATTTGTCGTCACAACATTCATTCCATATGTATGATAAAAACTTCGAACTAACATGTCAGAAGCTGCTTTACTTGCTGAATAAGGACTATTAGGTGCATAAGGACTTTCTTCAGTAAAATATCCTTCACTTCCTAATGAACCAAAAACCTCATCGGTTGAAACATGATGAAACCGAGCATTAACAAATTCTCTTTTCACCTTATTAGATGCTTCCATCCAATGACCTCTGGCTACATCTAATAAAGTAAAAGTTCCATTAACATTTGTTTTTACAAACGTTTCGGGATTTTTGATAGAATTATCAACATGAGATTCAGCTGCAAAATGGAAAACCCCTTGAAAATCATATTTTTTAAATAAAAAACCTATTAGATCTCGATTACAAATATCCCCTTCAACAAACTCATAATTGGGGTGATTTTCAACTTCTTTTAAATTCTCTAAATTACCGGCATATGTTAAAAGATCTAAATTAATAATTTTATATTGTGGATATTTACTAAGTATATAACTAATAAAGTTAGAACCAATAAATCCTGCTCCACCTGTAACTAATAGATTCACTTAGTTTCTCCCCTCAATTACTGAATAAATAATATCTGCTATTTCTTTCACAATATACTCGTCCAAATCTACATATAATGGCAGACACAAAATTCTTTTCGAAACACTTTCTGAAATTGGACAGTCAAAATTTTCAGTAATATAAGATAGTTTATTTAAAGATGGATAAAAATATCGACGAGTTTGTATTTCTTTTGTTTGTAAATTTGAAATTACTCTTAATAAGACATCCTCACTGTCAAACATAACAGGATAGTATGCATAATTGTATCCAACATTCTCCTTAATATGAATAACTTGAATTTCCTTAGGTAGCATCATATTATATTGTTCACTTATTCTTTTTCGCTTTTCTAAATTCTGCTTAATGTATTTCATGTTACATAAGCCCATTGCGGCATGAAATTCCGTCGCTTTTGCATTTATCCCAGGTAAATAAAAATCTTCACCAAAATAACCAAAGCTATGCAAGAGTTCAACTTTTGTTACTAGTTCATCACTAATGCACGTAATACCTCCCCCCTCTACTGTATGAAAAACTTTAGTTGCATGGAAACTATAAGTTGAGATATCACCATAGTTAAATATAGACTGTCCTTTATAAGTAACACCAAAGGCATGTGCACCATCATAAACCACTTTCAAATTGTGCCTTTTAGCTATTATTTCTATTTTTTCAACGTCACAAGGAATACCAAATACGTGTGTAGCCAAAATTGCAACCGTATTCGATGTAATAGCACTTTCTATTTTATCAGGATTAATACATAATGTTGTCGGATCGATATCAACATATACAGGCTTACATTTTTCCCATAAAATAGAGGTAGTTGTTGCGACGAAAGAAAATGGAGTGGTAATAATATCACCCTGTATATCTAATGCCTTTATAGCTAGCTGAAGGGCTAATGTTCCATTAGTTACATATTTTAGATTAGGCACATTCAATTCACTTTCCAGCATTTTTTCTAGATTAGAAACATAGTATCCATTATTGGTTAACCATTTCTTTTCCCATATTAACTCTAACTTTTTTTCATAATCTTCTTTAGGGGGAAGAAAAGGTTGTGTAACTGGTATCATTTCATAAACCTCCTTTACTAATAATTTTATATTATTTATCCTTTAAATATTTCACATATACGTTATAGCTATTTTCCCCCTTACCAATGTTAATTTCTTCTTTTACAATCCAACCATTATTTAAAGCAATTTCTTCTAAACAAGCAATCATATAACCTTGCCTTTTTTGAACAGTCTCAACAAATTGCCCTGCTTCTAATAAACTTTCAAATGTTCCAGTATCTAACCATGAGAATCCTCTTCCAAGAAGTTGGACTTTTAATTTTTTTCGATTCAAATATTCATTATTTACATCCGTAATTTCTATTTCTCCACGCTTAGATGGCTTCACATTTTTAGCAATTGAAATTACATCGTTATCATAAAAATATAAACCAGTCACTGCAAAATTTGATTTGGGGACATTTGGCTTTTCTTCTATAGAAATAGCATTTAAATTCTCATCGAATTCAACAACACCAAAACGTTCGGGATCTTTTACTTGATAACCAAAAACAATCGCTCCCTCTTTTAATGTGGCAGCTTTTTTTAAAACAGGCGTAAACCCTTGTCCATAAAAAATATTATCTCCTAATATTAAACAAACTGAATCACTACCGATAAAATCTTCACCTACAATAAAAGCATCGGCAATTCCTTTAGGTTCACTCTGTTGAGCATATTCTATTGTTATTCCCCATTGAGCCCCGTTGCCCAGTAATTCCTTAAATAAAGATAAATCTTTTGAAGTGCTGATAACTAGTATTTCTTTTATCCCTGTCAACATTAGAACTGATAAAGGGTAATAAATCATCGGTTTGTCATATATCGGTAGAATTTGTTTAGAAATAGATCTTGTTAACGGATATAAACGTGTTCCACTACCACCTGCTAATATAATACCTTTCATTTTGAACTCCTTTAAAATTTTTTCACCATTTCTTTTAATTGATCTATTTGTAACCATTCTTCATTAGAATCACTTGTATAAGCAAACCCGTCCGATAATTCCTTACCACCCTCAGCGTATTTTTTTGACCACCATGAAAATTCTGGTTGAATAATATAATAATCTTTAAATTCTACTGTATGGCGAGCGTCGTCCTCCATAATCATTGCCTCATGTAATTTTTCACCTGGGCGTATGCCGATAATTTGAATTTCACATTCTGGCGCAATGGCTTTTGCTAAATCCACTACTTTCATGCTTGGAATTTTCGGAACAAAAATTTCTCCGCCATGCATACGTTCTAAATTATCTAGTACAAAATGGACACCTTGCTCAAGCGTAATCCAGAAACGAGTCATGCGCTCATCTGTTACTGGTAAAGTACCTGTTTCTTTCATTTTTTTAAAGAAAGGTACTACACTTCCGCGACTGCCCACCACATTACCATAGCGAACTACTGAAAAGCTTGTTTTTTTATCTCCAACATAGGCATTAGCTGCTACGAATAATTTATCAGAAGCTAGTTTTGTCGCTCCATATAAATTTACAGGACTACATGCTTTATCTGTAGAAAGAGCAATTACCTTTTCCACTCCACAATCTATAGCTGCTTCAATAATATTTTGTGCACCATGAATATTTGTTTTAACCGCTTCAAATGGATTATATTCACAAGCATCAACATGTTTCATTGCTGCTGCATGAATAACAATATCCACACCGTTAAAAGCTCTATAAAGACGATCTTTATCTCTAACATCACCGATAAAGAAACGTAGACGATTATCATCAAACTCTTGTTTCATTTCATACTGCTTTAGTTCATCACGACTAAAAACAATTATTTTTTTTACACCTAGTGTTAATGCTTTATGTATGAATTTTTTCCCAAAGGAACCTGTTCCACCTGTGACAAGAACTGTTTTATTTTTTAATACGTTCATAGTGCGTATATCTCCATTCTTATTTATTCATTTTATGTATTTTATTATATAACCATCTTCTATCTATATATATCGACAAAATTCCTCAATAATAAATAAAAACCTACATCTCAGTAGGCTTTTAATTTGAATCAACAATGCTATTTAGTTCTTTTTGGTTTATATATGGTACTTTAGGTATAAAAACACCTTTCTCTGATGTTGTATAAAGTTTTTTTGACATTCGTTTAGCCTTATTTTCTATCCACCTTGTATAGACTTGCAAATTTGGTGTCGTATAAACTAAAGAGCCATCATTAGCAAGAACTTCTCTTATATTTAAATCATCACTGACTGCCCTTCCAGATGTAGAACCTTTGGCATGTGTTTGATTGCCTACAAAACTCAGATCTTGTCCAAATAAAATAATCTCTTCAAAATTCAAATATTCTAGTAAGCTAATAGCAACTGTAGATACGGAGCCCCCTGTCTCAAACAGAGGCATTTGATGCTTTTCTGCAGCTACCTCGGCTAAAGGATACCCTTGTTGAAATATTATGAAAGAGTCTCCCTCATGTTTGATAACAGTTTTGGCATTAGCAGTGCTTAAAAAATACAATGTACCCAGATATCCTGATCCTTCAATTTGTTTAATAATGTCATCCTTTGCATCTGAAATAATAGCCGCTGTGGGTGTTATTCCATTTAGCAATAATATTTTCAAAGCAGAGCCCACTGCAAATATTTCGACTTTATCCTGTATTTCTTTTAACCAGCTTACTGTTTTATTAAGCGATGGACCTGATGCAACAATACATGCAATTTTCTTTATATATTTTGGGTAATTTTGAATTTCTGAAGCAATTCGCATGTTACTTTTAAAATTATTTTCCATTAAATCGGCAGATCTTTTATAGGTCACTTGATTAATTTTTATATCTTCTAAATAAGTAAATAGTGGATGGTCGTGTCCAATTGCTTTTATCCAACTACCGGAAATCAGCACCTGGGTCTTTTCATTTAAGATAATATCCTTCAAATCATGAATAATTTCTATTTTTAATAGTAAATCATCAGATTTGTCGTTGTTCAAAAATAACTCATATTCTATTTTTTCAAAGAAATATACAATGACTCTTTTACCTTTTGCTAATTTCGCTAACCTTTCAGCATGATAGCCAAGACCTAGACCAATTAAGAAATACTGTTCCATGGATTCTTCAAATTCACTATCTATCCATTTCCATGCATCTTCCCTAGGTCTATATTTACTATAAATCGCATAATTATTTAACGTTAATGTTGCTTCTCCATTTTTTGCGGTAGCAACTTCCCAGTTCATTAGTTTTCAAACCCTTCAATTGGCGCTAGTTGTTCAAAAAATGGTGCGATTTCATATTCAAACATATCAGCAACTAATACGTAATCTTGCAGTTCTAGTCCACTATTAATTTCATTTAAAAACTCATGAATTTGTTCGACTGGTAAGTGAACTGTTACTTTATTTTTAGCAAGTAGTTCACTAGCTTCTACTAGCCAGCCCATTCCTTCAGAAAATTGTAAAATCATTTGCATTGCTTCAGGTACTTCATCTTTACGTAAATGTTCGGCAATTTGAACACTTCCTTTAGTCACCTTTAAAATATACTCATTGTAGCTACTAATTACATCAATTACTTCATTCATTGTTTTCAACCTCACTATTTTCAAATACATTTTTAATACACTGCTCAGTATAATTTATAGCATCCTGTAGCTGTGTATATAAGGCCTTAGTTTGCCTATTAACTCGTTTATAAGTTTCAACTGTAGTTTCATTTTCTTCTGGTAAATAATTACTTAAAATATCTATTGTAATAGAATTAGTCATTGGTTCCATGGGAATTTTATCAAGAAGCTTATTAATATTTCTTTCCAAATTATCTAATTTTTTAAGAGCTTTTTTATCAATTTGATTAGATAGTTCAATTTTCTCTATTACAATTAACCCTTTATTTAAAAATACTTTTAACTCATTTAAATTGTTAAGCATATGTTTTAAATTATTATTGATGTCTAAATTCAGGTTAATATCATTTACTTTTATTACTTTAGTTTCTTCTATTTTACTTACAAATTGCTTTAAAAAATCTTCAAATGACATTTGTTCGAAACCTTTTATCTTAACACCACCTTCAGTACAATTATAAAATGGTACATCTGGTTTCTTCACTGCGATAAGAGCTTCAAAATCTAATTTCATTGATTGGAATACAGGATTTGTCCAAACGAGCTCTCCATAATAACCCTCAATTTGAAATGCCTCATGTTCTTTAATAAATGCTTCATCGATACCTCTAGCATTTTTGTTACTTGTAGCATGAGTTAAATTATCTGTATATGCCAAATCTTGACCTATTAAAGCAATCGGTCCAGTAGTAATAAAATGGGCAACATTAAAGGCTGAATGAGCTACACTTCCTCCATACTCTAAAACAGGAAACTTTAATCCTACTTCATTATCAAGATATTTTGCCAATTTCTTAAAACCGTTTGTTCCGATGACAAATCCTTTTTTCTCGAAAGATTTTCTAACCATATAATGACTTTGCATACTATAAATTATTTCAGCATTTTTTAGAAGTAAATTTTTGAAATGGTGATAATTAGGTTCACCGCCATCTATTGTGACAACATAATCCGGTTCTATACCATTACTTACTAATGAATTAGTTGTTGAGCCTGCTGAAATTAGTATCATATATTTTCTATATTTTTTTATTAAGGGAATCTGCTTTGTTAAAGAGGGACCACCCGAAGCTACCACAACAGGACAGTTATATGTTTTATATAACCCCTCAATAGTGCAGTCCACATTGAGATTTTGTAAATTTTCTATAAAATTACGTTGCCAGTCTTTAGCATACCGTAATATCGTATAATCATTTGTTCTATTTTTATATTGTATATCAACTATTTTTTTTAGTAGTTCTTTATACTGATTCGGAAACAACTTTTCATAATTTGAAGTACATATTATTTTAAAGGTTACACGTGTATTTGTAGCAATTTTATTTATATATAGTTCAAGTACTGAAATGGCTGTACTATCAAACATAAATAAATTAAGAGCTTGGTGTTTAGGTTTTAATGTTTGATTATCAAATAAGGGATCTATCACAATAATAGTCTCTTCAAATGATCTACGCTTTAATAAAGCATCTACAATATAACCACACCCATAACCAAAAATGATATGAGTGTGATGAGGTGTGTATTGATTATGAATTAACTGTTCCGCTTCTTTATTAGGATTATATTTACTATGTACAAAGTACTCATTTATTTTTAATGTTTCCTCACCATTTTTACTGGGTATGAACTCAATATTAATTTTCAAAACATATCACCTCGATACTTCATCTTCATTATTTAATAATATAAAAAACCTCTAGCCAAAGCTAGAGGTTTAGCGTTTAAAAATTAACCTAATAATTGAAGAACGCCTTGTGGTTGTTGGTTAGCTTGAGCTAACATTGATTGTGCAGCTTGCATTAAGATGTTGTTTTTAGTGAAGCCCATCATCTCTTTAGCCATATCTGTATCACGGATACGTGATTCAGCAGCTGTTAAGTTTTCAGATGTTGCACCTAAGTTATTAATTGTGTGCTCTAAACGGTTTTGAACTGCACCTAAAGATGCACGAGTTTCAGATACACGGTTTAATGCTTTATCAATAATTGAAATAGAGTTATCTGCAGCTGATTGAGTTGAAATATTAATACCATCTGTACCAGCCTCAGTAACATCGGCAGGATCAGCAGCAGCATTTACACCAAGTGCAGACGCTGACATGTTACCAATGCTTAAGTTGATAGATTGACCAGAGTTCGCACCAATGTGGAATACTTTACCTTCAGCAGCAGTTGCATTATTAATGTCAAAGTCTGCGCCTGATTGTACTTTACCACCGAAAGTACCATCTAATAATTTTTGTGTGTTGAACTCAGTATCAGTAGAAATACGAGTGATTTCTTTTGCTAGAGAGTTAATTTCTAATTGTAATGCAGCACGGTCAGAAGATACGTTTGTATCGTTCGCAGATTGAACTGCTAACTCACGCATACGTTGTAGGATTGCGTGTGTTTCGTTAAGAGCACCCTCAGCAGTTTGAATTAAAGATACTGAATCTTGTGCGTTTTTAGTAGCCATGTCAAGACCACGGATTTGTCCACGCATTTTTTCAGAGATTGCTAAACCAGCAGCGTCATCGCCAGCACGGTTTACTTTGTAACCTGAAGATAATTTCTCAAGGTTTTTAGAAGCTTGAGTGTTGTTGAAAGTAAGGTTACGGTGTGTGTTTAAAGCTGAAATGTTGTGTTGAATTCTCATTTGGAATTCCTCCTTGAATGTTTGTTTTGTATTCCACATCCTTGTGGAATTTCGGATTAGGTAGTATGTATACTTCCTGCCCCTTACATCCTATATATCGTAATTAGTTGGAGATATTTAATAGTTTTTTTAAAAGTTTTTTATTTTTTATGTAATAGATTCAAAATGAACATTAATCTCTTATTTTTTCTTCAGCTTCTCTAAGAAGTTTGTTGTTGAAGAAAGAGCTTCTTTATTTTGAGCTTGAATTGCTTCAAAAACTTCTGAGCGATGTACTTTCACCGTTTTCGGTGCAACAATTCCAAGTTTAATTTGCTCGCCTTCTACGGCTAGTATCTTTATTTCAATTTGATCTCCAATCATGATAGATTCATCCTTTTTACGTGATAGGACAAGCATTATTTCGCACTTCCTTCCAATGACTGCATTGGGTAACGTAATGGATAGGATTTACTATCTTGAAGGACAATTTGTTTACCGCATTTTTTATCCAAATTAATGATTAAAGGTGCAAGTAGATTAATAGTTGAATCTTGGAATGTTTCCTTCATTGTTACTATAGAATATGTTAACACATCCTCTTCCTTCTCTAAGTGTAGCTGCTCAAGATCATCTTCACTTATCTCAAAGCTATAATCCTTTTTGAAAGCGAAAGGGTATGCAACGACAAAACCAATTTCACGCCGCTCAACTGATTGTAATATTGCTAAGGGAAGGTCTGCATCGATCGGTAGCAAAACAAATTTTTTCTCCTCCTCTAATCCAAGTAAGCCATGTTCAAATGTAAGGATATCTTGTTCATCAATTTTGACTTCTCCTAAAAATTTAGTAGTAATTTCCAATTATATACTCTCCTTTAAATGATGACATCGATGTCAACATCTGGTCTTTGTACCATTGTACCAGTTACTTTTCCTGGTGTGTATTCGTGTATTGGTTTGTTCACTTTAGCGTCAATTATTGGCTCTCTACGTTGAATATTAACGTCAGTTGTGCCTGGTGTATAGTCTATTTTTACAGCTCCTATTGATGGGACAAATTTAATGTTGAAGGGTGTACGTTGTGGACCATGATTTTGCTTTGCAATGTTTTGGATGGTTGTATGCCCTTGTCCTTTGCCCGCTGACATCATCATTTGTCGCCCCTCCCTTGCCCGTCTTGCAGCACCTTTTAAAGCAGCTTGTTGTCCTTCAGCTGCAGCATTTTTTGTAGCTTCCAAAGGCCCTATCATACCAACATCCCGTCTAGCCTGTGAAGAATCTATTTTTAAAACACCTCTTGTTGTATGAATTTCTAAAATTGCAGCGGGTTGTTCAATATGCTGTTTAGCACTAGGTTGTTTAATATACTGTTGTGGCTTTGATATATTAAGATCTAATTTCGCATCCGTTGTCCGAATTTGAATTTGCGGGAGTCTCATATAATCTCTCCTTTCAAGAAAAGCGTCTGGAACTAAGTATCCAAACGCTGATGAAAATTTATATTCTTTTGTTACTATCTAATAAAATCCACTAGTGTTTGTTGAATGATTTTAGAACCTACGGAAAGTGCAGCCTGATGAATAGACTCATGTGTCACCATTTCAGTGATAGCTTTTGCATAATCGACAGATTCATTATCTCTTAATTGTTTTGTAACGTTAACCTCACGGATCCCTAGACGATTTTCCATCATCTCTACACGATTTTGACGGGCACCGATATCCGCTTGTGCCTCTAAGACTTTATTATGCATTGCCGTAATATCATCATTAGTACTCGATGATGATAAGCCGCCAAGCATATCTCCTATTTCTTCACCTGTTTTTGTTGGGTCGCCTAGTATATCAGAGATTTTCCCCATCATATCATCTATATTTTTAAATAAATCCTTGCCCGGTGTATTGACTGGGATTTGAATACCATCATAAATTTCAATATTCACTGTATTACTGTTTATATTAGGATCAATTACTTTACCGCTTCCTCCTGGTATAAACAATGGCTGATTTGTATTGGTTCCACTAAATATGTAACTGCCACCAATATTCGTATTTCCTACATCCTGTATCTGTTGGCGAATTTGATCAATTTCCATCTTCATTTTTTCACGTTCTTCAGGTGTGTTAGTATCGTTGGAAGCTTGAATGACAAGTTCTCGAACTCGCTTCATTTGCTCGCCTACCTGATTAAGAGATTCATCCGTCGAATCTAACCAGCTACTTGCTGTAATCATATTACGAGTATATTGTTCAACTTTAGCTAAATCTCGGCGATAACCCATTCCTTTAACTGCAATTACTGGGTCGTCAGATGGCCGAGTAATTTTTGAACCGGAGTTGATTTGGTCTTGGAGCTTTGACATTTTACCATAGCTGTTATTTAAATTGCGTAGCATGTTATTTGAAAGCATAGATTGTGTTACACGCATTCTGAAAAAAACCTCCTTCTTGTAAGTTTAAGAGAGTTATCTCTATATATTATGGTTATAGACCAACTCGACCCATACCATTAATGATTTTATCCAATGTTTCATCGACAACCGTAATCATACGTGCATTTGCATTATACGCTTGTTGGAATGTAATCATATTTGTCATTTCTTCATCTAAGGAAACTGCACTTACAGCATCACGGCTATTAGATACCATAAGACGCTGGGATTCAGATGTCGCAGCTAAACGTAACGCCTCTTCACCATCTACACCAACTTTTCCGACAATCGCTTGGTAGAATGATTGTAAGCTTGCGTTATCTATATCTGCATATAATTTATGTTGCATATTTGCAAGTTCGTAAGCATTCTTACCATTTCCTTCTTCTGTTGGGTTAGAAGATGCAGCTAATAGGTTGGGGTTTTTTAGGATATCTTCATTAACCTTGATTCCACCAGCACCAGTACCTTCAAAGAAAACGCCTCCTTGTACAGAAGCATTGATGATGTTTCCATTTGCATCTTTCTCTTCTAGTGTATAACCTTTTGCATGTTGTGCATTGAATTCTTTAATAAATGCATTGGCTAATTGATCTAATTTTTGTAAAGTTTCTGGGTAGTATCCTTTAACATCGCCACCCGCACTTTGATAACCAAATGAATTAATTAATGAAAGTAATTTCCCTTTCGATGCTTCAAAATCTTGCTGTTTAATGGCCGTTTGTGTACTAGTGACAGTGCCAGCCTCATGTACATCTAAAGATTCCAATCCTGTTAATTGTAATTCAGAAAAAGAGTTTGTAATATCGTCGCCTGTCACCTTAGTGCCATTTGTACCCATTGCTGTAAATTGAGCGAAATCTTTACCGTTTACTAGATCTCTGACAATACCATCTGTCCCTTTAAAGGTAATTTTCAAACTTCCTTCTGCAACCTCTGATGCTAAACCACCTGAAGGAATACGTTCAATTGATACTGGGATATACTCATTTAATTTATCGACTAAAGTATCACGAACATCATATAAATCATTCGGTACATGTCCACTTGGTTCGACCTCTTGTATCTGTTTATTAACCGCTGCAATTTGTTTAAGGATGGTATTAATTTGAGTTGTCGAAACATTAAGTTCATTTCCAAGATTGCCCTGAATCATTTTTAATTGTTTATCAAGGTAATTAAAAGATTCAGCTAAGTGCTCTGCACGGCTAATAGCTACTTGACGTGAAGCACCATCTGCAGGCTTAGTCCCCACATCTTCAAGTCCTTTCCAGAACTGCTCGAATGCTTTATCTAAACCGAATTCCGAAGGTTCATTCATGACATCTTCCATTTGTGCTATAGCATTTGTTCTAGATTCCCAATATCCAAATTTATTTGTTTCTTGACGGTATTGGCGATCGATAAATTCACTGCGAATACGTTGGATTGAACTTGCTTCAACCCCAGTACCAAGATGTCCTGGATAAGTAGGTTGGTTTAAGCCGGCTGTTGGAAAACCTGGTGTCGCCTGCATATTTACTCGTTGGCGAGAGTAACCTAGCGTGTTAGCGTTCGAGATATTGTGTCCTGTTGTGTATAAAGCTGTTTGTTGTACGAAGAGGCCGCGTTTGCTTGCTTCTAGGCCCATAAATGTTGAGCGCATGTTTCTTCCTCCCTTGTTATGCTTGTGAATCGAAATATGATTTTTTAGCTATATTGTTTGTGCCGCGGACCTCATTGCTAGAGTAATTCATTTGCTCTGTGCGAGGTCTTACGGCGTCTAGTGTTAGGTTGACGATTTGTAGAGATTGGAAAACGAGTTTTTGATTTAGATCATTTTGTTTTCGTAGGTCTTTGATGATTTGTATTAAGCGTTCGCGAACTGCTGATAGTGTTGCTTTGTCAGCTTGTTGTTCAGCAGCCTCGATGACATCTGCTACAGTTGTTTTGTCAGTTGAAGCAAGTCCCTTTGCTTCAAGGTAGTCCGTTACCTGTTTCTGACGCTGTTGCTCGAGCTTATCGATGGCTGCTACGTGTGCCTGCTCATCCTTGAGCAATTGGTCTAGAGCTTCGATATCGCCAGCTTTGATGATTTCTGTTTTTTTATAGGCTAGTTCAAGTAAGCTTTTATGCATTTTCTCTAGCATCGTTAGTGTAGAACTAATCGCTTCTACAGACATATCGCTATACACCCTTTCTGCTATTCCCTAGAAACGATAATATTTCAGCATATCCTCCGCTACTTTACGAGCATCTACTTTGTATTCACCAGATTCAATGTCTTTTTTCAATTGCTGTACGCGGTCAGCTCGTTCTGTACTGTAGGTTGAAACTCCTTGCAATTCCTGTGCTGCCTTTGAAATTTCAATTTTATCTGCAAAAGAAGCTTTGTTTGTATCTGATTTCACATTGCGCACTTGGTTTTTATAGGCGTTCACCGCATTAATTCCATAAGATGTAATTTTCATATCGAAACCTCCTATCTAAAAATCTTATCTTACTATTATTTCGGATTGTCTCACATAATGTTAAGTTTTCACATATAAAAAAGTGTGCTAATTTTGTTTAAAATTAACACACAATTCCAGTTATTAACGTTTTCGCTCTGAGTGATACGTGACACGATCACGTTGCTCTACACTTTCACGGAATTCCTTTGCCGCTTCAAATGTACGCAAATCGGCCTTTAATTCATCCTGACATTTCGTACAAAGCTTGCCTTTCGTTGTCAGGTGACCACAGTTATCACATGGATAGCCAAGGTTAGGGAACATGGCTGGTTGCAAACGACCTTTGCGAACCCATCTGTATAATAGCTCTTCTTCTGCGCCTGTTGCTTCCACAATGCGTTCAACTGTTGCTGCACGGTTTTCGCGTTTACGTAAGAAGCGATAGACGATTTGATACAGCTCTTCCTCTGATTGTGCACATTTATGACAAACCTCTCGGACCCCTGTATAATTGAAAAATTCATTACATTTTGGACAATTACGAACCTCTGCCATCTATTTTCCTCCTCTTACAACATTTCTTATCTATGAATGTTATTTATTATACATTACACTTTGGTATTTTTAACCTTCAATTAATGTGAAGTATTGGACATTTTTAGCACCTGCTTGTTTTAACACATCTTCAGCATGCTGTAAAGTAGTTCCTGTAGTTTTTATATCGTCAAATAGAAGATAATCTTTATGCTCCACGTGTACATCCGTCATCAAGCGAAAAAGTGGTGCCGCATGTAACCGTTGTTCTCTATTTTTAGAGCTTTGTGTCTCGGTAGTAGTCTTTTCTAGTAGCTGAATATATGGGACATGAGCAGCCTTCAATAGTTCCTCTGTATGCGAAAAGGTGCGTTCCTGTTGTTTGAGGGGATGCACGGGAATTGGAATAAAAGTCGCCTTTTCTTTCTTAAAGCGAGTATATAGCTCCTGACGAAATACTTTTGCGAGGGCTACATCTTGTAGAAATTTAAACTGGTGTAAGAAATCTTTCATGTGATCATTGTATTGGTAGAGTGCGGTAGAGGAGTTTGAGCGTTGAAAGTGAGAGTTACATCTTTCACATATAGTCGGAGAGAATTGCTTTATTAAAAGTGTGTTCCAGGAAATCATGGTGTTTAATGATTGAGAGCATATTAAACAGCGCGTTTCTATTTTATTCATTGAAAAATCCTTTCTTATTATAAAAAAGAATTTTTGCACGCGCCTCGTCCATCTCTGTCGTAATACCGTGATGAAAGTATAGGACGTCCCCATCAGGAAATTGAATATTTCGTCCGACACGGCCTGCGATTTGAATAAGTGCACTAGCTGTAAAAACGGGGGATTCAGCCCCAATAACAGCCACCTGGACATTGCTGATCGTAATGCCTCTTTCTAAAATAGTTGTCGTTAATAATCCTGGCACTTCTTTATTTCGCAGTTTCACCACTTTCTCTTTACGCTCCGAATCCTCTGCATGCACAGCAAGTATATCTTCATTTATTAATTGAAAAAGTGGTGCTGCTATCTTCATTAAACTAATTGTCGGGAAAAATATTAAAAATGGTTCATTTCGACTCAAACGCTCCTCTGTCCATTGTTTAAGCTTCTTAGGAATCTTACCTCTATTAAAGCTTTTTTCATAGCCCCACAAAGCATGAAATTGAGGGAATGGTAATGGGTAATTGTGATAGCGCTTTGGGATAAAAGAGTAGCTTTCTTTGTGAAAAGACTGAAGTAACTTTTGTGCAGGGGTTGCAGTGACATATACAATGGGAGCATCATTTCTTTTCGCTTTTTCAACCGCTCTTTGCAATGTTTCATCAAATGTATAAGGAAAAGCATCTGCCTCATCTACAATCATGACATCAAATGCTTGTTCAAATCGGTAGAGCTGATGGGTCGTCGCAATGACAAGCTGAGCATAACCAGCTTGCTTGGATGCACCTCCATATAATGCATGAATGATCGTTTTAGGAAAAACTTGCTGAAAGCGTGGGTAGAGCTCTAGCACAACATCCGTGCGTGGTGTTGCAATACAAACACGCAAACCACGCTTTAAGGCATCATGAACCATAGGAAATAGCAGCTCCGTTTTACCAGCGCCACAAACCGCATGAATTAGATGCGAGCGTTGTGCTTGCACACTTGCTAATGCTTCATTTGCAGCCTGTTCTTGTAGTTTAGTAAATTGTCCTGTCCATTGTAAGATATGATTGCTCGTCTTTATCGCCTTAGGACCTGTCCAAACCATTAATTGTGTACAGCTACTTACCCTCCCCATCTTGATACAATGCCGACAATAAATACATGGTTGCTGACACTTTGAACAATCAAATATCGTGAATAAATGTCGATTTGTATTATGGCAGCGATTGCATTTTATAACTGGATTTATTTGAATTCCTTCTATTAAACAGAAGTAATTATGATTGATTGCTTTCTCAATATCGTCTGCTGAAAATGGAGCATGATTTTTCAGCCAAATGCGACCTTCATGGAAATCACGCATTGCGGGCGGTACTATCCAGCCTTTATATCTCATTAATCTTTCTCCCTTCATAGAAAAAAGCCTCTACTTTTGCAGTAGAGACTCATTCAATTCAAATTATTTTTTTGTCCAGCCTAAGCCTAGAGATCCTTCACCTAAATGTGTTCCGATGACCGGACCGAAATAGCTTAGTTTAAAGTTTACATGTGGGTACGTTTTCGCTAATTGTTCAAGCCATTCTTGTGCCTCTGCTTGGCAATTACCGTGAATGACCACCGCATCCAGTGCATCATACTTTTTCGCATCCTCTGCTAGCAGCTCTTCAACTCGCTTTAATGCCTTTTTACGCGTTCGAATTTTTTCGAAAGGTACAATGACCTTGTCCACAAAATGCAAGACTGGCTTCACTTGTAAAAGACCTCCGATTAAAGCTGCTGCTGCAGATAAACGTCCACCACGTTGTAAATGTGCTAAGTCGTCTACAATGAAGTAAGCACGAATATATTGCTGCATGTCCGCTAATGCTGCAAGGATATCTTTTGCTGAATAGCCCTCATTCGCCATTTCAGCTGCTTTTAAAACATAGAAGCCTTGAACCGCACAGGATATTTCACTGTCAAAGGCATGAACCTTAATACCTTCTACCATTTCACCTGCTTGTATTGCACCTTGATATGTTCCACTAATACCGCTCGATAAATGAATGGAAATAACCTCGTCATATTCTTTCGCCAGCTCATCAAAGAGAGCGACAAATTCTCCGATTGGAGGCTGTGTTGTTTTCGGAAATTCCTTTGCACCACGCACCTTATCATAAAATTCAGATGCTGTGATATCTACTTCTTCTGCAAATAATTGACCTGAGATATTAACGCTTAAAGGAATCATATGAATGTTTAAGCGTGCACGTTCCTCAGCCGTAATATATGCAGTACTATCTGTTACGATTGCCGTCCTCATCTAAGTCCACTCTCCTATGATTCTTAGTTTACAATCTATTCCTTCTCGCTGCAATTGTTGTTGTGTCGTTACACTAAATGAAAACAAAAAGAAATGAATGTGAAATGAATGACGTTCACGTTTTTTGCCATTCAGAATGGTGCTAGTAAGCAGCTTCCATTTCACATTCATTTTTTATGTATATAGGCTTATCTTCACTCAATTAGGTTGAATGAAGATAGCTCCTGTTAATTGCCTGTACTTGATTGTGAGTCATCACCAATATAAAAGACACTTGTTACTTTCCAATCGTTGTCTTCTTTCACAAAGACGGTTACTTGACGTCCTGCACTTTCATGCTCGACATTTGTCTCAAGTTGAAGAGAGTGCATTTTCATATTGGCAAACACTTGAGCCTCTTCTGGTTCATATTTAGCAATCGTTACGTTTTCTACATCACGCTTAATATCAAATTGCTCAAATACTTCTGATGCATATGTTTTTTCTTCATCGTATTTAAAACCTTTTGGATTTTTCGAAATGGTCTTCATATAACGATCAATTTCTTCAGCGTTCAACGCTGCAATATACTCATCAAAAGATGCTAATATAGCTTTTTCCTCTGCTGCTGGTACGTTTTCAGCTTTTTCTACGTTACCACCCATCATCTCAAAGCCTACTGTACCATCATCTATTACTTTTTCTCGTTCTTCGTCACTCATTTTCTCATCTTTATTACCACAGGCAGTTAACACTAATAAGATTAAAACTGCTAGAAAACTTTTCTTTAACATCAAAAAACCTCCCGCGCATATTGTAGCATATAAATGCTGTCGTAGGAATTTTGTTGTGCATTTTCAACATTTAGGTGCTACATCTTCCTTATGACGCATTAGGCTGTAAAATGTTGCATGGTCTGTTAGTTTTCTTGTTAAATGCACCTTTTGCGATGTTACAAAATTGTGAATGACTCGCTATTCCAAGAGTAACTGCTATACAAATAATTACCATAAAACAATAAAAAACTGTTTTAAAAACTACTTCATAATAAAGTAGCTTTTAAAAACAGTTTTTGCAATTATCGTACTTCAACCCAACCATTTTTAATGGCTGTTACAACAGCTTGTGTACGGTCATTCACATTCATTTTTTGTAGAATACTTGATACGTGGTTTTTAACTGTTTTTTCAGAGATAAATAATGTCTCACCAATTGTACGGTTAGATTGTCCATCTGTTAACAGCTGTAAAACTTCACATTCACGTTTCGTTAGTAAATGGAATGGACGACGAATTTCTGTTTGGTGGAAGTTTCCTTTATTTTCGTGCTCTGATAGTCGTTTAAATTCTGCTACTAGGTTTTTCGTTACTTTTGGATGTAAGTAAGAGCCACCATTGGCAACGACTTTAATCGCCTCAACGATTTCATCTGCATCCATCTCTTTTAACATATAACCAAGTGCACCTGATTTTAAAGCATGTGTCACATATGTTTCATCATCGTGAATGGACAGCATAATCACTTTTGCATCTGGGAATTCACTAATTAACTCCGATGTTGCTTCTACACCATTTTTGCCTGGCATGTTAATATCCATAAGTACAACATCTGGTTCGTTTTCAGCATATAACGTAACCACGTCTGTACCATCGTCACCTTCAGCTACTACATCAAACGTATCTTCAAAGTCTAAAATACGTTTTACTCCTTCGCGGAATAGCTGGTGATCGTCTACAATAATAATCTTTGTCATTTGTCTTTACCCCCTAAATTTCTGCAACAGTTACATCATTCTACTTCTAACGGTATTTTAAATAACACCGTTGTCCCTCGATTGATTTCACTCGTAATGGTAATTGTACCATTTAAAATTTCAATACGTTCTTTCATTCCTAAAATCCCAAAGGAATGATCTTTCACTACTTGTGGGTCAAAGCCTATGCCGTCATCTTTTACAACAACATTGACTGCATCCTTTAACCATTCAAGCTTTACCCAAATGTCTTTACACTTTCCATGCTTCATGGCATTTGTTACACATTCTTGTACTAATCGGAAAATGGATACTTCATAATTTGAAGGTATACGTTTTTCTGTACTTCTCGATTGGAAATGAATTTCAACACCAGGATTGTATTCAGTCACTGTCGATAAATACTTCTTTAATGTCGGAACAATTCCCAAATCATCAAGTGCCATTGGTCGTAGATCATAAATAATACGTCGCACCTCTGATAAAGCATTCCGCACCGTTTTCTTTAAATCGGCCATTTCAGCCAATGCATTTTCAATACCTTTTTCACGATACGTTCTATCTATTAAATCAGTGCGCATTAGTACATTTGCAAGCATTTGAGCAGGTCCATCGTGAATTTCTCGCGATAAACGCTTACGCTCCTCTTCTTGAGCTGCAATAATTCGTATGCCAAAATCTTGCTTCATTTTTGCTTGTTCAAGCGCTAAACCAACATTTTTTAAATCAGAAGTTAAGTAATTCAAAACGACATTTACCTGATTGACAATATGATCAGCTCGTTCAATCGTATCGAGTAACCCTCTTAATCTTCTCTCTAGATCATCTCTTTTATCGCGTAGCTGCTTTTCTTGTGTTCTCATAACGGAGAGCTTTACTTGAAAATCATGTGCAGTTTCATATGCTTCTCTAACTTGTTCTTCGGTATAATTATCAAAAGCTTTACTCACTAATACAAGTCGTTGCTTAGCAAGCTGCGTACTTTTTTCCAAAGCATCGCCTTCATCAATGACGATTGATATTTGTTTTCGAACAATTTCTAGCTCTTTTTGCATATCTTCAAAGCTTCTTCGGCTCTGTTCACTTATAATAAAGATATCGTCCTTCGAGCTCATTATTGTATCTAACATTCGATTAAAAATGTCATCAAGCGACTTTAAATCGAAGGTATCATTTGAAAACATAGTATACTCCCCAGTCTAATGTCTTATGATTACTTACTATTTTAATAGACCAAATTCATATATTCCATAGTCTACACCTATTATAGCATTACCATGCTAAAATTTAATGCTTTTTCTTCACGAAAATTATAGAATAGAACTCTAGTTAAAAGGAGATTGATACTTATGAGAGAAAACTATTTAACAGTAAAAGGTTATGGTGAAAGCGAAATTGTCATTTCAAAATCCCGCTTTCTCACTTATATAGAACGTGCAGAAACGGAAGAGGATGCAATTTCTTTTATAGATCGTATAAAAAAATTGCATCATAATGCAACTCATAATTGCTCAGCCTATATTATTGGAGAGCATGATCATATTCAAAAAGCGAATGATGACGGGGAACCTAGTGGTACGGCTGGCGTCCCTATGTTAGAGGTCTTAAAAAAACAAGGCTTAAAAGATACTGTCGTCGTCGTGACTCGCTATTTTGGAGGAATTAAATTAGGTGGCGGTGGCCTTATTCGCGCTTATGGAAAAGCAACAACTGAAGGTCTTATAGCTGCCCAGGTGGTTGAACGCAAACTTCATCATTTCCTGAATGTTGGCATTGATTACACTTGGCTCGGAAAAGTAGAAAATGAAATAAGAGGTTCGTCCTATACGTTAGAGGAAATTCGCTATTTAGAGGGTGTAGAAATCATAGTTTCTGTCCTAAAAGAGGAAGAAGAACAGTTCCGAAGTTGGATAACAGAAATGACAAATGGACAAGCAGCCATCACATTCGAAGATGCTCAATTTGTAGAATTTATTGTCAAATGATTAGTTTTAATTGTCGAAACTAAATACGCATAGTATAATTTTTTTGTTAGGCTATTTTTATTGACCACATGTTTACTTCTTAGTAATTGAATAAAATTTAGCTTTATCGCATTATTATTCCCAATAATTAGAGGAGAATATATCTATTATGAAAAAAAGATCTGTAAGTCCGAACAAAAAGAGGTCTTCTAAAGCTTCATTAATTATAAAAGTTACACTACTATTAGTTGCCAGCTTGGTAATTTGTGTAACGGCTTATGCTGTTTACCTTACTAAACAGGTAGAGCATGCCGCAGACTCAGCATATGAGGAATTAGAAGGTCGACAGGTTTCTAAGCAAAGTGTAGAAAAAGTAGAACCGGTACATGATAATGTATCTATTTTATTTGTCGGGGTTGATGATAGTGATAATCGTGGACAAGGTTCGGATCATTCACGTTCCGATGCTCTTGTTTTAGCTACACTAAATAATAAAACCCATACAATTAAAATGTTAAGCATTCCTCGTGATTCTTACGTTTATATTCCTAAAGTAGGCTATAAAGATAAAATTACTCATGCGCATGCAATGGGTGGAACACTTACTACTATTGAAACAGTAGAAGACCTATTTGATATTCCTATCAATTACTATGTACGTATGAATTTCAATGCTTTTATTGATGTAGTTGATGCTTTAGGCGGTATTGAAGCAGAAGTACCTTATGCTTTACATGAATTAGATGAATTCGATAAGTATACAATTAACTTACAGCCAGGCTTACAGCATTTAGATGGTAGCCAAGCACTTGCACTCGCAAGAACACGTAAGCAAGATAGCGATATCGAGCGTGGTAAACGTCAACAAGAAATTCTTTCAGCGATTATTAAAAAAGTCGCTTCTGTTGGCTCCATTACAAAATATGATGATGTGATCAAAGCTCTTGGTGATAATATGAAAACGGACATGACATTCACTGAAATGAAATCCTTCTTATCTTATTTATCAAAAGGCACACCACGTATTGACTCTTTAACATTGGACGGTACAGATGACATGTCTACTGGTATTTATTATTACCAGTTAAATCAGGATTCTGTTGAAGAAGTAAAAGAAATTTTCAAGAACCATCTTGGCATAAATGAACAATCCTCAAGCCTAACAAGTGGCAATACAGGAACAAATAGTGCTGCTAGTGATGATGATTCAATCATTGAATAAATAATTAAAAACTTTTAGACCGTAGACAAACTTTCTTGTCTATGGTCTTTTTGTATTACAATCCTTTGATAATTAGCTACCCTTTTCTCTTACCCTGTCATAACACAAATAAACTAGCTCACTTAGTTTCTCTCCCCTTTCATTTCCTATACATAAAAACTGCGCAGGATCTTCCTTCTCATGATTGGAGTACCAGTTAATCAATCGTTAACATTTCTCCATTGATTTAATTTCGTACTTAATAGAAGGTGTTTATGTAAAAAAATTAGAGCAACAATCCTATAATAGAAAAGCAGGATCCATAAACCCTGGATAAAAACAGTTCGAGCCATGGCTATAAAAAAACCGTAGTCAAACTCTCAAATTTTTGAGTTTGACTACGGTCGGAGCAATCACACAATATGTATGATTGATATATTTTATTTACTAAAGATCCGTACAAAGTTTAATAATGGTTTATAGTTTTTACCAGCAAGCCCTATGATCTCAACGAAGATTTCAATGGCTGTTAGGATGACAGCTACTAGTAAAATTGCGCCCCAAACTTTTGCCATAGAGAAAATGATCGCTGCTAATCCAAACATCATCGCGATACCGTAAATAATTAGTACCGTTTGACGATGTGTGAAGCCCATATCCAATAAACGGTGGTGTAAATGTGATTTGTCTGGATCAGACCATTTTTTCTTCATACGTACGCGACGAACAATCGCAAAGAATGTATCAGAAATCGGTACACCAAGAATAATAATTGGAATGATTAACGAAACGAATGTAACATTTTTAAATCCAAGCAATGCTAGAACGGAAATCATAAATCCAAGGAACAGTGCCCCTGTATCACCCATAAAGATTTTTGCTGGGTGGAAATTATAAAATAAGAAACCAAGTGAAGCTACAGCTAAAATGGCTGCTAACGCTAATACAAATACATTGCTCATAATAAATGCCATGACAGCTAAAGTAATAAGTGCAATCGTAGAAACACCTGCAGCTAAACCGTCTAAGCCATCAATTAAATTAACTGCATTGGTAATACCGATGATCCAAATAATCGTTAATGGGATACTCAGTAAACCAAAGTCTAATGTACCTAAAAACGGTAGATTAACCATATCAATTTCAATACCGCCTACAAAAACAACAATTAGTGCAGCAATTAGCTGACCAAGCATTTTTGCTTTAGCGGAAATCTCACGCATATCATCAATAACACCTGTAACAACGATGATACAAGCACCAATAATGATAGCTAATAAAGCTTCATTACTACCATGTTTCGTATCGACTAAAAACGAATATAAAATCGTCACACCGATGATAAAGGCAAGAAAAATCGCCAAACCGCCAAGTCTTGGCATAATTCGAGCATGTACTTTTCGATAGTTTGGTGCGTCAACTGCACCTATTCTAAACGCTAAACGTTTCACTAATGGAGTTAACAAAATGGATGCAACAAATGCTGCTATTAAAGACACGTAAAGCATGTCTCTCCTCCTCAAAAAAATATAATCTACATTGAAATCCACATTGATTATAGCATGAACAAGCATTGAAATATACTTTTTCTAAACATTTTCCACGATTTCACAAATATTTTGTACATTTTAGCATTAATAGATTCCTATATAGTCAATTGTAGTCACCATTCGCAAAATTTGATAGAATAATGGAGTGTCTAGCATTTAGACAACTTTAAAGGAGCGTATATTTCATGTTCTCAATTTTCAAAAGTAACAAAGAGCAAACAAGTGCTCGCCAATTAAAACGCTACTATAAAATAGTAGATCAAATTAACAATCTTGAAGAAAAATATGTCAACAAGTCAGATGCCGAATTACGAGAAATGACTTTTATTTTCAAAGATCAATTAGAGCAAGGTGAGCCTATTACATCTATCATCCCGGACGCATTTGCTGTTGTACGCGAAGCCTCAAAGCGTGTATTAGGAATGCGTCATTTTGATGTACAGCTGATCGGTGGTCTTGTATTAACAGAAGGTAATATTGCTGAAATGCCAACAGGCGAAGGTAAAACACTAGTTGCCTCCCTTCCCTCCTATGTGCGTGCATTAGAAGGTAAAGGTGTTCATGTCATCACAGTAAATGATTACCTAGCAAAGCGTGACTATGAGCTAGTCGGTCAAATCCATCGTTTTCTTGGCTTAACTGTTGGTTTAAATGTACCGATGATGGAAGCTGATGCGAAAAAAGAAGCTTATAATGCAGATATTACATACGGTGTTGGTACTGAATTTGGTTTCGATTATTTACGTGACAATATGGCCTATAGCCTAGCAGATAAAGTGCAACGTCCTTATCACTTCGCCATTATTGATGAAGTGGATAGTGTATTAATCGATGAAGCAAAAACACCGTTAATTATCGCAGGTAAAATGCCGTCCAACGAAGAATTACACCGCATTGCTGCTATGTTAGCTAAACGTTTCAAGAAAGATGAAGACTACGATTTCGATGAAGAAACGAAAGCTACTTCCCTAACAGATAAAGGTATTGAAAAGGTTGAGGCTGCCTTCAATATTGACAATCTTTATGACTTAGAACATCAAACACTTTTCCATTATGTAATCCAAGCTGTTCGTGCACACGTTATGTTCAAACGCGACGTAGATTACATTGTAAAAGAAGATAAAATTGAACTTGTCGATATGTTTACAGGCCGTATTTTAGAAGGCCGTTCACTTTCTGATGGCTTACATCAAGCGATTGAAGCCAAGGAAGGCGTAACAATTACAGATGAAAATAAATCACAAGCGCAAATTACGATTCAAAACTATTTCCGTATGTATCCGAAGCTTTCCGGGATGACGGGTACAGCGAAAACACAGGAAAAAGAAATCCGAGAAGTGTACGGCATGGAAGTTGTGCAAATCCCAACAAACCGTCCACGACAACGTATCGATCAACCTGATATTATCTTTAGCACACAGGAAGCAAAATATAAATATGTTGCTGCTGAAGTTAAAAAACGTCATGAAAAAGGCCAGCCAATTCTAATTGGTACAACATCGATTTTACAGTCTGAAACAGTGGCTGACTATCTGAAAAAAGAAAAATTAACATTCCAATTACTGAATGCAAAAACGGTAGAGCAAGAAGTTGAGCTTATTTCGCAGGCAGGACAAAAAGGTCGTATTACTGTAGCGACAAATATGGCTGGCCGTGGTACAGATATTATGCTAGGTGAAGAAGTTCATGAACTCGGTGGTTTATATGTAATTGGTACAGAAAAGCATGAAAGCCGTCGTGTGGACAATCAGCTACGAGGCCGTTCTGGTCGTCAAGGTGACGTAGGCGAAAGCCGCTTCATTCTCTCTATTGAAGATGATATGTTCCGTCGTTACGCAAAAGAAGAAGTTGAAAAATTCTCTGCAAAAATGGTCGTAGACGAAAATGGAATCATTCAAAATAAAGAGGTTCAAGAGCTTATTGACCGTACACAGCGTATTGTTGAAGGTTCACAATATGGCATGCGAGAGTATAACTTAAAATTAGATGATGTTATAAATGATCAACGTACCGTGCTTTATGGACTACGCGATAAAATTTTAGCTGGTGAAGATTTGATGGGCGAGCTAAAAAAAATGCTGCGTGAAACTGTTGATTTTGCTGTGCATGACGCTGCACCAGAAGATGTATCATCTATGGAGTGGGATTATGATCAAATGGAGCAAGCTCTTAACTCTCTGTTCATTACACCTGTTTCAATCGATCGTGAAGTAGGAAAAGTAAAGCAAATCCTAGCTGATATTCAGCCTTCTGAACAGGAACTACTCGACCATATGGAGAGGTTTGCTGAAAACGAAAGAGTCATGGAAGTATTACCTCAAATCATGCTTAGCTACATCGATAGTGGCTGGGTCAAGCATTTAGAGGCCATGACACATTTAAAAGAAGGTATTGGCTTACGTCATTATCAACAAGAGGATCCAATGCGAATTTACCAACGAGAAGGGCTTGAATTATTCGGGAAGAACTTCCAAGAATTACGCCGTTCTATCATTATAGAAATTACAGGCTTCATGAAAACAGTTGAGGCACAACAGGAGGAACAATAATGGGCTTATTTTCATTCTTTAAAAAATCGGACAAAGTCGTTCAAGAAAACACAATTGACTCTAAGGACTTACTAGGAAATGTTTCAACAAATAAAGGTGATAACCGTGATGTTGAAACAAAGCTGTCCTTCCACCCAGAATGGGACGTACCTCAGGAGCAAAAATATATTTTTAACTTCCTAGCTAATGAGCTAGAACCATTGAAACCAAATCAATTATCGCTTTCTTCTATTAGTATTGAAGAAGCACGTGGTGGAAAATGGCTAGTGCGTGCATTTTTCCGTTCTTCTTTACCACAAGCGATTGAACTAGGTGAAATTGAACTTTTCATCATGGATAAAAATGATGAGCTTGTAGCTTCTAAAAAATTCGATTTTAAAGAACTTGGCACAATCCCTGCTGAAAGTGCTCGTCCTTGGGTTTTTGAATTCGAAAAATCTTCAATTAAAGTAGATGAAGTACCTGAAGATGGCTGGAAAATTGCCTTTAATCTTATTTCCCTTCGTGGTCACCAATTAGAATTAGATCCATCATGGGAAAAACAACTACCAGCAGCTCAAAAAGAAGAGCTTGAAAAAATTGTAAAAACACTACCAAAGCTAGGTGAAACAGAGGTAAACTTCACAGGCTTACAGGCTAAATTAGCTGACAATGGTAATTTAAACGTCTCTATTTTTATCCGTAATGGTCACAATAAAGCGATTAATCTAGAACAATTACCATTAGAAATTATCGATGCTACAGGCAAACAAATTGCCAAGGGTTCATTTAAAATGGATCCAATCTTAACTGTACAACCTAATTCAACAAAGCCTTGGACATTTATTTTCCCAGCCGAGCTTGTTGATGCAAAAGATGCTGACCTTTCTCGTTGGACAGCACGTGTAACACAATAACATGTAACCCCCTTCTAACTTAACTGGAAGGGGGTTTTATGTTTTATTGAACTCACAAAAAAGCGATCTTTGCCTAAGCAAAAATCGCTTCTTTTCTTATTTCACGCCATCAAAACGTTTATAGCCTACTAACTTAGAAGACCAGTACGAATATGTCACATCCGAAATTTCTACCCCATCTGTGCCCGCATGGATGAATTTATTATCGCCAAGATAAATGCCCATATGAGAAATTCCTTCTTTATAGGTATTCTCGAAGAATACTAAATCCCCAGGTACCGGATTTTCTACATGCGTTGTATTGCCATTATAGTATCCTTCACTGCTTGCTCTTGCTATTTTTAAGCCCCCCTGATTAAAGGCATAAAAAATAAAGCCACTACAGTCTAATCCTACTGGTGTATTACCACCGTATAGATATGGAGTGCCAACCAATGTATTGGCAACTTCAACTGTTTTTTTATAAATCGCCTGTCCATTTGCTGTAGGGTCTTTAGCTGTTACGTTGGATGATGTGCCCGCATCTGAAGTTACATTATTATGTATAGGATTGCTGTCGGGTTTCACTGTTGCTGAAGTAATTTTTAACACCTGTCCAATATAGATGATGTCTGACTCAAGCTTGTTCCAATCCCTGATATCCTTAATTGTCACATTATATTGTTTTGCTATTTTTGATAATGTGTCACCTTTCGCTACAGTATGAGAGCTAGCTGTTGGTTTCACAGATGGTGATGGTGCTGAAGGTTTTTTCCCCTCATTCGTTGCTTGCTTTTGAATCTCTAGCTTTTGTGCTACATAAATCGTATCTTTTGATAGATTATTCCACTTCATGATATCCTCAATCGTGACTTGGTGATTATGGGCGATTTTGGATAAAGTATCTCCTTTTTGTACGGTATATGTTGCTGCTTCTGCTGGTTGTAGTGCTAAAAATGAAGTTGCAATAGTGCTTAAAACAAGAATTCTCCATTTTTTCGTATTTTGCATTCCAAAGTGCCTCCGTTCGTGCTAGAATATTTCCTTGTGTGTCTATCATACTAGATAACTACCTGAAGAAAAATCGGAAATACTGACTATTTTTCAAACATTCTAGCAAACCTATAAAATACGACGAAATCCGACTATATTGCGATAATGTATACATTGCAAGATTAGCGTTCCTATGATAACATACACTTCTGTATTTAAAATTTTTAGAAAGTTTTATCTTTTCAATCTTAAAGGAGTTTTTATACTTATGAAAAACATCTTGCATTTCATCAAAGGAAATTTAGCAGTAGGATTACTACTATTTGCCTTGTTCTTGGGTGCTGGTAATATTATTTTTCCACCGTTATTAGGTCAACAAGCCGGCGAGAACATTACGATAGCCATGATCGGCTTTCTAATTACAGGTGTTGGTTTACCCTTACTAGCAATTGTTGCTGTCGCAAAAGCAGGGGGCGATTTACAACTGTTAGCCAATCGCGTCAGCCCTGCATTTGGAGTGATCTTTACATCAATTGTCTATTTAGCCATTGGGCCGTTCTTCGCTGTACCACGAACTGGCTCCGTGTCCTATGAAATAGGTATTGTGCCATTTCTTCCTGAGGCTATGAAGGATCATTGGGCACCCCTATTCATCACATCTATTTTGTTTTTTGCTTTAATTCTTTACTTATCTATTAATCCTTCGAAGCTTGTCGACCGAGTAGGAAAAATCCTAACACCCGCATTGCTTCTTGTTATTTTATTACTAGCTGTTAAAAGTTTTATCTCTCCAATGGGCGAGCCAGGAGAAGCTGTAGGAAAATATATTGGGTCTCCTTTTGCAGAAGGCTTTGTACAAGGTTACTTAACAATGGACGTACTTAGTGCACTTGTTTTCGGTATCGTTATTTTACAAGCATTGCGTGATATGGGAATGAAAGATACGAAAAAGCAAGTCAATACGACGATTTTTGCAGGTGTCGTTGCTGCTATCGGCTTATCATTTGTTTATATCTCACTTAGCCATATCGGTAACACAAGTATTCAGGCAATTGGTTCCTCCACAAATGGTGGAGATATTATTGCAAAATCTGCTGAAGTGCTCTTCGGTAGTTTTGGAAGTATTATTTTGTCTGCGACTATTTTACTAGCATGTATTTCAACAGCAGTCGGTTTACTGACGGCCAATGCACAATATTTTCATAAGCTGTTCCCTAAAATTTCATATAAAACATTTTTAATTGTATTCACTATTTTAAGTGCAGCCATTACAAATGTTGGACTTTCAACAATTATTAGTGCATCTCTACCTGTCCTGTTAATTATTTATCCATTAGCTATGGTATTGATGGTGTTATCGTTAGCTGATCATTTCTTTAAAGGTGGACAAGTTGTTTATATTTTAGCGCTTATTCCAACTTTCTTTGTCAGTCTATACGATGGCTTCAAGCAAATGAAAATTACAATCGAACCATATGAAAATGTGCTTAAAGCATTGCCGCTCTATGAGCAAAATCTAGGATGGTTATTGCCAGCGATTATCGGTGCATTCATTGGTTTTATTATTCATAAGCTTTTCAAAAAGTAGTCCTCTCAATCTGCTTCCTGTTTAGTAGGAAGCAGATTTTTTCTGTTTATTAAAGCCCCCACATCAACTTCGCTTGATGTATAATAAAAATCAGATAGTCAATTGTTAAATGTATCCATCTGCTTACACCTTAGTAGAATGGTGCATTTAAAGATTGAGCTCTAGAAAAGAGGTGTCCTATGAAAAAATTAATATGGTCTTTTGTCTTTGTTTTAAGCTTTTTCCTCTTACCATTCGCGACTACTCACGCTGCTAGTAATGAACCACAGCTAGTCAAAGAAATGAAGGAAATTATTCGTAATACGTATGTGGGGACAATCAATGGAGATTTAGAGAATGCCACATCCATCAAAGAAATCATCGATATGCTCGATCCCTATTCAACTTATTTTACAAAAAAAGAATTTGAAGATTACATGAACAGTATCAATCTATCAACGATTGGGATTGGTGTAGTGATTGAAGAACATGAAGATGGCATTCATATTTTACAAGTCATTGAAGGCAGCGGTGCCTTTGAGGCAGGTGTTCAGGCAGGAGATATCATTATCGGTATAAATGGCGAGACCATAGCGGGGCGCTCTACGCAGGAAGCCTCTTCCCTCTTAATCGGTGATGAAGGTACTAAGGTGAATGTTACTTTGAAACATAGTAATGAAACGACATCGATTAAAACGATTACCCGTAAACAGTTTACATTACCAAATGTACACTCTGAATTACTGTTTGGTAATGTTGGCTATATAGCAATGTCTTCATTCTCTGAAGATGGTGCACAGCTCGTCAAAAAAGCTCTTACTGACCTAAAACAGCTTGGTGCTAAATCGTTCATCTTGGATTTACAAAATAATGGTGGCGGCTACGTGACAACAGCGGAAGAAATGACAGGACTATTCCCATCTGCAAAAGTAGCTTATTTGTTGGAGGAAGCACATGACTCCTATACAATCCCAGCAGTTCAGCAAGATACGAAGTTCCCAGCAAATACACGTATTTTAGTCAACCGTTATAGTGCTAGTGCTTCGGAAATGCTTTCTGCATCATTAAAAGACCAAAAAGCCGCTATTTTATACGGTGAAACAACATATGGTAAAGGTGCTATGCAGGGCTTTTATACGCTTCATGATGGAAGCTACCTAAAGCTAACTGTCGGTAGATTCACAGGACCTGCTCGGCAGACTATTCATGAAGTAGGTGTCAAACCAAATATTCAAACGACAACCGCTCCCATTTTTCAAGCACATTTTGATGCAATAAAGGAGCAATATCCAAAATATAAAAAACTCTCTACTGTGAAGAACGTCGCAAATAAAGAAAAAATAACGGTAAAAGTTTCGTTACCAGTCTCATCGCAAATTGCTAAGGGTCGTGTTCAGCTTGTTGCTTTAGGGGCTAATGAAGTTTCGGCAACTGCTAAAGTTGAGGGGCAAACACTTATTGTTACACCAACAAAGCCGTTATCACCAGACCAAGAATATATGCTACTTATTCATCCAAATACACATAGCAAAGTACAAAAAGGCTACTATCAGCATATAAAAATAAATAAATAAATAAATAAATAAATCCTCTCAGCGATAGCAAATATCGATGAGAGGATTTTTTATACCACTTCTATTGTTTTCCAAAAATATAATTGGACAATGTCATTCGCTAGTTCAGCAGGTAATCTTTTATGTTCTAATAAATTGGTTACTATTAATCTTTCTATTGAACCTACTAAACTATCTATCATTATTTTGATATCCACATTACACAGCTGCAAATCTTTGTCGCAATCATGAAGATAAATAAGATGGATCAATTGCTGTGTCAATTGGATTTTCACTAAGCTTGATTGCTCCGATTCAATAAAACCTATTTTCGTTAATTTCGGATTTTCAACGATGTAAACAAATAGGTTTACTAACTTTTGCTCTAGCAAAGCGACAAAGCCCTGCAATCCATTTTCAACAATTTCTGCTGACTTATTATTCATCACGTCAAAAAATCCACTTTGAAATTGTGTATTCAAATCGTTATAAAGTGCATCCTTACTTTTAAAATACAAATAAAAGGTTGGCTGTGTTACATTAGCTGCCTTTACAATGTCACTAATTTTTGTATGATGATAACCTTTATCGGAAAAAAGCTCTATCGCTTTTTCAAGTAATAGTTGTTTGCTTCGTTCACCATTTGAATTAAATTTTCTCCCTCTCGGCATACTTTCCACCTTATCTTAGTTTAGAGTAATCATATATCTTCTGTATGATAGACACACTATTCTAAATCAAAAGTAACTATTTTTAACAATTTGTTCATAATTTAACCATAATTATACACTATTTACTAAGAATACACTCTCCTTTTTTTACTATAAACTAATATTTATATGCTGTTTACATCGATAAATACAAAGTGGATATCCAAGAATTTCTTCTAAGATATCCACTATTCTTCTTCACATAAAATTATGTCAAAATAATAGTTTAGTGCCAAAAACCTACTCGTTTAAATTTCCGAAAATTACAATAATATCATTTTACACATATACTTACCAACATAATGCAAATCTATTATTTTGAAAAGTCCTTTTTTTTGAAAAAAATTTTTTTGTTTGTATATTTAGCTCATAAAAAGTCAATCCCCACAATACTTTTAGCCCATTTCCCTCCCTCAAAAAAATTTTTTTCTAAAAATCAAACCATTTTACTTTTCAGAAAAAGTGTTATAATCGCCAAGAATTTAAAATTTTCAATTTTGGAGGCATATGATGGTATTACGTGATTTTTTCATTTACTTATCAGAGAACAAATTATTAAATAGTGCTGCACAAAAATATGGGCTAAAAATGGGTGCTCAAAGTGTTGTTGCCGGTACAAGCTTACCTGAAGTTGTGCAATCGATTAAAGAATTAAACAAAGCTAATATTTCTTGTACAGTCGATAACCTAGGTGAATTCGTTTACGAAAAATCAGAAGCAACTGCTGCAAAAAATAATATCTTAGCTGTCGTGCAAGCGATTCATGATGAGCAGCTTGATGCGCACATCTCACTTAAGCCTTCACAATTAGGTTTAGATATTGATTATGCATTCTGCTACGAAAACTTAAAAGAGATTGTAGCTCTTGCACATCAATATAATATTTTCGTGAATTTCGATATGGAAAACTACGAACGTTTACACAGCTCTTTTGAATTATTGGAGGAGTTACACAAAGAATTTGATAACGTAGGTACAGTTATTCAAGCTTACTTCTTTGAGTCAGAAGAAAATATTGAAAAATACAAAAACTTCCGTTTACGTATTGTAAAAGGTGCTTACAAAGAGCCAGAAAATGTAGCGTACCAATCAAAAGTCGATATCGACCGTAACTACCTAAAACTAATTGAACATCATTTGTTACATGGTAAATTCACTTCTATCGCTACACACGATCATAATGTGATCAACCATGTGAAGCAATTTGTGAAACAGCACAATATTCCAAATGATAAATTTGAATTCCAAATGTTATACGGTTTCCGTAAAGAAATGCAATTAGATCTTGCTCGTGAAGGCTATAACTTCTGCACATACTTACCATTTGGAAACGATTGGTATGGTTACTTTATGCGCCGTTTAGCTGAACGTCCTCAAAATTTAACGCTTGTAACAAAACAAGTGTTTAATAAAAAAACGAACGTAGCAATCGGCATCGGTGCAGCAGCATTTGCACTTGGCCGTCTTTCTAAAAAAGGAAAATAAAAACTGAAGGGTTAAATACTTAGCTCTATCATTACATCAAAAAAGCGAAAACATCGTTAATCAATGTTTTCGCTTTTTTTATTGAGCTTAAAGTTTTTCACACGATATTGTAAGCTTTGTCGACGAATGCCCAGGGCTGCTGCAGTTTTAGAAATATTCCCTTGATGAAAGTCTAATGCTTTTGAAATATAATACTCCTCTACTTCCTTCATGTAGACATCTAACGGTCGAATGTCCTGTTGATTTTTAATAACAAACAAGTCACTCGTTGGAACTTCTTGTTCGGCTTCCTCACAGGAGCTTTGGATTTTCCACTTGAAATGAACGGGCAGCATATGCGATTCCACTATCGTTTCATTTGTGATCAATGACGTGATTTCATCCAAAAGAACTTCTAATTCCTTTAAATTCCCTGGCCAATCATACTTTAAAAACGTTTCTCGCACTTCTTCGGAAAGCCCTTGGATGGAAGAGCCAAAGCTGTCACGATGCCTTTTGAAATAATCGTCAATAAAGGGCATAATATCTTCTTTTCTTTCCCGTAACGGTGGCACGTAAATGGTGATCCCTGAAAATAGTCGGTAAAGCTTTTTGGATAACTCTTGCTTTTGAATTAAATCTATCGGGTCTTTGCCAACACTTGCGATTAAAACATGCTGATGATTTGGATGGTTGTTGAAAAGCTCAACAATCTTTTCCTGGGCTTCAAGCGATAAATATTCGATTCGCTCGGCAAAGAAGGTGATTTTTTCTTTTTCAACAATGTATTTTTCGAATTGCTTTAACACCGTTTTCTCGTCTCGACGGCAAATTAAAGCAATAAACATATCATTTTGCACCTTTAGATCATGATGAATACCCTCGGCCACCATATCAATCCCTGTGCCTGACTCTCCTATTAGCACAACAGGCATTCTACTTAACGCTACAATCTTTGCCTTTTCAATAACATCCTTCATAACTGGCGATACAGCCGTAATGATATCAAATGTCAAAGGGGCACCATATCTTCTTAATGGCTGATACATCATATATTCAAGCTGTGTAATATCTCGTGCAAATTCCACAGCCCCCACTAAAGCACCTTCATAGTGCAACGGATAAATATTGCTTATGTAGGTCACTTCTTGTTCTTTTTTATTCCAATACGTTTTTTTAACATTGAGAATTGGCGTTTCAGAACTTAGGACCTTATAAATATCACTTTTTTCAATTTCGAAATCAATAATTTCTAAGGCTCGTCTCTCCTCATACTCGTCTTCATTAACGCCTTCTAATTCTCGCATTTTTTTATTGTAGATGAGTAACTTGCCTTCTGTATCTACTACGCAAATTCCCATATCACCTTTTTCAATGACGTATTTATAAATACTTTGTAATACATTATTATCCATCTTGTCCTCCTGCATTCCATTAAGCTTATTCTAACACCAATAAGAAAGACAGATACAAAAATTAAAAAAAGTTTTAATATTTGAGTTGATTAATGCCAAATAATATTGCATTATATAATTAATAAAATCTTTAAAGGTGCATAATCATTTGGCACTCTTTATCCAGGGGAGGAAACTCACATGATTCCATACAAACACGAACCATTTACAGATTTTTCACAAGAAGCAAACTATAATGCTTATGTAGAGGCTTTAAATAAAGTTGAAGGTTACTTAGGTCAAGACTACCCACTAATTATCGGTGGCGAACGCATTACAACAGAAGATAAAATCGTTTCATATAACCCTGCAAAGAAAACAGAAGTGATTGGTCGCGTTTCTAAAGCGAGCAAAGATTTAGCTGAAAAAGCAATGCAAGCAGCAGATGAAACATTTAAAACTTGGAAAAAAGTTGATCCAGCTATTCGTGCAGATGTTCTTTTCAAAGCAGCAGCGATTATCCGTCGTCGCAAACATGAATTCTCTGCATTATTAACAAAAGAAGCTGGTAAACCATGGGCAGAGGCTGATGCAGATACAGCAGAAGCTATCGACTTCCTAGAATACTATGGTCGCCAAATGCTACGCATTAAAGATGGACAACCTGTAGAAAGCCGTCCAGGTGAATACAACCGTTATGACTACATTCCATTAGGAATCGGTATTGTTATTTCTCCGTGGAACTTCCCATTTGCAATCATGGCTGGTACAACAGTAGCTGCTTTAGTAACAGGGAACACAGTGTTATTAAAACCAGCGTCAACAACTCCAGTTGTAGCATATAAATTTATCGAAGTATTAGAAGAAGCTGGTCTTCCAGCAGGAGCTGTTAACTTCGTACCAGGTTCTGGTGCTGAAGTGGGTGACTACTTAGTCGATCATCCAAAAACGCGCTTCATCAGCTTCACAGGTTCACGTGATGTCGGTTTACGTATTAACCAACGTGCTTCTGTGTTAAATGAAGGTCAAATTTGGATTAAACGTGTTATCGCGGAAATGGGCGGTAAAGATACAATCGTTGTTGATAAAGAAGCAGATTTAGAGCTAGCTGCACAATCGATCGTGAAATCAGCATTTGGTTTCTCAGGTCAAAAATGTTCAGCATGTTCTCGTGCAGTCATCGTAGAAGATGTGTATGACCAAGTAGTAGAGCGCGTGGTTGAATTAACAAATGCTTTAACAGTTGGAGACCCAACAGATTACAACAACTTCATGGCAACAGTTATCGACCAAGCTGCTTTCAACAAAATTACTGAGTACATCGAAATCGGTAAAGGCGAAGGTCGTCTAGTAGCTGGTGGTACAGCTGACGATTCAGTAGGTTACTTCGTACAACCAACAGTATTCGCTGACGTTGATCCTTCAGCTCGTATTATGAAAGAAGAAATCTTCGGACCAGTTGTTGCGATTGCAAAAGCAAAAGACTTCGATCAAGCAATTGACATCGCAAACGACACAGAATACGGCTTAACAGGTGCAGTTATCACGAAAAACCGTATGAACTTAGAAAAAGCTCGTCAAGACTTCCATGTAGGAAATCTTTACTTCAACCGTGGCTGTACAGGTGCAATCGTAGGTTACCAACCATTTGGTGGCTTTAACATGTCAGGTACAGACTCAAAAGCTGGTGGCCCAGACTACCTACAACTGCATATGCAAGCTAAAACAACTTCAGAAATGCTTTAATTAGCATTTCCCATAAAAGCCATACATTGTTTCTTAGTAAACAAGTATGGCTTTATTTTTATGTACTAACATAAATAACATATATAATAGAAGAAACTCATGTAATTTTTCGTTCACTCCCCTGTTTAGCTTCTTGTCTAATTCTCTCTACACATGCCGAAAGAATACTATTTACCTATAATGAGCTGGTATATTTTAAGTGATTTCTAACATTTGACCCTTATATTGATTGTATAACTTTGTTAAAATGATATCAGTTTAGGAGGGTAAAACTATGAAAAAACTATCAATTTTTATGTTGCTCATGATGCTTGTTGGTCTAGTTATTTGGCAACCACAATCAGCCTATGCTGATGAGCTGTCAGGACATATGCATGAAAGCGGGCTGCGTTATTTAATTTCCAAAGAGGCTTTACTTAAAGATACAAATGGCAGCTATCGTCCAAATGCAACGGTTACACGCGGTGAATTTGCCACATACATAGCAATAGCTTTAGATTTGGACACAAAAAGCGCAATAACGTTTACAGATGTCCCTGACACATATTTGTATGCAAAAGAAATTAAACTTGCTGCTACTGCTGGAATTATCACAGGCTATACAGATGGCACATTTAAGCCAGACGCAAATATTTCAAGAGAGCATATGGCAGTTATGCTCATTAGAGCTGTTGATTATTTAAAAATACCAAAAGGCACTTCCTCTATTACATTCAAGGATAATGCCACTATTTTCAAAGATTTCCGTCAGGATGTTGCAATTGGTGCACAATTAGGGCTTATTAAAGGAAGCTCTAATGGCATGTTCTTACCTAGAGATAATGCCACAATCGGTGAAGCTTCTACATTCATCCTTCGTTTAATTCTTCTTGCAGATCAAGTTGATACTGGCAGTAATGATAACAGTGGAAATACCGAAAATGGGAATGACAATTCCAATAACAATGGTAATACGGGGAATGAAGGGAATACAACTGCCTATATTTTGAAAGAAATTTCAAATGGTACTCTAGTAGACAAGCAAACTTTCACTAGCTTTGAGGCTGCTGAAAAAGCGATGTCAAATAGCTCGCTTGTGATTACGCAAAATAATAAAATTATCAAAATGACTTCAGGTTATGTTGTGACGAATAATTATGTTGCTCTGAATTCTGAAACAATTAAGGATCAAATCGCAGTTGCTGGTAATACAGAAATGGAATACCTAGGGAGCGATGCTACACAAGTAAAGGTGCGCTTAGCTGGTCATGTAGGCTATTTAAAACAGGCTGACGTTAGCTTAATTCCCTCTGCTTTAGTAAAGGGACGTTCTTATTACACAAATGAGAATGGCGAAGTAAAACATACTTTATACGATTATAAAACAAATAAATATACATCTAGTTACGTCTACGGTAAGGCTCCTAGCTTTATGAAGCAAGGTGAAAAATACTTTAGCTGGGATGGCATTAATTTCACCAATGCGAACGGCTCTTCCAAAGGAGAAGGCTACAATTACTATCAATTCTTACCTGCTCGTGCTACAACCCACTATACAGCCGAAGAGATCGATCAATATATTATGAATAAACTAGCGGAAGTAGAAAGCTCTGGTGCTTCTATTTATAAGAATGCTACAACAAAAAGTAAGCTAATTGGCTTAGGCTCTGTATTAAAAGACATAGAAGCTAACGCTCACATCAACGCTATGCTGATCCTAGCTCTTGCACAGCATGAGAGTGCCTATGGTATGAGTGATCACGCTCAAAACTTGAACAATCTATTTGGATTATATGTTTATGACACGAATCCACTGAACAAGAAGTTTGATAGTGTTAGCGCCAATATTAATGAGCTTGTTGAGAAGTTTTTACAGCCAAATTATATTACACCAGGCGGACGTTATACGAATGGTGCAGTTGTTGGCTCAAAGGCTATCGGCTTTAACGTAAAATATGCCTCTGATCCTTTCTGGGGCGCTAAAATCGCTGGACACTACTATCGTGCTGAAAAATCCTTAGGCTTTAAAGATGCAAATAACCCTTATAAAATTGCACTAACTACAACATCTGGTCTGAATGTTCGTGCAGATGCATCAACAAGTCAAAGCCCATTATTTACATTTAGTAAAAGTAATATGCCGGTAATTGTTACAGATACAAGTGCAAATGGTTGGTATCAAGTGATTTCAGATAAACTGCACACGGAACCAGCCTATATTAGTAAAGATTATATTAAATTCATCAATACCGTGAAATAATAGCAAATGGCTGCCTTCTACAAGTAAGGCAGCCATTTTTATATTGTCGACACAAGGAATTGAGACTTTCAACTCGATTCCTTTTGCTTTTAATCTTCTTTATCGCATCTGTAAAGACCCATTCAATGATTTCTTATCGCTTTGCGCAGATTTATTTATTGTGTGAGAAACGTTCTCTATGGTCATTTAATAACACTTTTATGGCCCATGAAAACTATAGGCAAACTCTCAAATTTAAAGATCTCCATTAGCTGCTTTCAATAGTTTGTTTGATTTTCACGAAGTGGGGTATGTATAAAGTAAGAAAAAAAACGATCCCAAAAGCTTGTACACCTTTGGAATCGTTTCTTAAAACTTATTGTTTCTTATAATATTGCAAAATACCGTTGTAAATAGATTCTGCAAATAGTTTAACGTATTGGTCATTCGTCATTTTACTATTATCCTCAGTATTCGTTAAGAAACCAAGTTCTACTAAAATAGATGGAATGACCATGTTACGAATTACGTAGTATTGTTCTTGCTTGACACCACGGTTTTTCATGTTTAAATTGTTAACAATTTGGTTATTAACAAATGTAGCTAAATCAATGTCCTCCTGATACATATCTCCAGTAGATATTGCATAATATGTTTCAGTACCCTGTGCTGACGCATTGGCAGCAGAGTTGACATGGACACTAACGAAAATCTCACCATAGTTTGCTTGGGTGAAGTCTACACGATCTTGTAATGATGGATACGTATCACCAGTACGTGTCATATAAACTTTGGCACCAGCATTCTCTAGTAATTGCTTCACTTGTGTACTAACTTTTAATGTAATGTTCTTTTCAGCTGCAGAACCTTTTACAGTCCCTGGATCTTTACCGCCGTGACCTGGGTCTAGAATGATAATACGGTTTTGTAAAGGCTTATTATTTTGATTTAATAGTTTGATATAGGATTTATGAACATATCCTGTTTGACCATCATATGTGATTTCTGCCCAATAACCATTAATGCTGTGAACTTGGACATACTTTCCTTTGTTCAATTTAAATAACACTGCTGAAGTTGAATTACTTTGACTACGTACATTGAGGTTATCAACTGTTACTCTTCCTAGTACTTCTCCTGAAGCTGGAGGTGTAGTTGGTGGTGGTGTTGGGTCAGGCTTTTCTTCAACAACAGCATCTTCTGTGCTTGCTGCAACGACATAACCTGGTAAACCATTAACTTGTGTTAAGTAATAACCACCGACTTGCTTATAAACTGGTAATTTTTCTTTATTTTTGATCGTTAAAATGGCTTTAGATGAAGAAGTTGGTTTCACATATAAATTGATATTAAATTTAGGTGTTACTTCTTTCTCTACTGAACCTAATTCATTGCCATCTGCATCTAAAAATTGTGCATATTGTTTAAAGACATAAGCGTAGGCACCTTTATAAGTTACTTTTAACCAATTGCCTTCTACTGCATAGACTGATAATTTACCGCCTGTATTCACTTTACCTACAATGTTAGCGTTAGAACTAGAATCCATTGTTTTACGGATATTTAAGCCATCTGTTGTCACCTTTACTAAGCCAATCACTTGAGATGTATCAGGCACAGACGAGCCTTTCACGGGCAATTCTAAACGATATTTTTCATTGTTTGCACGTGCAACGAATAGTGAAAATTGTGAACGTGTTACTGTGCTGCTTGGTAAATACGTTTTACCTGTCCCATTTGTAATACCATTATAATAAATAGTATTAATATATTTCACATATTCATGTGTGATTCCTACATCCGTAAATGGTGAGTCAATTCCCTCATATTCACTAGTATCTAAATTAAATGCCTTTGTTAATACATAACTCATTTCACCACGAGTTAGAGGCTTGTTCGGTAGGAATTGACCTTTGATATTTTTGTCGAATAATCCTAATTGTACAGCACGTTCTATGTAACCTGACATTTCTGTGCCGACTGTAACATCTGAAAAGCTTGATTTATTCACGACTAATGGTTTGTTACCTGAAGCAACAACTACCATTTTAGCTGCTTGTCCTCTTGTTACACTATTATTTGGGCCAAAGACTCTTTTACCATTTACAAAGTAGCCTTGAATCACACCCAAATTTACTAAATAATTGATTTCTTCATAGGCTGGGTGATTTTTAGTGACATCTTCAAATGTAATATTTGAATTAGTAGCTGCACTGACACTTGCACTATGTATCGTTAACATAGAAGCCGAAATGAATAAGACGCACAAGATAAGACTAAGTTTTTTGATGTTCAATGTCTTATTTCCTCCCTTCTTGTTCTCTTAACGTGTCCATTTTAACAAAATTAGCTAAATTACGCATCATACAATAGAACTGTTAAAATTAATTTTTTCCAAGCAACCCCTTTCCTACAAAATTATCATAAAAATAGAAGAGTCTGCGATTGCAAACCCTTCTTCCATTATACGTTATTCAAAAGATCATTTCTTGCAATCTATAACATAATTTACTGTAAATTACAGAAAATTATCGTTGTTGAATTCTATCAATAAATACTTTTAGTTGATTGATTTTTAATAGCTCGTCAGATCCGAAGCTTCCATCTCCATCACCATTTGTAATACCATTTGATGCAAGAATAGAAACATAGCTACTAGCCCAGCTATCTTGTGGTACATCACTAAATGCTACTGTGTCACCTTGATTTTCAAGGCCAAATGCTAAAACTAATACTTTTGCAATTTGCGCACGAGTAATTGGTGAAGCCGGGTTGAACTTACCGTTAGCATCGCCCTCAAAGATTCCTAATTTCTCTACTGCTGCGATAGCACCTGCATTGGCACTTGTTGGTTTAACATCTACGAAACTAGTAGTTGTATTGGATGTATCTAAGCTCAAAGCTTTTGCAATTTGTACAGCTACCTCAGCACGAGAAGCATAGACTGAAAAGTCAATGGCTGCTTGTTTTACTTCAGCTGCATCAAATGTAGCAACACGTTTAGCCCCTACATAACGAGAACCCCAATAGTACGGGTCATCAACATTTGAATAGCTTACACCTTGGCCGGTTTGAGAGTGGATCATTTTACCATCACCTATGTATATACCCACATGTGAAATACCACTGCCACTTGTATTGAAAAATACTAAATCGCCCACCTGAAGATCGCTCTTTGCTACTGCAGTACCTTGTTGATACTGTGAGCCTGACGTACGGTTTAGTTGAATACCTAAGTCTGAAAATACTTTAGAAGTAAAGCCAGAGCAATCAAAACCGCTAGTCGTTGTACCTCCGTATTTATATGGAACACCTAAATATTTAGAAGCTGTATCTGTAACATCTGCTTTAGTCGCTGCTTCAGCAGTATTTATATTAGTAGTTGAAAATAACATGAAAGATGCAAAAATCGGTAATAACCATTTCTTATTCATACTTTTGTTATACCCCTCTCAAAACTTTTTTGCCTATACATAGACTATCACAAAAGAAGCAATAGTTATTTTTCAATTGTGTAACGGTTTTAGACAGCAAAAAAACGCTGTAATACCAACGTTTGGAGGTATTTCCAGCGTTAAAAAGGGGATTTTTTTATCATAATTTGGAGCTTTCGTAACATTCCTGTAATATTAGAGACTGATTGTTACATAACAACTTATTGACTAGAGAACATTTGCACCCAATAGTAATTTCCTTTGCTATCCTGTGCTATTGCAACACCTGTATTCGTATAGTGTTCTTTTAAAATATTATCTCGATGGCTAGGTGAAGCCATCCATGCCTTTACAGCAATTTCAGGAGCTTTAATATTTCTCGCAATATTCTCTCCAAAGCTCGTATAGTCATAATCAAATAATGTCGCTAAATCCCAAGGTGCCCCATAAAATGGCGATACATGTTCAAAATAATGACGATTCACCATGTCTTGCGCTTTAATAATCGCAATTTGTGTCAGCTCTGGATCATAGATAACAGGTTCCAGCTTGTTTTTCTGTCTTTCAACATTAATTAGTTCAATGACCTTTTTCGACCATTCAGTAGAAAGGTTGATAGTTGGGATATAATCCTTTGCCAAATAGTCATAGGCTACTTCAAGCTTTTTTACTTTTTGTTGAAATGCAATGCTTCTCTCAACAAAAACAGCAAACTGTGCACGTGTTACCATTCGGTCTGGTGCAAAATGTTTAGCATCCACCCCTCCAATAATACCTATATCTGCTAAAGATTCGATATAATCTTTTGCCCAATGTGTGCGAGAAATATCTGCAAATTGGCTGTTATTATTGCTGTCTACTTTAAACTGATAGGCCAATGCCAACATTTTGGCTACCTGCATACGCTGTAATGGCTCCTCTGGATGAAAGGCATCGCTTTTTTGAATGATACCTAGCTGTACAAGCTGGCAAATTTCTTTGTAATACGGATGCGTTGCAGGAACGTCCTTAAACTTTGCTGAATTCGCAATATCTACGTTTGTCTGAAGAGAGCGTGCAATGGCAGCAGCAGCCTCTGCCCTCGTAATAGCTTGCTCAGGCTTGAATGTGTTATCACTGTATGTAGTCATATATTGTTTAGTGAGCATATGTTGAATCGACGCATTTGCCCAGTATGAATTTGTCACATCTACAGCTTTTGCGGATGCCGCTTCTACTTGACTAAAACTAGTTAAACTTCCTACGGTTGCAGCAATTGAAAGTACTACTATACAAAGTATTTTTTTCAACAGAGCTACCTCCTCACGATGGAAAATAAAATGGGGACAGTAAAAAAAGTTCACCATATACTATAAGATACGAATTTCAAATGATATAGTTTCACTTTTTTGGAAAATAATCAATGGAGTCATCATTTTCTCATTATAAAAGGAGTTTTCCCGTAATATGCATTGGGAAAACTCCTTTTTATTAAAAACTATTCAATCATTTTAAGATATTCTTCAAGAATGCGGTAGTTATACACTAACCCCTGTTGCTCAATCGACAATGCACTGTAATCCTTTTGTGCAGCTAATACTTTTTTCTCAAATGATGAGCTATCTGGATCAATACTGCCAATAGCTTGAACCACTTTAAGAACAGAAGCCACATCTTTTTCTGCCTGCTTTAAGACATCCTCATTAATGACTTGTCCTCTCATTTTAGAATCCAGCGCTTTATAAGCAGCTACAGCATTTGCCACATCTTCTATATACGTAGGTGAGCTTGGTGTAAGTCCCGCTATTAACTCTACAACCTTCTTGACATCAGCCATACTTTTCTCTGCCTCTAAAAGGATAGCATAATTGGAGATGCGCTGTTTATCCGTAGTATTCAAGCTGTCATACTCTTTACGCACCGCTTCAACCATACCGAAATAATACTTGTCCTTTGGATTCAATTTAGCAATATTATTATAAACCTTGATAACGTTGTCTAATGAAAGCAATAGCTGGTCGTTATAAACATAGCGTCGTTGATCAGCATTGAGCTTGTCGTAGGCTTTTAAAATCTTTTGATATTGACTATTCATATCCTTAGCTGTTAGGAGTCTGTCAATATCCTCCACCACACTAATGACAGGCTTAATTAGCTTCTCTTGATCCTGTAACACTCTGTAATTTTGTACAGCTCGTTGCTGATCCTTTGGTAAAGCATTATAGGCAGCACGAATTTCCTGTACACGTTTCACATATTGCTTTGGCTCAACAGATGGTAAGTCTTCAATCATTTGCATCACATTACCAGCACCTAAAATGCTCGTTTCTGCCGCTTGTAATAAGTAGTAGTTTGTTACATATTGCTTCATATCGGCAGGCAATGCATCATAAAGTGAACGCGCTCGTGATGTATCCTGAAGGAATGTATTACTTGAAGCTTTTAGCTTACTAATCAATTCCATGACATTGGAAACAGGCTCATATTTTAAAAGGACATCAATATTATCAATGTATTTCTTTTGATCCTTTGATAATTTATCATACGCTTTGCGTGCAGAGTTTACCTTACTTACAAAGCTTTTCGATTCAGGATCTAATTCATTAATTTGCACCATCACACTTAAGATCGGTTTAACCGCCTTCTCACGTGTTGTTAAATCTTTAATATTCGTCACTAATTTCTTTTGGTTAGAGGACAACTTATCATAGGCTACACGCGCATTCATTAGCTTCGTTAAATACTCCGCATTCTGTTCCTCAGTTAAATTAATAAGCTCAATGACGCTTTGTGCTAAGCCTTGCTCATTTTCAGCTGCTACTAGTGCATCATAATTCACAATTGCCTCCTGCTTTTCTTTAGGCAATGCATCATAAATTTCTCGAGCCGTTTTCATATCCTGATAGAATGTTTTACTCGTTGGTTTTAATGAAGAAATCAAACCAATTAATGAAGCAACATCCTCAACAGCAGTGAGGCTGGCATAGTTTGTGACACGTTTTTGGGAAACTTGATCTAGCGCATTATAGGCTTTACGTGCATCCAGCACCTTTTTTGTATAATCCTTATTTGTTGGATTTAAGGCATCAATCATTTGAATAACCTTGACGACATCCTTATTGGTTTTTTCATACGCACTTAACGTTTTGGCCTGCTCCACAAGCTTCTGCGCATTTTTATCCATCGCTTTATATTCAGCTGCTAGTTCGGCTACCTTTTTCACAAATGTATCAGGACCCTCATTCGACAATGCTGTGACACGGTCATCAAATGCCTTTGCTAGCGCAATATAGCCCTGTGCTTTTGTAAGGTCCTCGCTATTTACTACCTTTGCTTTAAGAGCTTCACCCAATTTATTAAACGCTTTATCAGCTTTTGCCACATCATCTTTATATGTTTTTTTAGATGGACTTAATGTACTGATTTGAACCATTACATCAATCACAGGTATCACATCTTTTAAATCTTTATAATTTTGGACAAACGTTTTATTGGACTCATCTAGCTTCGCATAAGCAGTAAAAGCTGATTTCGCTTTAGAAATATAGCTTTTAGAGGAAGGATCCAGTTTTTCAAATTGCGAAATGACATTCACAACCGATTTATAGGATTTTTCTAAATCTGTTAACACTTTAATATTTGTCACGCGTTTTTTCGCTGTTGCTGATAACGCATCATAATTTGCTCGTGCAGTCAATATTTTTTCAATCGCTATATTTTTATCTAGCAGACCAATTTCCTTTATAACGGCCTGTACCGCGGTTTCCTCATCAGTCAAAGCCTTTAATTTTTCATCCAGCTGAGTTTTTAAATTGGTAAGAGGTACTTCATAACCACTACCTGTTGCATCTAATTGATCTACTAGTTTTTTTAATTCGGCAAGCTGTATGCCATAGTCAGCTGTAGGCTTTAATGTATTGATTTTTTTGGATACATCAGCGTATTGATTAAACAACGTGAGCTTTGGAGCTCCCAGCACTAATGTTTTATCATTGTCATTCAACTTGTTATAGGCAGTCCAAGCAGCGAGCGTTTTACTTTCAAATGTTTTTGCAGCTGGATCTAAATTATCGATTAACTTATCTACCTTTAATGCCGCACTTAAGTTTTTCTCCCACATTGTTAGCTCTGCTAAATTATTGACGATTTTTTTGACATCGGATGCTTTGATATTCGGTCCTGTAGGGTTATTGTAGGCTTCACGTGCCGCTTTAATGGCAGTTACCTTTTCCTTGTCTGTTACAGTAGCAATGTCTTTAATTTTCTTTTCAATATCTACTGCATAAGCAACATTTGCAAGCGCCACCTGCAAGTCCGCTATGTTTTTTACATACCCCTGAACATCCTTTAATTGATCGTATTCATTTTTTAGGTCAGTAACTGCAGTACGATATGCCTCTTCTTTAGATACACGCAGTGCTGAAATGCGTTTGGAGATATCCGCCGCTTTAAGATACTGTGTAATACTATCGTATTCTGTTTTCACTATTTGTTTTGAGGCTGCATCAAGACTGTTGTAGGATTTCTCTATAGCCGCCACCGCATTAATAAAACTTGAGGCTGAAGAGAAATCAATTGGTTGCTTAGCTTTTAACTGCGAAATGCTGGAAGTCACTTTTTCAACAGCCGACAAACCTGTCAACGCATCCTTATACTTTTTAAAAGGTGTGACCGTATTATCATTTGGATTATACGCTTCAACCACTTTCTTTTGATCTGCTGTTAGCCCATTATAATTTGTCGTAAAACTATTCATTCCAGGTAATATAGTTGAATAATCCGGAGACTTCTCCAATAAATCAACCAATTGAACTAATTCTTTAGCTACTACTTCTGCCGTCGTTGCGTCTGCTATTAACTTGTTTAGCTTGTCAACATCCATTCCCTTGCTTTTAAAATAGGCATTACGTGCGTCGTCTTTGTAACCATATTGCAAGGAGGTGCCACGAATTGTTGTGGCAATACCACTAGCACTATTTAGAAGTGCTGCATCTACTGCTTTTTTATATTGATCCTGCACATATAAATACGATTTGTCTGTTGAATCATTACCTAAAAATTTGTCGTATTCATTCTTTGCATTTGCGACATCCACCAAAAATGTCTTACTGGAATATAAAATAGTACTTATTCGACTTCCAATGGTCTTAAGTTTAGCTAATAATTGACGTTGCTCCACTATATAATCATATTTTGCTTGAATAAATGCCTTCTCCTCGGCGTTAAAAACTGATTCATTCGAATTCTGTACTACTTTTATATCTCCTGCTGCTATTACCATTTCATCCTCTGTCGAATTCTCCGACAGTTTACCAAATTGTGCAATAAGCTGTTCTCTTGTCGTTGCAGCCGCTACCTCATTCGTATAGGCAACCTGCTCTGATTGCGTTGTAACGCGAGATTGGGGATTATTTTCTTGTGCGTTTGCTATAGCTGTAGGTGCTAATAATAGACTTGTTAAGACACCTGCTGTCAATTTTCGATTCAACCGAACCACCCTTTCATCGTTTATGTATAGTAAAAATGATTGTGCTCATTTCCATTTAGAAATCATGACTTTAGTATCGGTGTAAATCAAATGTTTTCAAGCCATTCTACTACATTTACAAAATTTTGAGCATTAAATGAAATTTTTCTAAATTACTAGCTAGAAAAACAGGAAGTTATTTCAATTATACTATACAATAGATTTATGTAGATTCAGCCATTTACTGAATTAAGAAAAAGTCTTCGGGAGATGTCACTGATTTTGGAAAGTTACTTTTCGACAAGCTCGAAAAAAATCTGGACATATTATGCCGAGACATAATGGATGTGGTGTTTTGCATCAAGCGACATACACTGACGAAATATGCTTTTTTCAATGAAATTCATGAAAAAAAACAGCTATTTTCATATGTCATAATGTCTTTACAAGGTGTATACTACAACTTTGATAGCCTAATTTGGAAGAAAGGACGCTGTTTATGTTTTACCACTATAAGTTCTGGCATAGCTTAAAAAATCCTACATACTTTACAAACGTCGTAGAGGAAGGCGAAGTCACTGGATATAAAAAACGCGCATTAACGGTGTTTATCCTATTCATCGCGCTATTCGCTGCTCGTGAATATTGGGGAATGGGGACAGAAAATTTAACGACCTTATTCGCTTCGGATTTACAAAATGAATACTTTGTAGCACGTATACTGTCAATGCTCGGTGCCATTTTGTGGGCGACCATCTATTTTTGCTTCCATTATTATGGGGTTACTTATCTATTACATTTATTAACGGACATTCCTTATACTTGGATAAAAAGAGTCCAGCTCTATGTTGTAGTCTTTCTATTTATTGAAAAAGCAATCCTCTTTGCTGTTTTCTACGCTGTAGGCTATACAACGATGTTTTCGTTCTTTTCTTTAGCTCCCGCTGCCTTACAACTGATTGAAACAGATTTCGTGTTATTCACTGTTAACCAATTGACGGTAACAACCGTTTTAATCATTATTGTGCAGTATTTATTCCTGTCCAAATGGGAGGAAGAAGCTAGCAGAAAGATGTTAGTAGTCAAATTGATTGGTATACAGCTATTTATGGCTCTATTTGTTGGCATGATAAGTGTTCTACCAATTAAAGAATGGATTGCTAGGGGGTTAGGATGATGGCATGGATTAAAGCAAGACCATGGACAAGTTTGACCATTGTGTTAGCGATGCTAGTAATCGGCATCAATGCCTATTTCGTCTTCAAGGATGATAGCAGCGTGACACGATCCTACTTTATCGACGAGTTTCAAAAGGCTCACATCGGAACAAATAAAGAACGTGTTAACAAGGAAACGATTGTAGCACCTGCTGAAATATATACTATTACCGCTGATGCAACAAGCTTATCAGCAGTAAATGTAAAGCGCGGCCAGAAAGTCATGATGAATGATTTACTTGCTACCTATCAAACGGATGAAGTGGACGAGGAGCTAACAAAGCTTGAATCGGAACGTACAGCCTATGAAACTGAATTAAGCGATTTACAGGATGCACTTGATCAAATTGAGGATGAATACGGCGATGGCTCCGATCCAAAAAGCTCGATTAATACAGATCAAATGAATGATAAGCTTTCTGTTACGCTAAAATTAGAGCTTGCTCAGCAAAATTCACCATCAACAGCCGTTGCCCTGTTAAATCGACATATTGCTGAAACCAATCGTCAAATTGCGCTAATTGAGGCACAGATTACACAAATACAGTCCCGTCAAGGTATTGTCAGTCCAATCGATGGTGTTGTGTCAGCGATTAAAGAAGATGCTGGTGCATTGACGTTTGAAATCTATTCAAATGAAAAAGCCATGTATGCTTATTTATCCGAAAGTGAATGGCAAAAGGTTGAAGAAGGACAAACTGTTGATTTTAAGGTAAAGCATGTTAAAGATGATGCATTATCTGGCGTCGTATTAGAAAAACAAATGATTGCGACAGATGATCAAACATTTTGGGCAAATGAACTAGCCAAAACAGCAGCATTGCCACAACCAACAAATTATGAAGTCAAACTACAACAAGACGCTCCTTTAGAGGACATCCCATTTTCAACAACGGGCAAGGCTTCTATTATTGTCAATGAAGCGTTCGATTCCTATAAGGTCGATAAATCGTGGTTAGCAACGACTAAAAAGGGCAATAAAAAGCTGTATATTATCAATCAGGATGGCAAAATTCAGCTGATCGATATCAATGTACAATTTAATACTGCTAAGTCAGCTATTTTTATGGACTATGTAGATGAAGGAACGCCAATGCTCACTAATGAGAAGCGTAATATTGAAGCCTATACCTTCCGCACATTACCCGTTGAAAAAATACAATGGAACCACTTTAAAGATTTAACGTGGAAACAATATGTGAAATACATCGTTTTCTAATCTAAATCCGCTTCGCCTTTTTTGGGGCTAGGCGGATTTTTTAGTTCGATCAATTGCTAGAATTTTTGTAAACAATGAAAACACTTTCTGTTCGGCAAAGGTGTTATCATTTTAGAAAGGTTACCCATTATTATTCTTGTGATAATAGATTTTTTCACGACCATTCATATAGCAGAAAGGACACTATGCAACATGGTTGATTGGAGTGGAGCCAGCGTCACTCCTAGGGGATTAGCGTCACAGATGAGACCCTGGAGCGAACGTAAGTGAGTGAAGCGGCTCATCGGACGCCCCCTGGAAAGGACGCTGGCGGAACGGAAATCAACCTTCGCTTTAACAAGTATTCCTTTTTAAACAACAAAAAGAATCCTCTGTAGCCACTACAGAGGATTCTTCATGTTTATTTTAATGATAAGCATCTATTTAAGAAGCTTGCGAATTGAGCACGCGTAATTTGTGCATCTGGTCTAAACGTATTATCAGGGAAACCTCCAGTTAAATCATTCGCCACAAGCGCTTGGATATTGCTGTACGCCCAGTGTGTTGGTTTAATATCTGTGAAGTTTACCTTGCTTGTTCCCGTTAATTTGTACGCTCTTGTTAAAATCGCTGCCATTTCTGCACGTGAAAGCTGTCCGTTTGGATTGAACTTCCCTGCTTCTTGCCCTTTAATAATGCCAGCCTGCTCGACTGCTGCAATGGCACTGTAGGCATAATGGCTTTTACTTACATCTTTAAAGCTTGAATCCTTCGTCGTTGAGAGATTTAAAGCTCTAGCAATGATTGTAGCTGCCTCTGCACGTGTAATAGATGCTTCTGGCTTAAATGTTCCGTTTGAGTACCCTTTAATAAGGGATTTATCGTATAGGCTTTGGATTTCTGAAAATGCCCAATGCCCTTTTGTTACATCTGTATAAACTAATTCCTCGTGATTGTCTTTATAGACCGCCTGTAATTGATCGAAGTATAGCTTACCTTTCTTTTGAAGAGAAGCTGTTGGTTGAGCGACATATAAACGTTCAAATTTTAATGGCTGTGCTAGATCACTTGGAATATCCGCCGTCACGTATTTCCAGCCGCTCCAGTCTAAACCGCCCTGGCTTGTGAAATCAATCGTATGCTTAGCTCCAGCGCCATCAATCACAACACCTCTTAGCCAATGCTTACCTGCATCACCAAATACCCAGACCCCAATGTTTTTAGGCTGCCCTGAAATAGCAATTGGTGCTTTAGCAACCATATAGGCAGCTTTTGTGCCTGTGCCGGCTGTTGTGAAATCATAGTTTAACTGTAAGCTAGCCGCTCCCTGTCTAGCATACTCTTTAGAGCTTGCTAAGGAAGCATTGGCTTTTGCCACTTCTGTTGTCCACGATGACGTATTATCGAAGCTATCTAAGACAATAGGTTTTTCTGCTAAGTCTACTACTTTCACAGGTGTGGACGTACGAATCCCTTCATACTCTCCAATAATCTTCCCTTCACCTTTTTGTGTAGCGGTAAAAGTAGAACCGTCCATCTTGCCGATATTTCCTTCAACTGTCCAGTTCATATTCGCTGGGTTAATCGTCATTGGATTCAAGTATTGATCATAAGCACTTGCAACCTGCATCTCTACAGAAGAACCTTTCATTACTTGACCAACATTACTTAACGTAATCGATTTTGCTTTGCCTGGTGGCGCGGTATTAACAACCTGTAAAATGGCTGATACACGACGTTCACTATCCTCTGACGGTCTGTTCACTAGATTGGCGAAATAACCTCCTGGATTACGCACCACCATCGCTGTAGAGCCGCCTCCATCTAAGTTAATAGCTGAAGATGCACCCATTGAAATTAAATGAGATGCTAAATCTGATAAATTAACACCATTACTATGACCGCTAATGCGACCATCAATTGTCACAAGAGATACCTTTGTACCTGTTGCATCCACTGCTACTGCCGTACGTGGGCTTCGTGTTGAAGCAAAGCCAGAATTCGTTGGCATTGAAATATCAACCTTGCCGTTACGCACAAGCATTGGACCAGCAGCTAAAATGAATTGTGCATCCATCCATTTTGGATCAATCGATAAACTAACATCCACACTAGTACCTGCTGTGATCTTGCTTAATTCAGTAGCTAATTCTTTATTTTGAACTGAAATAACAAAGCCATCTGCTGGTATAGACGAATTACCCTCTACTCCATAAGTTGTTACATGTGACACTGTGCCTGAGAATTGATCGCCAAAATGTAAGACGCTTGTATCTTGGCTTGCACCAGATACTACAAGTTCTACACCCCATGTATTCGAACCTGTTGATCTTTTTTCAGGTGTATATAGAACGTTTTTATTTGTTCCACGTTCACTATTAATGAGATCAATAGGATAGCTTTTTCCATTCACCTGGAAAGAAAGATTTGTAGAATAATAGTCTGCAATAGCCTTCCCTGATTTAGATAAACCAAAAGCAACTGGCTTTTGTGTTGGACTATCATACGTATCTCCTAAAATACCATAGTTCACAATTTCATTATTTTCCGCTAACAAGTTCGCAGGCATACCATTTCCTAAAAAGTAAGAAGCATTGACTGCACCAACAACGCGATGTCCATCATATGTATTTTGCTTCGCCATCGCTGATGTTGTTTTTAATGAATTAATAGGATTAGGCATACCAATTTCTAGTTTCGTATATGTATTATTTAAATTGACATCTAAAACATTTACAAACTGACGTAAAGAACTTGAAGTATAACTTTGCTGTATATGTGTTACTTGTGGTGAAACTTCTTTTTTCACTTCACTGACTTTATTGCCTAAACCAGCAGCTTGTCCATTGATAGGACTAACTGCCAGCATAAGCACGAAAAGGACGACAACTGTTGTTACTAATTTTCTTGCCATTTTTTCACTCCGAATATTTCCAAAGTATGGCACGATCTCATGTCACATGACCCGTGCCAGTGACTTTTTTATTTTGTTTCCACATAGATAGCAACTGGAAGATTAACCCCACCAGCATGCATCAGTTCTAATTCAATCGTATCTTTTGAACCCTTCATTTTGAAATCTGGTAATTCAACATACTCTGTCCCTACTCTTAACGAAGGCACTAAATACACCGTGCCATTTACTTTAATAGCACCACTGTATAAGCCGCCTCGACCAGCTAGTTTCAGCTTAATCGTTTTTGTAGAGCCTGTTGGATTGACTACAGGGATGGAAACCTTGTAGTTCATACCGAAATGACCTGGATTTCCTACCGACCCATTAATTTGGGATAGTGAATTTTCAGCCGTTTGTAAATTGTCCGTACGACCGTTAGAAATGTTATAGCCTACCTCAGGAGAATCTACTGTATAGGCTGGTAGTTCTGCTAGAATCGTAGCGCTTGGCCACGCACCTCTTGGATGTTTAGCATACTCATCAATGGCTACCTGCTCAGATTGGATAGTCGTTAAATCACTATTATCCTTTGTAAGCACTGTACGAATCGTATACTCTGGTTTGCCACCATTGACTGCTTGAATATCTAAATCATGTAAGAAGCCAATGATATAATCATAGTGTAAATCATATGTTTCAATGACCTTTGTTTCCCCTGGTGCAATAACAATACCACTGCTCTCCGATTTTTGAAGCTTGTTATTTAACACAGCATCCGCAATCGTCAAGCCAAGGTCATGCCCTACCCAGCTATTACCTGTTTTTTGGCTAATGCCTTTCGAGTCAGTCACTTTAATGCTCTCTGTCGTAGACTTGTTTTGAACCGTAATACCGAGATTGACATCCGTACCTAACGTGTTGTAATGCCAGCCAAAGACACGATGCTTATTCGTTGCTGCTGTTGGTTTCACATCATATTGTGCAAGCGTTGCATTATTCAGTGGCACGAGCTTACGTGTTAGCGTTTCTGGATTATCACTAATAAATAAATCACGATCCCCTTCTAAACGAGCAGAAGGAACAACGTCTGGAGATGACGTAGAGCCATATGATTTTTCAAGGAAAGGACTTGTGAACATATATCGATAAACGTAAATATACATTTCTTTTTTATCCGTGATATAGCGTAAATTTCCGCCTAATGCATCGACAAGAAACTTAGCAGGAACATACATTTTGCCTTTTTGTACAAATGGCTTTTCGATCATTGTCACAGCTTCATTGTTAATCAAAGCTTGATTGCTATTATCATTGAAAATAAAGCTCATCCCACCAACTAACAATTCAAAGGAACCATCCGGTTGCCATGTGCCCGATGAATCATCTAAATAATCATAAATATAACTGGCAGGTAAGTATGTTCTTCCATCCTTCGTAACAATTGGATCTTTCATCACAATACGCTTGTTATTGATATGTAAGATATATGGGTCTTCCTGCGGTGGTGCTGTTGTTTCATCGGATAATGTAATATCTACTGATTGTGTAGCCTCATCCCAATTAACAATACCATCAAAGTTTTCGCTGACGAAACGTAATGGCATGTAAGTGCGGTCCTTATACATAAATGGCGCAACATCCATCGCAACCTCTTGTCCATCTACTAAAGCCTTCATCGAATCAATCGTTAAATCGACTGTTTTACCATTACGAATAGCCGATGCCGTCAACGTTTCCTTATCCCAATCCACGCTTGCACCAACCGCTTCATATAATGCACGCATTGGTAATAGTAAAAAATCCGACTTATTTAAAATAGGATCATACACATGAATCGTTTCTCCATTAATCGTAATAGAAACATTGTTTTTTATTTGAATTCCATTATTACTAGTAGCTGCAGAAGCTTGTCCAGGCAAAATCGTAGCCAAAGCAACTGCCGATACAATACAGGTAGTTCTTAGTTTCTTAAACATACTAATCTCCTTTTTTTCACATTCAATAGTCTTTATCATCTTAACATGAAAAACCCCTAAAATGTGGGATTTTTATCGAAAAGAGTAGAATACGGTACTAGAGTGCTAACCTCCCTCCTTCAAAAGCTTTATATCAGTCAAAAGATATTACAAAATACTATGAACATTTTCTATTAAACTTCATCATTATAAATTTGAACTTGCTCTTTTTAAAAAACCAATAAATTAACTCTTTATCTTAACTATTCAATAAGTACACCTATGTAGTTAAGTAGACTCTTTTTTTTCAAAAAAAGTTACACTTCTTTTAAATACTTTTCAAAAGGACTCTTTCTACTGTGACATCATATCATTGCATAGGTATTTATTACCAGATCGAACTGTGTATAAATAATTAAATTTTTACATCAAAGTAATTCTTATAATTTTTATTAATTGTCTTTCAGTGAAATTTATATATATAACCAAAACGAATCATTTTGAAAGTATAACGAAACTAGGTAGTTCACTTTCCATTGTTATTAATATCAAATGAGTATCTTCCATAAAAATCTCTATAAAACCTTAATTATAAGAAATATTACTCGTATTTGAAAAAATAAAAGCCCTGTAGAAAATTCTACAAGGCTTTTATATTAATTTGGTCATTAGTTTATAAATTTAAAGGCTTATTTATTTACTAATTTTGCAACCCATTTATTTGAATTTGTATCAAATTCAATTGTTAATTTAACATCTTGAGCTTTATATTCACCAGCATTAGCACCAGTTACTGTAATAGTTGCATCAAATGAGTATTTTCCATCTTTTGCAGTCCCAAGATTTACTGGGTTAGTAGTAGCGTCTTTAACAGTAAGTACTAATACATTAGTGCCAGCACCAGTTACAGCAACTGTTTCACCTGCAGTAGTTGATGCACTGTTTAGAATTGAACCTAATTCAATTGTTTCATTTGTTTCAGTAAATGTAAGTTTTAATTCACCAGTTGTAATATTAGATTCATCAACATTTACAGCAACTACAGGCATTGCTTTTGCAACAAGTCCAGCTATAGCAGCATTAATTGCATCAGCTTTTGCAATTTTTTGATTAACTGTTGTTTCTTGCATAGCTTTTGCAGTAGTTAAAGCTGTCCAAGTTGATGCTTTATAATCTTCTTCTTTTTTTGTTGAAGCAGCATTGATTGCATCAGCTAATTTTTTGTTAGCAGCAGCTTCAGCTTCTTGTTCTGAAGAAATTGTTACCAATAAATTGATAGCTGCATCAATAGCTGTTGTTTTTGCTTGTACTTCAGTTAAGTTACTTTCAGGCATTGCATCCGCTAAAGCTTTAGCATCTGTATATGCTTTCCAAGAAGCCGCTGTGTAATTAGATGATACTAATTTGTTAGCTTGTTGTTTTTTTGCTTCTAATGCTGTTTTTGCCTCAGCTAATTGTTCTTCTGGCGTTTTAACTACAGTTAAGCTAAGAATATTAAATTTGTATGTGCCATCAGCTTGCTTTGTAACTGTTATTTGAGCTTTTTCATTTGCTTTTACTGATTTTAAAGCAGTTACAAATTCAGTTTTATTAAGTGGTTGATTTAAATGATTGAAGTATGAACCACCATCATAGCTAACTGCATCAAATCCATCAATTTTAATTGTTTCTTTCTTTTCATCAAGTCCTGTTACATAACCAGTATGAACAGCTGGTAATTCAGATGATGAAGTAAAGCTTACAGTAACATTTTGGTTTGGTAAGCTTACTTGAGAAGCAGAAGCATTCACAGTTACATTAGAAGGAACTAAAGAAGCTACATATAGTTTAGCAAGCCCAGAAACTGCATTTACTTTTACTGTTGCAGTTGTACCAGCTTTAACTACGTTAGTTAGAGCACCACTTGCATCAGTAAAGTTAACTGGAGTTGTTTGTGCAGCATCTGCGAATAGTTTAACATCTGCGAATTGAGCAGTTACTTGGTAAGAAACTTCATAATTAGAGTTAGTAGTATGGTAGTTGAAACCATTTTGATCTACTGATTGATACTCAAATACTGCAGCATTTGCAGTTGATAATGAAGTTACTTCTTTATCAGAAGTCGCATTTTTAACTTTTAATGTAGCATTAGCAACTTTGGCATCTACAAAATAAGTAGTTTCAGCAACAGTTTGTAAATCATTTTTATCTAGTTTTGTAGAATCTGTTCCGTTTTCAACGTATACAGTTGGTTTAGCGTAAGCATCTTTTTGACCAACAACACGGAATTTCGCTTCACCTTTAGTACCTACAACTTTTACAGGGATTCTTGCACCAATTGTAGCAGCATGTGAAGTTACATTACCATCTTTATCAGTAACTAATACAGTAACAGATTTATCTTTACTTAAGTTACCATCTTCAAATGTTACATAAACAGTGCTTCCTTCAGGAGCAATTTTACCTTCTTTATCAGTAAGTGTAGCTACATAATTACGTCCACCAGCGTTAGTTTTAGAAGTTGGAGTTGAGTTATATGCTGCAGCATTTTGCTCACCTTCAGCTTTTACTGTTAAACCTAGTGTATGGCTAAGAGCAAATTTAACTGTTGGAGCAGCTGCTTGAAGAGCTGTTTCAGTATATTTACCAACTAGATTTTTAGACTCATCAACGAATACGATTGGAGTAACTGAAGCATTAGAACCAGTTAGAGTGAATGTAGCTTCACCATTGCTGTTCACTTTAACACGAACAACATTTACACCACCAGTTGTAACTTGTGATGGGTACTTAGCATTAGTTGATACGCCAGTATCGATAACTTCTACATCACGAACTAATTTGTCTGGAGCTACATCAACGTTTTCTTTGAAAGCAACGTTTACATAGTTGTAATCAACTGTGTTTGATGTACCAACATATTGAGTGTTGTATTTATCAGTTTTAATTTTGTAAACTTTTTTAGCACCGTTTGCTAAATCGTTTCCAGTTGTTGCTTCAGTAATAGTTAAGCCTTCAGCCCAGTATACTTTAGCAGATGCATATACTGAAGATTTTTCTGAAGCATAAGCAGTTACTTGGTCGTTGTACTTGTAGTAACGAGTGTAAGAGTAAGATGCAATACCCTCTTCATTAGTGTAAGCTACAACTTCGATTTTTTGGTTTAATTGGTTGTTTGTATCAGCTGCAATGTTGAATGTTACAGGGATACCAGCTTTAGATTGACCTTCTGGAACTGTAACTTGTGCAGATACAGTTGCTTCTTTACCAATTGTACCTTGTACAGATGGAGTTACCATTTTGATTGCTGTTGGGATTACAGCAGCAATACCTTTGAATTTGCCGATTTCTTCGTCTTTATAAGAAAGAACGTATTCTTTATCAGCAGTTTGAGTAGCAGTAGTTAAAACAACAACTTTTTTATTTGTTTGTTTAATAGCTGCATTTTTAACTTCTAAACCATCGATTTTGAAGTTACCAGCAGTTACGTTATCAGTATCAACTTCTTCATCGAAAGTTACTTCAACAGTTGTGCTGTTGATAGCTTTGATTGAAGCGTCAACTGGAGTTTCAGCGTCAACTAGATCAAGAGTACGAGCGAATACTACTGCGAAGTCTTGACGAGTGATTGCTGCGTTTGGTTTTAAGTTTAATTTACCGTTTTCTTCAGAACCAGTGAAGATTCCGTTAGCTACAGCTGTTTCTAGAGCAGATTTAGCCCAAGGTTTAACTTGAGAAGCGTCAGCGAATTGGCCTAGGCTTTCGCTACCTTCTAAACCGAAAGCATCTACAAGAACTTTAGCAGCTTCAGAACGAGTTAAAGATTTGTTTGGTGCGAATTCAGTTGCACTTACACCTTCGAAGATACCGTTAGCTACAACAGCAGCGATTGAGTTGTAGTACCAAGCGCCAGCTTTAACGTCTTTGAAGTTTACTTCGCCGTCAGCTTCTAATTCTAGAGCTTTCGTGAAGATTTCTGCAGCTTGTGCACGAGTTACAGTGTTAAGTGGGTTGAAGTTCCCGTTAGTATCACCTTGGATTACGCCTTTGTCAACTAAAGATTGAACTGCTTCTTTAGCGTATCCAGAGATTTTGTTATAGTCGTTTACTTGCGCAGCTGATGCTACAGGTACGATTGCTGATGCAACTAATGCAGCTGTTGCTGATGCCGCGAAGAACTTACGGCCTTTGTTTTGCTTTGCCATTAATGTATTCCTCCCTAAAATTCCTTAAATTGATATTAATCCAACGAAAACTATAGTACCGCCTAGTTACCTAAATGTATGTATTATAGCTTTCTTGAATAATACAAAACTAAAGCAAATTGGTTAGTAAATTTACTAGAAAAAGCGTAGTAGAATACCATTCTAGTAAGTTTATTCACTTTCTACAATAATATAACACTATCTTTTCCGAAATTCAAGCATTGGGACATAAATTTAGTTATAGAAGATTTTTTTACCATACCTATTATGGTATTTAATAGATACCAATATCATTCCAACTAATTATCCCCTCAATTGTATTGGTAACATATAGTTCCGTTACCTATTATACCTTACTCTCAATAATAACCAAGCATTTTCTGGAATGGTTACTAAATTGTCAAAAATTAAAGACTCCCGTAATAATTTAGTTATAATTGTAAAGAAACAGAAATATAAAAGACGTTTTTTAGCGAATTGTGCCTTCCATTCTTCTCCTTCATGAGTTTCTTCTATTATTTATGCACTCAAGCTATCTGTCCTTATGTTGTAATGATAGATTTCCTTTTTTTATGCTACACTTTTAATAGTTTGATAGAACATCATCAGCTATTGAAGGGAGCTTAAAAAATGAAACGTAAATTTCCTCTATACGGGGCAGTGCTTGCAGGTATGTTATATCTTGCACCTACTTCCGCTTCAGCAGAAGATATTTCTAAGCACTGGGCCTACAATGAAATGAACTACCTAATTACCCACGATTTAATGAAGGGCGATGAATTCGGCAATTATCGTCCGAATGATGCTGTAACTCGAGCTGAATTTGCCGCTTTTCTAGTTCGAACACTCAACTTACCAGCGGCTTCTAGTCAAGGAACCTTCTCAGATGTGAAGAAAGGTGACTGGTATTACGGAGTCATCGAGCAAGCAAGCTATCACGGTCTGATTAAAGGTGATGAGCAGGGCAAATTTAACCCGAACTCTCATATTAATCGTCAGGAAATGGCGGCTATGTTAAAAAGAGCTCTCACTTATCAAAACATCACCACATCTTCCTCCCCTATTACGTTTAGTGATAATGCTCGTATTGCCAAATGGGCCTATGCAGATGTACAAGCCGTCGTAACAACAGGGCTACTTGTCGGGAAGCCTAATAATCAATTCGCACCTCTTGCCCAAACAACTCGTGCAGAGGCAGCTACCGTGCTCTATCGTTTAATCCATATAGAAGCACCTGAAACGGGTGGTAAGCAGTACACTACGACGAACTACTCACACGATTATTCAACGGTTGTCAGTAAGCAGGCAAAGAATAATCCAAAGGTCGATGGAGCTGGTATTTTTACGGCTAGCGAGGCACTAGTGTCATACTATGTACACCCAAAAAGTTTTATGCAGGATAGCCCATCATATTATCAATTTTTAAAATTATCTACTGTGGTAAACAACCTGAATGCAAAGGAACTGAATGATAAAGTACTTGCGAATAAAGGAAGCTTAGCGGGGACAGCTGAAGCCTTTATTCAGGCGGGTGTTGATAACAACATCAATGCCATTTATTTGGTATCCCATGCCCTTCATGAAACAGCGAATGGTGGCTCTACTCTAATCAAAGGCGTTGAGGTTGGTTTAGATACAAATGGTAAACCGATGATGGTGACAGCTGAAAACCGTGATAAATTAACGGAAATCAAGAAAACATATAATGCTTACGGTATTGGCGCTATTGATGCTGATGCGAATAAATATGGTGCTGAGCGTGCCTATACAAATGGCTGGTTTACTGTTGAAGATGCCATTATTGGTGGTGCACAATTTGTAAAGGATCAGTATATTAGTAAGGGCCAGGATACGCTCTATAAAATGCGATGGAATCCAGATAATCCAACAGTCCATCAGTATGCAACACATGTAATGTGGGCAGTGATTCAGGCGAAGAAAATTTATGATATCTACGAATTAATTGGAGCTCATACGACTACCAATTTAGTGTTTGATGTGCCAGCTTATCAAAGTCAGTCTTCTGCCCCATCCTTACCGAGCCCTTCGAAGCAATATGCGCTAGATCCAGGCTTAGCTGGGGCTACTGGAAAGGCAACGATCAATCTTAATATGAGAACGTACCCGACTACGACGGATAATGCTTCAATTATTACGAATTTGCCGAAGGATACATCCTTCAAGGTACTTGGCGAAAATGGTGGTTGGTTGAAAGTAAATGTTAACGGCCAAGAGGGCTGGGTCTTTGATGATTATGTAAGCCTTGAAAATGGTCTACAAATTGTCAACATGACTATTACCCTCAATGTTAGAAGTGAGCCATCTACTACAAGTACAATTTTAGGGACAGTTAAACCGAATGGCTTTATTATCGGTGCTGTCGATGATAAGGGTGAATTCATTAAAAAGGATGCCTGGTATCAGGTGATCTACAATGGAAAAACAGGCTGGGTGCATGGCGATTATATTGTAAAAAAATAATTCGATTGTGAAGAGTGCGATATGGTTTCGCACTCTTTTTAAGCTATTTTTTCGTTCAACGTTTTTACCACTATATAATAGAAGAAACTCGAAATTTTAGGGAATGGATATCAAATTTTTCTCCTAAAATTTAGTGGGAATTTAGGCATATCTTGATAACGAAATTTTATTTTAAGCACTAGGTTCTTTCCCTCTATGACTATTGACATTCTTTTCGCCTTCCATTCATTTGTCCTTGATATACCCCCATTCATCACCGTTAAACCCTTCACGAAAATTTCCTGTCAATATTGCTTTTATGGTATGATAGATTGCAGTGAAAAAGGAATTACAGAAAGGTTTGAACACTATATGAGGCATGTAACGATTATGGGCGTACCCTTTTTACATATTGGTCAGCAAGGGTTTGTAGATTTACTCGTTAATCGTATTGAACAGCAAGAAAAAACTTTCGTTGTGACAGCCAATCCAGAAGTTGTCATGCAGGCAAATGAGAACCCTACTGTGATGAGTTATTTACAGCAGGCAACTTATATTTGTGCGGATGGCATCGGTGTCGTGAAAGCTGCACAAATACTGGGAGATTCACTTCCTGAACGTGTAACAGGCTATGATACGATGGTACGACTGCTGGAAGTTGGTCAGCAAAAGCGTTTTAAAATTTATTTATTAGGTGCACAAAAAGAAACAATTGAAAAGACCGTTGCCAATATTAATAAAAACTATCCGAATGTGGATGTTGTTGGCTACCATGATGGCTACTTTGATTGGAATAACAATGATTTTGCCAATGAAATTGCTACACTACAGCCTGATCTTGTGTTTGTAGCGTTAGGTGTACCAAGACAGGAAAAATGGATTACTGAAAATCTTGAGAAGTTCTCAAAGGGCGTATTTATTGGCGTAGGCGGTTCCTTTGATGTTATTGCAGGTACTGTTAAGCGTGCGCCCGTTATTTGGCAAAAGCTTAACCTTGAATGGCTCTATCGACTGCTGCGCCAGCCAAGCCGTTTTGGTAGAATGCTTGTGCTTCCTCGCTTTGCTTTAAAGGTTTTCGCATTAAAGCTTAAAGGTCAGGGCAAAACAAAATGAGTCAGTCAACATTTGTTAAAAGTACACTGATCTTAACCATTGCAACATTACTTTCGAAAGTAATCGGCAGTATTTTCCGTATACCGCTTCAAAATATTGCGGGTGATGAAGTACTTGGTATTTTCAGTCTTGTCTATCCTGTCTATATGGTGGCACTGTATCTATCCGTTGCGGGTATCCCAATCGCTATTTCTAAGCTGATTGCGGAAGCTAGAACGAGTCAAGATACTGCCAAAATTAAGAAAATTTACGTGACGGCAAGAATCCTTGCACTATCCTTTGGCGTCATTAGTTTTACAATCATTTATAGCTTTTCAGAGCAAATAGCGAATGCACTCGGTGGCCCTTCAACAGAGATTGCGCTAATCATTGTTGCCCTGACATTACTTGTTGCTCCCTATATGGCTGTCTATCGAGGATTTTTCCAAGGCTTCGGAGATATGCGACCTACTGCCATCTCTCAGGTGATTGAGCAGTTAGTACGGGTTGCGTTAATTTTAATTGTTGCGTATTTCCTAGTTGCGATGGATTATTCAAATGACATTGTCGCAGGTGGCATTATGGCCGGCTCTGTTCTTGGTGCACTCGGTTCACTTTTCTATTTACTCTTTAAATATTTCCGTTCTTCGGTAAAAGTGACGAGCAAGGAGAAATATTCAGGTAAGGATTTCTCCACATATAGTAAAACGATTTTAAAAATCTCGATTCCGATTGCGATTGGTTCTGTTACAATGGCACTCTTTAACTTTGTTGATTCTTTTACGGTCACATATGGATTGAGAAATGCTGGAGCAGATGCGAGTGAAATTAGCTACCTGTACGGGATTTATGGACGAGGACTGACATTAGTTCAAATTACGACTGTTTTTGCTTCTTCCATTATCTTGCCATTGGTGCCACTTATTACAACAAAGCTTGCAGAGCGTAAATTGGATGAAACTCGTGGCATTATTGAACAAACACATCGTATGACACATCTTATTTCATGGCCAGCTGCGATCGGTTTGCTAGCCTTAACCTTGCCTTTAAATCTAGCACTTTTCAAAGACTTAGAGGGAAGCTTAATGTTAGCGATCATTAACCTAAGCTCTGTCTTTACTTCCCTGACATTGCTAGGAACGGGTATTTTACAGGGAATGAATGCTGCCAAGGCAGGCGCCCTCATTATTTTGAGCGGTGTTGTGCTGAAGATATTTTCTAACATCTTCTTTATTCAAGCATTCGGCTTAGATGGCGCTGCCTATGCAACTTTGCTTGTGTATTTTGTGTTATTTATTGTGAATTCTGTCTTTATTTATCGTACGATTCGCTTCACTGTCCTTGGAAAAAATACGGTGAAAATGATTGTGGCTTCGATCGTTATGGGGGCAGCAGTTGGATTACCAACACTTTGGCTTGATTTTACACAGTGGTCAAGAATGGCGGCAATGGGTTATTTAACAGTTGCCATTATCGTTGGAGGAGTTCTTTACTTCCTGCTACTATGGCTAATGAAAGCTATTCATAAACAAGATTTAAAGAAAATCCCTGTTATCGGAAAAAGATTTTCATAAATAAGAGAGGTAGGACACTTATGTCGAAACAGAAATGGCTTTGGGGAATCATTGTTCTTTTACTCGTCGTTTCCTCTACAGGTATTATGATGAGGTGGAATGCTGAGCAATCAAATGATGCTTATGAAATTGTCATTCCTTATGATGAAATACAAACCGCAGATAAAAATAGCGATTTAACAATGGATGAGATTCTTTCCTCTTTAAAGAAGGCTGGACTTAATACAGTAAGTCTAGAGCCTTTAACATTAAAGGAAATGGAAAAACAAAATTTAATTACAATTTATGAAGAAAACGAATTAGCAGCACAATTATTGTTTACACCTTATAAAGATGCTGTTGATATTGCAAAGAGTGGCTACTATATTCGAGTGCCTGACAATGAAAGCTACCGAAAGCTTATCATGGATAGCATGGAACCAGAAGAAGTGCAAATCGGAGATGAAGCTTTTTATTTCCTTCCAACTTCGAACCATAACTTTGATTTAAAAACACCAATTGGCTACGATCAGCCCGCTATTGACATGATTAGTAAGCATGGACTAGCTCATATCTTTAAAGTAGAAAATGCAGATAATGAAGTTGCTAACAAAAAGTTAGTTGATCAATTACTAGCCTTAAAGGAAACTTCTGCTGGCCGCTTGCTTGGCCAAGGTGACGAAGCAATTGGCTTTGGACAAGAAAAAGGCAATCAATTAGTTGAAAAATTAAGTGATGCTGGCTATTACTTCTATACAATTGAAAGTAACCCACTTAAAGGCGAGAGTAAAATCGCCCAAATGACCGATTATGATATGATTCGTTTGCACAGTATCAACGTCAACAAAGAGACAAAATTAAAGTTAAATGCAAGTATCGACCGCACAACGCGAGCTGTCAAAGAGCGTAATATTCGCTCGATTTTCTATCATATTAAAACATCTGGCAATGCCAAAGAAAATGTAGAAGAAACAATTGACTACTTAAATGGTGTTCATGACGCCATGCCAGATCATTTCCAACCTGGCGAGCCAAAACTGTTTGATAAAGTAGCTGTACCAGCATGGGTTACTGCTGCCGTATTATTAGCAGGTATTTTATTTACCTTTATCGTTTCAGAATTAGTTAAATGGATGCCTCTACGTATTGCGGCAGCTGGATTTATGGCGGTTTTAGCCATTGCGTACTTTATCCTGAAAAGTACCCTATTCTTACAAGCATTTGCACTCATTATTGCAGTCCTAGCACCTACCTATGCCGTCATTAAATCGGCACAAGGTTCTACGAAAATGTCTAAAATACTTGTGCAATACTTGAAGGCAGTAGCGATTAGCCTTATCGGAATTGTCATTGTTATTGGCTTATTAAATGGCAATGCCTTTATGACAGGCTTTGCTACGTTCAAAGGCGTGAAGCTCGTTTATCTGATTCCAATTATGGGCGTCTTACTATTTACATTAATTGAGATCAACCGATTAGCTGATCAAAACATTAAAAAGTCGTTATCTAATACCGTAACTTTGTTAAATAAAGAATTAAAATATTGGCATGTGCTACTACTAATTGTGGTGGCTGGTATCGGATTATTTTACATTAGCAGAACGGGTAACTCTGGCTCAGTTAGTGATTTAGAATTAGCGTTTAGACAATGGTTAGAAAATACTTTATATGTACGACCAAGAACGAAAGAATTCTTAATTGGTTTCCCATTCTTTGTATTAGCGTTATATGTAATGGGCATCAACCGCAAATGGGGTAGCATCCTACTTGTACCAGGTGTCATTGGATTCTTATCTATTGTGAATACTTTTACACACTTACACATTCCTGTAGCTGTTTCAGTATTACGTACTTTATACAGCGTATCTCTTGGCTTTGTAATTGGATTAGTATTTATCTTTATCTTTAAAATTGGTTATCGTTGGGTTTCTAAGGCAATCGCGAGGTGGTCATAATGCACGTTGTTTTATCTGGCTATTATGGATTTGATAATGTCGGTGATGATGCTATTCTGCTGTCCATTATCCAATCTTTAAAGAAATGGCAGAGTGATATTGAGATCACAGTATTATCGAATAACCCAGCAGCTACTGAGCAAACATACGGTGTCAAAGCCGTTAATCGTTGGAAGATGAAAGAAATTCGCCAACTGCTGAAAACGGCTGATGGACTTATTAGCGGCGGCGGTAGTCTTATGCAGGATCAGACAGGAATGAAAACCATTCCTTACTATGCAGGTGTTATTCAAATCGCCAAATGGTTGAAGAAGCCAGTATTTGTTTACGCCCAAGGTATGGGGCCGATCAATCACCCACTAAGTAAATTCATTGTTCGTAAAGTCTTTAATAAGGTCGAGCAAATTACAGTAAGAGATAAAGCCTCTCAAGCGCTTTTAACTGAGATTGGTGTGCGCAAAGAGACAACGATTGTACCAGATCCTGTTATGGGGCTTAATGGTAGTGACTTTCGTTGTGATTGGCTAGAAAAGGTTGCCTTAGCACCTAAAAGCTATATCGCTGTCAGTGTTCGTGACTGGCCATCAACAGTAGCGTACAAAGAAAAAATTGCTCACAGCCTAGACGAATTAGCGCGTCAAGGTGAGCAAATTGTCTTCTTACCGATGCATGGTGAGCATGATTTTGTAACTTCACAGGAAGTAGCAGGGCTGATGAAAGAAACGAGTATAACTGCTCCTGCTGAATTATCGATTGAGGAGAAAATTGCCGTGATTGGACAATCCCAATTATTAATTGGAATGCGTCTACATTCCTTAATTTTCTCTGCCATTTACGCGACACCTTTTATTGCGGTTTCATACGATCCAAAAATCGATGCATTTGCTGACATTGTCGGCCAACCCGTTGTTGGACATGTTGAAGTAGATAATTGGAATGGTGTAACATTATTTGAACAAGCTGTCTCAATCCTTGAATCTTATACAACGGTTCAAGAAAACATGCGTCAGGCCGTTCTACCTTTACAAACTGAAGCAACAGCAACCGCTAAATTAGCACTCGAAGCTTTTGCAAAATAAACATTAAAAAATGATGAATTTCAAAAGTAATTGAAATTCATCATTTTTTTCCGACTTCTAATAATTTTAAAATGGATTGTGCTTGTTGCATATGCATGGCCAAAACATATTGACTTGCCTGCATTAAAATCTGGGCCTTAACCATATTCATCATCTCTTTCGCAATATCTGCATCCCGAATTCGGGACTCAGCTGCTTGTAAATTCTCTGCGGTGTTAACATTAGCATTGTAGGCATGCTCCAAACGGTTTTGGTAAGCACCTAAACGAGATCGTTCAGTGGAAACTCGCTTTAAAGCATCATCCATGGAAGAAATAGCTTGATCCGCTTCCTCACGAGTAGCAATCGAAACGTCCTTCAAGCCAAGTGCTTCAGACCCCATTCCATTGATAAATAATTCAATATGCTGCCCAGCATTAGCCCCTGCCTGAATTTTAATACCATCTTTTTCATGATCTCCATTTAGTAATGTCTTCGTATTAAACTCTGTATCCGAAGATATACGCTGAATTTCCTTCTTTAATTCTTGAAATTCCAAATCTAGCTGTTGACGATCCTCATCCGTTAGCGTATCATTTGCCGCCTCCACTGCTAGCTCGCGCATACGCTGAATCATCGCATGAGTTTCATTCAATGCCCCCTCTGCTGTCTGCACAAGAGAAATGCCATCCTGTATATTTTTAGCCGCCATATTCAAGCCCCGAATTTGAGCTCGCATCTTCTCAGAAATCGCCAATCCTGCTGGATCATCCGCCGCACTATTAATTCGATAGCCTGAAGAAATACGTAGCATCGCCTTACTCATCGCTCCATAATGCCGATTCATATTATTGAGGATCGACATCCCTGTAGCTGACCACTTCCCAAGCATGATATCACCACCTTATTGTCATTTATATCGGTTTATCCTTTATACTATTAATCAATTATTTGGTAATTGTTTCTAATATTTTAATTATTTTTTACAATTTATAGTTGTACATCCATAGATTCAACACTCCGCTAGTCAGAGCGCAATTATATAATGAGAAATAAAAGCACCTGCTTCTCATTTATGAAAAGTAGGTGCTTACTGGCGGTTCCATCTATTCAATTTTGAACCCTCCAAGTTGATGGTTCTTTTGCTGTAGAAGTTCGAAAAAGAGTGCTTTATCGTTTTCTAATAATGCTTGATCGATTAAATGATCGTAATTTTTCTCCTCTAGCTCTGCGATAAGCTGATCAATCTCGCCAACCGTTACTGTAGACACCATTGGGATCTGTTGCTTCGGCGTAGCGCTTTCAAGTATTGGTGCTAGATGTTCATGAACATTGGTAATGAGCAGTAGTTGATAAAGTGGTAATCGGATAAAACGATTCCCTTTTTGGAACACAAATACCTCAGATAAATTTTCAATTTGCTGTGTCTTCATGTTGATAATCATCTCTTTACCTTCTATGGGAATGAAATGGAAAATCTCATTCTCTTTTAAAATAGAGAAATATTGATAAGCAAATACGAGACGTAATTTGTCTCCAGTAATTTTTGTATAAAACGGCTTCATGTATTGAACTTGCATCATCCTTCATCCCTCCCTAGTTATCTGATTATTCAGATTTTAACACAAATCAAAAGCCTTGTTAACTATCTTTCTTTCCTTTTTTTCTTTCTGATCATTCAGCTTATCATTACTGCATTTTAATCGTATAATGGAAGGACAGTCTTTTTTTCCTTTTTTACAACTCACAATGTTAAACATAGCCATACATGATGAAAGGAGTGAGGTTATGGCATTGTCTATCTCGCAATTAGCTAAGGAACATCAAGCATTTGTACTGACTAAATTAAAAGAAGCTGAACAAGCGTTACATCCTTCCTCTACGGAAGATGAAGAACTAGTGCGTCGTGCTGTCTTTTCTGTAAGAAATAAATCCATTGTTTTTGAACGTTTTAATGGAGCAAGTTCTATATTATATGCAAGTGTTCAGGATGTCAGACCCGCTTATGTTGAAATTGATTTTTCCAAAGAAGAGCTATATTGTAGCTGTCCACAAACAAAATGGTGCCGACATCAGGTTGGTGCACTACTCGCTCTCTACCAATATTTTGATTCCGTTCAAAATTGGTCGGGTGCTTGGCGCGCTCAAAAATCTGTTCAGTTAAAATCTTTAGCTGATGAACGTAGCCCTCAAAGCTGGGCAACCATGGTCGATGAGGTAATGAAGCGCTTATTACCACCTGGCAGAGTATTAGAAGGCTACGGTCTCTCTGCGGTTAGAACAGATGCATTAGAGCGTCTTCGTCGACATATGCCCTTTGAGCGTGAATGGCAACCCCTTTATAAGCTCTTTATGGAGTTGGCCATTTTTAATACAATATGGCGACATTTAAATGAAACACCTGGACATTCGTTAGATACACCTTATATGAAGTACTTTATCGAGCAAAGTACCCAATCATTTGAGAGCATCCTCACAGAGCTCACGAATCGATCTCGACTTTTTGCGACGGACCCATTTTATGATGGCATTCAATTGCTCATAAGAGAATTTTTATTAGAACGACAAGGGCTGTTCGCCAATCGACTTCGTCTATACATGCTGCTTTGGGCAGTGCTTTTTTATGAGAAGCCTCGACGTGAACAGGAATTAGATTATTTAAATAATCTTGAAAACCCGTCTGCTGAAATCTCTTTGCAATCATTAAGGCTATTATTTTATGTGCTTTTACAAAAAGAGGAGTTACTACTCGAAAGTTTGGCACAAATTTCTTTACCGCAAATGCAGGATTTATTTGAACTGGCTACTTTTGCTCAACGTGCGGGCGAATCTAATTCATTAGCAGTCATTTTGCGATCAATGCTCCCATTGACAGGAACGTTTCTACAGGATGTCGTACCTGTTGTTCAGCGAGCACAATACGTAAGGCAGTTTCAACTTTTGTTCGATGATATTCAGCTGACTGACGAAGAAGAAGCAACGCTATACAGTGCCTTTGGTGTATATGGGCTTCAGCCGTTCTCAAACTTTCTAATAAAAAAAGGTCGTTACCGCGAGTGGGCTGCTCTCCATCAATTAAACCCTTCGTCCTTATCTTACTTAGAAATGTGTGGATTAAAGGATGTATTACAAATTGAACCTGCTACTGTTTTACCTTTATATCATGTCTATGCAATGGCCGAAATTGCACAGAAATCTCGTATGAATTATAAGCAGGCTGTGCGTATTTGGAAAAGTATGCGGAGTGCTGCAAAACGAGCTGGCAAAACGGCTTATTTTGAAACATACATGCAAACGATTCGTGCAGAATATAAACGACTACGTGCGTTACAAGAAGAAATTGAGAAAGGAAACTTAGTATGATGACAACAAATGCTCCTTCCCCTTTTTCCAAAACACAACAGCTCCGTATTGATGTAGCTCGGGAAGGATATTTTACGTTGCAGGGTTTTACTGCAAATGGTTCAACAATCGACGTAGATACATTAATTTCTTCGCTATTCTTTACTTATGAAGCAAATATCTATGGTTTATTAACAAATCGAGCTGATTTTACGATTGAAGTTTCTACTGCTGAGTTACTTGATATTTTTTCATCAAGCTTCCAGCATCCCTTTATCAGTTGGCTAGGTGCAAATGAAGAAAGTCAAGCTTGGCTAGAGAAGGTATTGGCTTTACAAGAATACTGGCATGAGCCATCACTTTGGTCATACGCTGTCATTGCAGAAGATTTTTCTTCACTAACCTTTCCTATTGAGGACATAGATACAGCTTTATTAGAAACAGCCGTCCAGCAAAAGCTGGCTCAAGTTGGGTTAATAATAGCTGATTTACCAAAGCTACTACCCTTTTTCTTGCGTGGTGGCTGGCCATTAGATCAGACGCGTCAAACTGGAGGAATATCCGTTTCTTTACGCTTAAGTGAACCCGAGGAGGATTCCGATGTTTGGTTATTAGAAACAGTCCTAAGCACTGCAACAACCAAAAACTACTGGACCCCTGCTATTCGTAAGCAATTCTTACCTATAGAGGATGCACTTCCTGCAAAATGGCGAATGTTTGCAACTGAAATTCAGCAGCAACAACAGCAAATAGCAGATTTACTTTCTAACGATGATATCAGCAGTGATACTTTTATACGGGTGACCCTAGAAGATCCAGAAGTGCGATTATTTTTACGCGAAGACCTCGCTAGATTACAGGCACTTGGTTTCGATGTTGTCCTACCTGCCTGGTTAAAGGACCTAAAGCAATCCAAAATACGTGTCCGTGTAGCAACTAGCAATGTCTCAACGAAAAAAGTGGCTGGATTAGATGATATTTTAACATTTAAATGGCAATTCTCTATGAACGGTCAAACAATTTCTGCTGAGCAATTTAAAAAGCTAGTGGATGAGAAACGTGAATTTATTCGCATTGGTACTGAATGGTTCCGAGTTGACGCCCATTGGATGCAAGAAATGCGTACATTAATGCAGCAGGCAGAAGATGAAAGTTGGACTGTACGAGAATTGTTATTTAGAGAATTGCCAGAGGACTTGACTACACCTCTTGAAGAGGAAGATGCTGATGATGCCATGAGAGACGATCCTATCTTCGCCTTGGAAATACAACAATCATTAAAAGCGTATATGGAACAGCTTTTGGAGAAGAAAGGTTTGCCCGCTGTACCGATTCCATCTTCTTTACAAACCGAATTACGCCCCTATCAACTAGAAGGCTTTGAATGGTTAGTCTTTATGCGCCAACAAGGTTTTGGGGCGTGTCTAGCAGATGATATGGGTCTTGGTAAAACGGTCCAATTAATTACCTACTTACTTCATATTTATGAGGAAGCAGATGATTACAAAAAGCCGTCCATTATTATTTGTCCAACATCCGTGCTTGGTAACTGGCAAAAAGAGCTCGCCCGATTTGCACCTTCCCTAAATGTGCATACGCATTATCAGACCAATCGAGCAAAGGATGAAGATTTTACACAATTAGTGGCAATAGAAAAGCCACATGTTATTTTATCAACCTATGGTACGGTGTCACAGGATACTGAGTTTTTACAAAATATTGATTGGGCAACGGTTGTACTCGATGAAGCTCAAAATATAAAAAATATGCAGACATTACAATCAAAAGCCATTCGTAAGTTACTCGGAGACCATCACATTGCTTTAACTGGAACACCTGTAGAAAACCGTTTATCTGAGCTATGGGCTATATTTGACTTTATTCATAAGGGTTATTTAGGTAGCTTTGGTCGCTTCAATGAGGAATTTATTTTGCCTATTGAACGAGATGAATCTGAATCTCATAAGCAAAAGCTACGAGCTAAAATTCAGCCATTCTTATTACGACGTACAAAACGCGATCCACATTTACAGCTGAACTTACCAGATAAGCTAGAAACAAACGAGTATTGCCCATTAACCGCTGAGCAAGCTTCTCTCTATGAAGGCTATATTTTAGAGACGCTTGATCAGCTAGAGCAGTTAACAGGCTTTCAGAAAAAGGGACGCGTCTTAAAGATGCTTAGTAAATTAAAGCAACTATGTAATCATCCTGCCTTATATTTAAAGGAACCTTTCGAGGATGCCGAAACAATGCTTGCACGTTCAACCAAGCTAGAACGCATTGTACAAATGGCAGCTGAAATTGTGGACAATGGGGAGCAATGTCTCATCTTTACACAATATATCGGAATGGGACAATTGCTACAGCATTGCTTAAGTGAATTAATCAATGTTGACGCACCGTTTTTAACCGGTGCCATGCCTAAGCAGCAGCGTGACCGCTTAGTGGAGGCTTTTCAGGCAGGAGATTTCCCTATATTTATTCTCTCTTTAAAAGCTGGTGGTACCGGACTAAATTTAACAGCAGCTAGCCATGTATTACATGCTGATCGTTGGTGGAATCCAGCTGTCGAAAATCAAGCGACAGACCGTGCTTATCGCATTGGGCAAACACAATTTGTGCAAGTCCATAAATTTGTAACAATCGGCACAATTGAAGAAAAAATAGACAAAATGCTTGTGCAGAAATCTGCATTATCCGAAGAACTTATTCAATCAAGCCAGTGGTTAACAGAATTGGAAGACCAAGAACTTCGTGATTTAATAACACTAGATATATACTAATTAGATGCGCCAAGAGCAAAATTGATTGTTCTTGGCGCTCTTTTAGTGAATCTTGTTACTTCTTTTCCCTACTTACTTCATAACTCTTATTTAGTTGTATTGAAACCCCATTGCTGTGCGGTCTTCAGCAACGCTTTAATAATTTGTGTAGACATCATTCCTTTCTGTTGCTACGGTGCAAGGATATAAGGAGAATGGCGGACTCAGGTAATGATTTTTTCTCTTGCCCCGTATGTAAAGCTAAACTTGCTATGGTAATACAAAGTCTTTTAAGTTTTCCTGTCCATTCGGTGGTTGTGGCGGTATAAGAGTTGTTTCGTCACTATCCCTTTGTTTAAGCTGATAAAATCGAACATCTTCTACCACTACCTCTGTCATAAAAATCTTAGTGCTTTCTTCATTAACAAAAGACCTTGTTTGAATTCGGCCGTTTGCACCAATTAATGAGCCTTTACCGCAATATTTGACGATATGCTCTGCAAGCCTTCCCCAAGCTGTACAGAAAATAAAGTCGGCATCTACTTCTCCACGACTGTTTTTAAAGTTGCGATTAATGGCGAGTGAAAAGTGAGTCTGTACTCGATCTCCTGATAAGTAACGTAACACTGGATCTTTCGTAAACCTTCCAACCAATCCGACTTGATTCATGTATTCACCTCCTTTGCTTTTGATTGCTCTTATCTTACAAAACGATCCTAGTTATGACAAAATTTGAAATTGTTAATTTCCATAAGTTTTAAAGCATAAATTGGGTAAATTAGCATTTTTATTTTTGGTAATTTTTATTAATTTTCTAGCCGAATGCTTTAGACTGTAATGGCAAATGCTATTTCATGAAATCGACAATTTCGCAGTTTTAAAAAAAACGTAACAGGTGCGCATAACAAACAACCGTTACTTCATGTGTTATACTAAAAGAATGACAGACTTAGGAGGAATATACATAATGAAAACATTTAAAATGCTTTCCTTTGACCTTGTCACGAAAGATGGCGTGCAACCATTCCCTTTAGTCGATGGCATCATTATTAATCAGGAGAACAGCCATCAATCTTGGATACTTGAATTGTTTCTAGCTAAACAATATCGCTCAACCTTTGATGAGCTATTAGCGAATAATACGGTCTTCAATGTACGCGCGGTTATTTCATTCCCAGATAATGAACCCGCTCCTTTCCAGGTAATTGTACATACTGTTCAAGAAATCGGTGATCATGTTTCTGTCCTGTTAAAAGGTACTCTCAAAATTAAACGCTCTAAATATGCTGAACAATTGCTTTCAGAGCTCCTTGCTGAAGGTGTTTCCCTAGAAAATTTACTTGAACGTTTTACGAAAGATATGAAGCAGCGACCAAAATTAAAAAATGACTAACGATGCGAAAATTCGCATCGTTTTTTATTGGACAAGTGATTGTTATTATGTAAAATACAATTTAAAAAAGGAGGAATCTATTGTGATTATTGCAAGAAGAGAAAAACCTTTAAAGTTATTATGGCTTGAAGCTTTAATGAGGCGTCTTTTAAAGGATGATGTTGAATTTCATTATTTTCAAGAGCAATATCGACGGTTAGATGCAGGTTTTGCTGGTGAGCAAAAAGTTGATCGTGAATGGTATGAATTAATATGTCCAAATAACTTTTATGTATTAAATAATTTACATTTTATGAATGCTGCTGAGCATGGTCATCAGCTGGATACACTCTTTATATGCCCTCAATTTATGTTCGTTTTAGAGATCAAAAACATTCATGGCCGTCTTGAATTTGATCAACTCACACATCAATGCACACGTACAAAGGTAGATGGAACAGTTGAAGGCTTTCCGAATGCACTTACTCAAACTGAGCGTCATATTCGATTTTTGAAAAGTCTAATTGCAAATTACCCCCTCCCTATTGAAGGTGCCGTTGTTATAGCAAATCCTTCAGCAATCATTATTAACCCATCTAATGCTTTACCTATTTTTCATGTATCAGGTCTTCATAAACATCTTCAGTTGCTTTTCAAAAAATACCCTCAAAAAATAATAACTGAGGATCAATTGACTCAATTGGTTCAGATGCTTCTTTCCAAGCAAACAGCTCCCAGAATGCAAACATCAGTTGCCCCATCACGAATTCGACACGGGGTTTTGTGTCCAAAATGTTCCTATCAACATGCGATGTCTTTCCAGCGTGGTACATGGAAATGTTCATATTGTCATTATAGTAGTATAAAAATTTTCGCTGAAGCCTTATTAGATTATCGTTTATTAGTTAGTCATAACATTACAAACCAACAGCTAAGGACATTTTTCGGTATTCATTCTAGTGATACAGCCACACGATTACTTCGGAAATTTCAGTTTCCTTATACAGGTACCTATAGAAATCGAGTTTATCATTTACCTGAAAATTTATTGGATCATATGGAAAGGTTTTATTGATTTTAAGGGTTCTGCTCAGGGAACTTTTTCTGCTTTCAGGGTATTCACTCCTCTCCCGCGGGGATTCACTTCTTCAGCGAGTATTCACTCTCCTTCCGCGGGTATTCCCCTTTCTTCCGCGGGTATTCGCTCCTTCCGCGGGTATTCACTCTCCTTCCGAGGGTATTCACTCTCCTTCCGCGGGGATTCACTCTCCTTCCGCGGGGATTCACCCTTCTTCAGCGGGTGTTCACTTCTCTTCGCGGGTATTCACTCTCCTTCCGCGGGGATTCGCCCCTTCCGCGGGGATTCACTCTCCTTCCGCGGGGATTTTCTCTTCTTCCGCGGGTGTTCACTTCTCTTCGCGGGTATTCCTCCTTCTTCCGTGGGGATTCGCTCTCCTTCCGCGGGTATTCACTCTCCTTCCGCGGGGATTCACTTCTCTTCCGCGGGTATTCCTCCTTCTTCCGTGGGGATTCGCTCTCCTTCCGCGGGTATTCACTTCTCTCCCGTGGGGATTCACTTCTCTCCCGCGGGTATTCACTTCTCTCCCGCGGGTATTCACTTCTCTTCCGCGGGTATTCACTCTCCTTCCGCGGGTATTCACTCTCCTTCCGCGGGTATTCACTTCCCTTCCGCGGGGATTCACTCTCCTTCCGCGAGGATTCACTCTCCTTCCGCGGGTATTCACTCCGACTCCGCTCTACTCACCTAAAGTAAACGAAAAAAGAGTGTTTTCCGTTAAGGAAACACTCTTTTTTATATTATCGGTTGTTCATGCCGTCACGATACTTTTCAGTGTCGTTGACTTTATCGTCGACAACATCATTATTATTGTTGCTGTTTATGTTGTCATTACGTTCAACACCGTTTACTCCATTTGCATTTGGTGTGTTATCAAAGCCGTTTGTGCTGTTGATATCGGCGTTTGACCCTGGTGTTGTTGCTTCTGGCAATGTTGTATTATCATTGACAGTACCTCGATCAACACCATTTCCATTCACATTATTACGATCGTATGCATTGTCGTCGCGATCATTTGGAGTTAATGCATCCTCAACATCGTCTACACCACGACGAACGTCATTTTCGACGTCTCTTACAGGGTGATCTTCTACTGCATTATTTCCCCAGTTACATCCTCCAAGGAATACAGTTGCAAGGATAATGGCTAAAAATGACATTTTCCACATAGTAAAAAACCTCCTTTCTTAGGTCTATGTCATCAAATACATCGTGTGTATTTGTGATCCATCATAGATTGCCCGAGAAAGGAGGGAACTATCCGATTTTTGTACAAACTATTTTTGTTTTTCTTTTAATACTTGTTCAATGTATGCTGCCTCTGCTTTGCAGTCATAGCTATAGTTTGTGCCTAGCTCCTTTTGCAATGCTTCGATTGTTTCAATTTGCTGCTCTGTTGGTTCTTCATTTAAAATTTTGGCAATAACCTCATCGATTTTTTGTGCCATCTCTTCATGAAACTGTGCACTCATCAATGTATCAGCAGGGATTTTTTCGATCCATGCGGCATTCTCCTGAAAATAGGTTTGCCAGCTTGCAATGAAGTCTTCCATGGAAAAGCGCTCTTCATCCCAACCGATACTTGCTAAGTATGTTTCAAAAGATGTCGAAATCGAACGAGTAATGCTAATTTTAATACCTGAAGACAATTCCTTATACATCTTAATAATCCTCCTACGTTTGTAAAACCTAAAAATTACATATATCTATTTTAATTTACAATCGCTTTACTATCGCCATCGCAATTTAAGAACCTACTAATCAATTTTAGACTTGACTTTATCTATTTTATATCTTTTGGTCTACAAATGCAAATTAAGCTTGTTTAGGCTGCTCTGGTCCAATCGCAAATAAAATATCGGCTTCACATACCAGTTCTCCATCAACTGTTGCGATACCATGTCCTTTACCCATCGCACCACGAAGTTTTACGAATTCTACTTCTAGTTTAAGCTGGTCGCCAGGTACTACTTGGCGTTTGAAACGACAATTATCTACACCTGTTAGAAATGCTAATCGCCCCTTAAATTCTTCTGCATTTAATAAAGCAACTCCACCAACTTGTGCTAATGCTTCTACAATTAATACACCCGGCATCACAGGATAACCTGGGAAGTGCCCATTAAAAAAGTCTTCGTTAATCGAAACATTTTTTAACCCTACTGCTCGTTTCCCTTCTTCTAATTCAACAATGCGATCTACGAATAAAAAAGGATAGCGATGCGGTAAAATAGCTTGAATTTGTTCTGCTGTTAACATGTCATTTCCCCCTCAAAATTAGTATGTATACACAAAGTAAGGTAAAGAATAAAATTTATTCTTTACCATTCATAATATCAAATATATGTTGCCATGTTTCTCTTTTGAAAATATCCATAGCATTGCCTTCTCCAATAACACTGAAGCCAAACATTGCGCCTACTGCTGCGGCAACAACGACTAAGATGAGAACAATTACAATGCGTAGCCAAATCGGAATCAGTCGGATTTGCACCCATCGAACTTCGCGTTGCTCATCGTTTGAGCGGCGTTCTTTCTTTTCTGGTTGCGTATCGGTTTCTTGTGTCGGCACAGAACGTCGACGTGAATCGTTTGTCATAGATTGTACTCCTCTTCATTCCTTACTAGTGTTTTGGATGACTTTTTATCGAATGCCGTTAATTAGTCCGAGCATTTGATCTGCTAATGTAACCGCTCTTGCATTAAATTGATAAGAACGTTGTGTTTGTATTAGTTCTGTCATTTCCTTTGAGAGGTTTACATTGGACATTTCTAATGTACCACTTTGCATTCCAATTTGCTGACGGTTGGCACCAACTAGCTCTGTTAGAACCTCTGCCTGTGTAAAGCCAAGTTCAGCTAGGTTGTCTGGCAATCCTATATAAGAACCAGCTATATGCTCCATTAACTGTGGCTTTTGGAATTCTGTTACAGCTAAATCCGTACGAATAATATCGCCATTTGGATAAGATGCCTCTAATACACCACCATCTCGAACGGCAAATTTTTGAACAGTATCTGGTAAAGTAATGGCTTGTCCTGCCGCATCGGCTACAGGATAACCATCAGCTGTTACTAACATCACTGTTCCGTTGTTTAACGGAGATAAATAAAAGTCACCTTGTCGAGTATACACTGTTTCGGTACCATTTTCACCATTTGGCATTAAAATATTGAAATATTGTTTAGCTTTTGTAAAAGCTAAGTCTAAATCTCGATTAGTTGTTTGTAATGAACCTTGCTTTTCATTGGACTTGATTTGTCCAAGCATAGCTCCCGCTCCATAGCGAATACCAACAGGTGTTTGACGCTCAGCACGATCCTGCTTATCATTATTGAATTGCTGATAAAGTAATTCATTGAAGGATGCTTCCTTTGCTTTAAATCCTGTTGTATTGCTATTAGCAATATTATTACTAATCGTATCCATTTTATTTTGTAATTGACCCATTGTGTTCGTTGCCGTAATCATTGTACGTAGCATTATAAAACGCCTCCTGTTCGCTCATTAGATTTTCCCGATTTCGTTAACAGCTTTCTCCATACTACGATCATAAGCCTGTAATACTTTTTGATTGGCTTCAAATGCTCGATAGGCTGTCATTAAATCTGTCATTGTGCGACCAGAATCTACGTTCGAACCTTCTAAAAAGTTTTGACGAAGTGTAAAGGAAACACCATTTGCTCCATAAGCTGTTGGTAAGTTTTCGCCATTTTCTGTACGAATAAGGCCATTATCCTGTTTAAGTAGCATGTTCGGATTAGCAGCATATGATACGCCAACCCGTGCTACTTGCTGATCATTTACAAAAATGGCTCCATTTTCAGCAAGGCGAAAATCGTCATTTGGTAGCTGGATACGCTGTCCCGCATCATTAAGTACGTATAAACCTTGACCATTTACTAAATAGCCTTGACCATCTAATGTGAAATTACCATTACGTGTATAGGCCTCGCCACCAGCTGGATGTTCTAATCGGAAGAAAATTGAGCCCGACACACCATCTTCATTTTGTGGTAAGTTCCCATCAATCAACGCCATATCCGTTGTAAAATCAGTGCTATAGATTTGGCCCTGTATGTAATTTGGCAATGTTTCTTGTAAATATGTCCCTGTATTTAAAGCTCCTACTTGACTCATATATTCGGCGCCTGCTTGTTGATTGGCAGGAGCATTTGTTTTTCCAATGCTAGACATCAACATGTCTGGAAACGAGCGGATTGTGGATTGGTCTGCCTTAAATCCTGGTGTATTCGCATTGGATAAATTATTAGTTAATAATTCTGTTCTTCTTTGTTGCGTGATCATACCTGTTGCAACTGTATAAAACCCTTTAAACAAAGAAATCACCTCAATTTATTTTTATAAGGAAGCTGGCACTCGATCAATATTTTCTAGCATTATACCTGTTCCAATAGCCACACAGTCCATAGGTCGCTCTGCAATAAAGACAGGTACCTTTAACTCTTCTGTTAATAGCTGATCCATTCCGTGTAATAATGCACCGCCACCAGTAATAATTACTCCACGATCAATAATATCAGCTGATAGCTCAGGTGGTGTTTTTTCTAAAACATTTTTTGCTGATTGGACAATCATTGCTACTGATTCATGTAAAGCACGTTCGATTTCCTCAGAATGAATTGAAATGGTACGTGGTAAGCCTGTTACCATGTCACGACCACGAATATCCATCGTATCATCACGGCTACCTTTGAAAACAGTACCGATTGTTATCTTGATTGCTTCTGCAGTACGTTCACCAATTAGCAATTTATATTCTTTTTTAATATATTGCAAAATATCGTTATCAAACACATCTCCTGCTACTTTAATGGATTCACTTGTTACAATATCACCCATTGATAGGACTGCTATATCTGTAGTCCCGCCACCGATGTCGACTACCATATTGCCGCTTGGTTGGAAGATATCCATACCTGCACCGATTGCAGCTACTTTTGGTTCTTCCTCTAAATATACTTTTTTACCGCCAGATTTTTCTGCTGCTTCACGAATTGCTTTTTGCTCAACACTTGTAATGTTCGTTGGACAGCAAATTAAAATTCGTGGCTTTGCCAAAAATCCTTTAACGTTTAGCTTATTGATGAAATGTCTTAACATCGCCTCTGTCACATCAAAATCTGCAATGACTCCATCTCTTAGTGGGCGAATTGCTGTGATATTACCTGGCGTTCTCCCTACCATTTGGCGAGCTTCTTCCCCTACCGCTAATACTTTGTTTGTCTTTTTATCAATCGCCACCACAGATGGTTCATTTAGGACGATTCCTTTACCTTTAACGTGGATTAATACGTTCGCAGTTCCTAAGTCAATGCCAATATCTTTCGAAAACATTCTATAATTTCTCCTTCCCGCCAGTTCCAACTACATAACGTTCATTTTATCTCTTTATCTAGAATATTTTATCATATACTATTGGTAATTTCACCTAAATTTAGTGAATAAGACTGTTTTCTTTTTAGGTTGTGAACGGCTATAATATAGTTTTACTATTCCTTATAAATTGCCTATTAAGCTTGTCCAAACAGCAAAAAAGAACGAATCATTCTTGACTCGCTCTTTCTTTCCACTTGTTTTTCGTTGCTTCTCCTCCGCGAATATGACGTACGGCCTTATGGTAGGCGAGTATTTCTTTCACTTGGTCAGCTAATCCTTCATGAATTGTTGGCAATCGCTCTGTTAAATCCTTGTGCACCGTACTTTTTGAATAACCAGTCATTTTCGCGAGGACACGCACAGTCTCACGCGTCTCAATCAGTAATTCACCGAGGCGTATGCAGCGCTTCCGAATGTGCTCATGCACGTTCTTCGTCCTTTCCACACAATTTCACAAAATGCTTTGGCAATCAGATGCACATTTGCGCATTTCTTCACCTTATGTAAGGACAAAGCTATTCAGAACACGTTTTGCATTTTCCTGATAAAATGCTGATTTTTTATGCGTTACTAGCTTTTTGTCTTAAAAAGCTAGTAATTTTTTCGGATTAATATATTTTCCGTTTTCAAGAACTTCGAAATGCATGTGGACGCCAGCCGCTTGATTCCACTCGTTGTCAGTCGCTTTTCCTAATGTCTGACCTTGTGTAACCTCATCGCCTTCTTTCACAGCGATATCCTTTACAGAGCTATAATGTGTTTGCATACCATTTGGATGCTCAATCACAATCTTATTACCCGTAAATGCGTCTAGTTTTACCTCTAGTACTTTACCACTCATAGCAGCTAGTACTTCAAATTCTTCACCATTCATAGCAATAGAGATACCAGAAGAAGTAGTAAATGTTTGATTAAATACCATTAGTGCATTTTCGCGAGACTCTTCATTTGCCTCTAACTCGTAAAATTCTTGTAAAACTTGTACTTTACTAAAACTCTCTTCTTTGAATGGATACTTCATGTTTTCCGTAAGTGCATTTGTTTCCACTACAGGACCTGGATCTACTTCAGCTAAATCTGGTAACGGCGCCTCTTCTACTTTTGATACGAGACTATTGTAACCAAATAACAATCCTGCTAGAACCAGTGCACCACCTGTGTAAACTACTGGCCAAAACCAAGGTTTCTTTTGTAATTGACCATTTTCCTTTTGATTTGGATTTTGGTTTTGAGAAGCTTTATTATTTTTATCCTCTCTCATTTTCATCACCTCTAGTTGCAGTGTGAACAACTAGAAGCTATTTTAAACATGCATCTATTTTTTTTATTTCAATATCTTGATAATAATAGTGTAAAATTTCAGCTGCGGTTTTCCCTTCATTCGCCATTGCTTCTGCTCCATACTGGCTCATTCCCACTCCATGCCCATAGCCTTGAGTTTTTACATGAACCTTTCTTGTCGTGTTATTATAGTTAATTGTAAAATCAGTAGATGGAATGCCGAGTATTGTTCGTACCTCTCTTCCCGTCCAAACATTATTCCCTAACTGCAAACGATCTACTCGCCCCGAGTCATTGTAAAATAGCTGGACACGATTAAAATCACTAGCTTGCCATTGAACGGGCCAAAGCTTATTCCATTGTGCTAATGTCCATTCCTGCTCAGCAGTAAACTTTGGTGAAGCTTGATCTGATACACTTGCAACACTTTGTAAATATGGAACATTATTACCACTATAACCGTAAGCACTTTCTGTTTTCCCATTGCTCGTCGAATGGAACATAGCTGTAATTAGTTCATTATTATATAGAAGAACTTGTCCTTTCGTTTCATTGATGGCTTCGACAATTTTCTTTTCATTTCCCAGGAAATTGCTAGCCCAATTCGCCTTTCTTTGCTCTTCATCGTAAAAAACCTGTCTTGCTACAGTTGGAGCAATGGCTGTTTTACCGTAATTTGTCGTTTTCAATGCATAGGTGCGTGCAGCAATCGCCTGTGCTTTCAATGCCTCTTTTTTAAAGGAAACAGGCATTTCGGCTGCAACAACACCTGTAATATACGTCTCCAAAGGGATTTTTTCCTTTTGTCCCTCCACTTCTATAAATATTTCACAGGCATTATCATCACTAGTTGGAGGTTTCACTGCCTCTCTTCTTTCACTCAACCCTACTACAGGAAGCATATATAATGCTCCCAATAAACAAAGGACACCTATACTAATCATCCATTTTTTCATAAGGAATAATATGCTAGACTCCATTTAGTTATGAGAAAACAAAAAACCCTCTGCTTAAACAGCAAAGGGTTTAGAAATGAGCTTAGTTTGTAGGTAATTCAACCGTAATTTCTTCAATTGTTTCAACTTCTTCAGTAATACGTTCAATATTAGCACCAAGAGAGGCTAATTTGCCATGGAAATCTACATAACCACGATCTAAATGATGAAGCTTTGTAACTCGTGTTACTCCTTCAGATACAAGTCCTGCTAAAATTAGTGCAGCCGCAGCTCGTAAATCCGTTGCCATCACTTCAGCTCCCTGAAGTTTAACTGGCCCCTCGATAAACACAGAGCGTCCCTCTATTTTAGCACCAGCATTCATGCGACGGAACTCCTCAACATGCATAAAACGATTTTCAAATACCGTTTCTGTAATAATACTCGTACCTTCAGCAGTTAGCATTAAAGCCATCATTTGTGATTGCATATCTGTTGGGAAACCAGGGTGTGGCATCGTTTTAATATCAACAGCTTTTAATGTATGTGGAACACGTACACGAATTCCTTCATCCAACTCTGTAATTTCTACACCCATCTCACGCATCTTAGCAATCAAAGCTGTCATATGCTCTGGTACTGCATTTTCAATCACTACATCTCCCTTAGTAATAGCTGCTGCTACCATAAATGTACCAGCTTCAATACGGTCGGGAATAATATGATGCTCTACTCCATATAATGTATCGACTCCTTCGATACGAATTGTATTGGTACCTGCACCGATTACACGGCCTCCCATACTATTAATGAAGTTTGCAAGATCTACTATTTCAGGCTCTTTCGCTGCATTTTCAATGACAGTTGTCCCTTCTGCTAGAGATGCAGCTGTCATAATATTTTCTGTTGCACCGACACTTGGGAAGTCTAAATATACATTAGCCCCCTTTAAGCGACCTTCTGTTTTCGCCTCTACATAACCATGACCAAATGAGATTTTTGCACCCATTGCTTCAAAGCCTTTTAAGTGTAATTCAATCGGGCGAGAACCGATTGCACAGCCTCCTGGTAGAGCAACACGAGCATATCCATTACGAGCAAGTAAAGAGCCCATTACTAAAATGGATGCACGCATTTTACTAACAAATTCAAATTGAGCTTCACTTGAAAGTTCTTTTGATGCATCTATATACACGGCATTATCTTCAGGTATATATGTAACTGCTGCGTTTAAACTTTTAAGTACTTCGTTTATTGTAAAGACGTCTGCTAAATTAGGGACTTCCTTAATTACGTTTTCTCCTTTTGAAGCAAGTAAAGCTGCCGCAAGGATTGGTAACACTGCATTTTTTGCGCCCTCTACACGTACTTTTCCCTGTAGTTTTTGGCCGCCAGTCACTATTATTTTATCCACCCTATGTCCCTCCGAATTCAATCTATTAACCTATCGAATTTTTATTTTAAAAAGAAGTATAATGTCATAATCAGTAAACAAACAACTCTATAGTACAACTTTTCTAACGCTCGTTCAAGCGTCCAAATCACTATTTTAAGCCATTATTAGATATTTTGCTATTTATTTATTGTACGCTACCAATTTTTTTTTGTGAATGACCAATAACCAGTTCGCTTCTAATACATACCCCAAGATATATGAATAAAAAACAACTTTTCTCACATTTTTTTAGAGTGGGCGATGATTATAGCAAATACCAGGTAATTTTAAACGGTTTGGGCAAGCCCAATTAACGTTGAACACGTTTATTACATAGTTCAAAGGGCCACACAAATCGGGTTATAAAGTCCTTTGAAACATGTAGAGTAAACCATCTTCATTAATATAGAAGGGTTCACTGCTTTAAAATAAGTAGGGAAGTTTGCCAGACCAATTAGATAGTTGAAGAAAGAAATTGGATACGGTTGTACCGATTGCAATACTTAATAAAATATAAATAAGCTGAATTTGAAAAACTCGATTCTTCTTAAATATTTTCTCTAACATAAAAGCCTGTAATGCATAAAAAGTAATTGCGATAAAAAAGATATGAGACAAAATACCTAACAAAGCTTCTTGTCCTATCGCTTCATAAACTTCCATGTTTCCTCCTCCATTTCTCCTAGGTCACCTTAAAAAACGGGCAGATGCTATATCTGCCCGTTAAAAATGAATTAGATATTACCCTCATGAACGTTGATACGATTCAACGCACGTTTTAATGCTAGGTCAGCACGTTTGAAATCAATGTTGTCTTGTTTACCTTGAAGACGTCCTTCAGCACGTTTAACGGCTTCTTTAGCACGTTGAACATCGATATTTTCAGCAATTTCAGCAGACGGCGCTAAAATTGAGATTTTTTCTGGACGAACTTCAATGAAACCACCGCTTACAGCAACAATATCAGTCGAACCGTTTTCTTTTTTAAGCTTCACTGCACCAATAGCAAGTGGAGCAACCATTGGAATATGGCCTGCAAGAACACCGATTTCTCCTGAAGTTGTTTTAGCGATTACCATTGATACTTCAGAATCGTATACTGGGCCGTCGGGAGTGACAATATTGACTAGAACTGTCTTCATATTTTTTCCTCCTCGTCCCTAGTATTAAACCTCTACGCCCATGCTTTTCGCTTTTTCAACTACTTCATCAATTGAACCAACTAGACGGAAAGCATCTTCTGGTAGGTGATCCCATTTGCCATCAAGGATTTCCTTGAATGAGCGAACAGTTTCTTTTACAGGTACATAAGAACCTTTTTGACCAGTGAATTGTTCCGCTACGTGGAAGTTTTGTGATAAGAAGAATTGAATACGACGAGCACGTTCTACTGTTTGTTTATCTTCATCAGATAACTCATCCATACCTAAAATCGCAATGATATCTTGTAATTCGCGGTAACGTTGGATTGTACGTTGTACACCAGTAGCAATTGCGTAGTGCTCAGCGCCTACGATTTCAGGTGATAATGCACGAGAAGTCGAAGCTAGTGGGTCAACCGCAGGGTAAATACCCATTTCTGATAATTTACGCTCAAGGTTAGTAGTTGCATCTAAGTGGGCGAAAGTTGTAGCTGGAGCCGGGTCAGTATAGTCATCGGCTGGTACATAGATCGCTTGGATAGAAGTTACAGATCCTTTGTTCGTAGATGTGATACGCTCTTGTAGTTTACCCATTTCAGTTGCAAGTGTTGGTTGGTAACCTACCGCAGAAGGCATACGACCTAATAGGGCAGAAACCTCAGAACCTGCTTGTGTGAAACGGAAGATATTGTCGATGAATAAAAGCACGTCTTGGCCTTGCTCATCACGGAAGTATTCCGCCATTGTAAGACCAGTTAGAGCTACACGCATACGTGCACCAGGTGGCTCGTTCATTTGACCGAATACCATCGCTGTTTGCTTGATAACGCCTGAATCGCTCATCTCGAAGAATAAGTCGTTCCCTTCACGAGTACGCTCACCTACACCAGCGAATACAGAGATACCTGAGTGCTCTTGTGCGATGTTGTTGATTAATTCTTGGATTAATACAGTTTTACCTACACCGGCACCACCGAATAGACCGATTTTACCACCTTTAATATATGGTGCAAGTAAGTCTACTACTTTGATACCTGTTTCAAGAATTTCAACTGAAGTTGAAAGGTTCTCGAAAGTTGGTGCTTCACGGTGAATTGAATCACGACGTGCGTCAGCTGGAATCTCTTCACCTAAGTCAATTACTTCTCCAAGTACGTTGAATACACGACCTAGTGTAACTTCACCAACTGGTACTGAGATAGCTTTTCCTGAGTCTGTTACTTCTGCTCCACGTTGTAAGCCATCAGTAGATGACATCGCAATTGTACGAACAGAATCATCACCTAAATGAAGCGCAACTTCTAATGCAAGAATTGTTGGTTCTTCATTAGGACGTTCAATCTTAACTGTTAATGCGTTATAGATTGCTGGTAATTGGCCATTGTCGAATTTTACGTCAACAACTGGACCCATTACTTGAATAACATGTCCTTTATTCATTACTGTGTACCCTCCTATCGTATTCTTATACGACATTGGGAAGCTGCTTGCCTATTCTAAGGCTGCAGCTCCACCAACGATTTCTGTAATTTCTTGTGTAATCGCCGCTTGACGTGCACGGTTATATTGCAAAGAAAGGTCTGAAATAAGATCAGTTGCATTATCTGTTGCATTTTTCATAGCCGTCATACGAGAAGCATGTTCACTTGCTTTTCCATCTAATAATGCGCCATAAACTAAGCTTTCCGCATATTGTGGAAGTAACACTTCTAGAATTGCTTCACCAGATGGTTCAAATTCGTAAGAAGCATTACCGCTTGCAGGGGCAATATCTGTTAATGGAAGAAGTTTTTTCTCTGTCACTTCACTAGCAATAGCGCTGACAAAGTGATTATAGTACATATAAAGTTCGTCATACGTACCATCAATGAACATACCAACAGCATTACGAGCGATTTCTTTAATATCAGCAAATGTTGGTTGGTCAGGAAGACCGACAACATCACTGATGACATTATGATCACGTTTCACAAAGTAGTCACGAACAACACGACCTACTGCTAAAATAACGTATTCGTCTTTTGATTTATGACGCTCGTTAATTGTACGTTGTACTTGACGTAGGATACTTGAGTTGTAAGCACCCGCAAGACCACGGTCAGAACCAATGACTAAGTAAGCCGTTTTCTTAACAGGACGAGCAGTTAACATTGGATGTCCACTGTCTTTTGTCCCTGAAGCGATTGCGCCTACTACGTCCTGAATTTTTTCCATGTATGGAACGTAAGCTTTAGCATTTTGCTCTGCACGACGTAACTTAGAAGAAGAAACCATCTGCATCGCTTTTGTAATTTGCTTCGTACTCTTTGTTGAAGTAATACGACCTTTTATTTCGCGTAAGTTTACCACTGGTATTTCACCACCTTCTGTTTTTTAATCAAGTGACTCGTTGAACTTATTCTGATTTAGCGAAAGTTTTTTTGAATGCATTAATTGCTGCTTCATAATCCGCATCAGGAGCAAGCTCTTTAGTAGTACGAACATGATCTAAAACGTTTGTGTGGTTTGAATCTAACCAGCTTAAGAATTCAGATTCAAAGCGAACGATATCTTGTACTGGAATATCATCTAAATGACCTTTAGTTAATGCATAAAGGATCGCAACTTGTTTTTCAACTTTTAGTGGTTTGTTTAGGTCTTGTTTAAGAACTTCAACCGTACGTTTACCACGCTCAAGTTTAGCAAGTGTTGCTTTATCTAAATCTGAACCAAATTGTGCGAATGATTCAAGCTCACGGAATGCAGCTAAGTCAAGACGTAGCGTACCTGCAACTTTTTTCATCGCTTTAATTTGAGCAGATCCACCTACACGTGATACAGAAAGACCGGCGTTGATCGCTGGACGTACACCTGAGTTGAATAAGTCAGATTGTAAGAAAATTTGTCCATCAGTAATTGAGATTACGTTAGTTGGGATGTATGCAGAGATATCCCCAGCTTGTGTCTCAACGAATGGAAGAGCTGTAATTGAACCATTTTGATATGTTTCGTTTAACTTCGCAGCACGTTCAAGTAAGCGGCTGTGTAAGTAGAAAACGTCACCAGGGTAAGCTTCACGACCTGGAGGACGGCGTAGAAGAAGTGAAAGTTCACGGTAAGCTGATGCTTGTTTAGAAAGATCATCGTACACGATTAAAACGTGTTTACCTTGTAACATGAATTCTTCTGCCATAGAAACACCAGCAAATGGTGCTAAGAATAGTAATGGAGCTGGTTGAGAAGCAGAAGCTGTCACAACGATTGTGTAATCTAAAGCGCCATGTTTACGAAGAGTTTCTACAACTCCACGTACTGTTGATTCTTTTTGACCGATTGCTACATAGATACAAATCATGTTTTGGTCATTTTGGTTAAGAATTGTATCGATAGCTACAGATGTTTTACCAGTTTGACGGTCACCAATAATTAACTCACGTTGACCACGACCGATTGGTACTAATGCGTCAATCGCTTTAATACCAGTTTGTAGTGGTTCGTGTACTGATTTACGAGCCATTACACCGAAAGCTGGACTTTCGATTGGACGAGATTTTGTAGTGTTGATTGGACCTTGTCCATCCACTGGTTGACCAAGTGGGTTTACAACACGACCAATTAGTTCTTCACCAACTGGTACTTCCATAATACGACCTGTACGACGAACTTCATCGCCTTCTTTGATGTCAGTGTATGGACCTAAGATTACGATACCAACGTTACCTTCTTCTAGGTTTTGAGCCATACCCATAACACCATTAGAGAACTCTAAAAGCTCTCCAGCCATGGCGTTGTCGAGGCCATGAGCAAGAGCGATACCGTCACCAATACGGATAACTGTACCAACTTCGCTTACTTTAAGTTCAGATTCATAATTCTCAATCTGTTGTTTAATCAGACTGCTGATTTCTTCAGCCTTGATGCCCATGTATGTCACCTCTCACATTTCTAAATTATTAACCGATTAATTCACGTTTCAGACGCTCAAGTTTATTTGCTACTGAGCTATCATAAATATGGTTACCGATTTGAACACGAATACCACCAAGTAAAGATGGATCGATTTCGTTTGTAATGTTTAATGATTGTTTTCCAACAAGCTTCGCGAACGCTGCCGAAATATTAGCGCTTTCTTCTGGAGAAAGTGCACGTGTTGAAAATACTGTTGCATCTGCAGTGCCTTGTGCCTGTGCAGCAAGTTCAGCATATGCATTAGCAATTAGCTTCATCTCGTTTACACGTTTTTTCTCAACTAAAAGTTGAACTGTGTGTAAAACTTCTGGTGTTGCACCAGCAAAGATTTCAGCTACCATTTGTTTTTTACGTTCGATGGAGAACTTAGGCGCATTTAAAAGCGTTAAAAAATCAGGAGATTCTTTAATAACTTTTGTTAGTTCGCTTAAGTCTGCTCCAACTTCAGTAAGCATGTTTTTTTGTTGCGCTAATTCAAAAAGCGCTTGAGCGTAACGTTTTGCTACAGTTGAATTACTCATCGAGCTTCCCCTGCCTTCGCAATCGTCTCTTCAATTAGAGCACGGTTGTCTGCCTCAGAAATCTCTTTGCTAAGGACTTTAGATGCTGCAAGTACAGATAATGAAACGACTTCATCACGTACAGCTGCAATAGCTTTTTCTTTTTCAGACTCAATTTCACGTAAAGCTGATTCTTTTAAGCGGTTTGCTTCATTACGAGCTGCAGTAAGAATTTCTTCTTTTTGTAGTTCGCCTTGCTTCTTAGCGCCTTCAACAATCGATTGTGCTTCCGTACGAGCTTCTTTAAGAAGGCTCTTTTGTTCTTCTAAAAATTGGTGCGATTCTTTGCGCGCTTTTTCAGCTGCTTCGATTTCACTCGCTACTAATTCTTCACGTTGTTGCATGATGCCCATAAGTGGACCCCAAGCTACTTTCTTAAGTAAGAACATTAATACTAAGAAGATAACTAATGTTGCGATGATGTCTCCGCTATTAAATCCAGCGCCTGCACCTAGTACAAGATTATCTAAAAACACGATTGTTTCACTCCCTTCAAGAGCTTTAACTTCAACATAATTTATTAACTAAAAAACTACCTATTTTAAAAAGCTATATTTACACATAGCTTTTATCAGTTCCAAAATGAAGGGCGAAGTTTCATCTGGAGAATCCTGCTTCGCCACTAGTAAAATTCAGTGTTCAACTGAATTATTTGTTCATTACGATGAATGCTACTACTACTGCGATGATCGGTAGGGCCTCAACTAATGCAACCCCGATGAACATTGTAGTTTGAAGAACGCCACGAGCTTCTGGTTGACGAGCGATACCTTCTACTGTTTTTGAAACGATAAGACCGTTACCGATACCTGCACCAAGTGCACCTAAACCGATTGCGATTGCTGCTGCTAATAAACCTAATGAACCTGTCATTTGAAAATTTCCTCCTTGGAATTGTTTGTTTTTTTGTGGTTCAAGCATAGGATATATGCTTTATATTAATGGTCATCGCTCACTTTATGAGCCATGTAAACCATTGTTAACATTGTGAAGATAAAGGCTTGGATGAAGCCGATGAAAATTGAGAAACCTTGCCATGCCATCATAGGAACGATTGCTCCGATGAATCCCACGGCACCTGATGATGCTAATCCTGCAAGTAAGCCAAGTAAAATCTCACCCGCGTAAATGTTACCGTAAAGACGTAAACCTAATGTTAATGTGTTTGCAAATTCTTCTACTATTTTAAGTGGGAACATGAATGACATTGGTTTGAAGAATGTACCAACATAATGACCTGTACCCTTCATTTTAATACCATAGAAATGCGTTAAGACTAAAATCATTGCTGCCAACGTCATCGTTACTGTTGGGTCAGCTGTTGGTGATTTCCACCATAGCTCATGATCAAAGACGATTGAGAATGGAAGACCTAGTAAGTTAGATACTGCGATAAACATAATTAGCGTAATACCTAAAACGTGGAATCGACCACCAGTTTTCCAGTCCATGTTGCTTTTAATGATATTCTTAACGAAATCCATAATCCATTCCATAAAGTTTTGCATACCAGTAGGTTTTAACTTTAGGCTTCTAGTTGAGATAAAAGCAATTAAAAATACGATAATTGCGGCAACTAGTAACATCATAACTGTCGATAAGTTAAATGTTAAAAAACCGACTTCTAGTAACGGAGCTTCATGATTCATTGTTATTTTTCACCTCTCTTTCTAATTTAAAGCACATTAGCGGTTCCTTACATGTGACACAATTCTCTCGACAAAGAGAAAAACGTACGGAATCATTAGCCCTATAACCGTGCTAATTAAGTGAAAATAGTTTGGCAACGAAATGGCTATTGCGACTGCCGCAACACCTGATCCAAAGCGAAGCGCTGTACCAAGTGAGCCTATTTTCTTCCCTTCACTAATGGATCGATCAAACTTTTCCATCCGGCGAACTAAAATCCAAAAATTATACGTACCAAAAAATGCACCTACTGCGATGCCCGCAAAAACAGTTTGATAGGGAGTGAATCCCCAGCCTAATGCGCAGAGTGCAAGCAAAAAAAATAACGCCCTCTTCTGCACAGCAAAAATGTGATGCAAATCTAGCATTGGTTGTAATCTCCTGAATCATTTTTTCGAGTAATGAAAACGTTTGCTGACCACTATGTGAAATCAGAAAAGAGCAGTGAAAAGCACTACTCACAGCGGAATAGTAATGGGAGAGTCATTTCAATTACAGGTGTAAATGCCCAAAAATAACTTACACCCCTTACCGACTCGGTAAAAACCGAAACGCACAAAACGTTGCAAATCGACAGTTTTATTTTGAACTGTCAATTTAGTAGAAAGTTGATATAACAAGTGTTTCAACGTCCTATTTATGAACAGAAACCCTTATCATTCTTACCCTTTGTAAGCATACAATAGGTGATATTTGAAGTCAATTGGTAAAGGAGAAAAACTTCACAGCCTCTATACTCTTGTCAAATTGTTGACAAATTTGTGTATGAAATTTCATAGTTTCAAAACCTCCTATTTTCTTGACGCATTAAAAAAGCTAATTTACGACATGATTATGCTCGTAAATTAGCTTACCCATTCCAATAGGTACATTAGACTTATTTTTCACAATAAAAATTAGTACATTAATTAGTTTTTAGTAAAAATCCTAGCAATGCCTCTACAATACGCTTAGATGCATGTCCATCCCCATAAGGATTTGATGCTTTTGCCATTGCTTCGTAGGCGTTTTTATCTGTTAGTAACTCTTTAGCTAAGGCATAAATTGTTTCCTCTTCTGTTCCTGCTAGCTTTAATGTTCCAGCTGCAATCCCTTCTGGACGTTCTGTTGTATCCCTAAGCACTAGCACTGGTTTCCCTAATGATGGGGCTTCCTCCTGCACGCCTCCTGAATCCGTTAGGATCATATATGAATTGGCTGCAAAGTTATGGAAATCAAACACTTCAAGTGGCTCTATTAAATGCACACGATTATTTTCACCTAAGATTTCATTGGCAATTTCTCTTACAGCAGGATTCATGTGCACAGGATAAACAACTTGTACATCCTCATGCTCTGCTAGTATTCTTGTGATCGCTTTGAACATATGACGCATGGGCTCACCTAAATTTTCTCGACGGTGTGCCGTTAATAAAATCATGCGATCCTCACCTATTTTTTCTAATACTGGATGAGTGTAATGCTCGCTAACCGTTGTTGCTAATGCGTCAATAGCTGTGTTACCCGTCACGAAAATAGTATCTGGGTTTTTATTTTCATCTAGTAGATTCTTTTTAGATACCTCTGTTGGTGCAAAATGCAAATCAGCCATCACACCTGTTAGTTGACGATTCATTTCCTCAGGGTACGGTGAATATTTGTTCCACGTACGAAGACCAGCTTCCACATGTCCGATAGCTATTTGATTATAAAATGCCGCCAAGCTGGCAATAAAAGTCGTCGCTGTATCACCATGTACTAAAACGATATCAGGTTGTGCTTCTTTCATTACTTTATCTAAGCCCTGTAAAGCGTTTGTTGTGACATCAATTAATGTTTGACGATCCTTCATAATATTTAAATCATAGTTAGGTGTAATTTTAAATGTCTCTAGTACTTGATCAAGCATTTGGCGATGCTGTGCTGTTACGGTTACAATAGATTCTATTTGCTCTGGATACTTTTGTAACTCTAAAACGAGAGGAGCCATTTTAATTGCTTCTGGTCTTGTACCAAAAATCGTCATTACTTTCCATTTCTTTGTCAAAACGATCTGCACCGTCCTTTTTGTTATTGTATGAGAAGGTTAGCCACATCCGTTGATTGCTATCAAGAGATGTACTTGCCCAAACATACTATGAAACGCCCTTCAATTTGAAGGACGCTTTCACAAGTTATTAGTTTCTTCCTAAATAAAGGAATTTCATGTATTGATGTTTATTTTGTACCGAATAGGCGGTCTCCTGCATCACCTAGACCAGGAACAATATAGCCATGATCATTTAATTTTTCATCAAGAGCAGCAATGTAAATATCTACATCCGAATGTTCTTCCTGAATAGCTTTTACGCCCTCTGGTGCAGCGATTAAGCACATGAATTTAATGTTTTTAGCTCCACGTTTCTTCAATGAATGGATAGCTTCCACTGCTGAACCACCAGTTGCAAGCATTGGATCTACAATAATGAAATCACGTTCTTCAACATCTGCAGGCAATTTTGCATAATATTCAACTGGCTTTAATGTTTCAGGGTCACGATAAAGACCAATATGTCCAACTTTTGCAGCTGGGATAAGCTTCAATACGCCATCTACCATGCCGATACCTGCACGTAGAATTGGTACGATAGCAAGCTTTTTACCAGATAGTACTTTTGTTTTTGCAATGGTTACAGGTGTTTCAATTTCAATTTCTTCTACAGGCATATCACGTGTGATTTCAAACGCCATAAGTGTTGCTACTTCGTCTACTAGCTCACGAAATTCTTTTGTTCCTGTGTTCTTATCACGAATATAAGTTAACTTGTGTTGGATTAGTGGATGATCAAATACATAGACTTTGCTCAAAGGGATTCTCTCCTAACCGTTCGGATTTCATTTTTATCTCAACTAGTATAACAGAAAAAAGGAGTCGCCTCAAAAATAAATTTAGGACGACTCCTTTTGTTATAGTTCTTTTGACAAAAATAAGTTATTATTCAAGGATTGTATCTAATTGTTCAATTGTCATTGGTTTATAGTAGAAATACCCTTGTCCCACAGTACAGCCAAGCGTACGTAAAATTTCAACCTGTTCCTCTGTTTCAATCCCCTCTGCTACTGATGTCATCCCTAAATTTAATGCCAGTTGAATGATAGAGCGCACTATAGCCAGTGTTGCAGCATCTTCAATTGCATTAATAAAGCTCCGATCAATCTTTAATTCAGTGAACGGTAATTGTTGCAAATAACTTAATGATGAAAAACCTGTGCCAAAATCATCTACTGATGTTTTAAAGCCATAGCTCTTTAGCTCTTGAATAATTTTATAGGCAGATTGGAAATCTACTAGGCCAATATTTTCTGTTACCTCTAAAATGATATAACTAGGATCAATCTTATATTTCCAAACTAGTTTTACTGTATCCTGAACAAAATGTGGATAGTAAAAATGATCTGGTGAAATATTGACTGCTACTCTCACTAAATTTTTTCCTAACCGTTGACGCTGTGAAAGCCATGAGAGTACAGTTTCTAGAACTTGAACATCAATTTCCCGAACCTTTCCCACACTTTCTGCTACTGGAATAAAGATTGCTGGTGAAACAAAACCTAGCTTAGGAGAAATCCAACGTGCTAGAGCTTCAATACTTTTAATTTCGCCATTACGTAAATCTACTTTAGGCTGTAAATGGACTGTAATTTCTTTATTTTTAATCGCTTGAGATAAATGGTTTAAAATGGTCATTTTCTGCACAAGTGCATCATTTTTCTCTGTCGTAAATATTTCTGTATGTGTACCTGGCTTATCGATAGCAAAGGAGAGAGCATTGTCAGCAAAACGGATTGCATCTTTGATTTTTGTACTATTATTATAAGAAGCAATACCTGTTTTTAACGTTATATAGATTTGCTTTCCTCCAATAACAAATGGCTGACGAATTGTTTCCTTTATCCGCACTTCGTAATCTTGTAAATTTTCATGCTGTGCTATTGTAGACATAATAAGACTAGAACTTGTAAATCTAGCAACATATTCATGGTATTCAGGCTTGTCTTGCTCAAGTCGTTTGGCAAGTTGTCTTAAAAGTTCATCACCAATTTCCCGTCCGTATAATTCGACTACTTGGTGAAATTCACTTGGTTTTAATATTTTAATAAAGCCACTTTGACCCTGTTCAACTACTTTTTCGAGAGAATTAACGAAGCTGTGGCGATTTGGTAAACCCGTTGTAATATCTGTGTAGGCTAAACTCCATATTTTTTTCTGCGTCTTCGCATACGAAAAAGCTAAGGCAACTAGTGCCCCCATTTTCCGAAACATATTTTTCAAAAACTTTTGGTCACTTAACGTTTTTTGACCAAATATCGAAAAAAGTCCTATCACTTGCCGTTGTTGATTGCGTATTGGTATAAACCAACCATATGGCATTTGAGACAATGTTGCATATTTTTTATGTTCTACAGGAATATCTACTTCATCTAAATTTTCAATGAACGTAGATGTTTCTGACTGCATAATTTCCGTAAAAAATTCATTGTTTTCACAACATTTTGGTACACATCGTGATTCATCCTCACCTGTAAATACTTGCAATTGTTTTGCGTCCTTTTTAATGAGAACCATACTTGAAATATTCGGCATGAAAAATTCATCAAGTCCACGGCATATCATTTTCATTTTTTGTTCAAAGCTGCTATCTCTTTCAATCGCCTTGTACATATCATTTTCTAAACGCATAAAGAAATCTTCTGTATGATAATAGGTAACATCCTTCACAAGTACTAGAACAAATTGCGTTACATTTGCCTCATTACAAAATGGTAATGCTTGTATTTCCGCCCAAAAGGGGTGTTTATTAATGGTATTATGAGTAAGCTTCGCTTGTACCATTATGCCGTTATGTATTTTTTCTTTCATCATTTCAATGGTTGTCTTTTCTTCATCCATAGAAAGCCATGAAAAAAAATTAGTATTTAGGATTTGTGACCGCGAAGCATTTGTAAGCGTACAAAAAGAATCACTACATTCCAGTATGCACTGACAATTGGTTGCATCAAAAATAACGTAACTTTCTTTCGAATTATCCCCTAACTTGCGAATGCTGTTTAATAAAACATCATGATCTATGTCTAACGATTTAGTGACCATCCAACCCCTCCGTCTCTATCACTTCATCCCATTTCCATTGTACATAAAATTTAATTAAATTTTCACTTTTGTGAAAAAAAACTTCTTTTCTAGGACATTATCTGTCCTCAGCATACTATAATATATCCCTTTATACCTGTTTTATGTAAATTTATTCAAAAATAAGAGGATTATTCTACTTTATTAGAAAAAAGATGCATTTTACAGTTTAACCCTATATTTCCGAAAAATAAAAGACTGTGTTTAAAGTAAAAAATGTACTCTAAACACAGCCCTATTATTCTATTATGCGTATAATGGATGTTTATCCGTTAATGCTTTCACGCGCTCTTTTGCTTCCGCTTTAACTGCTTCATCTTCAGGATTTTTTAGAACAGCTGCAATAATTTCTCCAACTTCTTTCATATCTTCCTCTTTAAAGCCACGAGAAGTAACAGCTGGCGTACCAATACGAATACCAGAAGTAACAAATGGAGATTCAGTATCGTAAGGAATCGTGTTTTTATTCGTTGTAATACCTACTTCATCAAGTGCATGCTCAGCAACTTTACCTGTTAAACCAAGAGATTTAACGTTAAGTAGTAATAAGTGGTTATCTGTACCACCAGATACAATTTCAACACCTTCAGCAATTAGAACTTCAGCTAACGCTTTTGCATTCGCTTTAATTTGCTTCGCATAGTCTTTAAATTCTGGTTGTAATGCTTCGCCAAATGCTACAGCTTTAGCTGCAATAACATGCATTAATGGACCACCTTGTATACCAGGGAAAACAGATTTATTTAGTTTTTGCTCCCATTCTTTTGAAGCAAGAATTAGTCCACCACGAGGTCCACGTAATGTTTTATGTGTTGTTGATGTAACAAAATCAGCATATGGCACTGGTGATTGGTGTTCGCCAGCCGCAACTAGACCAGCAATGTGCGCCATATCAACCATGAAATATGCGCCTACTTCGTCTGCTATTTCACGGAATTTAGAGAAATCGATTTCACGTGGATAAGCTGAAGCACCTGCAACAATAAGTTTTGGCTTATGTTCTAATGCCTTTTGACGTACATCTTCATAATCAATTACTTGCGTATCTTTTGTTACACCGTATTCCACAAAATTGTATAGAATACCAGAGAAGTTTACTGGTGATCCGTGTGTTAAGTGACCACCATGAGAAAGGTTCATACCAAGAACCGTGTCACCTGGTTCTAAAATTGTGTGGTACACAGCCATATTTGCTTGCGCACCTGAGTGAGGTTGGACGTTTGCATATTCCGCACCAAAGATTTCTTTCACACGGTCACGCGCGATATCTTCTACAACGTCTACATGTTCACATCCACCATAGTAACGTTTACCCGGATAGCCTTCAGCGTATTTATTTGTCAGTACAGAGCCTTGTGCTTCCATAACTGCTTCTGATACAAAGTTTTCTGATGCAATCAATTCAATATTTGCTTGTTGACGTTTTTTCTCTGCAAGAATTCCATCTAATACTGCTTTGTCTTGTACTGCTAATTTTTCATATGCCATGTTAGAAAAAGCCTCCTAAAGTATCGTTTATCTATACCACAGATAAAAGTGGTAATTATTTATATACTGCACGTTCTCCGCCAATTAGCTTCGGACGTGTTGTAGCAATTGTGACAACTGCTTCGCCCACCATTTTTACTGATGTTCGAACTGGAACAGCTACCGCTTTTAAATGCATACCAATTAATGTTTGTCCAATATCAATACCAGCATGTGCCTGGACTGTTTCCACAACCACAGGGCTTGCAAATCTTGTGTAGGCATAAGCGGACATTGACCCACCTGCCGTGCGTATTGGGACTACCGCTACTGGATCATAGCCAAACTTTTCAGCTGCTGATGCCTCCATCGTAATAGCACGGTTAATATGTTCACAACCTTGGAATGCTAAATATAGCTGGTGTTTTGATGCAAATTCTTGTAACGGCTCGTAAATGGCTTCAGCTATTTCCAACGCACCCGCTGTGCCAATTTTCTGACCAATCACTTCAGATGTAGAGCATCCTACGACAAAAATTGTATGGGGTCGTAAAGTGACTTGCTCTTCAAATTCACTGAGTAACTGAGTCAAATGCGTTCGTATTTGTTTTACAACCATTAAGCTCAGCTCCTTCATCTATATTCATTAAAATCATGCCATGAATGACATCCTTTCCGAATGCCATTCACGGAATAATAAATCTTTATTGCTCTAGTTCTGTAATTTTTTCAATGCGGCGTGCATGACGGCCACCTTCGAAATCTGTCTCTAGCCAAGTTTGTGCAATTTCTCTTGCAAGGCCCGGACCAATGACGCGTTCACCCATCGCTAAAATATTTGAATCATTATGGCAACGTGTTGCCTTGGCACTAAATACATCATGCACTAATGCACAACGAATGCCTTTCACTTTATTTGCAGCAATGGACATACCAATTCCTGTACCACAAATTAAAATTCCTTTATCAAATTCTCCATTAGCAACACCCTCTGAAACTGGTTTTGCGTAATCTGGATAGTCTACTGAATCCGCAGATTGTGGACCAAAATCTTCGTAGCTAATTTGAAGTTCATCTAATAGCTGCATAATCTCACGACGTAAGTTATTGCCTCCGTGATCAGAAGAAATTGCTATTCTCACTGGGTTCCCTCTTTTCGAATTATAGTCAACCTTAGTGTACCACTTCTTTTCGAATAATAACATGATTTTTCTTGTATTTTTACGTTGATTTCCCACGAAAGACGAACGTTTATTGTATATTAACATAAAAACATTCACTTTTAAACCTATTTTTCTGTGGATAATGTGAATATCGTGTTAATAAGTTCGGATAACAGTCTTTTGTTGTAATATTCCATCTACTAAAGTTTTTTCAGCTTTTTACTTGCAGTGGACATAAAGGCGACTTTTAGATAGAAGTTTACTACTGACAAAAGGGAAGAAAAAAAGACTATACATAATCCGATTTTCATCGCAATTATGTATAGCCCATAGGACTATGCTTGTCTATCAAATTGTTGAATCATTTTATGCAATGCTTCTGATTGCTTTTTTAAACTTTGCGCAAGATGTTCAACCTGTTCAATTGCATGGGCTTGCTCTTCAGCAGCACTTCGAACTTCTTGTGCTCCCGCTGATGTTTCTTCTGCTATGGCTGCGACTTCCTGTGATTGTCGTGCTGTCGTTTCAATATTATGCATTTGCTGTTCAATTAAAGTAGAAATCTCAACAATTGCTGTCGCCATTTCATGGACATTAGATGCCATTCCTTCTACTGCTGTCGTTGTTTCAGAAACACGATCAGCTTCCTTTGTTGCAAAAGCCACTTGTTCGTTCATTTGTTTAACAACTACTTCTACATTCTGCTGCATGGACTGGATTAAAGCTGTAATGCCTTGGACTGCTTTCGCACTTTCATCAGCTAAACCACGTACTTCTTCCGCTACTACCGCAAAGCCCTTTCCATGCTCTCCTGCACGTGCTGCTTCGATTGAGGCGTTTAATGCTAATAAATTTGTTTGTGCCGCAATGTCTCCGACTAAGCTAATAATGCGTTCTACTTGGCCAGCATTTTCTTCTAATGCATGAATGCTTTTTAATGCTTCATTATTACCCGTTGCAATTTGCTGGATACTATTTACTAGTGTTTCGATGGCTTTTGTTGTTGTCGTTAAATTATGTAGGATCTCTTTTGATTGCGATGCGGATGCCTCTGCTCTACTATTTACTTCAGTCGCAAGTGCTCGTACATCCTCAATTGCTTCAGCAGTATCTTGTACCGCTGTTGCAGATGCTTCTGCACCAGCAGAAATATGCTTCACTGTAGAGGCAATACCTTCTGCCTTTTTTGTCGCCACTCCTGCCTCATCAGAGAGTTGAATAATGGACTGATTTGTTTGTTGGAAGTTATGATCAATACTTTCCACCATTTGACGTAAATTTAACACCATTAGTTGGAAGGCCTCTGCTACTGATCGAATTTCATCATTTGTTCTAGGCATTTGCACATCCTGTCCAATTTTCCCTTCTGCCACAAGAGTTGCAGAATGCTCAAGCTGCTGTAAAGGTTTGATTAAAATCACACTAAAAATAGCAGCCAATATACCTGACCATATAATACCTAATGTGTAAGTAATCACTTGAAACAATTTTCCATTAGTTTCAGGGAAAAAAGTCGGTTGTAAAAACTCAATGAATATAAAACTGACACTGTAGGTAATTAATGCAAGAACACTAACAAACAACACTAATTTAAGTCGTAAACCAAATTGTTTTTTCATAGGGCCCCTCAATTCTTTTCTATTTTTTTAATTAGTTGATCAATCAATTCCTTTAATTCTGCAAATGTTGCTTCATATATTGCTTTATTGCCCCCATAAGGATCTACTACATTTTCGAGACTACCTTCATTTGTATACTCTTTCAATGTATACACTTTATATTCGGATCCTGGATAATTAGAAATGACGGTGTCTTTATGAGCAGACGTCATTGTCAAAATCAAGTCAGCCCACTCTATTTCAGCAAATGATAATTGAGTTGCTAAATGTTGATGTGACATTTGGGCTTCATTTAGTACTTGTTGCGCATGTGCTGACATGTGTGCATTTGGCATTGCATAAATACCTGCTGATCGTACTTCTACATTGTCTACTTGTTTATGTTTTAAAATGACTTCGGCCATTGGACTGCGACAAGTATTGCCTGTACAAACAAATAATATTTTCACACTTATCACTCTCCAGTTTGATCTATTGTTGAATAGCTAGAATACCCATGATGATGAATATAATCCCAGCAACTATTTGAATTTTATTACCAAAAAAGACTTGGCTTCTACGTGCAATGACTAATGACCCATAAGCACAAATTAGAGCACTTAACCCTGCACTCATGATAAAAATTGTTTTTTCTAAGTTAAGCATACCAAAAGAAACACTAACTGAAAAGGTATCTAGGCTTGCAGTCACAGCTAAAAGTACTGGAGAAATCGTTACTTTTTCATCTCGATGAGAGAATAATAGTAAATGCATACCAATACAAAATAATAAAATACTTGAAATCCATTGACCCCATTCTAAAAGAAAACGTACTAAATAACTCCCTAATTCAAATCCTAATAATGGAAAAAGCATATGCAATGCAGCCGTCCATAGTGATAAAAATAAGCGATACCTAACATTTGGCAGCAAAACATATAGACCAATCACATCAACAGACGTTAATATACCTGCAAGAATTCCCTGCAAGAACGCACTCCTTCGCTCCCTAATATTTTATCATTTTATGCTAGCAAATACATTATTATCATAATTGCCTCTTATAGAATTTCTTATATGAACAAAAAAAGGACAAAACACATGAAATTTTCAATGTCTTTTGTCGCTAACATAATTGAGTCATTGTTATTTAGATGAATACCATTTACCTCCAGAGGCTTTTTCCAGTCGATTCATAATGGCTGCTCCTACGCCTTCTGTTGAGGTTGTTGTTGCTAATATAATGGTAGCGGTTGTTTTATCACATGCTCTTAGTGCATTGTATAATGCGGCTCCCATTTCTTGTTTACTACCCATTTCTCCAATAGAGAAGTAAAAATCAGCCTCACTATTTTCAAAATTAGCTGGTGCAAGTAGAGCTACGGCATGGCCTTCGTGCTGCAGTTGCTTAACCGCTTCCCTAACTTTCTCCAATTGGCAGTCTATTAAATAGACAGGAGCATTCGGTGCATAATGTGTATATTTCATTCCTGGTGCCTTAGGAGTTGTGTCTAACTTCTGCTCAACTTTGTTCGGTTGAATAACAGGACCAATCTTAGCCTCAAGCATTTCCTTTGTAATGCCACCTGGACGTAAAATGACTGGTGGCTCATGTGTAACATCTAGCACAGTAGATTCAAAACCTATGCCTGTAGAGCCTCCATCTAAAATATAAGGTATGTACCCTCCCAAATCATCTAAAACATGGACTGCTTCTGTAGGACTTGGTTTACCACTACGATTAGCACTTGGCGCTGCAAGAGGTTTTTTAAGTTGTTGTAATAAAGCAAGCGCTACTGGATGATCAGGCATTCGAATGCCGACTGTTGATAATCCAGCTGTGACACTTTTAGCTAAGACGTTGGGCTTCGCTGGCATCACAAGCGTTAACGGTCCAGGCCAAAATAAATCCATGCATTGTTTAGCTACTTCTGAAATATGCTCGATATAAATCTCTACTTCTTCTTTTGTACCAACATGCACAATCAAAGGATTATCTGAAGGGCGTCCTTTCGCTTCAAATATTTTTTTAACTGCCAGATCATTTGTCGCAACTGCTCCTAGGCCATAAACCGTTTCTGTCGGAAATGCTACTACTTCTCCTGCATTTAAGATATCCACAGCTTGTGTATAATTAATCTGACTATTCACATTACTGTCCACAACCTTGCAAACAGTTTCCATGATTACAACCTACCTTCAATTATTGTTTTTTACTGAATTATCCACAAATTGTTTATAACTTATTAAAAAATGTGTATAAGTTATCTGAATTTGTGCACAATTCATTCAAAAAGTCCTTTAATCCATTCCCATATAAAGAATGTTACTTGCTCTTTTTCTTCGGACTCTTCCACTTTTACTTCTTCTTTTTCTGGCTCACAAATGGATGGGAAGATGCTGCACCACCAGTTATCCCCACGCGCATCACCAATCTTAACGACAATGGAATGATACACATTCTGTGGATATAGAACAGCACCTTGTCTTTTCGGTGGAAATAAGTTATCCCCAACTACAACCTGTGTATCCATCTGTGGATAATTTTCATTCAATTCTGTTTCAATTTGTTGTTTTAAAGAAAGAATTTGCTCATTCCCTGCAAATCCAGCAGTGGCAACTTGCATAAAGTAAGGCTTTAAATCTTCCGCAAGCTGCTCTTTCTCTCGCTGATCTTGTGTCGTATTACTGTTTGCAATAATGCGTATACGAAAATCCTTTTCTTGCTCATCATTCATAGCTTCCTTTGCAAAGCCTACTAATGATGGAATATATAAAATACATAGTTGCAAAGCAATCGCCACTACTACTAATCTAGCAAAAGCTAGAAAGATATTTTGTTTAGGTAATCTAATAATCTTGTATTCGTTTAACATAAAAATCCCTCCTTGCTCAACATTGTTGGCAAGTTCAAGAAACTTTATACATGAATCTCACAAAAAATCATTCGAGGTTTACCATTAATATCTTTTTCTATTGAAACTGTAGCCTGTGGAAAACTATCTTGAAAGAATTTAGCTACTTTTTCTCCTTGTGTATAACCAATTTCTAAACCTATTAATGCTGGGCTATTCATATAAAAGGGTAATTGTTCAGCTAATTTTCTATATAAAATAAGACCGTCTTCCTCCGCAAATAGCGCACTATGCGGCTCATGCTCAAGCACAACACTCGACATTTCCTGCGCTTCATCAAAGGCGATATACGGTGGATTGGATAAAACAATATCAAATTTCTCTCCTGCAAGCGGAGCGGTTAAATCGCCCAATCTGAAATCAATATCCGCATCTAAGCGCTGGGCATTTTTTTGTGCGGTAGCTAATGCATCCTCTGATAAATCTGTGGCAATAACCGTTAACTCTGGACATTCTAGCTTCATTGAAATGGCAATGGCTCCACTGCCCGTACCGATATCAGCTAGCTTCAATGTTTGATGTTGAAAAAGTTTTGGCAAGCGATTGATTGTTCCGAGTACTAATTCCTCTGTTTCAGGGCGAGGAATTAGGACCGATTCATCAACTAAAAAGGAACGACCATAAAATTCCTCACTACCAACACAATATTGAACTGGACGCCCACTCACATGTTCTTCTAGAAGTGCTTTAAATGTCTCTTGCTGCTCCGCTGTTAATTCTTCCTGTAAATGTAACATGACCTCTGAATAACTAGTACCCAGTACATGTTGCATGACAATACGCGCTGCTGTTTGCTCACGACCGTTATCCACTAAAAAAGAAGAAGCCCACTCAAGGGCCTCCATCACATTTTTATAGGTCATCATTTAATCGCTCTAACTTCGATGCTTGCTCTTCTAAAATAAGTGCATCGATAATTTCGTCTAGTCTACCTTCAACGATTTGATCAAGCTTTTGAATCGTTAAACCGATACGGTGGTCTGTTACACGGTTTTGTGGATAATTGTATGTGCGGATTCGCTCAGAGCGGTCACCTGAGCCAACAGCAGATTTACGTGTAGCATCAATTTCCTTTTGCGCCTCTTGCATATACATATCTGCAACGCGGGCACGTAGAATTTTCATCGCTTTCTCACGGTTTTTAATTTGTGAACGTTCATCCTGCATTGAAACTACCACACCTGTTGGTAAATGGGTCATACGAACAGCAGACATCGTTGTATTTACGGATTGACCACCTGCACCTGAAGACGCAAATGTATCTACACGAATATCTTTTTCATGGATCTCAACATCTACTTCTTCAACTTCAGGTAAGCACGCTACTGTTGCTGTCGATGTATGAATACGACCTTGTGACTCTGTAGCAGGGACGCGTTGTACACGGTGGGCACCATTTTCAAATTTGAATTTTGAATAGGCTCCTTGTCCGTTTATCATAAAGATTACTTCTTTATAGCCGCCCATTGGGTTCGGTGTAGCTTCCATAATATCAATTTTCCAGCCTTGTGTTTCTGCATAGCGAGAATACATACGGAACAAATCACCCGCAAAGATATTAGCTTCGTCACCACCAGCTGCACCACGAATTTCCATAATAACGTTCTTATTATCATTCGGATCTTTTGGAATTAATAAAATACGTAAACGTTCTTCTAGCTCTTCCTGCTGTGCTTTTAATAGGTTAAATTCTTCCTTCACCATTTCATGCATATCAGGATCTTTTTCGCTATCTAACATTTCACGTGTATCCACTAACTGCTCTTTAACACTTTTATATTCACGATAAGTATCCACTGTTTCTTGGATATCTGATTGTTCTTTAGAATATTCACGTAATTTCTTACTGTCATTAACAATATCCGGATCGCTCAAAAGCTCTGTTAGCCTTTCATAGCGATCTTCCACTGCTTGTAATCGATCAAACATGGATTTCACCTCTATTTAGTTTTTTAAGATGCTCCTTCTTTAAGGAGAAGCAGCTACAATCAAAATGACGCTTAGGCGTAATGGCTAATTTACATTTCTTATTTCCACTACTTAGTATAAGGAAATTTTCGCATGTATGCTACTTTTTCTTAGCGTTGTCACATGCTTTATAGTGATGGATGTGCGTGACATTTTCGGCAAACGGGATAATACGAGTCATTCCCACCGATTTGAATTTGATCCCCTGTGTAGACTGGCTTACCGCTTTCATCTACTCGTAAATTCATTGTCGCCTTTTTATGACAGAACCAGCAAATTGTTTTCATTTCCTCAATTTTATCTGCATATGTAAGCATGTATTGGCTACCTTCAAATAGCTCATTTTGAAAATCATTTTTTAATCCAAAGCCCATCACAGGGATGTCCAATTGATCCACAATATTAGCTAGTTGTAAAACATGGGCTTTTTTTAGAAATTGAACTTCATCTACAAGCACACAATATGGCTTGACGACATTATTTTTAACTAGTTCGAAAATGTTTGTATCCTCATATACAGGAATGGCCTGTTGTCGTAATCCTACTCGACTTGAAACAAAGCCAACCTCATCACGTGTATCTAAACCTGAAGTAAACATCATCACAGGCTTCTGCTGTTCTTCATAATTATGGGCAACTTTTAGAATTTCTATCGATTTCCCACTATTCATTGCACCATGTTTAAAATATAGCTGTGCCATTTTGTCTTCTCCCTTTCTTCATTTCAATCTGGATTTTGAAAAGACTTGCATCAACATGTTTATTTTCTGAAAAAAATACCTGCCAAGCGCATGCTTGGCAGGTATTAAACTAACATTAGTTTTTAAGACCGTATTTTTTGTTGAAACGATCCACGCGACCATCAGCAGACGCGAATTTTTGACGGCCAGTATAGAATGGGTGACATTCGTTGCAGAACTCGACAACGATGTTTTCTTTTACTGAACCAGTTTTGAAAGTGTTCCCACAAGAGCAAGTTACTGTTGCTTCTTTGTAGTCTGGATGAATTCCTTGTTTCATATTCGTTTTCTCCTCTCGCCCTGAACCATCTGGAACAGAGTATTATCGAACTGTACCTTACATAGCCCGAATATGAGCGAAACATCAGCTATATATGTACACGTTACATACCTATGAAGTATAGCATAGTCGAATTATTCTTTTCAAGAAAAAAATATTAAAAACAACACTTCTGGTTGTTCCTATTCTCGAGATTCTCGATAATCACAGTCTACTAACACTATTTTTCATCTCGTACTTTGAAGCGATATTGTGTAATCATAATTATTCCTTCAATCTTGCCAACAAATATAAGAAATACGGCGCACCTATAACAGCTACTACAATCCCAGTTGGAATTTCTGATGGTTCAAAAATAGAACGACCAACCGTATCCGCCATTAAAACTAGAAAGCCTCCTAACAGTGCTGCGGTTGGTAGTAAAAACTGATGCTTAGCTCCAACAAGCTGTCGAGCTAAATGTGGTGCGATCAGCCCTACGAAACCAATCCCTCCACTTACGGAAACACTAGCACCTGCTAAGCCAACAGCAGCTACTAACAACCAACGACGCTCTTTTTCTATGGATGCCCCAAGCCCCACAGCTGTTAATTCACCTAAATTCAAAACATTTAATACCGTTGCTTTTACAAAAACAAAAGGCAATAAAATAACTAGCCAAGGTAACAATGAAAACACAAATAGCCAATTTGAACCCCAAATGCTCCCTGCTAGCCATGTTGCTACAAATTGATAATTTTCTGGTGACAGACGTAATGTTAGCACAATCATAGCAGAGCTAATCCCTGCCGCTACTGCTACCCCAGTTAAAATTAAGCGCATCGGTGTAATACCTTCATGCCTTCTATAAGAAAGTGTATAAATGATAACCGCAGTTAAACCTGCCCCTATAAAAGCCAATACTGGTAGTAAATAAACAGGCGCTGCTTTTGTAATAGGAAAAAATGATACATAGAGCATGACAGCCAGGCCTGCACCAGCATTAATTCCTAGTATCCCTGGATCTGCTAAAGCATTTTTTGAAACACCTTGTAAAATAGCTCCTGAAATTGCTAAGCCCATCCCTACGAATACAGCAATGACGATTCTAGGTAGCCTGAACTCAAATAAAATTACTTGTTGTTGTGCATCTCCTTGTCCTAAAAGCGTCCACAAAATATCCAAAGGTGTTAGCTTAATGACACCAGTATTCATACTAATAATAAAGGTAATGAAGATTAAAACTATCAGTATCACCATAATGGAGATATTTTTTCTTTTTAACTTAATTTGACTTGGTGTTAAATAGCAATTACTCATAGTTCTTTTCCTCCCTTACGTGCTAAATACAGGAAAAAAGGTACACCGATAAAGGCAATAAGCGCGCCAACAGGTGTTTCGTATGGTGGGTTGAGCATACGTGCTATAAGATCAGCTAGTACTACAAGCAATGCCCCATATAGGATTGAGCAGGAAATAATCCAACGATAATCATGACCTACTATGTATCTTGTTAAATGAGGGATAATTAATCCTACAAAACCAACTGCCCCTAAAACAGAAACTGCGGCTCCTGCTAAAATTAAAACAATCATCATTCCCCATACTTTTACAGCAGCCGTACGTTGCCCAAGTCCAACAGCAATTTCTTCGCCTAAGCTCAGCACAGTAATCGAACGTGATAGAGTAAGTGCACCGATCATGGCGATAAGTATCCATGGAGATAAAATCTGTAGATGACTCCATTTTGTGCCCGAAACCCCACCCGCATACCAAAAAGCTAGATTTTGTCCAATGCGATAGTAAAGAGCAATCCCTTCCCCTAGTGCGCCAAGCAATGTACTGACAGCAGCTCCAGCTAGAACAAGTCGCATTGGTGTTAAGCCACCATTAGACAGTGAGCCAATTCCATAAACAATGAGAACGCCAAGACCTGCTCCTACAAAGGACCATAAAATTAAATACATATAAGGTAGACCAGGGAAAAAGGCAAAGCATATTGCTAGCATCAAGGCAGCTCCTGAATTTAAGCCTAGTAATCCCGAGTCTGCTAACGGGTTGCGTGTCATCCCTTGCATGATCGCCCCTGCTACTGCAAAGCTCGCGCCCACTAATGCAGCTCCAAGTACGCGAGGTAAGCGAATATCATGAATAACTTGATGTGTTGTTAATCCAGGGGAATATTGGGTAACTGCCGTCCAAATAGTACCCAATGAAATATCCGCAGCACCAAAGGAAATCGATAAAACGAAGGTAAATATTAATCCAATTATTCCAACAATTAAGGCTACTGCTCCACGGATCGGATGAGATCGTTTCTGGAGCTTTTGTATTTCGTTGAGCTCCCCTACTTCTGTCGACGTAGTCATTCTATTTCCTCCTCAAATTTTATACCTTCATGTCGTGCAGCTGATAAGATAAGCAAATTGGATTTTTACTAAATGGACAAACAGCCATTTCTGCGTCGATATTGAAAACGGTTTGTAAATTTTCTTTTGTCATCACTTCTTTTGGACTGCCATTCACGATTAAATTGCCCTCTCTCATGGCCATCAGAAAATGCGAGAAACGGGAAGCATGATTCAAATCGTGCAATACCATGATAATTGTTCGTCGTTCTTCTTTATTTAGCTTTTGAAGCAGCAATAAAATATCAAGCTGATGTGCTAAATCTAAATAAGTTGTTGGTTCATCTAGTACTAAAATATCTGTGCCTTGTGCCAATGCCATGGCAATCCATACTCTTTGGCGCTGACCACCTGACAATGCTTCAATGGGTCGATCACTATATTCTCTCAGCCCTGTAGCATCAATTGCCCAATGGATATATTCATAGTCTTCCTTGTGTAAATTCCTAAATCCTACTTGGTGTGGAAAACGACCGTATGATACTAACTCAAAAACCGTTAACCCTCCTGGTGCTGTTGCCGTTTGAGGTAAAATAGCCATCCTTTTCGCTACTTCTTTTGTCTTTAATTGGTGAATAGCTTTGCCATCTAAATAGATTGCTCCATTTTGTGTTCGAAGTACACGGGCTACAGCTTTTAATAAAGTAGATTTACCACAACCATTTGGACCAATAATTGTGGAGATTTGTTCTTTAGGAATTTTCACACTTAAATCATTGACGATGAGCGCTGAGGGATAACCTATCGCAACACGATCTATTTCTAGTACTGCCATTTTTAACTTCCTTTCTTTTTCGAGCGCACTATCACCCTTATATTTGTAAACCAAATTGAGCTGTATACAAGCCATAGTAAGCATTTTTTCGTTCCATTAATTGCTCATGTGTACCTTCTTCAACAATACCCTTTTTCGAGACAACTACAATTCTGTCTGCATCTTTAATCGTTGCTAAACGATGGGCAATTACTAATGTAGTACGTCCAATGGCTAGCTCATTTAACGCTTGCTGGATAGCTTGTTCAGTCTCTGTATCCAATGCTGATGTTGCTTCATCTAATATTAAAATTTTGGGGTTCTTCAAAAACATACGAGCGATCGATAATCTTTGCTTCTGCCCGCCTGATAGTTTCACACCACGCTCACCAATCAATGTATCCATTCCCTCAGGAAGAGTTTGGATGACATCGGTAAGCTGTGCTCGTTGTGCTGCATTCCAAATATCTTCTTCATTCGCATGTAAATTACCATAGGCAATGTTTTCACGAATAGTGCCATCAAATAAAAAGACATCCTGTTGGACAATCCCTATATGCGAACGCAACGATTGCAGTTTAAAATCACGGATATCAATGCCATCAATTTTAATAGAGCCTTCATTTACTTCATAAAACCGAGGTAATAAACTGCAAATTGTAGATTTCCCTGCACCCGAGGGTCCTACGAGTGCCACTGTTTCACCAGGGCAAACCCTTAAGTTCATTAGCTGTAAAGCACGATAATTATCTGTGTAGCCAAACGAGACATCCTTGAATATTATTTCTCCTTCAATTTCATTGATTGCTTTTGCCTCTGGACGATCTGCTATTTCAGGCTCTGTTTCAAGGAATTCAATATAGCGTCTAAATCCTGCCATGCCTTTTGGATAGCTTTCTATAAACATATTAATTTTGTTTATTGGCCCTAAAAGGATACCTGAAAGTAAAATAAATGCGATGAAATCACCGTTAGTTAAATGGCCATTTAATACAAAAAATGCTCCAACAAATAATGTAAATAATGATAAAACCTTCGTGAGAATGCCTGAAATGGCTTCATTCCAAGCCATAACTTTATAAGAAAACAACTTAGTCATACGGAATCTTTCATTATTTACTTTAAAACGTTGAATCTCATGCTCTTCGTTGGTAAAGGCTTGTACAACACGAATGCCACTGACATTATTTTCAACGCGAGCATTGAAATCTGCTATATCCCCAAACATCTGGCGGAATGCTTTAGACATTAATTTCCCAAAAATTATCGTCAAAATTAAGATGATAGGTACAAGTAAGAAAATGAGAATCGTAAAAGTTGGATCAATATAGAACATGACACCGAATGTCCCAATAATCGTCATTGCCGCAATAAAGATATCCTCTGGACCATGGTGAGCAAGCTCACCAATATCCATTAAATCGTTCGTTAAGCGAGAAACTAGATGTCCTGTTTTATTATTATCAAAAAACCTAAAGGAAAGTTTTTGCACATGACTAAAGGATTCCTTTCTCATATCCGTTTCAATATTTATTCCCAGCATATGTCCCCAATACGAAACGATAAAATGTAAAATGGAATTGAAGATGTATAAGGCAAACAGCAATAAGCTTGCCATAATAATCCACTTCATTTCTCCATCAGGGAGAATATCATCAATTACTTTATTTAATACAATCGGAAATGCTAGCTCGATTAATGCCACTAAAATCGCACAACTAAAATCTAAAATAAATAAACCTTTGTAGGGCTTATAATAGGAAAAAAAACGCTGTAATAACATTGTTGCTGCCTCCTCTTGCGATATCATTCGCCCAATCTAATAAACGAGCTATCTGTTTTATACAGATAGCTCCCAGTTTTCACAATTATTGTTGCTGAGCCTTCGTAAAGTTAGCTATTTTGTCAACCAGTTCCTCAGCTTGATGTAAGCCAGAAAGCGGATCAGAAGCAAAATAAAATTCAGATGGAAGCTCTAGTATTTGATTATTTTTTACAATATTTAAATTTGCCCATGTGGCTGGTAACTTCTCATCTTTGTAAAAGAAGTTAATCATGAAGTTATAGTCACCTACATAGTCTCCTACTACCTCATAGGAAATCTCATAACGCCCACCACTCGCTTCCTTTGAATCATATAACTCTTGCACCTTTCCTTGAGGTTTCATTTCCAAGATTTGATAGAGTGCTCTACCGCCTGATACGCCTGAATTTCCAACAACTGATGCATTTTTTTGAAACATTTCAAAAATAGTAAATGTTGCTCCATCTGGAATCACATCATTAATTTTTTGCTTCGCTTTTGCTATACGATCTTCAAATTCTTTTGTAAATGTTTCAGCCTCGTCCTGTCTTCCTAAAAAATTACCCATCGCCTTAATTTCTTCAGTTGCTGATGGATGAGCATCTTCAGCGAATACAAGGGTTGGTGCAATTTTCTCGAACTTCTCTACATCTTCTGGATTCCATGTAATGATTAAATCTGGTTTTAACTCCAAAACCTTTTCTAATGACACCTTACCATCCGTACCAATATTGGTAATTTCCCCATTCTTGTAATGTTGCTTTAAAAAGGCAGCATAATCGAGGTTAGCCGTTACTCCTCCTACGGGTACAATATCTAACGCTAAAATTTGACCAAGATACCAATCTGTTACGATTCTCTCTGCTCTCATCGGAATTTCTACTTTGCGTCCACTATCATCCATCACGATTCTAGTCTCTGGAGTAAGTGGTGTTTGTTGCTCCTCTTTAGTTTGACTAGTATCTTCATTGCATGCTGCTAATAAAACTAGCAAGCTTAATAAAAAAGATATTTTGATATGCTGAATCATCTTTTGCCTCATGAATTCATTTTCTCCATTCTCAAATCGTTTTGCTTGCGCGAGCTGATTCTTATTGTATTGAAAACGATTCTCATTTGTAATGGCAATTTCGGACATAGAACTTGCATATTTCAGCCTAAAACTGCTTGGTGCCATATTTGTCGCCTTTTTAAATGCTCGACTAAAATAGTATTCATCTTCAAAACCTAGTGAAATAGCAATTTCTTTTATGCCATAATGATGGGTCAGCAAGTATTTTTTTGCTTGCTCTATTCTCAATTGCTGTAAATAAATTTGTGGTCCCACCCCAAAACGAGCTTTAAAAATACGTAAAAGATGACGCGTACTGATATGAAGCATATCTGCTAATGTTTGCACAGATAATGGTTGATGAAGATGTTGTTTAATATACAAGTGTGCTACTTCAGCTTTATCCACTTCATGTGGAGTGCCTTGTCCATCAGCCATTTCATGAAATATAAGATAAATAAACTCATACATCGAAGCTTTAACTGATAGATGCTCTTGAATAGAGCCAGAATTCCATTTACTATACATATCCTGAAGAATGTTGTGAATGATGATTGGGTTCGCAGGTACACAAGAAAAGCATGTTTGAAAAGGTTGGTATTGTATTTGTAAATGCTGTAAAAAAGCATCTCTGTACATGACACTGCCTTTATAACCTATAAGAAAGTAACTAACTCTATGCTGCGCAGTAATCTGAAGACATTGAGATTTTCCGATGTGAAAAATAGTGAAGCGTTGTACATGATAAGGCTGTTCATCAATAACAACCTGTGCATCGCCTGCTGTGACAATAAGAAATGTGCTATAGGTTAATACTTTTGATATTCGGACTTCTGCTTTATTTATGTATTCGATATGCTTCACTTGAAGGAATGTATTTTGCCAAAGAAGCATGTAGGCATCATAGTTCATCTTCGTCTCCTTTCAACAGTTGTTATAGCTCCAGTATATTGATAATGATTATCAATATCAACAATCTTTTAAAATAAAAAAAAATCACCATTGACGATTTCTTGTCAATGGTGATGATTGCTATTTTATAAAAGCCCCTTACCCTTTGTTGCTTTTTTCATATCTTCGTTAAGTTTTTCAAAAAACTCTTCATTCGATTTTGTTGTACGTATTTTTTTCAGGAAGCGCTCTGCAAAATCAGGCGCATCTGAAAACGTTTTACGGATAGCCCATAGCTTTTCAAGTTGCTCTGGCTCAAGAAGAAGCTCTTCTTTACGTGTACCTGAACGACGAATATCAAGCGCTGGGAAAATACGGCGCTCTGCAAGCTGACGATCAAGATGGAGCTCTAAATTACCTGTTCCCTTAAATTCTTCATAAATTACTTCGTCCATCCGTGAACCCGTATCGACTAAAGCTGTTGCTAAAATCGTTAAGCTACCGCCTTCTTCAATATTTCGAGCTGAACCAAAGAAACGTTTCGGTCTATGGAAAGCCGCCGGATCAATACCACCTGAAAGTGTACGTCCACTTGGTGGAATTACTAGGTTATAAGCGCGCGCTAAACGTGTAATTGAGTCCATTAGAATAATGACATCACGCTTATGCTCCACTAAACGTCGTGCACGTTCTAATACAATCTCTGCCACTTTTACATGGTTCTCTGGCACTTCATCGAAAGTTGAGCTGACAACATCTGCATTGACAGAACGTTCAATATCTGTAACTTCCTCAGGACGTTCATCAATCAGTAAGACAATTAACTCTGCTTCAGGATGATTGGTTGTAATGGCGTTCGCGATTTCTTTTAATAAAGATGTTTTCCCCGCCTTTGGTGGTGCAACGATTAAACCACGTTGGCCAAAGCCCACAGGTGCAACTAAATCCATGATACGTGTCGATAAATTACGTTGTGTTGTTTCTAGCTTAATTTGTCGATTCGGATATAAAGGTGTTAATGCAGGGAAATGAACACGTTCTTTCGCCACTTCAGGATCTTCGCCATTAACAGCATCTACTTGTAATAGGCCATAATAGCGCTCATTTTCCTTTGGTGGGCGCACCTTTCCTGACACCTTGTCCCCATTACGTAGATCAAAGCGACGTATTTGGGATGCAGAAATATAAATATCTTCTTTACTTGGAGAGTAGTTGATTGGTCGAAGGAAGCCAAAGCCCTCTTGCGAAACAATTTCTAGTACGCCTTCCATAAAGAAATAGCCCTCTTGCTCTGAACGCGTTTTCAAAATAGCAAATATTAATTCTTTTTTCGTTAGCTTGCTATAATATGAAATTTTATATTGGCGTGCAAGGGCGTAAAGCTCTTTTAACGTCATGTTTTCTAATTGAGCGATTGTCAATGCAGACATATGCACAACTCCAGTCTTTTTCAAAATATAATACATTATTGGGGTTTTCATTGAAGTTTTTACGATAGGCTCTGTTAACGCTTATATGGTGCCTTAGTTTAATAATAACTACTGGTACACTTTCTACCATAAAACGAAACTTCGCCTTACAAAATATTGGATGGTTAATTAAAGAAGAAGGTACCTAGCACAATAGATGTACTAGGTATATTTTAGAAGAAAATATCATTAATATCTAGGTTTTTTCTCAAGAGCGTGACGGCCTTCAACAAAACGAACCGTACCAGATTTAGCACGCATAACTACTGAATGTGTTAAGGCATAAGCACCTTTATATTGAACACCCTTTAAAAGCTCGCAATCTGTTACAGCAGTCGCTGCAAAAATAGCATCGTCACCTTTTACTAGGTCATCTAAATAAAGAACTTTTTCAACATCTACACCCATTTTTGTGCAGCGTTCTAATTGCTCCTCATCCTCTGGTACAAGTTTTGCTTGGAAATCTCCACCCAGGCATTTTAACGCGACAGCTGCAATAACGCCCTCTGGTGCGCCACCTGTTCCAAACATAATATCAATACCTGTTTCATCAAAAGCAGTATTAATCGCTGCACCAACATCGCCATCTTGAATAAATTTAATACGTGCACCCGCTTCACGAATTTCATCAACAATTGCTTGGTGACGTGGTCGATCTAAAAGAGTAGCGACAACATCAGAAATATCTTTATTTTTAGCTTTTGCAACTTGTAATAAGTTATAAGTGACAGAAGCATTGATATCTACTTTCCCAGCAGCTTCTGGTCCAACGGCAATTTTCTCCATGTACATGTCTGGAGCATTTAACAGATTCCCTTTATCTGCAATCGCAAGTACTGTCATCGCACCATTTGTACCTTTTGCCACAATATTTGTACCTTCTAGTGGATCCACTGCAATATCTACCTGTGGACCGCCATTTCGTAAACCAAGTTCTTCACCAATATAAAGCATTGGTGCTTCATCCATTTCACCTTCACCAATTACTACTGTAGCATGCATTGGAATTGTATCGAACATTTTGCGCATCGCTGTTGTTGCTGCATCATCTGCCTCAATTTTTAAACCGCGCCCCATCCATTTCCCGGATGCGATTGCTGCTGCTTCTGTTACTCGTACTACTTCCATCGATAAACTACGTTCCATTGTTGCTTTGCCTCCCGTTATTGGCATCTTATACGTGCCAAAACATTCAAATTACCTCTATTGTAACATAATTGGTTGAAAACTTTTAGCTCTCATTATTCCTTTGTCTCAGCTACGCGTGCCATGATGGTTTCACGTCGAATATCAGCGCCTAAATCACGTAATTTCTCAATAAGTGAGCTATAGCCACGTTCAATATGATAGATATCATGAATTTCTGTTTCACCTTCCGCTAGGAGACCAGCTAATACTAAAGCTGCACCAGCGCGAAGATCTGTAGCTGTTACGGTTGAGCCATGCAATTTACTTGGCCCTTTAATAATAGCCGTGTTTCCTTCTACTCGAGCATCTGCATTCATACGTCGAAGTTCATCAATATGCTTAAATCGAGCTGTATAAATAGTATCTGTTACTTTTGAGGAACCGAATGCTTGTGACATTAACACAGCAAGTGGTTGCTGAATATCCGTCGGGAATCCTGGATATACCAAGGTTTTGACATCCACCGCTTGTAATGTTGAGAGGTCTGTTTTAGGCACATAAATGCTTTCTTCCCCAATTTCAATTTTCACACCCATTTCACGAAGCTTGGCAATAATAGCTTCTAAATGCAGTGGAATAACATTATCAATAGTAATACCGTCACCGACTGCTGCAGCCATAATTAAAAATGTAGAAGCTTCAATACGATCTGGAATAATCGTATGCTCGGTACCGTGTAATTCTTCCACACCTTCAATACGGATAACACTTGTACCTGCACCTTTAATATTAGCTCCCATATTCGTTAGAAGTGTTGCTACATCGATAATTTCAGGTTCCTTTGCAGCATTTTCAATGACAGTACGTCCCTTTGCAAGGACTGCGGCTAACATGATATTAATTGTAGCTCCAACACTGGCCACATCTAAATAAATTTTTGCCCCAATCAATTCATCTGCGCGTAAATATATCGCCCCATGTTCATTGGTAATTTTAGCTCCCAATGCCTCAAAGCCTTTTATATGTTGATCAATTGGACGTGGTCCTAAAAAGCAGCCTCCAGGTAATCCAATAACTGCTTTCTTAAAACGACCAAGCATAGCACCCATTAAATAATAGGAAGCGCGTAGCTTTTTAACGTTACCATTTGGTAACGGCAATGCAATCATATCGGTTGGATCGATCGTCATTTTACCATTCTCAAACGAAACTTCCCCGCCAATTTCCTCTAACAAAGCCTTTAATGTCCATGCATCTGAAATTTCGGGTATCCCTCCAATAGTCACTGGAGAGTTCGCCAAAATTGATGCAGGAATTAAGGCGACTGCACTATTTTTTGCACCACTAACTTTAATTGTACCTTGAAGACGATTTTCGCCAGTAATTTTATAAACATCCATTTTGCGTTCTCCCTCATGATTGGAAAGTAGTATTTTTTGCAATTCGCTCACACTGTATATTCTTATTATTCGCCTTTTCTCTTATTCCAATCCGCTAAAAATCCTTCAATTCCTTTTTCCGTTAATGGATGGTGGAAAAGTTGTTTTAATACTTTAAACGGAGTAGTTGAAATATGTGCGCCCGCTAATGCTGCAGCCGTAACGTGCTGTGGATGACGAACAGAGGCAGCAATAATTTGCGTATCGATATTATGAATTGTAAAAATATCAGCAATTGTTTCAATTAGTTCTACACCATTTTGACCAATGTCATCTAAACGGCCGATAAATGGTGATACGTATGTAGCACCTGCACGCGCAGCCATTAATGCTTGGTTTGCACTAAAGATTAATGTCACATTTGTTTTAATACCTTTGTTTGCAAAGTAACGACAAGCCTCTAATCCAGCTGGTGTCATTGGTAGTTTCACTGTAATGTTTGGAGCAATCGCAGCTAATTCTAAACCTTCTTTAATCATTCCTTCTGCATCAAGCGCAATAACTTCCCCGCTCACAGAGCCATCAACTAGCTCAGCAATTTCACGTAGACGATCATGGAAAGAAACATTTTCTTCTTTAGCAACTAACGATGGGTTTGTTGTAACTCCTGATAAGATACCCCATGCATGTGCCTCTTTAATCTCTTCAAAATTTGCTGTATCAATGAAAAATTTCATTATATTTCCTCCTGATCATTTTTCTTATATTATTAGTTATTTTCCAAATTTTCATTATTTCAAAAACAAGAGAAGGTCGATTGAAAGCATCAACACTTCTCTTATTATGTGTATTTATCTATGCTTTTGTAACATATTAAATGCAAAAATTATGCTTTTTGTGCACTTCCAAATTCACGAATTTTACCAATAACCGTAGCTTTGATGGCTTCACGTGCTGGACCAAGGAATTTACGAGGATCGTAAACCACTTTGTCATTGTCAAGAATTTCACGGATTACTTTTGTTGCTTCAATTTGATTTTCAGTATTGACGTTGATTTTAGCTGTACCTAATGAAATGGAGCGTTGGATATCTTTTGTTGGGATACCTGTACCACCGTGTAATACAAGTGGTAGATCTGCCAGCTTAGAGATTTCTTCCATTTCTTTAAAGCCTAGGTTCGGCTCTCCTTTGTAAGGACCATGTACAGAGCCAAGTGCTGGTGCTAAGCAGTCGATATCAGTTAGCTCAACCATTTTGCGGCATTCTTCTGGATTAGCGTAAATAATACCACCGATTACGCCATCTTCATCCCCACCAACTGTTCCTAATTCTGCTTCAACAGAAACGCCTTTAGCATGTGCGTATTCTACTACTTCTGAAGTAATTTTAACATTTTCCTCAAATGGGTGATGTGATGCATCAATCATCACGGAAGTAAAGCCTGCATCAATTGCTTCTTTACATTTTGCAAAGCTAGAACCATGGTCAAGATGAATCGCTACAGGAACTGTCGTACCGTAAGATTCCATTAAACCTTTTACCATGTGAACAACAGCGACAAATCCGCCCATGTATTTACCTGCGCCTTCAGAAACACCAAGAATCACTGGAGATTTTTCTTCTTCTGCTGCTTGTAAAATTGCTTGTGTCCATTCAAGGTTGTTAATGTTGAATTGACCAACAGCATAACCCTCTGCTTTTGCTTTAATTAACATCTCTTTCATAGATACTAATGCCATACTAAAAATCCTCCTCATAGGACTATTCTTTCTACATAAATATGCTCCTCAATCATAGCAAAAATAATAGCCCCTGAAAAGCAGGGGCTATTATTTTCTACACGAAAGCGGAGTGCAACGTAGCGACAGTGTCAGCCGCAGTGCAGTGAAACGAAACGAAGGCCAAGCCCCTGAAAAGCAGGGGCTATTATTTTCTACACGAAAGCGGAGTGCAACGTAGCGACAGTGTCAGCCGCAGTGCAGTGAAACGAAACGGAGGCCAGCCCCTGAAAAGCAGGGGCTATTATTTTCTACACGAAAGCGGAGTGCAACGTAGCGACAGTGTCAGCCGCAGTGCAGTGAAACAAAACGGAGGCCAGCCCCTGAAAAGCAGGGGCTATTATTTTCTACACGAAAGCGGAGTGCAACGTAGCGACAGTGTCAGCCGCAGTGCAGTGAAACGAAACGGAGGCCAGCCCCTGAAAAGCAAGGGCTATTATTTTCTACACGAAAGCGGAGTGCAACGTAGCGACAGTGTCAGCCGCAGTGCAGTGAAACGAAACGGAGGCCAAGCCCCTGAAAAGCAGGGGCTATTATTTTCTACACGAAAGCGGAGTGCAACGCAACGCAACTGACAGAAAAAAACAGGCCGTGTGTCCACTGCCTGCTTTTTACACCTGTAAAGCTTTATTTACCTCATCACGTACTTCAAAAATATCAAATGGTTTTGTAAAGTAACGAATAGCTCCTAATTCTAAAGCTTCTTTTACCACATCTAACTCGCCATAGGCTGTCATCATAAAGACAGGGAGCTTTGGAAACTTTTCTTTTAAACGCTTCAAAATTTCAATACCGTCCATACCAGGGATTTTCATATCCAATAAAACACAATCCATTTTTTGCTCATCTGCATACTTTAATGCCTCTGAACCATTAGCCGCTAAATATGTAATATAACCTTCCTTTTTCAGCACTTCATTTAAAAGTAAACGAATCCCCTGCTGATCATCGACAATAAGTAATCGTTTCACATCGCATTCCGCCCTTTTTTATTTTTAGTCTTACACAAATACTTTCGTTATTATGTATAATTCTCCTTTTTCAGCTTAATACCTTCTAGTATTATAAATTATCTGCTTTTGCTTTCTATCTTTTCCACCTCTATAATATTGATAGAGGTGGAAACATGTCAAAAATACTAACAACACAATTAAGTGGATTATTACAAAGAATAACCCAAAATGAAGAGGATGCCATCGAGGAGACAGCAAGGCTACTTGCACAAGCAGCCATTGGTGAGGGTCACGTATATTTCATCTGCTTTGGTGAAATGCAAGTTGTAGAGTTCAATGCACTCCAAGCAGTCGAACCATTTAACAAGCTAGCTCCATGGACTTCGGATACAAGCTTAACAGAAGCCGACCGCGTTTGTATTTTTACACGTAGTGCACAAGATCCGGAGGCACTCGCTTTAGCCCAAGAATTAAATAAACGTTTTATTCCTTTTGCTGCTGTAGCTAGTGAACTAGCCGATGCAGAAAATCCTCTTGCAGATTTGGCCTATACGTATATCTCTACACGTGTCAAAGGCGGGTTGTTACCAAATGATTTAGGACAACGAATTGTTGTTCCTCATGCAATGGCTGGCCTTTTTGTATACGAGGCAGTAAAAATTGCTTATGACGAAATGCTCGGCTTTGACGAGGAAGAACTGTAAGCTATTCAAAATAAAAGAGTTGTCTCAATAAACGAGACAACTCTTTTTAATTTATTTAAATGTTGCACCGATAAAATCACGGAACAATGGTTGTGGACGATTTGGACGTGAAACTAGCTCTGGGTGGAATTGACATGCTACAAAGAAATTGTTTTCTGGTAGCTCAATAATTTCAACCAATTTGCCATCAGGGCTTGTACCTGAGAAGACAAGACCAGCTGCTTCCATTGCTTCACGGTATTCATTATTAAATTCATAGCGATGACGGTGACGCTCATAAACAAGCTCTTTGCCGTAAGCTGTGCTTGCTTTAGAGCCATCTTTTAATTTACATGGATATAATCCTAAACGTAATGTACCACCGATATCAACACTATCGTTTTGATCAGGTAAGAAATCGATAATTGGATACTCTGTATTGGCATCAAGCTCTGTAGAATGTGCACCTTTTAGGCCAAGGACATTACGAGCAAATTCTACTGTGGCCAATTGCATACCTAAACAAATACCTAAGAAAGGTACATCATTTTCACGTGCATATTGTGTCGCTAAAATTTTGCCTTCCACACCACGATCACCGAAGCCACCTGGTACTAAAATTGCGTCTGCACCTTTTAAAAGTGAAGCAACATTATCTGCATCTACGTGTTCTGCATTAATCCAGTCAATTTCAATATCAGAATTATATACATAACCTGCATGCTTTAATGCCTCAACTACTGAAATGTAAGCATCTTGTAGTTCTACATATTTCCCTACTAATGCTACCTTTCTTTTATTTGGTAAGTTCTTCACCTTTTCTACAAGTTCGCGCCATTCTTCCATATCTGCCTCTGGAGCTTCAATACCAAAATGATCAAGAACGATATCATCTATATCTTGTGCGTGAAGGTTTAATGGTACTTCATATAAATGCTCAGCATCGCGAGATTCAATAATTTCATGTGGTTGAACATCACAGAATAATGCTAATTTCTCTTTCATATCTTGTGGTACTTCTTGTTCTGTACGTACAACAATAATGTTTGGCTGGATTCCTAAAGAGCGCAATTCTTTTACAGAATGTTGTGTAGGTTTTGTTTTAAGCTCACCAGCTGCTTTAATATAAGGAATAAGTGTACAGTGAATATACATTACATTGTTATGCCCTAAATTTGTTTTCATTTGGCGGATTGCTTCAAGGAATGGTAATGATTCAATATCACCTACTGTTCCTCCAACCTCTGTAATAACAACGTCTGCATTTGTTTCACGACCAGCGCGTTGGATACGGTCTTTGATTTCATTTGTAATATGAGGAATTACTTGAACTGTTCCACCGTTATAATCTCCACGACGTTCTTTCTGTAAAACAGATTGATAAACGCGACCTGAAGTTACTGTAGAATGTTTTCCTAGGTTAATATCAATGAAACGTTCATAGTGTCCTAAGTCTAAGTCAGCCTCAGCACCATCATCCGTTACAAATACTTCACCATGTTGATAAGGGCTCATTGTACCTGGGTCTATATTGATATATGGGTCAAATTTTTGAATCGTAACTTCTAAACCGCGATTTTTTAATAAACGACCTAGAGATGCTGCAACAATCCCTTTTCCAAGAGATGATACAACCCCACCTGTTACAAAAATATACTTCGTCATGAATAAATTCCTCCTTATGATGTACTTAAATCACTAAATCATTTAGGGTTCAAAACAACTTACATTCTAATACCCTAAAAAAAGAAAAGCCGAGAATGTCTACAAAACGTAGTCGATTCGAAGCTGTAATCGGTTCTATCTCTTTTCACTTTCCTTTAAACCTTAAAACTCTAACAACTATTCAGTACCGTTTACTTACATCATGAATAAATAAAAACATTTATATTCATAGCTGTATTAAAAGCATGGGAGAACTAAACTGAATAAAAGTTAAAAACAAAAAAACGCTCCTCCTGCATAGGTTTGCAGGGGGAGCGTATTATATACACGGTCTTTCTCCTTCTTTTAAGGAGCCCAAGTAAAAGATTAAACGGAACCGTGGTAGAAGTCAAGATTTTTTACATTGAGCTTAAAAGAAAGAAAATTCTAAGAGTACTGTATTAGATCTCTTCCTCTTCTTCCTCAAACTCTTCTTCTTCATCAATAAAGTCTTCATCGATCTCTTCATCAATGTCTTCTAATTCATCATCATCAAAATCGATATCTTCTTTATCCTCTTCTTCTTCATCAAGTTCTTCTTCATCAACGAACTCTTCGAAGTCTTCGTCAAAATCAATATCCTCTTCATCTAGATCTACATCATCAAGGTCCTCATCCTCATCAAACGCAGCTTTAGATTTTTTCTTTTGAGTCTTAACTGAAGGTGCTGTTTCTTCTTCAATTTGCTCAACTTTAAACCATTCACGTAAGCCCCAACCTGTTTCTTGATTATATAAGAAACGGCCATCTATATTGATATCTGTGTAAAATTGTAGTAGACGGGATTTCATTTCTTCATCACTATAGCCTACAAGTTCTTGAATTATTTTTAGCAAATCATTAAAAGACACTGAGGCACGTTTTTCATTTAAAACTGCATAAGCTAAGTTAATTAACGATTCTTCTGTTAATTGTTCCTTTGTCATTTCACGAAAATTCAATTCGTGCACTTCCTTTCCCTCATCACAATGGACGTATTAAAATTACATGGTGCTTTATTTTCCAAGCGCAGCAAAAAAGGCCACGCAAAAGGTACTTTCCATACAATAAGCATAATACCCATTATATACAAAGTTTTAGCCCCTTTGCTAGCTTCAATTACTGTTTTTTATATTACGCATTTTTTTTATTCCAAGATAAAACAAATAGACAGATAATAGTAGTAAAGGAATAGCGCCAATTTGCTTATTATACAGGAAAAAGGCTCCCAATACTAAAGCTAATATAATTATGTAGTGAATTACTGCTTTCATCCTCTACCGCGCCTCCCCTTTTTTTTACATTTCTATTATAACGAAAATAAAAAGAAGTGCCTAATCTAAAGACTAGACACTAAATGCTTGAGTTACAAAAATTAAATAAAACTATTAGAAATGATGAAGTTTTGAACTACCATTACATGTTACGACGATATTGTCCACCTACTTCATATAAGGCTTTCGTAATTTGTCCTAAACTAGCTACTTTTACTGTTTCCATCAGCTCAGCAAAAATATTGCCGTTATTGACAGCAACTTCTTGTAAACGTGCAATAGCTGCTTCACTTTCCCCTTCATGCGCCTTCCAGAATGCTTGTAAATTGTGAATTTGTGTTTCCTTTTCTTCAGTTGAGGCACGGGCAATTTCCATATTATCTATATCTGCATCTGAAGGTGGATTTGGATTTAAGTAAGTATTGACACCGATAATCGGTAACTCACCAGAGTGCTTTAGCATTTCGTAGTACATGGACTCCTCTTGAATTTTACCTCGTTGGTACTGCGTCTCCATCGCACCTAGCACCCCACCACGATCATTGATACGATCAAATTCTTCAAGGACCGCTTCTTCTACAAGATCTGTCAACTCTTCTACAATAAACGCACCTTGTAGCGGATTTTCATTTTTCGCTAAACCATGTTCCTTCGTAATAATCATTTGTATAGCCATCGCACGGCGCACTGATTCCTCAGTAGGCGTAGTAATAGCCTCATCATAGGCGTTAGTATGCAATGAGTTACAATTATCTTGTAAAGCCATTAATGCCTGTAGTGTTGTACGAATATCATTAAAATCAATCTCCTGTGCGTGTAGACTACGACCAGATGTTTGAATATGATATTTCAGCTTTTGAGCACGCTCATTCGCACTATATTTATCACGCATAACAATTGCCCAAATACGGCGAGCAACACGTCCAATAACTGTATACTCAGGATCTAATCCATTTGAGAAGAAGAACGATAGGTTTGGTGCAAAGTCATTAATATTCATGCCTCGACTTAAATAATACTCTACATACGTAAAGCCATTTGCTAAGGTAAAGGCTAATTGAGAAATAGGATTTGCTCCAGCCTCTGCAATATGGTAGCCGGAAATAGAAACTGAATAGTAGTTACGCACTTTATGATCAATGAAGTACTGCTGAATATCACCCATCATACGTAAAGCAAATTCAGTTGAGAAAATACATGTATTTTGCCCTTGATCTTCTTTTAAAATATCAGCCTGCACTGTTCCACGCACAACCTGCAATGTTTTCTCACGTGTCTCCGTAAACTCTTCAACTGTCAAAGTACGTCCTAACTCTTTCTCACGCAATTGTACTTGTTGATCAATTGCTGTATTCATGAACATGGCTAAAATAATAGGTGCTGGACCATTAATTGTCATGGAAACAGATGTAGAAGGAGCACATAAATCAAAGCCTGCATAAAGCTTTTTCATATCTTCTAGTGTACAGATTGATACACCTGATTCGCCGACCTTACCATAAATATCTGGTCGGTAATCTGGGTCCTCCCCATACAATGTAACAGAATCAAATGCTGTAGATAAACGCTTTGCATCATCATCCTTCGATAAATAGTGGAAGCGTTTATTTGTTCGCTCTGGCGTGCCTTCACCAGCAAATTGACGCTTTGGATCTTCACCTTCACGTTTGAATTGGAAAACTCCTGCTGTATATGGGAATTCTCCAGGCACATTTTCTTTATAAACCCAACGCAATATTTCACCGTAGTCCTCAAACTTTGGCAATACTACTTTTGGAATTTTCGTACCAGAAAGACTGGTTGTTTTTAAGATTGTGCGAATTTCTTTATCACGAACTTTTGTCACAAACTCATCGCCAGCATAGGCTTCTTTTAAAGCTTGCCAATTATCCAATATACGCTTGGATTCTGCTGTTAATTCGTCCCTAACACCTTCTGCTAAAGAAGCAAGCGATGCGACAAGAGCATCATCTGGCGCCTTTTCCTTAACTGCTGCCATGGCCCCTTCTAATTGGAACAGACGTCGGGCAAATGCCACCTGCTGTTCTGATTTTTTATGATAGCCACGAACTGTATCCGTAATTTCCCGTAAATAATAACGACGGTCATTTGGAATGATAACATCTTGCTTTTGTGTCTTAGCAAATTGCTCATAGCTCGTTTCCCAATTGTAGCCTGTTTTCTCATTAATAATATTTACTAAGGCTGCGAATAATGCATTGGTCCCTTTATCATTAAATTGACTAGCAATCGTACCGTATACTGGCATAGCATCAAGTGATTCTTCCCAAAGCTCTCTTGAACGTTGATATTGTTTTTGAACTTGGCGTAATGCATCCTCTGAGCCTTTTCGCTCAAATTTATTAATAGCAATAACATCTGCAAAATCAATCATATCGATTTTCTCAAGCTGTGTTGGTGCACCAAATTCACTTGTCATCACATACATAGATAGATCCGTGTATTTTGTAATTTCAGCATCACCTTGACCAATACCACTTGTTTCTACGATGATTAAATCATAGCCTGCTACTCGTACAACATCTAGAACATCACCAATCGATGCTGATAATTCCGTACGTGAGCCACGAGTTGCTAAACTACGCATGTAAACACGGTTATTGAAGATAGCATTCATACGAATTCGATCCCCAAGTAATGCCCCACCCGTTTTTTGCTTTGTTGGATCAACGGACAGAATGGCTACACGTTTATCTGGGAATTCCTTTAAGAATCGGCGAATTAGTTCATCTGTTAAAGAAGATTTCCCTGCTCCACCTGTTCCTGTAATCCCCATTACAGGTGTACCTTTAGAACGCTTTCGTGCCTCATCCAACATTTCTTTCGTAGCTTCATCATCATTTGACTCAGCTGCTGTTATTAAATTTGCTAAAATTTCTGGCGTATCTGTTGTTAATGCCTCTAATTTCTCTAAATAGTTACCTGTTGCAGTAGGAAAGTCTGTTCCTTTAATTTGCTCATTGATCATTCCTTGTAGCCCTAATACACGGCCATCCTCTGGTGAGAAAATTCCTGCAATGCCATATGCATGAAGCTCTTTTATTTCCCGAGGTAAAATTACCCCTCCACCACCGCCATAAATTTTAATATGAGGTGCTCCTTTTTCACGCAGTAAATCATACATATATTTAAAGTATTCCATATGTCCGCCTTGATAAGAAGAAACAGCAATACCTTGTGCATCTTCTTGTATCGCAGCATTCACGACTTCTTCAACCGAGCGGTTATGACCTAAATGGATTACTTCCACACCGCTCGATTGTAAAATGCGTCGCATAATATTGACTGAAGCATCATGTCCATCAAAAAGACTCGATGCTGTCACAAAACGTACATGATTTTTTGGACGATATACTTCTACCTTTGTCATATGAAATCCTCACTCTCTCCCCTTAATGAATTGAAAAAAGCCGGCAATTGCAATGTCGCTGTATGCAATTACCGACAAACCCCTTACGAAATATTAGAACCCCTTTATGCCTGAAATAAACAATGTAATTTGCATATCAATAAACTCTTCAATTGAATGCTGACGATGTAATGCCCATTTGCGGAACGCCCAACTTTGTCCTGATACAACTAAGTTATTGGCTGCTAAATGGATTTGCTTGTCTGTCATTGTTAATTCTCCAGACTGTACACAACGCTGTAGCAATCGCTCAAATGTAGCAACCATTTCAAATTCTTTACTAAATACATAGCGTTGTGCTTCTTTTGATAATGATTTGGTTTCTTGATACATGATTGTTAGCTCATCAACCATGCTATCAATTTGCAGGAAATATTCTCGAATCATTTCTTTTAACTCATCGATAGTTCCCGCTTTAATCTCGTAACTCGAAAGTCGCTCCATCGCATGGTGATAAATACTATCACATACAAGATAAAGAACGTCTTCTTTAGTTCGAATGTACTCATACAACGTACCGATACTAAAGCCAGCAGCTTTTGCAATTTCTCTCGTCGTAGCACGGTGAAAGCCTTTTTCTTTAAATAACTTAATAGCTCCCTGAATCATTTGTTCACGACGAATGGCGATTAAATTTTCATCTTTTACGGTTGACTGTACTTGGGGCCTTTTATCTTTTTCAGTCATCGATTATTTCGTTAACATACGCGAGATTACTAGACGTTGAATCTCCTGCGTACCCTCGTAAATTTGTGTAATTTTGGCATCACGCATAAAGCGCTCTACCGGATAATCTTTTGTATAACCATAGCCACCAAATACTTGAACCGCCTCTGTCGTTACACTCATTGCTGTATCACCAGCCATCAATTTCGCCATTGCAGATGCCTTCCCATACGGTAGGTTATTAGACTCTAACCAAGCCGCTTGGTATGTAAGAAGTCGAGAAGCCTCAATTTGAGTAGCCATATCTGCTAATTTAAAGGATACACCTTGATTGGCAGTGATTGGTTTACCAAATTGTACACGTTCTTTTGCGTAGTCAACTGCTGCATCAAGTGCTCCTTGCGCAATTCCTACAGCTTGAGCCGCAATACCATTACGTCCACCGTCTAGTGTCGTCATAGCAATTTTAAAGCCTTCCCCTTCAGCACCTAGTAGATTTTCTTTTGGCACACGACAGTTTTCAAAAATAATTTCTGTTGTTGGAGATGAACGAATCCCTAATTTCTTCTCTTTCTTACCTACAGAAAAACCTTCGAATCCAGCTTCTACGATAAATGCTGATGTACCATGTTTTGCCTCTGGATCAGTAACAGCAAATACAATATATGTATCCGCCACTCCACCGTTTGTAATAAAGATTTTTGAGCCATTTAAAATATAATCATCGCCATCACGTTTTGCATATGTTTTCATGCCGCCTGCATCTGAACCTGATCCTGGTTCTGTTAAGCCGTAAGCTCCAATATGTTTTCCTTCAGCCATTGGACGAAGATATTTTTGTTTTTGTTCTTCTGTACCGAACTTGTAAAGTGGCCAGCCTGCCAATGACGTATGTGCCGATAACGTTACCCCTGTTGAAGCACAAACACGTGATAATTCCTCGACAGCAATGACATACGCAAGGTAATCAAATCCTGCGCCACCATATTCCTCAGGCCACGGAATACCCGTTAACCCAAGCTCTGCCATCTTATCGAAAATAGCACGGTCGAATTCTTCATTCTCATCACGTTCTGCCGCTGTTGGCGCCACTTCATTTATCGCAAAATCACGAATCATTTCACGTAATTGTTCATGCTCTTCTGTTAACTGAAAGTTCATTGTCCATTTCCCCTTTTTAATTAGACTCTGTTCTGTAGCTACCTGTATGCTGTTATGTCGGCTGAAGGATTTCGATCGCTTTGAGCGGATTTCTCACAATTTGGAGCCGGTCTCCACACTCTTTGAGCGGGTTTCTCACACTTTGGAGCCGGTCTCCACTTCCTTTGAGCGGATTTCTCACACTTTGGAGCGGGTTGCCACACTCTTTGAGCGGATTTCTCACACTTTGGAGCGGGTTGCCACTTCCTTTGAGCGGATTTCTCACACTTTGGAGCGGGTCTCCACTTCCTTTGAGCGGGTTTCTCACACTTTGGAGCGGGTCTCCACTTCCTTTGAGCGGATTCCTCACACTTTAGAGCGGGTTTCTCAAACTTTAGAGCCGGTCTCCACTTCCTTTGAGTGCATTTCTCCCATAAAAGGGTTCTATCCCTTCTTTAAGCGGAGTTCTCTCTCTTCTGAACGGTGTCCACACTTATTTGATCGATTTCCCCATTATACAGAGCGACTTTCTCCTCCATTAATTCATCAACATAACCTAACATCAGGCTTTATTTCAGTAAATGTTTACTAATGACTAATCTTTGAATCTCACTTGTGCCTTCATAGATTTCTGTGACCTTTGCATCGCGGAAGTAGCGTTCTACTGGATAATCTTCTGTATAGCCATAGCCGCCAAATACTTGAACAGCTTCGATTGCAGTTTGTACAGCTGTTCGTGATGCAAAGAGTTTAGCCATTGAGGCTTCCGCTCCACAAGGTAAACCTTTTGCACGTAAATCTGCTGCGCGATAGACTAATAGTTTTGCTGATTCAACCGCTGTTGCCATATCAGCTAGCTTAAAGCCAACCCCTTGTTGTGTAGCAATTGGTTTACCAAATTGTACACGTTCCTTTGCATAAGCAGTAGCCGCTTCTAGTGCTGCTTCAGCAATACCTAATGCCTGTGCTGCAATACCAATGCGTCCAACATCTAAATTGGCCATCGCAATCTTGAAGCCTTCCCCCTCTTCCCCAAGTAGGTTGTCGGCTGGAATACGACAATTATCAAATGTTAATTGAACAGTACGTGAGCCGTGTAAGCCCATTTTCTGTTCATCTTTTCCAATAATTAAGCCAGGTGTTCCTTTTTCGACAATAAAGGCCGAAATACCTCGTGTTTTATCAGTAGGGTTAGTCGATGCGAAGACAATATACACATCAGCCTCACCACCATTTGTAATAAATACTTTTGAGCCATTTATGACGTATTCATCGCCATCTTTTACTGCCTTTGATTGTAATGAACCAGCATCCGAACCTGCACTCGGCTCTGTTAAACAAAACGCCCCTAAATATTCCCCTGCTGCAAGCTTAGGTACATAACGTTTCTTTTGTTCTTCATTCCCGAAGTAAATGATAGGATTTGTACCTACCGATGTATGCACCGATAAAATAACCCCCATTACAGCGCTTACTTTCGATAGTTCATTGATCGCAATAATATACGATGTAAAATCCATACCAGATCCACCTAAGTCTTCTGGTGTTGTAATCCCCATTAATCCTAGTTCACCCATTTGTTGAAGAATCTCTCGGGGGAATTCCCCTGCCTCCATTCGCTCTACCCATGGTTGAATTTTTTCTTGAGCGAAATTACGAACCATATCGCGCATCATAATTTGCTCATCTGTAAATTGCAAATGCATCTATAATGTCACCCCTCTAAGTTGTCCGTTGCATCTATAACCCCATCCCCATAGGATTATTCATATACGTAAAAGCCTCTTCCTGATTTTTTCCCTAGCCAGCCTGCTGCTACGTATTTGCGAAGCAGTGGACAAGGACGATATTTACTATCTCCTAGACCCTCATGTAAAATCTCCATGATGTATAGGCAAGTATCTAAGCCAATGAAGTCTGCTAATGTTAATGGTCCCATTGGATGATTCATACCAAGCTTCATAACATCGTCAATTGCTTCCTTTGTAGCTACGCCTTCATAAAGTGCATAAATTGCTTCATTAATCATCGGAAGCAAGATTCTATTTGAAATAAAACCTGGGAAGTCATTTACTTCCACTGGTGTTTTTGATAACTTAATCGTCATCTCTTCAACAGCTTTGTACACTTCATCCGCTGTTGCTAATCCCCTAATGATTTCTACAAGCTTCATAACAGGTACCGGATTCATAAAGTGCATCCCAATTACTTGTTCCGGACGATTTGTTACCGCTGCAATCTCTGTAATTGGCAGTGAAGATGTATTCGTAGCTAAAATAGCATGTGTAGGTGCAATTTCATCAAGTTGCTTAAAAATGGATTGCTTAATGTCCATATTTTCTACAGCTGCCTCAATGATAATGTCTACATCACTAGCATCCTGTAAATCTAGTGACATAGTAATTCGACCTAGAATAGCCGCCTTCTCATCCTCCGTTTTACGACCCTTTTCTATATCACGTGAAAGATTTTTTGTAATAACCCCAATCCCACGCTCGAAGAATTCTTGTTTGATATCGTTTAATTTCACTTCATAGCCTGCTTGTGCACAAACCTGTGCAATGCCAGAGCCCATTTGCCCTGCACCAATGACCATTACCTTTTGAATTCCCATTAGTTCAGTCCCCCTGTTTTCGGTACTTCTATCATAATTGCATCTCCTTGACCACCGCCTGAACAAATTGCTGCAATGCCAATACCCCCACCACGGCGCTTTAATTCATGTGCAAGCGTTAAAATAATACGTGCTCCAGACGCCCCAATCGGATGACCTAAAGCAACTGCACCGCCATTTACATTGACCTTTTCTGCATCTAAATCAGCTAATTGCTTGCTAACTAAAGCAACTGCTGCAAAGGCTTCATTAATTTCAATCAAATCAATATCAGCTAATGATTTATTAGTCTTTTTCAGCAATTTATTAATAACAAGACCAGGAGTTTGCGGGAAATTTTCAGGCTCTATTGCTAGCTCTTCGTGCCCAATAATTACTGCCAAGGGCTCTCTGCCTTCACGTGCTGCTCGTTCCTCACTCATAACAACAAGGGCACATGCACCATCATTAACGCCAGGTGCGTTACCTGCTGTAATTGTGCCATCCTTATCAAAGGCTGGTTTCAGCTTCGCTAGTACCTCCAAGGATGTACCTGCTCTTGGTGCTTCGTCTGTATCGACAATAAGCGGCTCGCCTTTGCGTTGAGGAATCTCTACCGGTACGATTTCTTCTGCAAAATATCCTTTGTCAATTGCTGCAAGAGCACGTTCATGACTGCGTACTGACCAAGCATCCTGCTCCTCACGGCTTAGTGAAAACTCTTGAGCCGTCGCATTGCCATAGCTCCCCATATGTGGTCTTGCTTTATCGAAAGCACAAGTTAGACCATCATATAGCATGCCATCCACCATTGTGGAATCTCCCATTCTTAAACCATTTCGACCATTTAATAGATAGTACGGAGCATTGGACATAGACTCCATTCCACCAGCAACAATCACTTCTTCGTCCCCTAATCGAATCAATTGATCGGCTAATGTTACAGCCCGCATCCCCGACGCACAAACTTTATTAATTGTTTCTGTTTTTACCTCTATTGGTAAATTGGCTTTTATTGCTGCCTGTCGAGAAGGAATTTGCCCCTGTCCCCCTTGTAATACAGAGCCTAAAATCACTTCATTGACTTCTTCTGATGCAATATTTGCTTTCTCTAATGCACCTTTTATTGCAATTGCCCCTAAATCACTTGCATGTAATGGCGATAATGAACCACCAAATTTACCAAATGCTGTTCTTGCTCCTGCTAAAATTACAGTTCTATTCAAGTAAAACACCCCTTTTGTTTTACGTACTCGATGAAGTAGTGAAGCATTTTATTGACTGAACGCTCGCTCGACTCCTATCGATAAAAAATGGGAGTTTGTTATTTCAACTCCCATTTCTATTTAATCTTATTCTACAAAACAATTTTTTATTGTGCAATTTATATTTTTCAGATAACTAAAATATTTCTGCAATAGTGATCATTTTTCTGCGTTTGCTTCAACATTCTCGTCTTGTTGAATGTTTTCTACTGACGCTACGACTTCTTCAAGTGTATCTTCTTTTGCTTCTTCAGAAGATTGTTCTGTAGCCTTCACTTTTTCACCAAACACTGATCGCTCTAGTAATTCTGCAACATCAAATGTTCCAATTGAATCTTCCACTTCTTTTGCCTTTGTGCCATCCTCTAGCATTGTTAAGCAGTAAGGACATCCAGAGGAAATAACAGATGCATTTGTTGCAAGAGCCTGCTCTGTACGCGCCACGTTAATGCGGTTACCGACATGCTCTTCCATCCACATTAAGCCTCCACCAGCACCACAGCACATAGCTGATTCGCGGTTTCGTTCCATTTCTACAAGCTTCACGCCTGGAATACCTCGTAAGATTTCACGCGGAGCATCATAGACATCGTTATAACGTCCTAAGTAACAAGAATCATGGAAAACAATTGTTTCATGCACCTCATAATTTAGCGCTAGACGATTTTCTTCAATCAACTGATTTAATAATTCAGTATGGTGATAAACTTCACCTTTCCAGCCAAAATCTTGATATTCGTTTTTAAAGATGTTGTAAGCATGAGGGTCAATTGTTACGATTTTTTTCACATCGTTTTTAACAAACTCATCAATATTTGCTGTAGCTAGCTCCTGGAATAAAAATTCATTGCCTAAACGTCGAGGTGTATCCCCAGAGTTTTTCTCTTTATTACCTAAAATTGCAAACTTCACACCAGCTTCGTTTAATAAGCGGCAGAACGCCAAAGCAATTTTTTGAGAACGGTTATCGAATGCCCCCATCGAGCCAACCCAGAATAAGTACTCCATTTCCTCACCAGATTTTTTCAGCTCTTTTACTGTTGGAATATGGATTGTTGGATCAAGGTCACGCCAGTTTTCTTTCTCTTTACGGTTTAAGCCCCAAGGGTTTCCTTGTCGCTCGATATTTGTCATAGCACGTTGCGCATCTGGGTTTACTTTCCCTTCCGTCATTGTTAAATAACGACGTAGGTCAATGATTTTATCAACATGCTCATTCATTACTGGACATTGATCCTCACAGTTACGACAAGTCGTACAAGCCCAAATTTCTTCTTCCGTAATGACATCGCCAATTAAAGATGGACTGTAAATATCTTCAATCACAGCACCTTCAGCACCAGCAGCCATTGCAAGTTGATTACCCTTTGTATTGGCAAAGAATTGATATGGTACCCAAGGCTTTTGCTTCGTTACAACAGCTCCAGTAAATGTTAGATGATCGCGTAGTTTTACGATTAAATCCATTGGAGATAGCATTTTTCCTGTTCCTGTTGCTGGACACATATTTGTACAGCGCCCACATTCTACACAAGAATACAAATCTAGCATTTGCTTTTGCGTGAAGTCCTGTATGCGCCCAACCCCAATTGAAGGCATATCCTCTTCACTTTCAACGTTTTCACCAGCTTCTTCTAAAGCCTCAAAATCGATTGGTGTTAATGTACCTGTGCGATCTAAACGATTCATGTAAACGTTAAGCGGACTTACAATTAAATGGAAATGCTTAGATTGTGGAACGTACACAAGGAATGTTAGTAAAATTAAAAGGTGTGCCCACCACATGACATAAAATACTCCAGCAGCTACTGATGTAGGTAAGAAACCAAAAATAGCAGCAATGCTAGAAGCAACTGGCTCTGTATACGTTAATCCTTCACCATGCCAAATTAACCCCATACCATTGGCAAGTAATGTTGATACCATTAATCCCCCAATGAAAATTAATACAAGACCGTTTTTCCATCCTCTCTTTAGACGCACTAGCTTTTCCACATAGCGTCGGTAGAATGCCCACACTACTGCGATTAAAATCATTAAAACCACAAGCTCTTGGAAGAATGTAAAGACACCATAGAATATGCCTAATGGCAGATGTGATCCTGGTGCTAACCCCTTCCAGATTAAATCAATAGCACCTAGCTGTACCATTAAAAACCCATAGAAAAACATAACGTGAATTAATCCACTTTTCGGATCCTTTAATAGCTTATTTTGACCAAATACATTGACCATAATATAGCGAAGTCGTTCCTTAACACTTTCATCAAACTCAACCTTTTTCCCCAATTGCACATATTTATAGCGTGTTTTTAACAGATAGAAGAACAATCCTACTGCATAAAGCACAACCACGACTGTTAAGACAATGTTAGCAATTAATAATGGACTCATGGTTGGTCCCCCCTTTAGTTTGTCGTCATTTTCTCTCTTTGTGGAAAATTTGCTAGTTCATACGGAAATGTACGTCACTTTATCATTATATTCCTATTCTAATAAATGAGTGAGCATTCAGTCAACATAAAACGGAAATATTTCTGATAATTTTATATTCTTACATTTTACAAGAAAAAAAGCCACCCTGAATTTTTTTCAAAGTAGCATTTTTTACTTTCCTAATCAATTACAACTAGAGATTCACTGATACAACATTAAATTACATTTTATTTTTTAAAGACATTGCCGCTACGAATATATTCTACATCTGCTACATTTAATCGAGCATTCACAACACGTGCAGCAGCAAATAAGTAATCTGATAATCGATTTAAATATTTTTGAACAACCTTTGGCACATCCTCAACTTCCTTCATAAGCGTTACCATTTCACGCTCTGCTCGACGTGCAACTGTACGAGCAATGTGTAAAGTAGCAGCTGCTGGTGCACCTCCTGGCAATATAAAGCGTTGTAACGGTGGTGCTTCATCGGATAATGCATCAATACGTGCTTCAAGCACCTCAATTGGTTGTTCTGTTAATTTATAGTGGCGCTCTTTCATCACATTGGCTAAATCTCCACCTGCATCGAATAGTTCATGCTGAATTGTTTCTAGGTCTGTCAAAATATCCTTGAAAAGCGCTTGATCTAATTCACTAACAGCCTTACCAATAAAGGAGTTTAATTCATCAATCGCCCCATATGTTTCAACACGCAAACTATCTTTATCAACGCGACCTCCAATAAGACTTGTTTTCCCTGTATCACCTGTTTTCGTGTAAAGCTTCATTTCTCTCATCTCCTAAAATGAATTTTTATAATTTCTGATTGCCTGAACCGTTGTCTCATAAACACCTTTAGCAATCATTTTACCAACCTCTGTAATTGGACCACCATACAGCATTTCTTCCCCTTTTTGCGTCGCTGCAATTAAAAGACTGTCTGTAGCAGTTCCTGTAGCAATGGTTCCACTACGCTCGTCACGTATATTTTCTGAATGTAAAGCTTTCGTTTTTGCCTCAGTAGCTGTCATCATTGCCTGAAAAAATGCTTCCTCTGATAAACAGCCATTGATAATGACCCATGTATTAATAGTACCAATATATGGATCATCCTGTCTTTCATGTACACGTGACACATCAACCGCATTCCCTACACCAGCTGTTACAGCTACTATCATACTGCCAAAAGGAGCAGAAAATTCATTCATTGCTACTAGAGATGTTGGTACTGCTGTTAACATAACAACCGTATTTGTAGGCGAAAATTTACCCTTACGCAAAAACTCGTTGACTTCTCTCTTCACATCACTAATGACATAATCACTAGGTACAGAGCGATTTAATAAGCAGTTATGCCAGCCGATACCAGGATTATGAACAGCAGAGGATACTGTTTTTAAAGGAATCTCTGTCTTGAGTTGAATATAATGTTCTGTTATGGTGAAATGTTCCTTTTTGATGACAGCCCGCTCCTGAAAATCGGTAGCTGAGGGCATCATTGTAATTTGTGGTTTTGGTAATTCAGGATGGGCATAGGTAGTCACTCGAGCTTGATAAACTTCTTCGATTTGGGAAGCAACTAATACTTCATGTGGTTCACCAAGTGCTCTCATTTGTCCGCCTTCCATAAGCAATAATTCATCACAATAAAGAGAGGCTAAATTCATATCGTGTAGGACCATCACTACCGTTAAACCACACTCCACAGCTTCCTGCCGAACCAAATCTAAAATTTGACGTTGGTGTGCAATATCAAGATGATTCGTTGGTTCATCCAGCAGTAAAATTTCAGCTGTTTGAGCTAATGCTTGTGCAACAAAAACTCTTTGCTGTTCACCGCCAGATAAAAATTCCATGGCAGTATGCTCATAACGCTTCACGCCTGTTTGTAGCATAGCATGTTGTACAGCCTGTTCGTCCTGTTCAGACCAACTCGAGAAAAAACCTGTTTGATGCGGGTAGCGCCCAAGTGAAACGGCCTCTCTCACACTGTTTGAAAAAGCATTTGCATGAAGCTGAGGTAGTACAGCCATCTTTTTCGCCAAAGCACGAGCATTATAGGAAAGGATATTTTTCCCATCTATAGTAATTGTTCCATCAATAGCTGGTAGTATACCACTCATTACCTTTAATAATGTGGATTTCCCACTACCATTCGGTCCTAGAATACCTAGAATTTTCCCCTTCTCAACAGTGAAGCTTATATCCTTGACGATTGCTACGTCTTCATAGCCACCTGATAGATGTTCGACCACAATCATGCCCGTACCCCCTTGCTTCTTCGTTGCTTATAAAATATGTAGGAGAAAACAGGTGCTCCGATAAATGCTGTAATCACACCAATTGGTAGCTCTCTGGGCAAGATAATTGTTCGTGCTACTAAATCGCAAATAATCAGTAATGTGGCGCCATTTAAAAATGATAATGGCAATAAATGGCGATGATCAGAACCCCAAATCATTCTTGTCATATGCGGCACAACTAAGCCTACAAAACCAATTGTCCCAGAAACCGCTACAGCCGCTCCCGTTAACATGGACCCACCTGCTAAAATCAAATGCTTACTCCGCTTTACATTAACCCCAAGATGTTTCGCTCTCTCTTCACCATATAATAAAACATTTAGCTCTCTTCTTTGTGTCCATAGCATAAGTGAGCCAATCAAAACAAACGGGATAATCATTTGGACATATGGCCATCCACGCATTGATACAGATCCAAGTAACCAACCAACGACTTGGCGTAGCTCTTCACCAGATAAAGCAATCATTAAAGAAATGAGTGAACCTAAAAATGAACTAAAAATAACACCTGTTAATATCAATGTCTCCATTTTTAATGAACGGTCTACCATTCTAGCAAAACTCATCACAACTACCATCGTGATAATAGCGCCAATCATACTAAAAATGGGTAATGCATATAAACCTACAATAGGTATAGATAGGCTAAAAAAGATCGTCATTACAGCACCAACCGAAGCACCAGATGAAACACCTAGTGTATATGGATCTGCTAATGGATTTTTTAGCAAACCTTGAAAGGCAGCTCCTGCAATAGCAAGAGAAGCCCCTACTAGTCCCGCTAACAATACACGTGGCAAGCGGATTTTCCAAAAGATATTGGCGGCTGTTTCATCAACCGCCTGATTCCACAATACTTCAAATGGAATATGCACTGAGCCTATTGCTACGCCACACCAGATGCTAATAAGAAGAAGCGTGCCTGTTACTAAATAGGCTACTGCTATTTTTTTCACTTAAATACCTCTGGATAGATCGCTTTTGCTAATTCTTCAAGACCTTCTCCTAAACGAGGACCTTGACGACTTGTTGTGTTTTCATCTACTTGTACAATTGCTTTATTTTTCACAGCATTAATTGTATCGAAGCCAGCACGCTGTGGTATTTTAGTTAAAATATCTGGTACATAGTGATATGTCACCACGATGACATCTGGATTTTTAGCGATAATCTGTTCTGCATCAATTTTATACCAATCATCAGCATCTGCCGCTACATTTTCTGCATGGATCATTTCAAGCATCGCGTTCATAAACGTACCATTCCCAGCTGTATAGATATCTGGCTCATCAGATGCTTCTACTAGCACTTTCTTTGGTTCAACATCTTTTACTTTGGCCAGCACTTCTTCTACCTTCGCCTTCATGTTGGCAATAACTTCTTCAGCCTCTGGCAATTTCCCTGTAGCTCGACCAAGCTGCTCAATCGTCGTGTATGTCTCATTAAAATCTTGTGCATTATTGACGACAAATACTTTTACACCCGCTGACTCAAGCTGTTCAATCGCTGCTTCTGAAAGAGACATGCTAGATTCATGTGAAAAAACGATATCTGGGTTGAGGGCAATAATTTTTTCAATATTGTATTCCATACCGCCAACCTTTTCCTTTTCAGCTACCTCTGGTGGATAATCATCGTTGTCTGTAACCCCTACTATTTCATCTTTTAAACCAAGGCTAAATAATATTTCAGTATTACTTGGAATAAGTGAAACAATTTTCTCTGGAGGAGCTTCTAGTGTTATATCCTTGCCAATGGCATCTGTTATGGTCATTGGGAAAGTTGCTTCGTCCACCTGTGATGTCTCTTGCTGTGTTTGCGGTTCATTAGACGACTTGTCGTTTTTCTCCTCTTGGCCACAGGCAGCTAGCAACCCTAGTGTTAAAAATGCTGATAATCCTATCTTCCAAAATTTCTTCATGTGAATCCTCCTTCGTTGATCTGTGCTTTATTTGGGCAGAAATTCTCCTACACAAATAAGACCCCTAATCTACGAATGATGAGGGGTTAACATTGCACCAAAGAACTGATACAAAATCCACCACCCTATCCTCGTAGGCTGTTATGTCTATACTATAAAGGCAGGTCTCCTGGCTTATGCTTATTACGTCTTTTCAAGCCTTCCCGAATATCATCAGTGGCATCTTTTGAAAAAACTCACATTTACAGTGGCGGGACCGCATCGGAATTACACCGTTTTCCCTTTTCACTTTACTTAAGTAAAGAACCTTTATACTATTCAGTTGATTTTATTATACATGAAAACGAAAAAAAGTCGCCCCTATTCAAGACGACTTCTAGCTTCTATACAATATCAGAAAAATATTGTACGGTTTTCATCTGATCTCCAATTTGTCGCAATGACCATGCCTGTTCTAAATAAACGTCCGCAAGCTTTTCATACTTTCCACCAAATTTTTGCGCCCATTCAACTGCTACGACACTTTCATATAACAGCGCCATTTTCTTTGCAACATCTTTTGCTTCAAATGTTTTCGTGGCATCATCTAAAGCACTAAAAATTTGTAAGATCCCAGCTAGTTTCACCAATTGCTCTCTCACAATTTGCACCAAAGCGCTATCTGTTAATTTTTCTAACCGTTCTTCCATCTCATTGACAAAAAGCTCATGTGCCTGAAACTTATCCACTAACCGAATAAGCTCTAACGCCAGAATATTAGCCGTGCCCTCCCATACCGTCAACACTTGAGCATCTCTCAGTAAGCGCGGTGTCACAAAGTCCTCAATATAACCATTGCCACCATGTAATTCAATTGCTTCACTAGCATAATGAACCGCTTGCTCTGCCGTTTCCTTTTTCATAATGGCAATATATAAACGATTCATAATAACATCTTGTTGTGTTCCATGCCCATTCGTTACTTTATCGTATAATTGAATAAGATCAAAAACGGTCGCTACTTCTACATGTAGCTTAGCTGCAAATTTCCCTAATGTATCTTGAATCATTGGGTATTGTGTTAAAGGCTTGCCAAATGCATATCGATTTGTCACATAATGCTTCGCCTCTAAGAAACCTCGACGCATAATCCCAATCGATGCTACGGCATTGCAAATTCTTGAGAGATTCAGTGCCTCCAGCATATAATAAATCCCCTTACTTTGTTCACCTACAACATAAGCAAGTGCACCATCAAATTCAACCTCACCAGATGGAACTGCCCGAACACCCAACTTATCTTTTAGTCGTCGAATACGTAGATGATTTGCCGTTCCGTCTTCTTTACGCCAAGGAACAGCAAATAAGGTTAATCCTTTAGAGCCTGCTTGTGCACCTTCTAGACGTGCCAACACCATTGCTACCCCACACATACCGGCATTGGAAGCGAAGTATTTTTCACCATAGAGGCGAAATTCATTGCCTTCCCTTCTCGCTTCCACAACATTCGCCCCTACATCTGAGCCCCCTTGACGTTCAGTTAAAAATGTTGCTCCTTCATATAACTCTGTATCACCTGTTGCACAAACATGTGGTAAGAAACGCTGTTTAACCTCGTCATCAGCATAATGATCTAATAGATAGGCAGTAGCCATTGTTAATGTCACAGGACAATAAAAACCTGGCTCTGCATGGGACAGCAAATAGCCTTGCGCAAAGCTATAGACATAATTTCCTTTGCGCCCTAGCTGCGGAATATCCTTGTGCACGTAGCCAACAATGCCTGTATTATATGTCTCCTCAATTGTTTTTTTGTAGCCATCATTGACCCAAACCTCTGATATCTCTTCACCATAAGCATCATACCTTTGAAGGCGAGGCTCCCCCTGTCGATCTGTATGTTTCGCTCTTGCATCAATATCACCTGCACATAGCTCCCCGAAATCCGCTAGCTCTTGCTTTGCGTAGGATAAAAACTCTTGATCTAACATCATTTCTATCACTTTTTGGAGCGTCTCATCATCTGTAAAAAAATTCGTCGGCCGCGTTTTCTCCTGTTGTAAAACTTTCATACTATCTCACCTCTTGTCCCTTCAAGGATTGTTTTAAAATTTTGCCTGAAGCATTTCGTGGTAGCGCTTTCACTTTTTCAAAAATGCGTGGAATTTTATACTTCGCAAGATGGTCCTCTAAATATTCTTTTAAAGCATTTTCATTAATTTCTTGATTAGCAGAATAAACCGCCTTCACCGTTTCTCCCCATTGCGGATGTGGTACACCAATAACTGCCACTTCAAATATGCCCTCATAGCCTAATAGGCAATCTTCTATTTCTTTCGGATAAATATTGACACCGCCCGAAATAATCACATCTTTTTTCCGATCAACAATCCAAATAAAGCCGTCCTCATCCATTCGAGCTAAGTCCCCTGTTTTCAACCAACCATTTATAAAGGCCGCATTAGTCGCTACCTCATTCTTGTAGTAGCCAAGCATATTCCCCTCACCTAGTAATACAATTTCCCCTACTTCACCAACACTTACATCTTCTCCATTATCATTGACAATTTTTAATTCTGTACCAAGCGGGGCCCGCTGACCAATACTACCTGCCTTTGTTTCATGTTCCTTCCCAAACAATAATGAGCCACTTGGTCCCGCCTCCGTTAAGCCATACACACAAGTTAAATTACTTGTTCGAAATGCTTGTTGAATGAAACGAACCTCTTGCTGGGATAAGGGTGCACCACCATAGACCCACCACTTCATTGAAGACAAATCAGCTGATTTCAATCTTGGCATCTGCGCTGTTAATAGATAAGCAACAGGTGCACCAAAGAAATGCGTTGTTTTTTCCTGTTCAATTGAATCAATAAATAGATCAGGAGTAAAAGTTGGTGTTAACACATTTGTCGAACCTACTAATACGCCTGCCATTAAAAATAAATGCAATGGTGCCGAGTGTGTTAATGGCATCATGAGCAAAATCCGACTCTCAGGCTTAACTTCCATTTCAACCGCTATCATTTGTGCCACTGTTAATATATTACGATAGCTAAATAACACACCCTTTGGTTTACCTGTTGTACCTGAAGTATACAAAATAGTCGAAGCGTCATCTTCATGAAGCTGACAATCTATCAGTTGTGTACTAGCATCTTGTATCATCGTTTCATAATGAAGCCAGCCTGCTTTTTCTGAGCCTGTTTTAATTTTTATTGGGACAATAGCTAGATGCTCGACTGCAGTAAAAATGGCCTCATGAACGACAATGGCTTTCGCTTCGGCATGCTGCGCCACATATTCGACCTCCTGCAATGTAAATTTCGCATTAACTGGAACAACAATAGCTCCGATACGCTGAATGGCAAAATAACTCACAACAAACTCTAAAGTGTTCGGCATAAAGATTAAAATCTTATCACCCTGCTTTACTCCTTGCTCCAGCAAGGCATGACTAAATCGCGTCACTTGCTCATCTAAATCAAGGTAATTCACTCTTCTGCCATGACAAATAACGGCTTCTTTTTTTGGATACTTACGGGCATTACGTGCTAACAAATTGGAACTATTCATCGTGCATCTCTCCCTTTAAAGTCGCTAATTTTTCATTAAACATGCTATGCATTTGTTGTAACTCCTGCTTCATTTGTGTAAGCTCGGCTATTTTGTGATCTATCTCTTGAATTTTTTGTTCTCCGTATTCAACGGTTCGCTCCAATTGCTGAATACCCGAACGATCAAAATCAAACAGTAAAACCATTTCCTTAATTTCTTCTAACGAAAAGCCGTAACGCTTTCCTCTGAATATAAGCTTGAGCTTCGCCAATTCTTTCCTTGAAAAGGTTCGTTGATTGGTAGATGAACGATGGGGACAAAGAAGACCAAGTTCCTCATAATAACGAATAGTACGTGTTGACACATTAAACTGCTTTGCTACCTCCTGAATTGTTATCAAAGCCATCCCCCCCTCTCCTAATTGGCAACAGTATACCATTGACGTTAACGTAAAGTTCAACAAAATTTTCGAAATTTCCAGAAAAATTAAGAGTGAAGCAGATAATCTAGTGTTCTCTTCATTCAGTTGTAGGTTTATCAGACATTTTCAGTGCTCTATCCACCACTTTTGGAGCTTTATCCATCATTTTCATTGCTCTATCCGTCACTTTTAGAAATCTATCGCTCACTTTTCGCTTTTTATCCATCAAAAAAGCCCCTAACACATTTCATGTTAGGAGCTTAAAAAGGATTACATTTTTTCTGGTGCAGATACGCCGATTAAACGCAGTGCGTTGGCAATTGTTGTGCGTACAGCTGTAATTAATGCTAAACGAGCCTCTGTTAATTCTTTGTTTGAAGCATCTAATACTTTTTCTGCATTATAGAAACTATGGAATGCAGCTGCTGTTTCTTGAATATAGTTTGCGATACGGTGAGGTGTACGGTGTTTCGCTGCTTCAGCAACCACTCTCGGGAAATCGCCGATTTTTTTCAGTAAATCAATTTCTTTTTCTGCTGTTAACAGATTCAAATGTTCTGTTGTGGCAGCAAAACCTTGCTCATTTGCTGAACGTAAAATAGACGAAATACGTGCATGTGCATATTGTGCATAGTACACTGGGTTTTCATTAGATTGTGATACAGCAAGATCAAGATCAAAGTCCATATGAGAATCGCCAGCTGTTTTCACGAAGAAGTAACGAACTGCGTCAAGGCCTACCTCTTCAACAAGCTCACGCATCGTTACTGCGTTCCCTGTACGTTTAGACATCTTGAATTTTTCTCCGTTTTTATAAAGCTGAACCATTTGAATCACTTCAACTTCTAATGTATCGCGATCATAGCCAAGTGCTTGAATCGCTGCTTTCATACGTGGAATATACCCGTGGTGGTCAGCTCCCCAAATATTGATTAACTTATCGAAGCCACGAACAATTTTATCCTCATGGTAAGCAATATCTGGCGTTAAATATGTGAAAGACCCATCATTTTTAATTAACACACGGTCTTTATCATCCCCAAATGTTGTAGAGCGGAACCAAGTGGCACCATCCTCTTCAAACACATGGCCATTTGCTTTTAATTTATCTAAAGCTACTTCAATTTTACCGTTTTCATATAGAGATGTTTCTGAATACCAAACATCAAAGTTCACGCGGAAGTTTGCTAAGTCTGTTTTTAATTTATCTAATTCCAACGCCAAACCGTGCTGGCGGAAGAATGCAAAACGCTCTTCATCTGATTTTGCAAGAATAGCATCCCCATGCTCTTTCACAAGCTTGCCAGCGATATCAATAATATCTTGGCCATGGTAGCCGTCCTCTGGCATTTCAGCATCTAGTCCTAACGCTTGCTTATAGCGTGCTTCTAATGAATAAGCAAGGTTATTAATTTGATTTCCTGCATCATTAATATAGTACTCACGTGAGACATTGTAACCAGCCATATCTAATACATTACACAATGAATCTCCGACAGATGCTCCACGCGCATGTCCTAAATGAAGATCCCCTGTAGGGTTCGCAGAAACGAACTCCACTTGAATTTTTTCACCTGCGCCAGCATTTGAACGACCATAGTCAGCGCCTTGCTCAAGGACCTGTGTAACTACCCCTGTTAGGAAATCTTTACGCACGGTAATATTCATGAAACCAGGACCAGCAATGTCGATTTTTTCGATATCTGTTCCAGCTGTATCAAGGTTTTCTAAAATAGCTTCTGCAATGGCACGTGGTGGCTTTTTAGCAAGCTTCGTTAATTGCATCGCAATGTTAGTTGCATAGTCACCATTTGCTTTATCCTTTGGTGTTTCCAGGTGAATCGTTAATTCTGTGCCAGCCTCCACTAAGCCAGCTTTTTCAACAGCTTGAGCTAGTGCTGCTTTTATAGCCTGTTGTACTTGTTCTACTGCGTTCATCATTGTACCTCCGTAAATGTAATATCTAATGTATAGTTGCCAACGGATTGCCCACCCATTAGTAAATCGTACTGTACATGGAAATCTCCGCCTACTGCCTGCTTCGTAAATGTCATTTTCTTCGTATCTATAACGAGTGGCATGGAACCGAACTCACTCTCATAATGTCCCATTTGTTGTTCAATTATGTTAAGTGGTAACCGCATATTAACCGCTCCAGCACGCATAATGAGTGCCTTCTCTTGACCTAATTTCATCGTTGTGCGGATGGTTTTATCCTCCTGCACCTCTTCATATTTCAAATACAAGCTTCCTGCTTTTTCAAGTAGCTGCCCTTTAAGCCACATTTCATAACTTTCGGACTCTCCATCGCTTGGATGAATTGTAGAAATGAGCTTAATGTTCACTTGCGATCTTACATCGTTCGCCATAACGGACGCTCCCTTTTTAGTCTTTTACTATAACCTTTTTATTATAGGATGAATACGGATGTTTTTTCAAGGTAGAAGTCAACTAGAACACATCTGCTGTGTTTATATGGAAAAATTAAAAATCCTCCCTTTATTAAGAGAGGACTTTATCATTCTATCTATACCTTTTTTTTATAATCAATTGTTGAATCATTAATAATAAAGCACTAACAGTCCAGTATATTGGAATAATCGCAGGGTTGAACAAACTAAAAATAAGGATCATGATTGGATTAACGAACACCATAACCTTCATATTTAATGGCTGGCTTTTTTCTAAAGAAATGCAGCTTTGAATTAAATAGATCAAACAAGCAATCATCGAAATGCCAATATCTATCGTACCTAAATTCATCCAAAGGAAATTTTCACTTGCGATAACTGAATCTAGTTTAATCGCATAATACAGTGAAAATAATATAGGTAATTGAATAATGATTGGCAAACAACCTAATAACGAACTTTTTAAAGAACCTGCTGTTAACTCCTGAATTTGATGTTGAACCTTTATTTTTTCAGATTCGTTATTACTATTCTTAAACTTAGCAGTTAGCGCATCTAATTCAGGCTTAATTGACGTCATTAATTCTTTTGAACGCTTTTGGTGTTGAGCCGATCGAATAAATAACGGCATAAGCATTAATCTTACCGCTATCGTAATACCAATAACACTAATCGCATAGCTTCCTGTGAAAGAATGGATGAAATGTATGAGGTAAATGATAGGTTGTGCTAAAAATGTTAACAATGCTATTCCTCCTAGTTTAAACTTTAAATGAAACTAGGAGAGACACTTTCTTCCTCATTATCTTCTGACGTTCTAATACAAAGAACAAACCACGTTAACATAGGTGGAGTCCAAGTATTCGTGATATTATAGTCAACTTCAAACTCTTCGTCCTTCACTTCTTGAATGGTTATTTTATTAACTAAATACAAATGCAAATGAACACTTAGTACAGTTAAAAGTAAAGAAGCTAATAGCCAAAAGTATTCCATTGTACTGACAAAGATGAATAAATCATTGATGAGAAGTGACCAAATCATCATACTCCTCCTTCCCTATTTTTATTACGTTAGCTAGGAATAAACATGATTTCAGGTACGGATACTATCCATTGAAATCATGTCCTTAGATTATTTCTTTTTACTCTATTTTTCTTATACGAAAGTAATTGAAATAAGTTTCAATTTTATTGTCTTAAATATAAAAATGGGGCTAGCCTTAGCTAACCCCAACAAATCGCTATTTTACTTATTTTACCCAGCCTAAAATCATTTCACGTAATAATTTAGAGGCTGTGTTTGCTGTCATTTCTGATGAGTCGTAGATTGGTGCTACTTCTACAAGGTCAAAGCCTACAACATTTACACCACTTGCTGCAATAGCATGGATAGAGGCTAGTAATTCTTTGGATGTAATACCACCACAATCAACCGTCCCAGTACCTGGTGCATGGGCTGGATCTAAAACATCAATATCGATTGTTACATAAACATTGCGTCCAGCTAATGTTGGTAGCACTTCTTTTAATGGTTCAAGCACTTCAAATTTTGAAATGTGCATGCCGTTTTCCTTCGCCCATTCAAATTCTTCTTTCATGCCTGAACGAATGCCAAATGAATAGACATTCTTTGGTCCGATATGTTCTGCAATTTTACGGATTGGTGTTGAGTGAGAAAGTGGCTCTCCTTCATATTCCACACGTAAATCCGTATGTGCATCAAAGTGAATAATCGCAAGGTCATCGTATTTAGCAGAAACAGCCTTCATGACAGGCCAAGACACTAAATGTTCCCCTCCCATACCAACTGGAACTTTGCCATCCGCTAATAATTTTTCAATGAACTTTTCAATTTCATCTAATGAACGCTGTGCATTCCCGAAAGGTAGTGGAATATCACCTGCATCGAAGTACTTAACTTCTTCAAGCTCACGATCTAAATATGGGCTGTACTCTTCAAGACCAATTGATACCTCACGAATACGTTGTGGACCGAAGCGTGATCCTGGACGATAACTTACTGTCCAATCCATTGGCATCCCATAAATAACTGCTTGTGCATCCTCATAAGTAGGGTGACTTTTTATAAAAACATTTCCTGAATAAGCTTCATCAAATCTCATTGCTAGCCCTCCGAATCATTAAAATATGTTTTTGTTCATCGCTATTCTTCAATTTCCTCTATTATGGCTTACAGGATTGTAATGAAACCTGTATCCTTTCATCCTCGTATACATTATTGGAACGTCTAGCAAATTTCGATTAAAATCTACAAGGTGTGACGTTTATGTCGAATGCTTGCGTTTCAAGTAGTACAAAAAAAGTATAGATGTTTTTGAATAAAGTGCAATAGTTTTTAGTTAGAATTTCGATTAAAGATGATTGTTCGAACACATACTAAAGCTAAATTCGAAGTTGTGAGAAAACGAGGTGAAGTCGGATGAAACGAAAAAGCTATCATCGAAAGCAAAAGCGTGTAAAGCGCACCCGTAAAACCCTTACTCTTTTTGTCGCCTTTGCATCTGCAATTGTCGTAGCATTTGTCGCTCTCCGCATCTATGTTCAAGTGGCTGGTGCACCGCCTTTAACCGTACCGAAAGCCTCCATCTTCTTAGATGAAAATGAGAACCAAATTGGGGACCACTTTACAAATCAACGACGTTATTGGGTTGGTCTCGATGAGATGTCACCTTATTTAAAAGAAGCAGTAGTTGCTGTTGAGGATAAAGATTTTTATAAACATGGCGGTTTTGATTATTCACGTATTGCTGGTGCCATTTTAGTGGATATTAAAGCTGGTGGAAAGGTCCAAGGAGCTAGTACAATTACGCAGCAATATGCACGTAACCTTTATCTTTCCCATGAAAAATCTTGGACACGTAAGTTAAATGAAGCCCTTTATGCTTATAGATTAGAAGTTTTTTATGATAAGGACGAAATACTAGAGGGATATTTAAATACTGTCTACTATGGTCACGGCATGTATGGTGTGGAAGCTGCGAGTCGGTTTTACTTCGGGAAATCTGCCAGCGATTTAACCCTTGCAGAAGCAGCCATGTTAACGGGTGTTCCAAAGGGACCAAGTATCTATTCGCCGATTGCCAATTTAGAAAAGGCTACAAATCGCCAACATGTTATTTTAAAGCTTATGGCAGATCAAGGGGCTATTTCACAAGAGGAAAAAACACGTGCTGAAAATGAACAGCTTGTCTTAAAAAATGATAGTTGGGTTGCAACAAAATCTGTCGCTCCTTATTTCCTTGATGTTGCTTGGCAAGAGGCCAGTGAAATTTTAAAAACAAAAAATCTCGATATTAGTGAAGGTGGCTGGACGATTCAAACGACGCTTAACCTGGAGCATCAAAAAGCAGCTGAAGAAGCAGTTGCAAAAAATATGCCTGCGAATGATCTCCAAACAGCATTCGTTAGTATGGAATCGAAAACAGGTGCTGTTACTGCATTAGTTGGAGGCCGTGATTATTCAGTGAGCTCATTTAACCGTGTAACGCAAGCTAAACGTCAACCAGGTTCTACTATAAAGCCGATATTGTATGCGGCCGCACTAGAAAATGGCTACACACCACTTACTTTTTTAGATGTCGGTGAAACGACCTTTACTTATGATAATGGTCGTGGAACGTATGCACCTAAAAACGTCAATGGTCAGTTTGCAGATCATGATATGACAATGGCGCAAGCAATTGCTATTTCAGATAATATATACGCGGTTAAAACATTAGAGGACATCGGCTTCAAGGAATTTCATGATATGGCAAACCGTTTTAGCGTAGGGATTGGTGCGAAAGATAATTTATCAATCGCACTTGGTACAATTGAAACGACGCTATATGAAATGACAAATGCTTATAATATTTTAGCGTCGCAGGGACAGCAAACCATTCCAACAACAATTGTGTCCATTAAAAATGCAAATGGCGATGTTATTTATGAAAACAAAGATGTTACAAGCAAGGCTGAGAAGGCTATTTCAAAAGAAAATGCATTCATTTTAACTGAAATGATGACAGGTATTTTCGACCCTGTGTTCAGTGATTATTCACCTGCTACAGGAATTAGTATCCGTTCACGAATGACACATACTTATGCTGCCAAATCAGGCTCTACTAATAGTGACCAATGGCTAATTGGTTTCACACCAAGCCTAACTGCTGGTGTATGGAATGGCTACGACCAGGGTAAAAACCTTACAACAAAGGAAGACACTTCTGCCACAAAACAGATTTGGATCGACTTTATGGAAACTGTCAACAAAGGAACAAAAAATGAAGATTTTAAAAAACCTAAAGGTGTAGAAGGCGTTGTCATTGATATCGAAACAGGGAAACTAGCGACTGATGCTTGTCCTAAACAGCGTCTTATCTATGTTGAATCAAAAGATGTACCAACTGAAAAATGTACAAACTTCGATATTCTTGACAGTAATACATGGGGAGAGTTTTGGAACATGCTTCCATTCTCACTTTTCAAAGGCGATGAAAAAAATAAGCAATAATTCGGAAACCTTTTTGAGCATTACACGTTCTATGTTATGAAGGCTCTCGACAAAGTAACGAATAGACAAAAAAATAAGAAAAGCTTTCTCTTCCCCGGAAACATGTCCGTGGGAACAGAAAGCTTTTCTTTTTATGGTTCGCGAAGTATGAGCATCATGGGGCATTTGGCTTGGGTTTGGGTTGTTCAAATGCCGCATAGCGCTCATCACATTCGCGATACCAAGTGTCCTAGCTTACTAAAATGTAAGCTCTGCATCAAGTGTACTTTGTTTCAAACCCACTTTCAACCTAATATCGAAAGCGATTGCAAAATGTCACAGATTGTTCAATCATTGTTGGACTATTCAACAAATAAGTCTTGACGCAATTGCTCCTCACTACGTTTCCATAATTCAGGATTAAGTTGCTCTAGGAAAGTAGCCAATACTTTTTTAGACGGTGCATCCATATGCTCTACAATAATTTGACGCTTCATGGATTTATCCATTTTGTTTACATGGTCAGCTAAAATTTTATAACCACGACGCTTTTCGCGATTAACAACCATTTCACAAGCAGTTACACCTGCATAGTATGGCCCATCCTCTTTATGATCGATAGTCACCCATACTAGCCAATACGGTTTTCCACCCTCTGAATCAGCGCGATCTACCGTAAATTTAATACCTCGTTCTACATCACTACGTGCATGCATCGCACCAATCTCAACAGAAGCCGTCCCCTCTTCTACATCAATTATCACGGGCGATACATTCTCTAGTGAAAGTGAACCAATTCCAAACCCTTTATGTCCATCTGTTGGATCATTTTTTATAATGGTAAAACCCATTTTTTGTTTTGGTTTTTCTTCATTTGCCATACTTAAATATCCTCCATTCTGCTATTATAAAGGAAAGCATATCGACGCATTATTTTGTCATACTATACGCTATTTTCAACATTGCGCGTATGCCTCAACGCAAGTAAGAAGTTTATACTTTCTTATAAACTAACTATACAACATTATTCTATAAAGGAGGCAATATTATGCCATACGTAACAGTGAAAATGCTTGAAGGTCGTACAGAGGAACAAAAACGTGCTCTTGTCAAAGAAGTAACAGAGGCCGTTTCTCGCACGGTAAATGCACCTGCAGAAAATGTAACAGTTTTTATCGAAGAAATGTCTAAAAACCATTACGGCGTTGCAGGCGTACGTTTTAGTGATAAATAAGAAAAACTGGGTAGAGCAAGTAACACTCTACCCTTTTTTATAGAGATTTTGTTATTTCAATGTCAGGATGTGATAGATTGAAGCACTACAAACGAATCTTACTTATTTTAATACTGATTATTGGTCTATTACTTATTTTTATTCAGCCCATTCAAAATGCAATTATTGACCGTTTAAGTGATCAATTAAATACAGCCGATTATAGTGCAACGGATATTGAAAAAAACAATCAAGCACATGCAGATTTTGAGTTTGACAATGTACAATCACTTTCTATTGCAGAGGTGCTCCAAGCGCAAATAAAGGCTAGCAATATGCCTGTAATAGGCAGTATTATCGTGCCAAATGTACAGATGCAGCTTCCTATTTTAAAGGGCGTTGGCAACGCTGTCCTTGCCGCTGGGGCTGGTACACTGAAGCCTGATCAGCAGCTTGGACAAGGAAACTATGCGTTAGCAGGTCATTATTTCGAGAATAAGGATATTCTATTTAGCCCACTCTATCAAGCACAAGTTGGCGACATCATTTATGTAACAGATATGACAGATGTGTATGAATATAAATTGGCAACCAAAAAAGTGATTGCTGCAACAGATATTTATATTATTGACGACCTTCCTGACCAAACATTACTAACATTGATTACTTGTGCAGAGAAAGGAACGAAGCGACTAGCTATACAGGCAGACTTTGTGCAAAGCTATCCTATAGAAGATGCACAGGATATCCTTCAGCCCTAATAAAAGCGCCTTCCAAATTGGAGGCGCTTTTTATTATTAATTTTAATTATGCCTTTGTTTGGCGGCGACGCATTAACAATAACGCACCAATAACAAGAATCAAGCCAACAAATATAAACGGTGTTTGATCTGCTCCATCTGTTTGTGGTAATTTACCTTTTGAATTTAGCAATGATTCTAAACGCTCTGCATCTGCTTTAATTTTATTAATATCAATAGCTTGAGCTACTTTAGACTGATCTTCTTTTGATAGCTTATTATAATTGTTAAGGAAGTCTTGATAAGCCTTTAATGTTTGCTTTGTTGCATTTGATGGATCAAAGCCTGGTAATTGCTGACCTTGATTAATCACATCCTGTACAGTTACATCCCCCTTATCAGAAGGAGATGGATTGTCTGGTCCTGGTGTTGGATTTGATGGCTTACTTGGATCTGGTTTATTTGGATCTACCGGGTTATTTGGATCTGGTTTATTCGGATCTACCGGGTTACTTGGATCTGGGTTATTCGGATCTACCGGGTTATTTGGATTTGGTTTATTCGGATCTACCGGGTTATTTGGATCTGGTTTATTCGGATCTACCGGGTTACTTGGATTTGGTTTATTCGGATCTACCGGGTTATTTGGATCTGGTTTATTCGGATCTACCGGGTTATTTGGATCTGGTTTATTCGGATCTACCGGGTTATTTGGATCTGGTTTATTCGGATCCACCGGGTTATTTGGATCTGGTTTATTCGGATCTACCGGGTTATTTGGACCTGGGTTTCCTGGTTCAACTGGATCTGGAGGTGTAACTGGTCGTGATGGCTGAATTGTAGCCTCACATGTATTACCTACTGTAATTGTACCAATAATTGTTTCACCATTCTCTTTTACAATATACTTGCCTGGCTTGATAATTGAATTGCTAATAACAATTTGGCCTTGGCTATCTGTTGTAAATTCTGTTGAACCATTTTCCTCTACAGCAATCCCATCTTCACCTGCAATTGTAACTTTTACACCTGCACGTGGCTGCCCATATGCATTGTTAATTGTTAATGTGAAATCTGGACATGCTGGCGCAATTTGTAACTCTGTTTGACAAGATTGTTTATAGGATACTTCAATTTCACCTAAGTAAACTTTGTTATCAAACACATCATACACACCTGCTGGCACATCTTGTGAAACAAATGTAATGCGTCCATCTACATCTATACTTGTTGGAATGATGTTACCTGATTTGCCCTTAATGACTACGCTTTGACTAGCTGGCACTAATACATCGTTATCATCTTTTAGCTCTACAGTAAACTGCGGACACGCTGGTGCTGGTTGGATTGTATGGGCACAGTTTGTATCAACTGCAAACTCATCAATCTTTTTACCATTTTCATACACTTCATACTCAGCTGGCGGAAGACCTGTAGGTGGAAGGTTAACAAATACTACTTCTCCATCTACATCCGTTTTACCAGTGAATGCTTTATTAGAATTTTGTTTGTCAACAATCTCTATAGCTACATTTTCCCGCGGCTTACCATCCACATCATTAATTGTTAATGTAAATGTTTCACACGCTCTAGCTATTGTTAATTCAACCTCACAGCCAGTTGTATAATCAATTGTTACTGTGCCTAAATATTGTTTACCTTCATATACTTTATACGTACCTGCTGATGTTGTAGATGGTAATATAAATTTGCCATCACTATCTGTTGTTTCTGTAGCGAGTATAGTATTGTTCGAATCTTTTACAGTTACTGTTACATTTGGACGTGGACTGTTATTTTCATCGTTAATTGTAATTGTTACTGATGGACAAGCTTTTGCTTGCTGTACCTCAGCCTTACAATCATCCCCATACTTCACAGTAATCTCTGCATTTTCTAAAACAATACTATCTGCTCCGTTCTTTACTTCTACAGTATATAATCCCGCCTGTACAGCTTTTTCTGAACCACCTGTGTCAGGTCGTTTCACTGTGAATTGCCCATTTGCATCCGTTGAGCCTTGAGCTATTTCTATGCCGTTGCTATTCAATAATTTGATGTCTTTACCTGAGCTAATTGGATTACCATTTGCATCGTTCACTGTAATTGTAAATTTAGGACACGCATTTGGATCAGTAACACTTTCGATATTTTCAACAACATATGGTTCTCCACCAACTAAAATATCGAATTGTGCGTTCATCGTGACTTCAAATGGCTGAATCTCTTCATAGCCTGTTGGTGTCACTTCTCTTAAAGTATATTTACCATAGCGTACTTGCTCGAATGCTACCCTACCATTAGCATCCGTTACACCTTCAGCAAGCTTAACTGTATTATTTTTATTCCATAACTCAAATGTTACGCCTTCAAATACTTCTCGCACTCCTGATAAAGGATTTACTTTAAACTTGTTCAGTTGAATAGTACCTCTAGTAGCTGAAGCAGTTGAATCCGATGAACTATACTTAAAGAGTTTTGAATCTCCATCCTGGTCAGTTGTGCCTGCTGCTGAAGCTCCTGCATAGCCAATAGAAGCCACGTTACTTATAGTTTCTCCAGTGTTGCCATCGCCCATAAAGAAAGTTGAATACGTAACAATATAACCTTTATCGTTTAGCTCTCCTAAGTCAAGGCTAAAGCTGCCATCTGGATTTATAACAATCTCATTTTCATTGATAGTAATAGTATTTCCAGTTACTAAATCACCTTTTTCATTCAACTTAATTTCTTGCTTTTTAAATGAATTTGTTAATACTTTTTGATTAGCAGAAGGTTTATCTGTTAATACAATATTTCCAAGCTTAGAGTTAGAAGCATTAACTGTTACTGTCCATTCGATAATATCTGCTGCTGGACGAGGAGCTGCTGATTTTGTAATTAATTCATTTGCATGATTACTAATTGTCGCTATTGCATTATATGTGTAATTACCATTATGTGGCGTATCCAACACTGCACTATTTGTATATTGACTTGCATTGCCACTACTTTGTCCATAAATATCATCAGCATCTTTTGTTGTATACTCTACTAAATATGCTTCATTGTTTTCACTTGCATCTAGTCCTGAAAATGTAATAACAAAGCCTGTTACTTTACCATCCATTACTGTTTCGGAAACAGTCCATTTAGATGAATCCAACTGTGGCTGACCAGTTGTTGTACCTTCTTCTGTTGTTAAATTCAATCTTGTAATTGTGATTTGCTCTTTTAATGTTTCACCATTTGGAACAGGGATATAGTGACCTGCACCTAATGTATCCGTTAATGTAGCTCTATCAATATCTTGTTTATTAATATTAATACCTACACGCCAAGCAAATTCCTGTGTATTGTTATTTACCTTTACCTTCTTATAACCATTATTATTTGTTGGAGAATCTTGGTTAGGTGAATAGTCTGCTGTTCTACTAGCTTGATTACCAGTACTTTCTACACCATCCCAAGTAACTTCTGCTAGATTACGATACATAGTTGCTACATTACCATTTGGCTTAATATCAAACTTTGTTTTGTAGTTAATAGTAATTGTACTTCCTGCTGGAATCGTATTCGAAAATGTTACTTTAAAGCCTTCATTACCTGCTGCTGGAGCATTGCCGCTTTTATCTGTAATAGCATAATCTAAAGAGCCTGCGCCTGTCACATTATAAAATGTTGAGTCGCTCCATTGCGTCAATGTATGCTTTAATGTGTCTCCAGGTTTATTTGTGGTTGTAAAGTCGTCTTCAATAACAAGGTTATCCAAGTTTTTCTCAGCCTTAATTGTTAAAGTCCAATCAATTGTTTTCGTTTCATAGTCAATTTTGCCACGTGATTTATTAAAGATTTCTGGTGTAAGATCAACAGTGGCTATATCTGATCCACCATCTCCTCTTGTGACAGTATTTGTAACCGTACCTTGATTGGCATCTGTTACAAACTCATCTTCTAACTCTGTATTATAAACAATTTTAAATGCTGATGTTACTTCACCGTTTGGTCCTGTAGTGTTTGATGGACTGTCAAAATCTATTTTAAAATCATAATCATCTTCTGTTAAAGTATAATCTTTGCCTTTTGTTAGAAGTGTAGCAGATTGTTCAGTTTGACCATCATTTGATAGCGTCACACGATATACTTTAAAGCTTGTGTAGTCAATTTTATGTTTTCCTGTAGTATCAGAAGAAGTTGTTAATGTATCTGTTAATATAGCTTGAGCTGCAGGAATTTTTTGACCAAGCCAATTGTACTTAATTGTCCATTCTGACCTATATTTATCACCAGTTCTTGCTTTATCTAAGCTAGGACCATACTGCACAGTTTGAGTGCCATCCGCTGTCGTTGTTGGAATATTAGTTCCTATCAATGTAGCTGTATTCTTATACGTCATGCTTGAATCTGTTGGATCAGCTGTTACGACAGTATTGTATGTTACTTTGTATGCATAATTCCCATCTGTTAAATTAATAGGAAATGCAGTTTCTAATATCGTCTCAGGTGTACCGGGACTATTTGGATTAAAACCATTTAAGCCTACTTTATAGCGCTCAACTGTAATATCTCCTGTTAATGCATGTTTAATATCTGGTACATCATTTAAACTTGCCCCATTCAGTTTTTCTCCACCTGTATTTACCCAAACTGTCCATGGAATTGTCACTTTACCATTTGCATCACGTTTAATTGCAGCGGCACTTTTTTTCAGTAAATCTCCGTTACCTAACGGTGCAAATTCAAATGGTAAGTTAACTGTTGTTCCACCTTCAATTGGAATAATTAGTGTTTGCTCAAGCTCCTCTTCATCAGCAAAATTACCAAATTTAGCTACGAAGTCAAAAGTAATATTCCCAGCTTGCGCCTCTTCAATATCACTATCTAGGAAAACTGTTACCGTCTTTGTTGCACTGTCATATGTTGAATGATAGCTCGCATATTCTGTTGTTCTTGCAACATTGAAAGAGCCTGATGTGAATTCTTCAATCATATTGGCCGGGAGTTGGAATGTAAATGTAGAGCCTACTCCATAGTTCTTTGTTGGATCTACTGCAAAGCTATAATTTAAAGTTACCTGATCACCTTTTCTCGGCTTTGGTCCTGAATAGTTTGCTAAATCAGTAGCATCTCGAATTGGTGTACCATTTAGTATTAAATTCTTAAACGACATGCTAATATCAGCTTGCATAGATTCAGGTGTAAATGCAAGTGGCATCGGTGTATCAGCTTGCATAGGCTCCTCAAGCTGCTCTTCCTCTGGAGTTACTGCCTCATCTGTTTCATCCGTTTCAGTATCTGTATCCTCTCCAGTCTCAGTAGCACCTTCTTCGTCTGGTACAACTGGTTCAGAATCATTCCCCACTTCTTCGTTACTTGGTTGTGATGGTTCTGTTGACTCTGCTCCATTATCAGTACTAGCATCTCCTTCTGGTACTGCTGGTGTTTCTGTTGGTTGTTCTACCGGTTCAGCTTCATTAGTCAGTTCTGACTCTTCACTAGTACCGCTACCTGTATTCGTATTTTCTATTGGCCGTATGTCATTACCCTCATCTGCAAACACTGAAATCGGCGAAAGTACTGTTTGGAATACGAGTAGCAATAAAATTATTGCTATGTTTAGTTTTTTTAAGTTTTTCATGCTTCTCTCCTTTTCTAAGTTCAGAGAGATACCTGTGTGTTTGCTGACGACGTAGGCATTCTTTTAATATTCATTGCTACAAACAATAGGTCGATCCCTCTTTTCTTCATTTTGATTGTCGTCAAAGTTGATTACCTTGCAAAAAAGCACATTAAATAGGCAATAACGATTATCCAAGAATATAATATAAATAATTATGTTATCGCCCATTACTTTAGATTCACATAATCGACATTCTTCACCACCCCTAGGATTATAGAATTATATTGTATTAGTGATAACTGAACAAATTCTAAACAATTAAGGCTTATTTACTTATGAAAAATTAAATATTTTCCATTTGATTTATATTTATACATAAATAAAAACAGTAAAAGAAAACTCAAATTGAGTTCTTTTACTGTTTCTTCACAATAATTCAGAAAATTTTTTTTATATACAAATTTTTATACATTTAATTTTTATTTTTGACCTTTCAACAAGGCTAGTATTTCTTCTTTTACAATGGAATGTGTAGTAGTATCCTCTAAAAAATCTAATGGAAAATAGATTTTATGATCTCGCTTCATACGTCCTGAAATAGAATCAACTATAATCGATTCTCGCGAAAGCTCCCGTAGCTCACCATTTTTCATTTCTAAGAATATCGGTACTCGTACTTCTTCTTCTCCAGGTCTGTAAAAATCATATGGCAAATCTGCCGTTGTATCGTGCACAAGATAATAATCTGGGTTCAAGTCAGCCTGTTTGAAAAGCTCTTGGAGTTTTTGATATTTATCTAACTCGACTCCAGGGTCTAAATCAATGTACTGAAATAGCTTACGGTTAACAAAGCGGCGACTTAAATCACTTAGAATAGCATCATCCTCTTGCATCCATAGCTGAAAATATGTAAAAAGTATACTCTCGTCTAACGCAAGATAATCCTCTAGTGTGATAGCATTACGGAAAAATGCTAGAAAGTGTGTAGGTTCATGCTTAAATGTATAACCTGCTAAGCTTAATTGTTTTACTCGTTTAAGAATATTATTTAAAATCACTTCTGCGCTACGGGACACTGGGTGGAAATAAATTTGTAAATACATCTGATAGCGACTCATAATATAATCTTCCACTGCATGCATACCTGTTGCTTTTATTACCACTTGGTTTTTACGTGGGCGCATTACTCTTAAAATCCGCTCCATATCAAAGTGACCATAGCTAACACCTGTAAAATAAGCATCGCGCTGCAAGTAATCCATACGATCCGCATCGATTTGACTTGAGATTAAACTGATCACTTGCTTATTTGGATATGTCTTTTCAATTACTTGCGAGACCTTTTCAGGAAAATCATCTGCTACTTTTTTTAATACTGCATTTACTTCCGTATCGCCCAATAGTATTTGCCTTGTATAGTATTCATGATCCAGCTCAAAGACATTTTCAAAGGCATGTGAAAATGGTCCATGTCCTAAATCATGTAAAAGGGCTGCACATAATACTAATAGTCGCTCACCTTCATCCCAATCAGGGCGACCCACGAAAATATCGTCTACAATACGTCGGACAATTTCGTAAACACCAAGAGAATGGCTAAAGCGACTGTGTTCCGCTCCATGAAATACTAAAAATGTGGTACCTAACTGACGAATTCTGCGTAAACGCTGAAATTCTCTTGTACCCACTAAATCCCATATCACCTGATCTCGAACATGTACATACCGGTGAACAGGGTCTTTAAATACTTTCTCTTCTTGCAATTTAGCGTCTGCATATGTCATTTGGATAGCACCCCCATTTTGTTATAGTTCTATTATATGCGATAAATCTAGGACTAGCATACTTATTACCTTTTTTCTATAGATACTAACAACCTTTTTCAGCTATAATCCAATTTACCCCAAGTTCTATTGGTCTAATATTTATAGCCATCTAAAAATAAACAAAAACAAAAGCTATCCCTAACAAGTAGAGATAGCATGATGTTTTACTTATTTCTTTAATTTTGCTAAAACCTTTTCCATAAGTTCTTCTTCTGTTAAGGCAGCAACAGGTCGGCTATTTACAAAGGTAAATGTTTTTTTGCGTCCTGGACCACAGTAAGAATGACAGCCTATTTCGATGGTTGCATCAGGATCGATTTCCTTTAATTTTGGAATTAACGTTTTTAAGTTAACGGCCTGACATTCATCGCAAACTTTAAATTCGTTTGCCATTTTGTCAACAACCCTTTCTATATAGTATTTTTAAACAAAAATATCGCTCTATTGAACGCATGACCTTCACATATTTAAGTATGCAGCATACGTACAAACCTACATCGGGTATTGTATCGCATTTTTCCCCTTCTATTCAAGCATATTTCCTTCTACATAGATGAATAAAAGGTTAAAAGATTGGTCATGCTAGTCTTAAATAACAAGTTACCAATAAAGGTGGGAGGATTTAAAAAATGAGTAAAGTAAGACAAGATGCTTGGTTAAAAGAAAACGATGAATTATTAGCAGAGGCGGTTATTCGACATGTAACGGAAGGTAGCACACAGCTCAATGCCTTTGAAGAAGCTGGTGATGCATTGAACCGTACTGCTGCAGCCTGTGGTTTTCGTTGGAATGCGGTTGTTCGTAAAGAATACGAGGAACAATTAGCAGAAGCAAAGAAGGAAAGAAAAGAGAGAATGCGAGTGTTGGGAGCACCAGCAAGACGACGTGCTTCTAGTATGTTTACAGTAAATAGTAGTGCAGCAGAAGGAAAATCAATTCCACTATCTGCTCTTTCTCTTGATATTGTTATAGCCTATTTACTACGTTTACAGCATTCTGGTGAAGTAGGAAATGAATCTTCAAAATGGAGACAGCTTGTACATGTAACATCTGAGAAAAATAAAAAGCTAGAGAAAACTATTACAAAACTAGAAGAAGAAAATCGAGCGATTCGCAAGGATTACGAGCAATTTGTTCAAATTATGAATCGCGCTAGACGACTTGTTACATTAGATGAAGAGGAAGAGCGAATTGCGCCTGTTTTCAAAATGGAGAAAAACGGCAACCTTGTAACAAGCAGCTCTATTTATCAATCAGAAAATGGCGATGCGCTTAATTAGCAGCATCGCCTTTTTTATGTTTCATATAATGAGTCTATGACTTTCGTTCAAGCATTTTGGCATTGCGCTCGAAAACACGCTGTAAATAAAAACCGTATAGCTTTAATTCCTCATTATCGAAAGATTGAGGACGAACTTCCTCAGCTAAATGATGAAGTAGTTGCTGAAGACGAATGACAACCGCCTCTACTGTTAAATTTGGATCGACAAGTTCTGAAAGCGAAGCCATGACTTCAGGCACAATTTGAGGATACACAAACTTTGTCTCTGCCTGTTGCAAACTTTCCTCATAAAAGTCACGAATAAGTGCAGCACGTTGTGAGCCGCTTCCTTCAATACATAAATAGATTTGAACAGCTACTCCTTGGCGTAGACGTCTTTGTGAAATACCTGCAAACTTTTTCCCTTCAATACTTAAATCATAAGATCCTGGACAATAAGAGCCTACTATTTCATAAGCCTCAATTTTAGTAGCTACTTCTGGGAACACCCCCTGCACAAGATCTACCATTACATCATAGCCATCATTAATGCTAAGTGACTGAGTTTGTTCAGACAATATAATAGAAATATTGAGAACTCCTTCATCTAGCACCACCGCTAATCCACCCGAGTTACGAACGATAGGATGATAGCCTCTAGACTCTAGTAATTCCATACCTTGTTGAACATAAGGTAAACGATGATCTTGAATACCAAGTACAACCGAAGCCTCATGAACCCAGGTACGAATTGTTGGCGGCGAAGTTAATTGTCCAACTAATTGACACAACGTATCATCTGTAGCAAATGATTCTAACGGTGATCTTTGCTTTGCACTAATCGATTGATCATAAAAACGCCAAATTGGCTGTTGTAACATACTTTTCATATTGGTACTCCTCTATCTACATCTCTTCTCTTAGCATACATTATCTCTTGTTGGTGTCAAATTCGTGAACTACTATCATGAATTTAGGGATTTTGTACAAACTATGATAAACTAATTTTTGAATGGTATTCACTTATAAAGGAGTGTTTTCAATAATGAATGAAGCAGCAATTACATTAGATGGTTGGTATGCTTTACATGACTTCCGCTCAATCGACTGGGCTTCTTGGAAACTTGTTTCTGCTGAAGAACGTCAGGCAGCAGTAGAAGAATTTATTGCTTATTTAGAAAAGCTAAACGAAGCTGATATCGCAAAAACAGGTGCACATGCATTTTATGCAATCGTTGGCCAAAAAGCTGACTTTATGATTATGACATTGCGTGAAACAATGGATGAGCTACAAGAGCTTGAAGCAGAATTTAATAAATTAGCGATAGCTGATTTTACAATTCCTACATACTCTTATGTATCTGTTGTGGAGCTTTCTAACTATTTAGCCGGCGAATCAAATGAAGATCCGTACCAAAATCCACATGTACGTGCACGTTTATATCCTGAACTTCCACGTGCTAAATATGTATGCTTCTACCCGATGGATAAACGCCGTCAAGGGAACGATAACTGGTACATGCTATCAATGGATGAGCGTAAATCATTAATGCGTTCTCACGGAATGATTGGCCGAGGCTATGCTGGTAAAGTTAAGCAAATTATTACAGGTTCTGTGGGCTTTGATGATCACGAATGGGGCGTAACATTATTTGCTGATGATGTGCTACAATTCAAAAAATTAGTATATGAAATGCGCTTCGATGAAGTATCTGCACGCTACGGCGAGTTCGGTGAATTCTTCGTCGGAAACCTACTGGATAAAGATAAACTGGTTAAATTCTTAACTGTTTAATACCAATTAAAAATGCGAGTCCCTGCTATGGACTCGCATTTTTAAATTTCGTTTTCTTCAGCATTCTCGGATTCAAATATTAAAATAATGATATGAATAAAAAATCCAGTAAGAATCATCAGAAAAATCAAATACCCATTATATGGTTGATTGTAGTATTCTGCTATTGCTACTGCCAAAAAAGCACTGATAATAATGGCTACAAACATACTAAAAATACGCATGGATACGCTCCTTCATAAATGCATATATTATTTCATCTTTAGTATGTCTCGGTTAATAGTTACTATACTTGCTACGTAAAAGTTTTACGTCTAGGCAAGATTCATCTTTTTTGAGGATATATTCTTATAACGCTTCGCCAGATCCAAGATAAAAAAGCGCCATCCCTCTACGATGACACTTTCTTATCCAGTAGATTTTAACCTCCACATACTTCCTTAAGAGCTTTCATCCTTTACCTTTAAAATTAAAATAACCGTTTGAATAAAAAAGCCAATCACAATAATTAATATAAAGAGGTACCAATGGAGTGGCTGTCCATAAAACTCTCCTAGTAGAAAGGCTAATACTGCACTTAATAAAATCCCGAACCAAACCCCAATTTCCATTACCCATCACCTCACATGTATGGAATACACATGCAATTCATTTCACGTTCCCCTATTTCTATCTTTTTCTATTTACCCGTTTTATCTAAAAAACTATGGAACTTGTAGGATTATAAATTAATTTATGGGCATTTGTCGTTATTACTACTATATGCATACTAACTTTGATGTGTGATTGTCTTTCTTATCAAAATTGAACATGTCTACAATACCCTCGTGCATATACTGTCTGCGAGGAGGTATGAAAATCGCTGTTATCAAGACGAATGATGCACAAACAGCCCTACTAGCAAGACTTATGCGTGCCGAAGCAGAAGGTGAAGGAGAGCTAGGCATGTTAATGGTTGGGAATGTTGGTGTTAATCGTGTAAGGGGTGATTGTTTAGACTTTGGTGATATTCGAACAATTGAGCAGATGGTTTATCAACGTCCAGGAGGCTTTGAAGCGACTCAAAAAAGTTATTTTTATCAACGAGCACGTGATCAAGATATTCGGTTAGCAAAACGGGTGATTCAAGGCGAACGATTTCATCCAGCGACCCGCTCCTTATGGTTTTTCATGCCTGCAGGTGAATGTCCTGCACAATGGTATGGCCAGTGGAATACTGGCAGATTCAAATCTCATTGCTTTTTCTCGCCAACTGAACAAGATTGTCCTCAAATTTAAAAAGAAAGTAGGTCGATAATTGATGATGCCTTATTATTGGACACCAACAACGCAACAACAAATGACTCCTCCTCCAGTGACACTTCCAAGCGGAAGACCACCTGGTCGCGAAGAGTCCTATATAGAAAATATTTTAAGATTGAATCGAGGAAAACCAGCTACCTTCCATTTTTCTTTTGAGCATGCAGTAGAACAGGGAAAAAACACAAAAACTGTGCGTGGTGTAGTTGAAGCCGCTGGACGGGATCATGTCATTATCCGTGAACTTAAATCCAATCATCGTTTCCTATTCCCTATGATTTATTTTGATTTCGCTGAGTATGATGAAGAAATGGCTTATTTTAATCAGAATCCATAATTGTATTTTCTAGTGTAAAAATCCGCAATACGCTCACTGACAAATGGTCAATGAGCGTATGCGGATTTTTTATCGTTTACTCGATTTCATTTCCTTTTAAATACGCTAATGTTGCTTTACCTAAAGTTTTTGCAGCAATCAGCATGGCACGTTCATCAAAATCAAAGCGGGCATGATGATGAGGATAGGCCGTTTCCCACTCTGGCTTTTTAGCACCGGTGAAGAAGAATGTACCCGGTACTTTTTCTAAATAATAAGCAAAATCCTCCCCAACCATAAACGGTGGACATGTTCTTACGTGCGCTACACCTGGTACAGTTGAAGCTAGCTCAGTCACGAAATCGGTTTCTTTCTGATGATTATAAACAGGTGGATAGCCTCTTGAGTAGCGATACTCATAGCTTGCCCCGAATGCAAGGCAAGTTGCATTCAATACTGCTTCTAGCTCTCGCTCTATTTGTGTCCGCACCTCTTCTTCAAATGTACGAATTGTTCCCGCCAGTACCACTCGGTCAGCAATAACATTAAACGGATTAATTGCCTCGAAATGACCGATTGTTAACACAGCTGATTTTAATGGATCAATACGTCTTGAAACAAGCTGTTGAGCATTAATGACAAATTGTGAGGCAAGGGTTACAGCATCAATGGAGTGATGTGGCTCTGCACCATGACCACCCTTTCCTTGGATCGCAATTTCTACTTTATCAGCGGCAGCCATAATTGCGCCATCTTTCACTAAAATTTCTCCTAATGGTGTAGGTGCCCATAGATGTGTACCAAAAATAACATCTACCCCATCTAAACATCCGTCCTCTATCATTGGCTTTGCTCCACCTGGTGCCACTTCTTCAGCATGCTGATGAATAAAAACTACATTGCCTGCTATGTCGTCCTTCATCGCATTAAGTGCCTTAGCTAACCCGAGCAATGTGGCTGTATGACCATCATGCCCACAAGCATGCATTATTCCAGGTACTTTAGATTTATAGGGAACATCATTTTCCTCTTGTATAGCTAAAGCGTCAAAATCAGCTCGCAATGCTACTGTTTTGCCAGGTTTATTACCGTGTAATATGGCTACTACACCACGCCCCCCTACACCTTCACGAACCTCATGGCCCAATTCTCTATGAAAAGCAGCTATATAAGCTGGCGTCTTCTCTTCCTCAAAGGATAATTCAGGGTATTCGTGTAAGTGCCGACGAATTCCTACCATCTCATCATAGTAACGATCTATGAATGTAAATAGCTTTTCCATGCTTCCACAACCTCACTTTTTATATTTTCAAAATATTACAAGTAATAGTAGTGTACTATAATAACTTGTTAAATGAATACGATTTACATTGAGAGTAATTGTTTATAACAAAGAAAACTCTCCTACACATAGTGCAAGAGAGACATAATTTATTAGCGAGCATGTTTTAGAGCAGATAAAATAATGAGTAACCATCCTATTAAAAATAGGACGCCACCAATCGGTGTAATGGCACCCAACACTTTTATACCACTTATTGCTAATACATATAAGCTACCTGAAAAGAAAACAATCCCAAGGTTAAAGAAAATACCTGCCACATTTAATTGTTTCACTTCACCAAATAGTTTAGAGCTCATTAGTAGGCCAATAACTAGCAAGCCCGTAGCATGAAACATTTGATATTGGACTGCGGTTTCCCAAATACCTCGACTATATTCATCTAAAACTTCCTTTAACGCATGTGCACCGAATGCACCAAATGCCACTGCTAATAGGCCGTGAAGAGCACCTGACACGATAAATCTTTTCATTTCTCGTTACCCTACCTTTAAAATGGATTAAAAATCAAAAATGGAATCACCATTTGCTCCATCTTCTTCAATCTTTGAAGTATATAAAGTTGATGGTTTTGACTCTGCCACAAGCATTTGTGGTAAATGCTTAGGAGGTGTGATTGATGCGGTATCACTTGGAGAATCTAACACCACATCACATAATGCTCGAATGGCTATAAGAGCTTCGCGAATTTGTTGATCATTCCCTGCATTTTTTGCACCAGATAATTGTTTTTCAAGTTGTTGTATAACGGCTTGATAAGGAATCATTACATTCTCCCACTTTCTACTTTTGGTACAAATTTCAAACAATCCATACCTGAGGATTGTTTAACGACAACGGATGGTATTTGCTTTGTTTTAAAGCCATATGCTGCACAAGCTCGTGGGGTTTGTGGGTCCCAGGTTACTTTAAAGAACTGACACTTAAAACAATTCACCTTCATCATCGTCCCTCACTTTCTTCTATAATAACTGTATCATGATTTGTAGAGGGTATAAAGCAAACGATTTGTGCCAATCTATGCTAAACACCAATCAATGGGTTGCTTGCCCCACTCCTCTAATTGCTGGTTAATTGTTGAATATGGTTTACTTCCAAAAAATCCTCGGTATGCACTTAGAGGGCTCGGATGTGGCGCCTCGAGGATGGCATGAGGTGTTTTATATTTTCGTATCAGCTGTTTTTTTCGCTGTGCTGGTTTACCCCAAAGTACAAAAATAAGTGGTTCTTCCCTAGCTGCCAATTGATCAATTACTGCATCGGTAAATTGCTCCCACCCTTGATCTTTATGAGAATGTGCCTGTCCCGCTCGCACCGTAAGAACCGTATTTAAAAGCATGACACCTTGCTCTGCCCATTTTGTTAATGTTCCATTTTTAGGAATAGGACAGCCAATATCATCTTGTAGCTCTTGAAACATGTTTCGTAAGCTAGGTGGATGCGGAATACCTGGCTTAACTGAAAAGCTTAAGCCATGTGCTTGATTTGGACCATGATAAGGATCTTGTCCTAAAATCACTACCTTTACATCATGGTAAGCTGTTGTATAAAATGCATTCATTACATCATCCATTGGTGGATAAATAGTTTGTGTGGAATATTCATTTGCTATAAACTGGCGTAGTTGTTGATAGTATGGTTTTTCCATCTCTTTAGCGAGTATTTCTTGCCAATCATTCGGGAATACTTGTTTCATCGTCCATTAAGCCCCTTTCTCTTCTTACAACGGTACAAAAAATTAATCTTGAATTCAAGCGTCATTTCAAACTGACCTTATATAAATATCATATTCTGGCTATTTTTATAGAATCAGATTCAGACTATACTAAATGGTAAATTTAATTACGATAAAGGAGATCTTTTACATGACTCTAAAAAAAACATTAACAATTGCTGGTTCAGATACATCAGGCGGAGCTGGGATGGAAGCCGACCTAAAAACATTTCAAGAGCACGGTACATATGGTATGGTAGCTTTAACAGTTGTCGTAACAATGGATCCGAACGGCTGGACACATCATGTTACTCCACTCCCAACAGAGCTTTTACAACAGCAAATTGACACAGCTCTTTCTACAGGTATTGATGCCATTAAAACAGGTATGTTATCAACTGAAGAAATCATTCGTATTGCTGGTGAGGCTATCGCAAAATCAGGCACAACAAATGTAGTTATCGATCCTGTGATGGTATGTAAGGGAGAAGATGAAGTCCTGAACCCTGGTAACACAGATGCTATGATACAACATCTTTTACCATTAGCAGCAGTCACAACACCTAATCTTTTCGAGGCTGGACAATTAGCTGGGACAGGTACACCCAAAACAATAGATGAAATGAAAACAGCAGCACGAAAAATCCATGAACTAGGTGCAAAAGCTGTTGTCATCAAAGGTGGAAAAGCACTAGCAACAGAAAAAGCAATAGACCTATTCTTCGATGGAGAAACATTCTTCCTATTAGAATCCGAGAAAGTTGCTTCGACTAATAACCATGGTGCAGGCTGTACATTTGCTGCTTCTGTAACGGCAAACCTTGCCAACGGTCTTTCTATTAAAGATGCTGTTATTGAGGCAAAAGAATTTGTATCAGCTGCCATCGCACATGGCTGGGCTCTAAATGACTATGTTGGTCCTGTCATGCACGGAGCAAAATCCCGTTATGGTGCTCCACAAGTAACAGTAACTGAAGTTTAATTAAGAAAGGGATGGCCTCAAAAGTTATTTGAGACATCCCTTTTCTTTACAGATATTTCTCCATCATCTCAAGCCTATAATCCCATGGGTCATTTATTGAAATAAATTGGGCTAAAGCCTTACTTTCCTTTTTACGCTCAGCACGTGCCTTTGCTCGCTCTGAAGCAGTTTCATGCAACCTCGTTTCCTCCACCGTTTCGGGGATAACACGGGGAACTAACGCAGGTTTTTTATTGTCATCTAATGCTACAGAGGTTAATAATGCAGTCGCTGCCACCTTTCTTTCCCCTGTTTTCAAGTTTTATTTAATTTTCAGAATATTACAATCTTTAAACGATTCTTTATTGTTTACGTATCAGCTAAAGTTAAAATGGGACAAGATACGTTAGGACTTCGTATCCCATATATTAGCTGTATGGGAGGGGAAAAGATGAAAAAAAACAAGATAGAGGACGTAACGGAAGAATCAGGATTACTAGCAGGAGAAATCACCTCTTCAAAAGTTGAAGTAATTTCTTCCATTATATTAACACTTGGTTACTCATTATCCACCCTTGCCACCATATTAGCTCTGCAGGAGGAGGAAGAATTAGCACAGGCCAAGACAACTGAAACCCAAGATCAAAATCTTTATATGAGGCAAATGTATAAGCAGCTACAAAATATGAACAATCGTTTAGATGCGATAGAGCGCAAGCTTAATCGATACTAACGAATACATAGCCTACACAAAAACTCAATAAAAAACCGCGACTCTCCGTCATAAAAGAGAATCGCGGTTTTTTACTATACTATGATAATGAGCTTCATTTTTCTTCCTTTTTCACAGCAACCTGTATACCTGTTAAAGGAACGTCATCTATTGTACCAAGATAGAGTTCGTTATTACCGAAATAATACTCCCTCTAACAGCTGGAGCTGTCTACACACACGATTTAGGAAGAAGTCATGGTTGCAATATCTATTAGGATGTGAAGATGGATACAATACAAAACGACACATTTTGTACATATTTATTTTCACACTCCCTATATTGATACATTACAATAATTTTTTCAAGAATATTGCTTAAAAATTTATCATAGATTAAGAGATGATGATTCATTTACCTTGAAGACGTCTCAGAATTATTAGAGAAATGTATGAGTTTGTTTAGTTAATCATTCTCGCTAAATTTTACTTGCCAGTCTAAAAAAATCTTGGCGTTTATTTATCTACTTCCAAAACAAAGTGTAAGTAGCAATAACTCCGAGGCTCAATGTAAATAAATCATGAATTTTTAATACCAAAGCAATCAATTTCCCTTTGCGAATTTTTTTTACTATACTAAAAGGAGAAATGATCGAGAGGAGTGTTAAGATGCAAGAAGTACAAGTAGAGACGTTGCAAGAATTGCTGAATTCTTTCGCCAACAAAGACGTTTATATTCATCTTGAGACGACAAACGGTTCTTATGCAGCACACTATGATGAAAAATTCTTTAATGCAGGTGCTTTTATTCGCAATGCTAAGATTAATTATGAGCTTGCTAAAGTGGTAGATCATGCACCGCATCGTGTTGGTTTAAAATTACCTCATGGTTGGGTTTATGCACAAGGCATTACACATTTTGAATTAGATGATTTAGGCCGTTTATTAATGGCTGGACTAGACTATTCTGGAAAATTGGCGATTGCACTTGAAATTAGTGAAACGCCATTTAGTTACTAAGGGGGACGATTATTTGAATTTACAACCACAACGTCATATTTTAATTGTGTACCCTCACCCAGATGATGAGGCTTTTTCAGTTGCCGGTACAATCGCCTACTATACAAAGAAAATGAATACACCTGTTACATATGCCTGTTTAACATTAGGCGAAATGGGACGTAATTTAGGTAATCCACCCTTTGCAACGCGTGAGTCCTTACCTGAAATCCGCCGTAAGGAACTAGTAGCAGCAGCAGAGGCAATGGGTATTCAAGATTTACGTATGCTTGGTTTGCGAGATAAAACAATTGAATTTGAAGATGATGAGAAAATGGTAAAATTAGTGGAAGGTCTAATTGAAGAGCTAATGCCTTCTTTAATTTTCACATTCTTACCTGGTTTTGCAGTTCATCCAGACCACGAAGCAACAGCGCGTGCTGTTGTAGAGGCTGTACGCCGTATGCCAAAGGCTGCTCGTCCACAAGTATTTGGATGCGCTTTTGCCAATGATACGATTGAAAAAAATGGTGAACCGCATATTGTCTACGATATTCGTGAAATGAGAATGGACAAATTAAAAGCATTACAAGCCCATGCATCACAAACGGGCTGGATGATGCAGGAAACTGAAAAACGCATTGATGACGGTGAACCAATGAGTGAGAGCTGGCTCAATGTTGAAAAATTCTATATTGTTGATCCTGACAAATATGTAAAATAAAAAACGTTCTGTTCTCATTTTATCTTTGAGAACAGAACGTTTTTATTAGGAAGCTCTTACTTTATTCATAATATGCACAACCATGGTGATTAGAAAAGCAACTACTAAGAATAAGAAGAATAAATAATGTGGTATATGGATATTGACAACACTCACTAACATTTTTAAGCCAATGACCCCAATAATTATAAAGGCTGTTGCTTCGAGCTCAGGAATTTTTTCGATAATGATTAAAAAAACACCTGCAATCGTTCTCATCATTAAAATCCCTAACATTCCTCCAATTAAAAGCACCCACACTTGATCTGATACGGCAAAGGCAGCAAATATGGAATCGATTGAAAATGCAATGTCCATTAGTTCAACAGAGATGACCGTTGCCCAAAAGGTGCCAAAAAAACGTACCATCCATCCTGATTTTTTTACTTCTTTCACACTATCTTCATTCCCTATGTGAAGAAAATGAGCCACACAGAGCCAAGCCAAATATAAAGCACCTAACACTTTAATAAACCAAAACTCTACAAGGTATACCCCTATACCAATGAATAAAAATCTAAAAAAATAGGCACCTAACATCCCATACATTAACGCTCGTTTACGTTGTTTATCTGGTAAATGTTTAACGAGTACTGCTAATACTAGTGCATTATCGGCTGACAGCAATCCTTCTATTATAATTAATGAGGAAATTAGCCCCCAAGATACAGGGTCGGTCAATACTTCCTGCCACATGGCCCAATCAAAAAATTGCCTATATGTAGATAGAATTCCTTGAATGATCTCCACCATTTACCCTCCCACTTGTCCTAAGCTAATCTAGTATATGCTTGACCATTTTTGTTATGAGAGTTGTATTTATTTGATAAAACGCTTACATTTTAAAATAGACACGGAAAATTTAGAATTTACTAAAAATTAATCACAAAAAGCAAAAAAAGTGTGCTATTATAGATGAATGTTTTAAACGTATAACGGAGGATGAATACTATGGAAGTTGCTGATACTAGAACCGTGCAAGTAGAGAATGTCTTAATTGCACATCATTTTTTAAAAGATGTAGTTGTGCATACGCCACTACAAAAAAACGACTATTTATCCGAGAAATACGGAGCAAATATTTATTTTAAACGCGAAGATTTACAGCATGTACGCTCATTCAAACTTCGTGGTGCCTATTATAAAATTAAAAAAATTGAAGATGAAGCACGCAATGCGGGTGTGGTCTGTGCAAGTGCAGGAAATCATGCACAAGGTGTAGCTTACGCCTGTGCACAATTAAAAATTCAAGCTAGCATTTTTATGCCCCAAACAACACCTAAGCAAAAAATAGATCAAGTCCGCATGTTTGGCCGTGAATATGTAGAGATTATTTTAGCAGGCGATACATTTGATGACTCTGCCGAAAGCGCGTTAAGTTACTGTGAGGAACACGGTAAAATTTTCATTCATCCATTTGATGATTTCGATGTTATTGCGGGTCAAGGAACTGTAGCAGTTGAAATTATGAATGACATGGAGGAACCAATCGACTACGTATTTGGTAGTATTGGCGGTGGTGGCTTAATGTCAGGCGTTTCTGCCTACGTGAAAAACCTCTCCCCTTCTAGTAAAATTATTGGTGTCGAACCGGCTGGAGCGGGCAGTATGAAAGCTGCTTTTGCTGAAGGTGGTGCGGTGGCTCTTGATTGGATTGACAAATTCGTCGATGGAGCTGCAGTAAAATGCGTCGGTCATCACACATATGATGTTTGTCGTCGCTATTTAGACGACATACTACTTGTACCTGAAGGCAAAGTTTGTACAACAATCTTAGATCTATATAATAAACATGCGATTATTGCCGAGCCTGCTGGAGCACTGTCAGTTGCAGCTCTTGATTTTTATAAGGAAGAAATTAAAGGTAAGTCAGTCGTTGTCATTATTAGTGGTGGTAATAATGATATTGGACGAATGCAGGAGATTAAGGAAAAGTCGCTTATTCATGAAGGGTTGCTTTACTACTTCATTGTCAGCTTCCCTCAACGTGCAGGCGCACTACGCCAATTCCTCACTAGTGTGCTAGGACCAAATGATGACATCACTACGTTTGAATATACTAAGAAAAACAATAAAGAAAGTGGTCCTGCCTTAGTCGGTATTGAACTTGGCGATCGAGCTGATTATGAAGGGTTGCTAGCGCGAATGAATGAGTTTGGCTTCAAATACAAAGAAGTAAACAATGACCTTCAACTATTTGGCTTACTAGTTTAAAATAAAGAGTCTCACTGCTTAGCAGGTGAATTGATTTGGTCATCAACTTAAGAAAATAACAAAAGGAATCGAGCGTGAAAGTTCTCGATTCCTTTTAGCGTTCCAATTATCCTAATAAAGCACGATCTGAATTCATTTTTTCACCACGTATGCGTTCAAATTCAGCCATTAAATCTGGGATGGTTAATTTATGTTTACGATCTTCACCAACCTCTAAAATGATTTGCCCTTTATCCATCATTATAAGACGATTCCCTAAATCTAAAGCTTGTTGCATATTATGCGTGACCATTAATGTCGTTAAATTATCTTTTTCCACTAGATACTTTGTAATCCGAGTAATTAACTCTGCACGAGATGGATCAAGTGCAGCTGTATGCTCATCCAGCAATAAAATAGACGGTTTCGTGAATGTAGCCATTAATAATGACAATGCTTGACGTTCCCCACCTGACAGTAGGCCTACTTTTGCGGAAAGTCGATTTTCAAGATTTAAACCAAGCATCTCTAATGATTCCTTGAAAAATTCACGGCGCTTTTTATCTACACCGATACGTAAGCCTCTGCTCTTATTTCTTGAGTATGCTAATGCGACGTTTTCTTCAATTGTCATAGCAGGTGCTGTACCTGCCATTGGATCTTGGAACACACGACCAATATATTGCGAGCGTTTATATTCAGGTAAATTCGTCACATCATTACCATCGATGGACACTGTCCCAAAATCAGGTGTTAAAGCTCCTGAAATCATATTCATCATCGTAGACTTCCCTGCTCCATTACTACCGATGATTGTCACAAAATCCCCTGGTTTTAAGTGAAGATTAATTTCTGCAAGTGCAATTTTTTCATCTGGTGTTCCTTCATTAAACACCTTATTAATGCCAAGTAATTTAAGCAAGGCCTTTTCCCCCTCGCTCTACAGTTTTTACTGGTTTAAGTTCTGCAGCACGTTTCGCCTTTCGTTTGCGCTCCTTAGTCTTATTGATAAATTGCGGTAAGACAAGTGCCAAAATAACGATGATTGCTGTAATTAATTTCATATCTCCTGAATCAAGGAAATCTACACGTAAAGCTAATGCTAGAATAATACGATAAATGATCGCGCCAGCAATGACTGCAAAAGTAGTACGAATAATTGTTTTTGTACCAAAAATGGCTTCACCAATAATAACCGAAGCAAGACCGATAACAATCATACCAATCCCCATACTAACATCGGAGAACTTCGAGTATTGTGCGATTAAAGCTCCAGAAAATGCGACAAGTGCATTAGAAAGTCCTAGACCTAGAATGATAAGTGTATCTGTATTTGCTGAGAAGCTACGAATCATTCGTTTATTATCACCAGTTGCTCGAATAGCAAGCCCTACCTCAGTCTTTAAGAACCAGTCTGCTAATAATTTAATTAAAATCGTGATGATTAATACGACAATCAGCACACTCCATGTACCTGGTACATGCTGAAATCCCATGCCTTTTAATAGGTTATTAAGAGCATCATCGATCCCTAAATTACTCCAAAATGTTTGAAACTTTGAAAATATCGTTTCTGAATTTAGCAGTGGAATATTCGGGCGACCTATCGTATTTTCTGCAGTAAACCCCATAATACGTAGGTTTATTGAGTACAATGCAATCATCATTAATATCCCTGATAATAGCGGATTAATCTTCCCTTTCGTGTGGAGAATTCCTGTCATACATCCAGCAATAAATCCAGCAACAATTGCCACTAAAGTCGCTAAGATTGGGTGGTAGCCAAGCAAGACCATTGTTGCTGCAGTTGCCGCCCCTGTTACAAAGCTTCCATCAACCGTTAAATCCGGAAAATCTAACACCCGAAATGTTAAATATACACCAAGTGCCATAATTGCATAGATGATTCCTTGCTCCACTGCGCCAAATAATGCTAAAAACATCGTTGAATCATCTCCTAAATCTCTTTTTTATTTATACCGCTTATAAATGAAGATAAAGCGGGGATAGTTCTCCCCCGCTTCGTTTTACTTTTCTAGAAGTTCTGCACCCCAAGAATCTTTAATTTCAATTCCTAAATCATCCGCTACCTTTTTATTGATTAGTAGTTTTAGATTTTGTGGATATTGTGCTGGTGTATCAGCAGGTGTAGCTTCACCTTTTAAAATTTTCACAGCCATTTGTCCAGCTTCATAGCCAATATCAAAATATTCGAAACCATAAGCAGCTAAACCGCCTCGTGCAACAGAGTCTAGCTCTCCTACGATAAGTGGTAATTTATTTGTGTTAGCAACATCAATAACAGATTCTAACGCAGAAACCACTGTGTTATCAGTAATAATATAGAAAGCATCTACTTTACCAATTAACGATTCTGTTGCTTGTTTCACATCTGCTGAAGTGGATGCCGAAGCTTCTACAACCGTTAAGCCTTGCTCACCCATAACTTTTTTCACTTCTGAAACTTGTGCTACAGAGTTTTGCTCACCAGCATTGTAGACCATACCCACATTCTTTGCGCCAAGCTCTTTTAGAAATGCTACTGTTTTAGAAATCGTTTCAGGATGTAAATCGATTGTACCTGTAACATTTTTTCCTGGTTTCTCCATTGATTCAATTAACTGTGCACCAACAGCATCTGTTACAGAAGTGAAGATGATTGGAATATCACTTGTAGCTGTAGCAGCTGCTTGAGCAGAAGGTGTAGAGTTAGCAAAAATTAAATCTACGTTTGCACTCACTAGATTGTTAGCAATCGTTGTGTTAAGACTGTTATCTCCTTGTGCAATTTGTGAATCATATTCAACTTTTAATCCAGCATCTTCAATTGCCTTTTTAAAGCCTTCTGTTGCTGCATTTAAAGATGGATGTTCAACAATTTGAGTAATGCCGATTTTATATGTTTTATCATCTGCATTTCCGCTCTCACTTGCGTTGTTTGATTCATTCCCTTTTGAATCCGTTGAACTAGAACCACCACTACCACAGGCAGCAAGAAGTAACACTAATCCAAATAGAAGGAATGACAGCTTTTTTACATTGCCCTTCACAAATAATCCCCCCGATTAATAACTAAAATATCTATCGCACTTTATCCAAACAAAGTGTGAATGTATCGCTATATTATCGTTATTATTGAGCCTCGTCAACAACATTATGAATGTTCTGACTTTTAAATTTAACAAAATATTTTAGCTAATCATTCAATTTGGCGCTTTAAACCGCTAAACTACGCTGTTTTAGTTATTCGTTTTCTTTTTTAACATAGTAAAAAATATTTATGACAATTTTGCGACGCTAGGTCATTGTGGACAAAGTCTGACATTTGACTTCTACTAGATATCTATAATAAAATGTTTACTTGTGTGAAAGCACCGTGGTTCGTAACCATCCCACGAAAAAAAACTAAGGAGAAATGAATATGAAGATAAAATTTTTAGCAGCAAGTGGTATTATTGCAGCTTTATATATTGCTGTGACAATGCTTGTTGCACCATTTGGTTTTACAGAAGTACAGTTCCGCGTATCCGAGATTTTTAACCATCTAGTGGCCTTTAATCCACGCTTTGCCGTAGGGATCATTATTGGAGTATTGATCTCCAATCTTTTTTCACCACTTGGCATTTACGATTTAGTGTTTGGTGTTGGTCATTCTATGATCACACTTGGACTGTTCATTTTAATCTGTAAATTTGTCAAAAATATTTGGGCACGTTTAATTATTAATACATTTTTATTTACATGCACTATGTTTATCATTGCCTTTGAACTAAACTTAGCCTTAGAGCTTCCATTCTTCTGGACTTGGCTAACAGTGGCTGCTGGTGAGTTTGTTGTGTTAGCAGTTGGTGCACCTATTATGTATGGACTAAATAAACGTCTTCACTTTAAAAATTTGATTTAACAGACGAGTCTTAGGATTCGTCTTTTTTTCTTGACACTATTCTGAAAATATTCTACAATTCTTTCTAATAAATGCAAGGAAGAAGAGTAGTAGCAAGCACTGTAACTTCAAGAGAGCTGGTGGTAGGTGCAAACCAGTAGTATGTACTTGTGAATGGACTTCAGAGCAGCCTTATCCAAATGTAAGGCCGACCCACTCCCCGTTATCGGAGTAGAAGAGCGCGCAAAAATGCGAATCAAGGTGGCACCACGGTTACTCGTCCTTTTTATGAGGATTGGAGTGGCTTTTTTTTATGGAAAAATAGTATAGAGGAGTCGAGTAAAGATGAGTACAGTAGTAGAGAAAAAAGGTTATTTTGGTGAATTTGGAGGAAGCTTTGTTCCAGAGGAGCTTCAAAATGTCTTAACTATTTTAGACGAGAATTTCCAAAAGTATAAAGATGATGAAGACTTTAAGAAAGAATTGGATTACTATTTCCGTGAATACGTTGGACGTAAATCCCCTCTTTACTTTGCAGAAAATTTAACAAAGCAATTAGGTGGCGCAAAAATTTATTTAAAACGTGAAGATCTTAACCATACAGGCTCACATAAAATCAATAATGTATTAGGCCAGATTTTACTAGCTAAACGTATGGGAGCAAATCGCGTTATTGCCGAAACAGGCGCTGGACAACATGGTGTAGCAACGGCAACTGCTTGTGCCATGTTCGGGATTGATTGCACCATTTATATGGGCTTGGAGGATACAAAACGTCAGGCATTAAATGTATTTCGTATGGAGCTTCTTGGTGCGAAAGTAGTAGCTGTTGATAAAGGGCAAGGTCGCTTAAAAGATGCTGTTGATGAAGCGTTCGCTGATTTAGTAGAAAACTATGAAACAACATTCTATTTATTAGGCTCAGCAGTTGGACCACATCCTTTCCCTTCAATGGTTAAACATTTTCAATCTGTCATTAGCCGTGAAAGTCGTGAGCAAATTTTAGCAAAGGAAGGAAAGCTTCCAACAGCCGTCCTTGCCTGTGTCGGCGGTGGTAGTAATGCCATTGGAGCATTTGCTGATTATATTGCAGATGAAAGCGTTCGTCTTATTGGAATCGAACCCGATCAAGCTGCTACATTAAACGAAGGGACGCCTGGGGAGCTACATGGCTTCAAATGTTTAGTGTTACAAGATGATGAAGGAAATCCCCTACCAACATATTCAATTGCAGCTGGTCTAGATTACCCTGGAGCAGGTCCAGAACATAGTCATTTGAAAACAATTGGCCGTGCGGAGTATGTAACTGTTACAAACGAAGAAGTTCTAGAGGCGTTTCAAGTACTTTCAAAGGTCGAAGGTATTATTCCTGCCCTTGAAAGTTCACATGCAGTTGCATATGCTCTAAAATTAGCACCAACTTTACCATCTGAGGAAAGCATTATTATTAATATCTCAGGTCGTGGTGATAAAGACGTTGAACAAGTTTTCCATATGTTAACAAAATAGTATTGTAAAAGAGCGATCTCCCTTTTTGGGACATCGCTCTTTTTACTTTATTTTAGTAAATTTCTGTAATATTATTTGCCATTAGGATTTACCTCTAAAACACTGTAGCTTACACTATTATGAAATTGCCTTTTTATGCAGCTTAATTTTCAGTTTTTCTAACATATCAACTGTCATTTTAGCTAAATCATACTCTGCTTTAAAGCCCCATTCTTTTTGGGCTGCTTCTATATTTAAAGAGTTTGGCCAGCTATCTGCTATAGCCTGACGCACTGGGTCCACCTGATAGTCCATTGTGAAATTCGGTAAGTGTTTCTTGATTTCAGCTGCAATTTGCGACGGTTCAAAGCTCATTGCTGTAATATTAAAAGCATTACGATGAACTAGCTTATTACCATCTGCCTCCATCAAATCTACAATAGCTTGTAAAGCATCTGGCATGTACATCATATCCATAAACGTACCCTCTTGGATATAAGATGTATACTTGCCCTGTTCGATCGCTTCATAGAAAATCTCTACCGCATAATCAGTCGTACCACCACCTGGAGGTGTTACATAGGAAATTAATCCAGGGAAGCGTACACCACGTGTATCAACGCCAAAACGATTAAAATAATAATCACATAGTAACTCACCCGCTACTTTATTAACGCCATACATTGTCGTTGGTCGTTGCAAAGTATCCTGCGGTGTATCTTCCTTCGGTGTAGATGGGCCAAATGCTCCAATAGAGCTTGGCGTGAAAAATTGCATATTTAACTCTCGTGAAACTTCCAATGCATTCATTAATCCACCCATATTTAAATTCCAAGCTAACAATGGATTTCTTTCAGCAGTAGCAGATAATAATGCCGCTAAATGCATCATCGTATCTGCACCGAAATCCTTTGCTAGATCATGCATTCTTTGTCCATCTGTCACGTCCAATATTTCAAATGGGCCCTTAGTATGTTCAAGCTTTCTAATATCTGTAGCAAGTATATTGTCCTCTCCATAAATACCACGAAGTTTTTCTACAAGCTCAGAACCTATTTGACCAAGTGCCCCAGTAACAATTATCTTTTTCATTTCTCAAAACCTCCACATGTGAACAATTGTACTTATGGAAAGTACAAAAATATATTGATAAACATTGATTTAATAACACTTTCAATGAAATTCATTATAATGTGTTCGTTTTGAAAATACAACAATTATATTAACGATATTCCTTAAAAGGAACAAACAATCCCTTACTTTCAGTATATGAACTCATAAAAAATATTGTGCTACAAAAATATATAAAACACATTTGTACATCTGAAGGATACACATTTTGTTGTTAACTCTATTTTATAAACAAACAAAAAAGAATCCCCTTTCTCATAGGAGATTCCCTTTCAACATTTTTCTTTGAGAATAAATTATATCGAAAAACGTTTTACAGCTATTTGCAAAACTTTTGATACTTTGCGCAATTCTTTAATATAATTATTGAATTGTTCCTGTGCTGCCAATTGGTCTGCTGTTAGTGTAGCAACATGCTTAGTAGACATGGTATTCGTATCCGATAAAGCTGTTAACATAACAGCATCCTCACTTACTGTCTTTGTGTGATTGGCAATCTCTTGAACAGTGGCAGTTACTTCCATCATATAAGGCTTAATAGTATGTACTTTTTCTAAAATTTGATCGAAGCTTGACGCAGTTTGCCCTGTTACAGCAACACCTTTTTCAGTTGCCACCAACACGCCCTCCATCATTTGTACGGCATAGCTCGAATCTAAATGGATATTCTGGACAATGGATGTAATCGTTTGTGTTGATTGGACCGTTTGTTCTGCTAACTTGCGTACCTCATTAGCAACAACCGCGAATCCCTTTCCATGTTCTCCTGCTCTAGCAGCTTCGATAGATGCATTTAACGCTAATAAGTTGGTTTGTGCTGTTATTTTTTCAATGACCTCAATCATTTGATCAATCGATGATGCACGCTCAACCAAATTAAAGATCGCTGTATTGGATTTTTCAACAGCCTCCTTAATAGCCTTCATTTGTGCTAAATTAGCCTGTACAATTTCTGTTCCGCTTTCTGCATCTCGTGCTGTATGATGTGCGAAGCTTTCCACGACCTGCACTTTCTCTAAGATGACCTGTACATCATGTAAAACTTCCTCTAAGGAAGCCGTATTGGAAGCTAATTTGCTTGTAGAAGCTGCCGTTGAATCAGCAATAGATTGTACATCCTTTGCAATTTTTAACGTTGTTGTTGATGATTGCTCTGAGGATTCTTGTAATTTACCTGTCATTTCCTCTACTTCATAAGCACTATCCGTTACAGTATGGAGTAAACGCTTCACCTCAGTAGTCATTTGATTGTACGACAATACTACCTCACCAAGCTCATCATGGGCCACATAACTAGCATTTGCAGTGAAATCTCCTTGCTCTGCTCGTTTTAATAATGACTTTAATTGGCGCGTTGGCACATTGACTGATTGGGTTGCAATAAATCCGATCAGAATGACAAGCATCACAACCGTTAAACATACACCCCCTAGTAACCAATATCCAAATTGCACATCTTTCTGATAAGATTTTTGTCGATCTTTAGCTCTTTCAACTAAATAATTTTGTGTTTCTTCTAATAATGTATGACTTTCTTGACTTATGGGTAGAAAAGTCTGCGAATAAAACTGCTCTAGCTCTCCTTGGTTCAATTGCTTATAGTCCTCAATCAAATTTTCCTGCTCCTTGAACAAAGCTTTATATTTTTTGATCTGATGACTCATTTTTTTATCGATTTCCTGGCTATCTAGTTGCTCAATAGGCATAGTCATGTCTTTTAAAACGACAGTCATTTCTTGATAATCACCCTTAGCATCTACTATAAAGTCTAGTTGACGCTGTGATTCTTCAAGCTCATTTAGCAAACTAATTGGGACAAGTCCCTGTGTGTAACTCTCACTTGCATGCCACGACATCTTCCTCAAATAATCTACACTAAACACACCTAGCAATACATTCGATAATACACAAACAATCATGAGTACAAGTAACTTGTCCTTCACCTTTATGAAACGAAAAAAATGCATGATCCTTGGCTCCTTCTCCAACTCTTACCAATAATAATAGTATGAGGATATAAAGCCAGTGTTATGTTTTTGTAAAGATTACGCGAAGAATTAAGAGTTTTTGCCCACTCGATAGTTCTATATAAGTAATTTAATATACTTTTTATTTCATACTATTGATCCTAATTAACACCAATTCACTTCCTGAAACCTTCCATGCATTCCCAACGTTTATAGTATATAGAGAATGGAGGTATTACATTTGTCGCAACTCAAGAGATTGGACGTTAGTTTAATAGTAAGTCTTCTTCTGCTAGGTGGTATTAGCTGCCTTTTTGTCCATTCTAGTAGTGTCAACTTCGCTCAATATTCTAGTTCCTTCATTATTAAGCAATTTATATTTTACTTTATTGGTTTTTTTATCATGTTTGGAATTTCCCTACTTGATATTGAACAATTAAAAAGGATTGGCTGGCCATTTTATGGATTGATAGTACTATTAACGGCTGGACTAATCATTGCACCAGAGAGTATAGCTAGGACCATCAATCAAGCTAAATCTTGGTATCAAATACCGTTTTTAGGCTCTCTCCAGCCATCAGAATTTTTAAAGTTCGCCTTTTTAATTGTTGTGAGTAAGGTCATTATTGCACATCAAGAGAAAAATGTACGCCCCTCTTATCTAGCCGATCTATGGCTACTCATAAAAATCGGGCTTATTGTCCTTCCTCCTACCCTTCTTGTTTATAAACAACCCGATACAGGAATGGTAATGTTGTATATGGCAATGATCTTACCAATGATCTTCTTTTCAGGTATTCAAAAAAAGCTTCTTGTCATTTTTACTGCCATCCCATTAGTGATAATTAGTACTATCTTAGTGCTCTATGTCAGATTTAACGAATTTTTTACAGAGAAAATTTTAGGTTCCTTGTCAGGACACCAAGTTTCTAGGATTTATGGATGGCTTCAGCCCTATGAATATACAGATTCATCTTTTCAAGTTCGCCAAGGCTTTTTAGCCATCGGATCTGGGGAATTAGCAGGCAAGGGTTATCTCAACAACAATGTCTATGTACCTGAAAAGCACACCGATTTTATATTTTCTGCCATAGCGGAGGAGTTGGGTTTTATGGGTGGAGCCTTTGTGATTGCCCTACTATTTTTCGTTATTTACCGTATTGTTCTTATTACAGTAGAAGCGAAGGACCCCTTTATGACTTTAATGGGCGCAGGGATTTCCAGCTTACTAGCCTTCCAAATTACTCAAAATATTGGTATGACGATTGGTCTCCTGCCTGTCACAGGTGTAACCTTACCATTTTTAAGTTATGGTGGTAGTTCATTGTTATCGAATTTCATGCTTATGGGAATTGTCATGATTATTCATAAATCTTATAAGGGTTATATGTTTAAGGTAGAGGATTAGGAGATGGAAACTTATGAATATTACATTAAAAAAGCGAATTCTTTTATTATTGCTAATAACAGGCGTAATTCTATCTGTATTGATTATCCGTCTCGCCTTTGTCATGCTTTAAAATACAAAAGCTGTCTCTTAAACTTAACTTAAGAGACAGCAATTATTTACAGCTGATTTATACTATCCACAACAACCTCAAGTATGCGTTCCAGATCTTCTTTTGAAATATTAAGTGGTGGAGATAATGTTAAAACATTATTAAACCCTGCAACGGTTGCCCCATTTTTCCCAATGATGACCCCTTGCTCTTTACATTTCGCAATGACAGTATTCACCTTTTCCACCGGTAAAGGATCTTTCGAGACTTTATCTACAACTAATTCAATCCCAATCAATAAGCCTTTTCCTCGCACATCTCCAACATTTGAATGATGCTGCAATTCTTGTTGTAAAGATTGTAATGTGGCAGCGCCCACTTCTTTGGATCGCTCGAACAATGCTTCTTGTTCAAGAATTTCAATATTCTTCAATGCTACTGCACATGCCACTGGGGAGCCGCCAAATGTATTCACATGGCGGAAATAGCCGTATGCATCAGAACCTGTAAACGCCTCATAAATTTCGCGTTTTACCGCAGTAGCAGATAGTGGTAAGTAGGCACTTGTAATTCCTTTAGCCATCGTAATAATATCTGGCTTTACTCCATAATTCATAAATCCAAAAGGCTTCCCTGTACGACCGAAGCCACAAATAACTTCATCGACAATCATTAAAGCACCGTGTTTTTTACATACTGCCTCAATGCCTTTTAAATAGTTTTCCGGTGGCATAATAACACCGCCACCTGTAATAATGGGCTCTAAGATCATGGCGGCAATGGTATCGCCTAGCTCCCATGTCATCGTTTTGTCTACAGCCTTTACACTCGCTAAATCTAACGGGGCAATAGTATCACTTTCATACTCGCGATATTGATCAGGTGGTGCAACATGGATAAACCCAGGTGATAGTGGCTCATATTTATATTTGCGCTCCGCCTGCCCTGTTGCCGCTAATGCACCGAATGAGTTCCCATGATAAGCACGGTAGCGAGAGACAATTTTATAGCGAGAGCTTTGTCCCTTTTGCTGGTGGTATTGTCGAGCTATTTTAAAAGCTGTTTCATTCGCCTCTGAACCGCTATTAGAGAAGAAAATTACGTAATCTCCACCAAGCATGTCATTTAGCTTTTCGGCTAGTTCGACTGCTGGCAAATGCCCCTGGGATAAGGGAGCATACGCATTTTTCATCATTTGCTCATGTGCAGCATCGGCTAATTCTTTACGTCCATAGCCAACATTGACACACCATAGCCCAGCCATCGCATCAATATATTCCACACCATCTGTATCAATAATTCTGGCACCATCAGATTTCTCCACTACATATGTGGCTTGTGGATTGTACGGTTTCATTGAATGCCATACATATTGCTCATCCTTTGTTAATACATCACTTTTAAGATTTGTCTGCGTCATAGCCAAACACCCCTCCTTATTATTTTCACTGCATTAGCTTTTCGCGTCGTTATTGCTTGGGAATGCAAAGGAACTTGTTGTATCCTCAGTTTCATCTGGCCAGCGTTCAGAAATGGTTTTTGCTTTTGTAAAGAATCTCGCTTGATCTGGTCCAAACATATGCCCCTCACCAAATTTAGAGCGTTTCCATCCCCCAAAGTTGTGATAGCCAACAGGAATTGGTATTGGTACATTAACCCCTACCATGCCAACTTCTATTTCTTCTTGGAATCTACGTGCTGCTGCTCCACTGCTTGTAAACATGGTTACACCATTACCAAGTTCATGGTCATTTATGAGATCAATCGCTTCTTGTAATGTATCTACACCTACTACAATACGCGCTGGTCCAAAAACCTCTTCTTTAAAGATCGTCATTTCTGGTGTCACATTGTTCAGTAGTGTTGGACCAAGATAAAAACCATTAGACGTTTCGCATACTTTTGGATGTCTACCGTCGATGACAAGATTTGCTCCTTCAGTGACTGCCCCATCGATATAACGTATAATTGTTTCCTTCGATTGTTTAGTAATGACTGGGCCAAAGTCGACATCTTGCTCTGTATATGGCCCTACCTTAAGTTGAGATATTTTATGTTTCAATATTTCTGTAAAACGTTGTTCCGTATCCTTACCTACAACAAGTGCACCTGAAATAGCCATACAGCGCTGAGAGGCTGCACCATATGCGGCTCCTAAAAAGGCATTGGCTGTTTGTTCTAAGTTGGCATCTGGCATAACAATCATGAAATTCTTTCCACCGCCAAATGCTGCAACTCGTTTATTGTGTTTTGTTCCAGTTTGATAGATATATTCAGCAACAGGCGTTGACCCAACAAATGAAATTGCTTGAATCTCTTTGTTTTCTAATAGTTCATCGACTGCCTCTTTATCTCCATTAACCACTGTCCAAATACCATCTGGAAGTCCTGCCTCTTTCCATAATTGGCTTAAATATAAGGCAGAAATAGGAACGCGCTCAGACGGCTTTAATATAACGGCATTCCCTACAGCAACTGCCATACTTGTAATAGCAAGTGGTACCATAACAGGGAAATTAAATGGTGCAATGGTTGCTACTACGCCGAGTGGCGATTTGGCAGAAAAAGCATTAATATTTCCACCTACATTGACGGAATACTCCCCTTTTAGCATTTGGGGTGCACTGATTGCCATATCAACTGATTCAATACCACGAACAATCTCACCTTTTGCATCTTCCCTTGTTTTACCACTTTCCTGACAAATCATATTGATTAGCTTATCCTGTCTTTCTACTAACAATTGACGGAAACGATGTAGCACTTCTACTCGTTTACCTATTGATGTCTTTTTCCATGCTGGGAAGGCCTCTTTTGCAAGCTGAATAGCATGCTTTACTTCATCTTTTGAAGCAAGAGGTACTCTTGCAATGACCTCACCTGTGGATGGGTTATACACTTCTGTGAATCGACCACTTGTACCGGCTACCTCTTCACCTTTAATAAAATGTGTTAGCGTTTTCATTTCTTGCTGAACTGTCATAATGAGACCACTCCTTCATCGTATTATTGTTCAAAATCAAACTCTTCCTTGCTGAAAATAGAGCTTGATTCATCGGCTTGTTTAACTGTCTTTTTCTTTTGCGTAAGCATATAGAAAATCATCACAACTGCAACGACAACACATGTGAATAAAATTTGCGAGCGCATAGACTCTATAAAGAACATCGCAATTAATAAAGCTGTTGTTGCTAGTATTGTGAAATACGTTAAATAAGGGAATAACCACATTTTCACCTTTAATAGCTCCGGGTTTTCCTGTTCAATCTTCCGTCGCATTTTTAATTGTGAAAAGGCAATGATTAAATAAAGAATGAGCGTTATAGCACTACAAGAACTTAGTAAAAACATAAAAACTTTATCTGGAGAAACATAATTCATAATAACTGCAATATAAGAGAAAAATGTTGCTGCTAAAATGGCATTTACAGGAGCACCTTTTTTATTTAATTTTAAAAATGCTTTTGGGGCCTCCCCTTTCTCCGCTAGAGAAAATACCATTCGTGAAGTTGCATAAAGCGCTGAATTTAAGCATGATAACACAGCTGTTAAAACAACAAAATTCATGATTTGTGCGGCAGCAGGAATCCCAATATAATCGAGAACCGCTACATAAGGACTTGTTAAAATATCTGAAGAATGCCAAGGTAAAAGTGTCACAACAACCGCTATAGAGCCGACATAGAAAATTAAAATACGCCAAGTAATGGAATTGGTTGCTTTCGTTACGGCCGCTAAAGGTTCATCTGATTCCCCAGCAGCGATAGCCACGATCTCTGTTCCCATGAAAGAAAAAATGACGATAACAACACCCATTAACACAGCACCAAAACCATTTGGTAAAAAACCACCTTGCCCTACTAAATTGGTCATGCCTACTGCATTAAAGTTTGGTGCAATGCCAAAAATAATAAATGCTCCAAGACCGAGGAACACTACTATACTTGCAACCTTAATAAGAGAGAACCAATACTCAAATTCACCAAAGGCTTTGACAGAAACAACATTTGTTAAAGTAAGTGCTACGGTTAACAACAGACTTAATAGCCATAAAGGAATCCCATCATACCAATACTGAATAATTGCTGCCGCTGCTGTTGCCTCTAATGCAATGGCAATAACCCAGAAAAACCAGTACAGCCAACCAATCATAAAGCCTGCCCATGGACCAATGGCTTCATGTGCATAGTGTGCAAACGACCCACTCGTTGGATTGACAGCCGCCATCTCACCCAGCATACGCATAACTAACACAACGATAATTCCTGCGAATATATACGATAAAATTGCCCCAGGACCAGCTAAATTAATAACCGAGCCACTTCCCATAAATAGTCCTGCACCGATTACTCCGGCAATAGCAATCATCGTCATATGCCGCTTTTTTAACCCTCTTTGTAAATGCGTTTGTTGCTCCATATCTGTCACCTCTTTTATTAGATTACTTGATCGCTTACAAAAATCTTACATGTTTCATAACGTTGAAGTAATAGACAAACTGTAAAATTCTATACATATGTTTTAAACATAATGTAAAATAGACTAAATATTCTTAAAATAAAATAATTGCTATTTTATAAGAAAATACACAACATTAAACAGAATTTATAGAAAATCATTTTAATTTAATCATGTCAAAAGGAGGAGCTAAATTGAGTCCATTTCAACTAAAAGTACTAGATGTTTTGGAAAATAAATATTTTCAAAAGGCAGAGGTTGTAGCAGGTTACGAGGGATTATCAAGGATTGTCAAATGGGTACATGTTCTTGAAATCGTGCAAGTTGATGATTTTTTGGTCGGTGAAGAACTAGTATTAACAACAGGAATTAGTCTACAGCATAGCATTGAGGATTTTGCGGCATTTGTAGAAGCCCTTATTCAAAAAAAATGTGCCGCTCTCTGTATTGAGTATGGCTCCTATATTCAAACAGTTCCTGAAGCAATCATAGCACTTGCTAACTATCATCAGTTTCCCATTATTGTTTTTCATGAGGCAGTTCCTTTTGTTCGCATTACACAGGATTTACATAGCCAAATTATCAATAAGCAATATTTACTCATTTCTTCGCTAGAATCTTACTCACAGGCATTGAACAAAAATGCAGTCTTAGGACAGAACACAGACGATATTTTGCAAAATATGTATAACGAATTAAAGACACAAATCATGTTTGCTATTAAAGAGCGAGAGCCTATCTTTTATCCTAATATGGGACACAAAAAACGGCAGCAATTAGAAACATTGCACAAATCTGCACCACAATTTAAACATGAGCCTATTTTCATCTTTGATGAACATTATGCAGACCTAACACTCTATCGAGAAGATGGGCTATTCTCAGAATTTGAATTATTAATATTAGATCGTACAGCAACGGCATTAGCGCAACTATTAATGCGGGAATTCTATATCGAGGAAAAGAAGAATATAGAGGATGCAACCATTTTAGCAGATTGGATTGATCAAAAACTTTCTAAGGAGGAAATCTTTAAATTTATTGATACACATTACTCAAGCTATCAACAATCTAGTGGAACTGTTTTTATTTTAGCCTCTCCCCATACATTGCCGAAAGCACAGGAAGATATCGTCTATAGTAAACTCTATTATCGAAATCTCTTTGAACAGCATGGCTTCATCCCATTTTTATTTGAAAGAAAGAGCTATGTTATTTTTATTTTACTTCATACAAAAGACAGCAAAGCAACTCGTGACATATTAAATAACATCTTTTCTACACTTCCTAAAACTGATTTTTATAAGAAGCAACAGACACAAGGCTTTCAAGTAGCCGTTGGGAGAGTCATTTGTAACGTAGAGGAAATTCCGAAAAGCTATCAAACAGCCATAGAAACCTTATATATTTGCCGTAAAGTACAAACTTCCTCCTTTTTTTATGATGATCTGCATTTATATCATTTAATTTATAAGCTACAAATGCAGGTGAATTTACAGGAAGTAATTTACGACTATCTTCAGCCAGTGATTGAGTACGATAAAAAATATAATAGTAAGCTACTCGAAACATTACAGGTGTATTTACAAACAAATGGCTCCAAACAACAAACAGCCAATCAGTTGTTTATTGTTCGTCAAACCCTCTATCACCGATTAAAAAAGCTTGAAGGTTTATTAGGTAAAAATTTTATGAAAGGACATAACCGCATCACACTTGAGTTTATGCTATTGGCAAATTCATTAATTGAGGATAAGGTCTAAAAAAGTAGGCACGCTCAGCAGGTTGTCTTCCCTTTTGAGCGTGCCTCTTCACTACCCTTTCACAACAACATCCTGATATAGTCCAGGTCTACGATCGTCATAAACTGGGATTCTTCCGCGTACTTCATCGACAATAGAAAAGTCTACATCAATGACCGCTACTTCTTCATCTTCAGCACCAATCCAAAGTACTTCACCCCAAGGCTGAATAATCATAGATTGCCCATTAAAGTTTTCTACCTTTTTTGAAATACGATTAACTGCGATGACAAAACATTGGTTCTCAATCGCACGAGCCTGTAGTAGCGTTTTCCAATGATCAATCCTTGGTGTCGGCCACTGTGCTGGTACAAATAATACCTTTGCTCCTTGTAAGGCGTGGGCACGTAACCATTCAGGGAAACGAATATCATAGCAAATGACACCAGCAGCCTCAATATCTCCTAAAGCAAAACGATTCATTTCATCCCCTGCTTCTAAATAAAGATGCTCGTCCATTAAACGGAAAAGATGGGCCTTACTATATTCCCCTACAAGCTCTCCATGGCAATCAAATGTATACATCGTATTATAAAATTTATCGCCTTTTTTTATTGATACGGAACCACCTACAATATGTACACCAAGTTCCTTCGCTAAGTGTGCCAAAAAGGCTTTCGTTCGCTCACCATTGACATCTGCTAAGTCAGGCAATTTCTCTAGTGCATAGCCTGTATTCCACATTTCAGGTAGCACAATGATTTCTGCACCTTGTTCTGCCGCTTCTCGAATCTTGTTTTCTGCTCGTGCAAAATTTTCTTCTACTTTGCCAAAGCCAACGTTTAATTGAATACAACCTATTTTCATATCTATTCCTCCTCTAGACAATTAACAGAAAAAGTAATACTATTTGCTTCATATTCTTCATTAATAATTATTATATTCTGAAAAAGGTGATCATGCATGGAATTCTCTAAAAAACTACAGCAACTACCTCCCCAATTTTTTGCGGCACTCGTCCAAAAAGTAAACAGTGCCCTAGAGGAGGGACGTGATGTCATCAATCTCGGGCAAGGTAATCCCGACCAACCGACGCCACCTCACATCATTCAAGCTTTACAGGAAGCAGCAGACAATCCTCAAAATCACAAATATTCGCCGTTTCGTGGTATCGCCGAATTACGCCAGGCAGCTGCCAATTTTTACAAACGGGAATATAATGTTGATATAAATCCCGACACGGAGGTAGCAATTCTTGGCGGAACAAAAATAGGTCTTGTTGAGCTACCTCTAGCCGTATTAAACCCTGGTGATACCATGCTATTACCGGACCCAGGCTATCCAGACTACTTATCAGGTGTAGTATTAGGTGATGTAAATTTTGAGGTTATGCCACTTTTTGCTGAAAATAATTTCTTACCTGATTATCATGCATTACCTAATGAAGTGAAAGAAAAAGCCAAGCTACTTTATTTAAATTACCCGAATAACCCTACAGGTGGTACAGCAACACTGGCATTTTTCGAAGAGACTGTTCGCTTTGCCAAGGAACATAATATTATCGTATCACATGATTTTGCTTATGGGGCAATAGGATTTGATGGCAATAAACCTATTAGCTTCCTACAGGCAGAGGGTGCAAAAGACATTGGTATTGAAATGTATACACTATCGAAAACCTTTAATATGGCTGGCTGGCGTATAGGCTTCGCCGTTGGTAACGCCGATATTATTGCGGCTATTAATCTCGTTCAAGATCATTTGTTTTGTAGTCAATTCCCTGCAATTCAGCAAGCAGCAGCAGTGGCACTAACAGCCTCTCAAGAATGTGCAGATGAACTAAGGGCTACTTATGAACGTCGTCGAAATGTATTAATTGAAGAAGCTCAAAGAATTGGCTGGCAAGTTACGGCTCCGAAGGGCTCCTTTTTTGCTTGGCTTCCTGTACCTGTAGGCTACACTAGTGAACAATTTGCTGATTTATTGCTAGAAAAAGCTGATATTGCAGTAGCCGCAGGCAATGGCTTCGGTCAATATGGCGAAGGGTATATACGTGTTGGCTTACTTGTCAGCGAGGAACGCTTACGTGAAGCCATTCACAGAATTGAACAATTACAATTATTTACCGCTTAATACTACTATGTCCTGTAGCATACATTCTCTACAGGGCATGCTATTTTTCGATTTTTCTTGGTAGCTCTAAACCTTGCTCTAGCGGATAAAATTGTATATGTCCTGTTTCTTCATCCAATCTACGAATATGCTGAACGCCTTGAATCTCAGCCAGTACAATGTCCGCTGTAATAACGGGATTTCTACCTTTCAGAAAGTGTCCCCCTGATACTACACCCCATTGATCACTCATCGAACCATGGAAATGTGTTTCATATCCTCCATCTCGTTTACAGACAACACCAGATCCTTGAATAAATTCGAGTGGTCCCTCTTTTTCAATGACTTCACTAAAACGGACTTTAATGTGCGATGTTTCATCAGGTACTAAATAAACAAAGCTACTTTTTTGGAAGCTCCCAATACAACTTACAATTGTAGCAGACTCTATATGATTCTCCTCACAGAGCGCCTCAATTCCTTCCATGATGTCTGTTCCCATTAGAATACGAGCACTAATAACCTTGCCAAATGAACCAATTCCATAATTTACTCTTACAGACATTGTTCTCCCTCTTTCATAACAAAAAATTATAATAATATAAAAAATTTTAAAAATATTTATTGACTTACTATACCCCATAAATTATATTAGTTCTATCGGAATTACAAAAAAATATTATAAATCTCTTATCAAGAGTAGCTGAGGGACTGGCCCTATGAAGCTCGGCAACCTCCTTTTTAAAAGGAAGGTGCTAAATCCTGCAAACGAATTTCGTTTGATAGATAAGAGAGGACATCTTTTTCATGAGCCTCTCTTAGTTTGTAAGAGAGTTTTTTTATTTTCAAAAAACCGATAAAAACATTTTGGAGGTCATTTTCATGAAAAAGAAAAATAAATTTTTAGTAGGTTTAGCAAGTCTTACATTAGTAGCAGCTCTAGCCGGTTGTGGCTCTAAAGAAGATAGTAAAGGTCAAGCTGAGGCAATCGATGAAAATAAAATCGTCGTTGGTGTCACTTCTGGCCCACACGAGCAAATTGCAGAAGTAGCAGCTAAAGTAGCAAAAGAAAAAGGCTTAGAAGTTGAGCTAAAGTCGTTTTCTGATTATGTTTTACCAAATACATCGTTAGCTGAAGGCGATCTCGATGCAAACAGCTACCAACATGAGCCTTTCTTGGACACATTTAATAAAGATCACGATACAGATTTAGTACCAGTAGGCAAAACTATTTTAAATCCAATGGGTATTTACTCTGAAAAATATAAATCATTTGATGATATTCCTGATGGTGCCACATTTGGCTTACCGAACGACCCAACAAATGGGGCCCGTGCCCTCTTTGTTTTACAAGAAGCTGGCTATATTAAGCTAAAGGATGGTGCAGACTTAACAGCCTCTATCCGTGACGTTGAAGAAAATAAAAAGAATTTACAGTTCATTGAACTAGAGGCGGCTCAAATTCCTAAACAGCTTAGTGAAGTAGATGTAGCAGCCATTAATACAAACTTCGCACTAGAAGCCGGCATTAATCCTAAAGAAGACTCTATTCTATTAGAATCTACTGACTCACCATACGTGAATTACATTGTAGTACGTGCTGAAAATGAAAACGACCCAACCATTAAAAAGTTTGTTGAGGCTTACCAATCTGAGGAAGTACGTCAATTCATTGAAGAAGAATTCAAAGGTTCTGTGATTCCTAGCTGGTAATATGCTTCTATTAGCAGAAGAATCTGCTGTATTCCTCATGAGAAAACGAGCAGATTCTCACTTTTAGAAGGACGAGAAAGGAGCAATATCGTATGATTCAATTACAAAATATATCGAAAGAATTTAAGACGAAAAAAGGGATCATTAAAGCTGTGGATGGAATCAATCTTCATGTGAAAAAGGGACAAATTCATGGGGTTATCGGCTATAGTGGTGCTGGTAAAAGTACACTTATTCGATGTGTCAATTTACTGGAACGTCCTACTTCGGGAAAAGTACTGATAGACAATGTGGACATTACAGCCCTTTCGCTAAATGAATTACGTCAAACACGACAAAAAATAGGAATGATTTTCCAACATTTTAATCTATTAAAAACTGCAACAGTTTACAACAATATTGCTGTGCCTTTAAAACTACTAGGCTATAACGACAAGGAAGTAAAAAACCGTGTAGCAAAATACGCCGAAATTGTAGGATTAACAGAGAAACTGGATAGCTATCCTAATCAACTTTCTGGTGGGCAAAAGCAACGAGTTGCTATTGCACGTGCCTTAGCACAAGAGCCAGAGATTTTACTTAGTGACGAGGCAACAAGTGCACTCGATCCTGAAACGACCGAGGCCATCCTTGAATTGTTGTTAAAAATTAACCGCGAGTTAGGCATTACGATCCTACTCATCACACATGAAATGAATGTCATTCAGAAAATATGTGATGAGGTATCTGTTCTCGAATCAGGTAAGGTCGTGGAGTTTGGTACTGCTATTGAGCTTTTTGCAAAACCGAAGCACCTTACTACTAGAAAGTTTTTAAATACAATTTCTCAGCGTAATTTATCCCCTTCACTCATTGAGCAGTTAAACGTTTCTGGAAGTGTCATTCGTTTAACATTCCTTGGTGATAGTACGGGTAAGCCATTACTAGCAGAAGTCACGAAGGTGTACGATGTGCAACCGAATATTTTAACAGCTAATATTATTGAATTAAAAAACGGCATTGTTGGGAATATCGTGGTGCATTTACATGGAGAAACCCATATCGTCCAAAAGGCCCTAACCTATTTTACAGAAAATGGTGTTGCGGTAGAAGAATTAGGAGGCGAATTCAATGAGTAGTATTCAAAGCTTCTTTTCAGATTGGTCAGATGTCATTGGAAAATCAATTATCGAAACATTCCAAATGGTCGGAATTTCGCTACTCTTCTCCATTCTAATTGGTATTCCCTTAGGGCTATTAATCGTTTTAACACGACCAGGTCAATCCTTTGAAAATAAAATTATCTATCAGCTTTTTAATCTCATCATCAATATTATTCGTTCTGTTCCATTTATCATTTTATTATTCTTCATCTTACCATTTACCAAATTAATTGTTGGTACAACGATTGGTGTTAAAGGTGTTATAGTCCCACTAGTTGTTTATACAGCTCCTTATATTGCACGCTTAATGGAATCTGCTCTTTTAGAGGTGGATTCAGGTGTGGTAGAAGCTTATACAGCAATGGGCATAAAACGTCGCCATATTATTTGGCATGTCCTATTACGTGAAGCACGCCCATCGATTATTTTAGGCTTAACGATTGCCACAATTGGCTTAATTGGCGCTACGGCAATGGCTGGAATGGTGGGGGCAGGGGGATTAGGTGACCTTGCCTACCGTTATGGTCATTTACGCTATGAGGTTGATGTTATGTATGCCACTGTCTTTATCTTAATCATCCTTGTTCAAAGCATACAATCCATCGGCAACCGCTTTGCTGCGAAATTAAAGAAAGACTAGGAGAATGACGATGACAACTGAAATTTACGTAGAAAAAAACGGCTATATCGCAACGTTAGTGTTAAATCGCCCTGATAAACGTAATTCTTTATCGAGGGCGATGTTTAAGGCCATAGTAGACCAGCTTGAGCAGTTACGTACAGATCCTTCTATTAAGCTATTAATTGTTCGCGGTATCAATGAAGTTGCCTTTTCATCAGGTGCAGATATTAGTGAGTTTTTAGATATTCGTTATGCTGCTGACAATGCCAAAGCCTATAACGATATAGCTTTAAAAGCCATTGATGCCCTTTATAAATTTCCGCACCCTACCATTGCAATGATTCAGGGCTTAGCGATTGGCGGTGGCTTAGAGTTAGCAAACGCATGTGATTTTAGATTGGCCACACCGAATAGTAAGCTTGGTATTACGGCAGCCAATATTGGTATTGTCTATAATCTTGAAAGCACTAAACGCTTAATCAATATTGTGGGTGTCGCCAAGGCAAAGGAAATTTTATATACAGCCAACATATTTACAGCGGAAGAAGGAAAAAGCATTGGTTTAATCACAGCCTTACATGAGCCAGAGGATATTGAAAATGCCACATTGCATTTTGCAGAGCATCTATTAAGTAAATCATCCGTTGCAAATGCAGGCATTAAAAAAATCATTCAGGCGATTGTAGATGGTGAAAACGAAGAGAACGAAGAACTGGCCCAAACCGTTCTTAATTCATTTAGTTCAGACGATTATAACGAAGGCATTCAAGCCTTTTTACACAAAAGAAAGCCTATTTTCAATAAATAAGTGAGGTAGTTACGATGACAAACACGACTGATGGCGATCTACTGTTAAAGAATATTACTGCACAAGCCCCCTTTCCCATTTGCTTTGCTGACCTAGAAAAGGCTGTTGCAGAAAAAATAGCAGCTGGACCCTTCGGCTATATACGTTCAGGTGCTGGGGGTGAACAAACTTTACACAACAATCGTGCAGCGTTTAAAAAATACTCCATTGTACCCCGCTTTTTAAATGATGTCTCTAATGTTGATACGTCGATTCATTTGTTTGGTAAAACCTATCCAACTCCATTGCTTTTTGCTCCAGTTGGCATGAATGGTATGGTTCACGATGAGGGAGAGCTTGCCGTTGTCCGTGCTGCCCAACATTTAAATATTCCATATATTCAAAGTACAGTTTCCACTTATGCGCTTGAGGAAGTTGCCGAAGCTGCTCCAACAGCAACAAAATGGTTCCAATTGTATTGGTCTACAAATGAGGCAATTGCGTATAGTATGGCTGCACGAGCAGAGGCAGCTGGATTTGAAGCAATCGTTTTAACGATTGATACGGTAATGCTTGGCTGGCGAGAAGAAGATGTGCGCAACCAATTTTCACCACTAAAGCTAGGCTATGCAAAAGGAAATTATATGAATGATCCTGTTTTTACTGCCTCATTGCCTGATGATTCATTTGAGTCCTATGTACAGGGGGTTCTGCAAAATGTCTTCCACCCCACACTCAATTGGGAACATGTTCGAGAGTTAAAGCGACGCACTAATCTTCCAATATTATTGAAAGGAATTTTACATGCTGAAGATGCAAGGTTAGCAATCGACAATGGCATCGATGGCATCATTGTTTCCAACCATGGTGGTCGTCAACTAGATGGTGTGATCGGTTCTCTGGATGCCCTTCCTGCTATTGTGGAGACAGTAAATGGACAAATTCCGATTATTTTAGATAGCGGTGTGTACCGTGGTATGGACGCACTAAAAGCACTTGCTTTAGGTGCAGATGCTGTTGCGATTGGACGTCCATTTGTTTATGGACTAGCTCTTAATGGACAACAAGGTGTCGAGAAAGTGATGACCAATCTTTATGATGAGCTAAAGGTTTCCATCGCGTTAGCTGGTGTGACCTCAGTCAAGGGGTTACGTAACATCACATTAGTCAAAATTGATGGGACTGAAGATAAATGAAACAGGCATTAAAGGGAATAAGAGTTGTTGATTTATCCCAAGTATTAGCTGGTCCTTATTGCACAATGGTCCTAGCAGATATGGGCGCGGAAGTAATCAAAATCGAAAAATATCCTAATGGCGACGATACACGTACAATGGGTCCTTTTATTAGTGAAGAAAGCCATATGTATATGATGGTCAATCGCAATAAAAAAGGCGTTTGTATCAATTTAAAAACGGCTGAGGGACTAGCATTATTCAAAGAGCTTATTCAATCTGTAGATGTCCTTGTAGAAAACTATCGACCTGGTGTCACGAAAAAGCTTGGCATTGATTATGACACTTTAAAGAACATCAACCCTGGCCTTATTTATTGCTCCATTTCAGGTTATGGTCAAACAGGTCCTTATAGCCAAAAAGGTGGCTATGACATTATGGCCCAAGGATTAAGTGGCTTAATGCATATGACTGGCGAAGCGGAAGGCCGACCTGTAAAAGTAGGCTTTGCCGTCAATGATATTGCTGCTGCTCAAACAGCATTACAATCGATTTTGATGGCTTATATTTATAAGCTGCGCAGTGGTGAGGGGCAATATATAGATGTCTCTTTAGTAGAGTCCGGACTTGCATGGACTGTTTGGGAGGCGGCTGCTTACTTTGGACAAGGCGTGTTACCCGAACGGACAGGCACTGCTCATCGTGTTTCGGCTCCTTATCAAGGCTTCAAAACACAGGATGACTATATTTTAGTAGGTGCAGGTAATCAAAAGCTGTGGGAGATTTTTGCGACTAAGGTTGTCAACCGACCTGATTGGTTAAACAATCCTCTCTTTGCTACTAACTATTCTCGTGCTCAACATGTGAAAGTACTAGAGAAAGAAATTGAGAGCGAATTAGTGAAGCATAAAGCGACTTACTGGCTAGCACTTTTAGATAAACATGGTGTACCTTCAAGTCCTATCTACTCCTATGATCAAACATTGAATGATCCACATATTTTAGAGCGAGGCATGGTCTTGTCCTATGACCATCCAACTGCAGGACCAATGCGTACATTAGGCTTCCCAGCTAAGTTCTCACAAACACCTGGTCAGCTAACAAGTGCAGCTCCTACTTTAGGACAACATAATGAAGAAATATTACGAGCTTTGAATATTACCGATGAAGACATGCAACAGTTAAGAGCAGCAAAAATTATTGGCTCGAAATAAAGTGATTTCTCATTTTTACCATCTGTCCAGTTAAACTGATAAAAAAAGGCTTCCCCATCTCAGAGGAAGCCTTTTTCTTATTGAATAACGCCTAACTCACGACCAACTTTTTCATATATTGCAATCGCATCATCAAGCATTTCTTTTGTATGTGCAGCTGTTGGCATATTACGAACACGTCCTGTACCTTTAGGAACAGTTGGGAAGACAATTGATTTTGCATAAACGCCCTCTTCGAATAAACGTTTTGAAAACTCCTGTGTCAGCTTTTCATCCCCAATGATACAAGGTGTAATTGGTGTTTCAGACTCACCGATATTAAAGCCAAGCTTCTCTAAACCGGCCTTTAAATAGTTACCATTATCCCAAAGCTTATCGTGAAGCTCAGTGGAATCAATTAGCATTTGTACAGCTGCTGTAATCGCTGCTACATCGCCTGGCGGTAATGCTGTAGAAAATAAAAATGGACGTGAGCGTACTTTTAACCAATCAATTAAATTTTTCTTACCCGCAACATAGCCACCCACAACACCAATGGCTTTTGACAGTGTACCAATTTGGAAGTCGATTTCTTTTTCTAATCCAAAATGCTTCACAGTTCCTTTCCCTTTTCCTGTTACACCTGAACCGTGGGCATCATCGACATACGTAATTAAATCAAATTCCTTAGCAATTTCCACAATTTCAGGTAATTTAGCAATATCACCATCCATTGAGAAGACACCATCTGTAATGACCATAATCTTATTGTATAATCCTGATTCTTTCGCCGCTTTTGCCTTAGCACGTAAATCATCCATATCAGAGTGATTAAACGCGATGATTTTTGCCTTTGATAAGCGACAACCATCGATAATAGATGCATGGTTTAATTGATCAGAAAGAATTGCATCATTTTTATCCATGACAGCTGAAATGGCTGCCATATTACAATTAAAGCCTGATTGATAGGAAATAGCCGCTTCTGTTCCTTTAAATTCAGCAAGCTTTTCTTCTAATTTAACGTGTAGATCAAGTGTCCCGTTGATTGTACGAACAGCACCTGCTCCAACACCGTATTGTTCAATTGTCTCTTTGGCAATACGCTTTAATTCTTCATTAGTTGCTAATCCAAGATAGTTGTTAGAGGATAAGTTAACAAGATTTTTGCCACGAACCTGAATAATTGGGCCATTTGCGCCCTCTACTGGATCAATTTCATTGTATAAGCCTTGTTCATGTAAGGCTTGTAGGTTTTCATCTAAAAATGCATTCAATACTTTTGACAAGCGTATCATCCTTTCCTAGGAAAACTGTTCTAGCTCCTAGTTTAGCACATGCAAGCCATTAGCTAAATTACTTTGTTAATCTTTCGAATAGTGGCGCTGTTCTCTCACGCCATAATGATGCTGATAGACAATTATCAAATAGCCGGCGAACAGTATATTCTGCTTCTGCATACCGCTTTGAATGCCCCATCGCATCCTGTATCGCTTCTTTATATTGGGTACGTACTAAATCAATGGCCGTTTCAGCCTCATCAGAAAGTGCACAATGTTGCCCAATATCAAAGATTTTATCCCCTAATCGACCATCCTCTGGATTAAAGACATGGGGCTCTGTACTATCAAAGATACAAAAATTCAATTCTGGAATAATGACCATATCTACTGATCCTGCATCCAAACCACACCAGACGATTTGTGCATCAAGTCCCCTCGCATTCGCTTCATCAGCTAAGCTCTTCATTAATGAAGATTTACCTGTACCAGGCTTGCCTTTAATCATCAATCTAGTCGTGATGCCCTTTGTAATACTTTCAACTGTATTTTCGGCACCTCTAGGAGTTAATGTTCCAAGTAAACGATGTGTCCTCATGCCTGTTTTATTTAAGACAATGGATTGGAATACCTCTGTCTTTAAATTTTCCACTTGTTCATTCAATGCCTGCCAATTCATACAGCTTTGCGTGACAACCTCCCAATCATCATGAAGCTTGATTGCATGATTTAGCTTTGCAATACATTTATCACGCCATGTTGCTCGCTCCTCCATTGCCGTAGCTAGCTGTTCACCAACCTTTTCAAGCTGCACATCCTCTAAACAATCATAAAAGGATAATACACGATGCTTTGTACCGAGCAGCGTTGGCTCAATGTTCCATTCAGAGGCCCATACAAAAAGTCTATTACAGCCCTTTACATAAACGGCTTCAACAACCTCCTCTAATAAAGCGTGCTTAAACCACTCGACTGCAAAGCCTTGTTTAACATAAAAATAACCTAGCTCTTTTAACAGTTCTGACCCTTTAAAAGTTGGCGCGCCTTGCAAAAAATAAACAAGCTCCGCTTCTTCCATCATCTCTTTATATAAATGTTTCACACCTTGCCCAGTCAATGCGTGTCCAAAATAATATGTTACATTTCCATTCAAATGTCGTTCCTCCTTTAGCTTCTGCCCTGCATTATATGAAAGAACGCTAAAAAAGATGAAAAGCTACTCTTCTCCCTGACAGATAAAAGTAGCTTCTTAATTTAATAGAATGGCTTCATACCCTCTATATTCCCAATACATTTCATTAAAAGCTTACGACAATATGGTAATGAATACTGCACAATATAGCCTGAAGTTAAAGCAATTAATACCGTGCCCACTCCTACCGGCCCACCTAGAAGCCAGCCTACAATTGTCACCAAAACCTCGATACCCATTCTAGCTGTTTTAATGGATCCACCAAACTTTTCAACAAGGATCATCATTAAGGTATCACGTGGACCTGCCCCCATATTTGGCGCAATATACATGCCACAGCCGAAGCTTAAAACAAATAAACCAATGATAAAATATGTAATCTGAAGACTGTAAACATCTGTTGACGGCAATAGCCAGTTAAATACATCAATAAATGAGCCAATTAACAGCATATTTAACCAAGTGCCTATTTTGGGCCATTCGCGCAACACAATAGATGTTGAAGCAACTATAAAAAGTCCTGTTAAAATTGACCATGTCCCAATACTTAGCCCAAAGTTTTGAAATAATCCAACATGCAAGACATCCCAAGGGCTTGTACCAACAATTTTCCCTTTTATGGACATTGTGATGCCAAGTGACATTACAATTAAGCCTCCAATAAAGAATGCCCAACGCCACCCCATTATTTTCCGCATTTCGTCCCCTTCTCTCTATGTATGATATTGCACTACTGTATCATATTTTCTATGAAAATAGAGAGTTCTTGCTTATGCTACAGTATTAATCATACATAAAAATAACTACCCATTTTCTTACGCATGGGTAGTTGTAATTGGAGCAAGCTGCGCCTTTGTAACAGTTATTAAATCCTCTAACTGAACATGGATTTGCATGCCTATTTTCCCTGCACTCACAATAATACTACCTTGCTCTTGTGCGGAATCGTCAATGACTGTTGGGTATAATTTCTTCATTCCTACTGGGGAACATCCACCACGAACATAGCCGGTATAGCCAAGTAAATCTTTTACTGCGAGCATTTCGATTTTCTTTTCCCCAACTACCTTTGCAGCAGCTTTTAAATCCAGCTCTTCAGCCACTGGAATGACAAATACAAAAAGCTTTTGTGCGCTTGCCTTTGCTACTAGTGTTTTAAACACACGAGCAACAGGCTGACCAATTTTCTCAGCAACAGAGACACCATCAACCTGACCGTCTCCAATTTCATATTCAATCACATCGAAATGGATTTTTTGTTGTTCTAATAATCGAATTGCGTTTGTTTTCGCATGCTTTGCCTTTGCCATGTCAATAATCTCCTATCTACAGCATCAGGCTATCAAAGAGAACATATGATCCTTATCTGGACGATAGCCATTTTTCGTCATTTGAACGTGAGCTACATATTTTTCTGAGGCCTGTTTGAATGTTCTCAACTTAAATGCAATCTCATAGTTCTTACCGAAAATTGTATCTGCAAATGGGTCCAAATTCAATTCCTTGGAGAAACGTTCAGGAACCTTTACCTCAATCATGTCACGTACAAAAGATGGCTCACCTTCTTCTATTATGTCATCTGCAGAATGCGAATTATTTAACATTTGCTGTATTTGTGCGTTGACACTTTGTACCACACGTAAATCTTGCGGTGAAGGCTCTGTTGGTGCTAATGCTGCATGTCGTACCTGTTCTAAAATTTGTAATGTGTCATTTTGCTCTAGATTGGATACAGCAGAAGAATCAATGTTATCAGTAGTCCCTGCTTTATAGGCATGCTCATGTGCACGTACATAAGCTTCGGTTTGTTGTAGATCTTCCATTATTGCTTGCTGTTGAGGCGTTACTTCTTTTGCCTTTTCTTGTTGTTGCTCATATAAGTCTTGATCTGTACGCCCTAAAAGTAAATTTTCAAGCTCCAGCAATAATGGATTTTTCTTTGGCTGAAAATACATGGCATTTTTTCGATAGGCGTCTCCAGCCTCTTTTCGTTGCAAGATCTTTTTACGATTATATTGCGATGAAACTCTGTCTTGCTCCATAGAATTCAATATTTTCATAGTTTTCACCTCGCCCTTCTATTTACATATGCCAATAAGATACTAGATATGAACATATCTTCTAACACTATATCTATACCATCTGAACAGTTTCTGTACACTCATTATCGGAATTTTCATTATTAAATTCAAGTAGAAATGACTACTAACCACCTAAAGAGATATTAATTATTTTTTTCATTAGGTATAAAGACCTTCATTCATTGACAATTTTCATTTCTATTTCAGTAAAGTTTTCAACAATATAAAAAACAGCCCTTAAAAAAAGACTGTTTTTCTCACTTTTTTGGTCTAATCAATATGCCCTTATAAGCTAAATAACCAAACCATGCACCAATTGTATTCAAAATTAAATCATCAATATCAGCAGAGCCAACCGTAAAAATAAATTGTATGGTTTCTACTGATAGACTTGCGAAAAAGCCCAAACAAATAATGACCCATGCTTTACGAAATTTCTTCGATAATAATGGCAATAAAAAGCCCATTGGAGTAAAAATTAATAAGTTACCAAGAAGATTTACGATTATGATATCCCAATTAAAATATTGAGAATAGTTTATATAGCGGAGAATCGTTTCAAAGGGAACAAAATTCGTAGTTAATCGCCAGCTACTATAATCAAACAAGCCTAAATCACCTATAGAATAATCACCCTTAAATAAAACAACTACGACATTTACTAAGCGATCAATGACTAACTTATAAAAAGCTATAAATGAATAAATACTAAATAAAATCCAACCCGTGACCTTTAATGGCAAATAATATGTATCAATGACATTTCGATATGGTAATGGGAGCTTCGCATTACCCTGAACATCCGTTATGTTGTTTTTAGACAAGCTTAACACCCACTTCCCTTTATTCCTTTTCATATTTTAATATGCTACTCTACACCATGCAAGTAGCTGAAAAAATTAACATTGAAAAAGCTGCCCCTAATAGCGGAGACAGCCCTTCAATTAAGTATATGGTTATACTGGATTTACCCCATGCTTACGCTGTGAGAATAATAAGTATTTTGACATATAAAGCTCTAAGCGATTTTCTAGTACTTTGCGTAAATCATTCGGCTCAATTACATCATCGATAATGAGCTCTGATGCTAAACGATACACATCTATTTCCTCTTGGTACTCTTTACGCTTTTCGGCAATAAAGCTTGCTTGCTCTTCTTTCGGAAGCTCTGCGATTTTATTAGCATAAACAGCATTGACCGCTGCTTCTGGCCCCATTACGGCAATTTGCGCATTAGATAATGCAATACAGCAATCTGGTTCAAATGCTGGACCTGCCATTGCGTATAAACCTGCCCCATATGCTTTACGAACAATGACCGTTAGCTTAGGAACAGTTGCTTCACTCATAGCAAAAATCATTTTTGCACCATGACGGATAATTCCTGCTTTCTCTACCTGTGTACCTATCATGAAGCCAGGAACGTCTGCTAGGAATAACAGGGGAATATTAAATGCGTCACAAAGTGAGATGAATTTTGCTGCTTTATCAGCCGAGTCATGGAATAGCACGCCTCCCTTAACGCGAGGTTGGTTAGCGATTATGCCTACTGATTGCCCATTAATTCGTGCAAGACCTGTAATTAGTTCAGGTGCAAATAATTTCTTTACCTCACAAAACGAATCTTCATCGATAATTCGATCAATTAATTTATACATATCGAAAGGAACATTTTGATTTTCAGGGATTAATTCCTCAATAGATTTATCAAATGAAGCAGGTGGTTTAGGTGTCTCTACTTTGCTTCGTTCTGCGTAGTTATTAGGGAAATAGCCTAAGTATTTACGAGCATAAGCAATAGCCTCTTGTTCTGTTTTGACAAGCACATCTCCACAGCCTGAGACTGAACAGTGCATTTTTGCGCCACCCATTGTTTCTAAATCTACTTTCTCACCAATCACCATTTCAGCCATTCGAGGAGAGCCTAAATACATTGAAGCATTGCCTTCCACCATGACAACGATATCACAAAATGCAGGAATATAAGCACCACCTGCTGCAGAAGGTCCAAACAGTAAGCAAATTTGCGGAACTTTTCCTGACAGCTTTACTTGGTTGTAGAAAATGCGACCCGCACCTCTACGTCCTGGGAACATTTCTAACTGATCTGTAATACGTGCACCTGCTGAATCAACTAAATATAATAATGGACAATTTAGCTTTTCAGCAGTTTCTTGAATACGAATCATTTTTTCAACTGTGCGTTTTCCCCAAGAGCCAGCTTTAATAGTAGAATCATTGGCTAACACACAAACTGTGCGTCCATGTATTTTACCAATACCAGTAACAACACCATCTGCCGGCAAATCTCCCGCCAAACAGTTTGCATAAAGTCCATCTTCTGATTGAAGACCATCGTCTAGTAATAGTTCAAGACGTTCACGTACAAATAGCTTGCCTTGTTGTGCATTTTTATCATGATATTTTGGTAAACCACCTGTTAAAATTTTGTCTTTCATTGTAGGTGGTGTATTTTCAGTCGAGATATTGCTCATGTTTATTCCTCCCTTTGCCCAATCAATTACACCGAAATATTTTAGTGCTTTATTTCCCTGAATATTGTGGTGTTCGCTTTTCTTGGAAAGCCAGCAAGCCCTCTAATCGGTCTTCTGTTGGTATCAATGCAATATATGCAAGTGATTCAATTTTTAATCCGGTAGCTAAATCTACCTCAACACCCTGATTGATCGCGACTTTAGCTTGCACTAAAGAAAGTGGTGCATTTTTAGCCATTTCCAGCGCAAGCTGTTGTGCCTTTTCCATTACCTCATGTCCTTCATAAACATGCTCAACAATACCGTAATTTTTAGCTTCTTCAGCATTCAGCCTACGTGCTGTATAAATCAATTCCTTCGCTTTACCTAGGCCAATTAAACGTGGAAGCCGTTGTGTTCCACCAGCACCTGGAATAATTCCGAGAGAGGTTTCAGTTAGACCTAGCTGGACATGTGTAGCGGCAATACGTAAATCACAAGCTAATGCCAACTCTAGACCACCTCCAAAAGCTACGCCATTAAGCACTGCTATGACAGGCTGTGCAAGTGTCTCAACTTTTGCCACCGTCGACCCAATTAGTTGCACGATTTGCTTTACTTGGCGATCAGACATCCCTTTGCGCTCTTTTAGATCAGCGCCTGCGCAAAATGCCTTTTCCCCTTCACCTGTCAGTAAAACTACACGCACTGCAGGATCTCCATTCATTTGATCAAGTGTGTCTGACAACTCACGAAGTAACTGAACAGACATTGCATTTGCAGCTTCTGGCCTCGAAAGGGTAATAAGCCCAACACTCCCCTCCAGTAATTCAAAACGAACAAGTTGCGTCATAGTTGATTTGCACTCCTTTCATTACGGACAATGGCCATTTGCTTCGATGCAACAGCTTTTCCTAATTTCTCTTCAATATAGAGTGCTGCCTCTAGCACTTTCTGGCGATCTATTCCTGTTTCAATGCCCATCTCATCGAATAAATACAACAAATCTTCTGTAGCTACATTTCCTGAAGCTCCCTTAGCATATGGACAGCCCCCTAATCCACCAAGTGCACTATCAAACTTTGTAATCCCCATTTCTAAGGATTTCATAATATTAGCTAGTGCCGTGCCTCGTGTATCATGAAAATGCATGGCAAACTTTTCAGGTACATATCTTTTTAGTAATTCCTCTAAAAGATACTCAACCTGTGTTGGTACACCAACACCAATTGTGTCACCAAGTGATATTTCAGCCACGCCTATTTCCAGTAATTTATCCGTTACACGCAGTACCTTGTCTGGATGGATATATCCCTCATAGGGACAACCAATAACTGTTGAGATATAACCTCGAACTTTTTTCTTTGCTGCTTTTGCCCCTATAACGACTTCCTCTAATATTGGAAAGGTCTCTTCTATTGTTTTATTAATATTGCTTTGATTATGGCTCTCACTTGCAGACATGAAAATACTAACTTCATCTACTTCAGCCTGTAATGCACGTTCTAAGCCACGCATATTGGGTACAAGTGCTGCATAGGTAATATCCTTATTCCTTTTGATAGCTCGAAGAACTTCGACTGCATCCGCCAATTGAGGAATCCATTTCGGATGAACAAATGAAGTCACTTCGATGTAACTTAATCCTGTTTGACTTAATAGATTGACTAGTTGTACTTTATCTACCGTGGTAATATGTGTTTTTTCATTTTGCAAACCATCACGGGGACCCACTTCTTTGATCATGACATGCTTAGGTAGCTGCATAAAGAGGCCTCCTCTTATTCAATTTCTAAAATATCATCGTCAACGTTAATGAAATCTCCTTCATTAGCGATAATTTTTGTCACCACGCCATCCTCTTCTGCAGCAATTGGAATTTCCATTTTCATTGATTCTAAAATAGCTACATCTTGACCTGCTGTCACTTTCTCACCTTCTGTTACAACGATTTTCCACACTGTACCTGCCATGCTTGCTTTTACTGTTGCCATTGTCATTCGCTCCTCGTTATTTAGTCATGCATTCGCCCTTTCTAAGAAGCACGAATGCATTGAAATTCTATTTTGTTTCTGCTAATTGTGGTAAATAATATTGCTCTACAAATTTAGTTGTTGTATCGCCTTTTAAAAATTGATTATGTGTCACAGTTTTCAATAGCATTGGAATATTCGTTTGAATACCCTCGACTTTATATGCTTTTAATGCTTGGATTAACCTTTCACAGGCAATTTCTCTCGTTTCTCCCCACACTACTAGCTTACTTATCATTGGATCATAAAATGGTGTTACGGCTGAACCTGCTTCGACACCACATTCATGTCTAATCCCTTCACCTGTTGGTAATTCAAGCGCTGTAATAGTACCTGGCGAAGGGAAAAACGTAGAAGGATTTTCAGCGTATATACGCACCTCAATGGCATGCCCTTCTTTAGTAATACTTTCTCTCGTAAATGTTAGAGCTTGCTTAGCAGCAATTTTTAATTGCTCTTCTACTAGATCAAGCTTGGTAATTTCCTCTGTTACGGGATGCTCTACTTGTAATCTTGTATTCATTTCTAAGAAGTAAAAGTTTTGATTTTCATCTACCAAGTACTCTATTGTTCCAGCATTGACATAGCCAATATGCTTTGCAGCCTTAACTGATGCTTCAAGCATTTTTTCTCTAGTCTCTTGAGAAATAAACGGTGATGGCGCTTCTTCTACAACTTTTTGATTTCTACGTTGAATAGAGCATTCACGTTCAAATAAAGGAACGACATTACCTTGATGATCTGCGATAATTTGCACTTCTACATGATGAGGATTGGCGATAAATCGTTCCATATACATTGTGCCATCACCGAAAAATGACTGAGCACGCTTTTGATTTCCCTCAAAAGCCTTGGCTAGTTCCTCAGCATTGTCAACAAGCTGCATACCGATACCGCCACCTCCAGCCGAGGCCTTTAACATAATTGGATAACCTAAACGCTCGGCGATATTAGTAGCTTCTGCTACATCTTTGACAGGATGTTCAACTCCCTCTACAATAGGCACACCAGCAGCTTTCATCGTTTTACGAGCCTCTAATTTACTGCCCATTGAAGCTATTACATCAGCACTTGGTCCAATAAATACTAAACCTGCCTCTGTGCATCGCTTCGCAAACTCTGCATTTTCTGATAGTAGACCATATCCAGGATGAACGGCCTCTACGCCACTTTCTTTTGCGATTTCAAGAATACGGTCAATATTTAAATAGCTCTGTGCAACAGGTGCTTTTCCAACACAGTAAGCCTCATTTGCATCCTTTACATGCAAACTTTCTGCATCTGCCTCGGAATATATAGCAACCGTATGAATATTTAGGCGCTTACATGTCCTAATCACACGTCTAGCAATCTCCCCACGATTGGCAATTAATATTTTGTTGAACATATCCACTAGCCCCCCTTACTGTACGGTCATCATAAAATCTTCTCGTAATTTATATTTTTGAACTTTTCCAGATGCAGTCATTGGATAGTTATCGATAAAGAAAATATGTTTTGGAATTTTATGTCTAGAGATCTTATCTCGACAAAATTCTCGAATCTCTTCTTCGGTCACTTGCTCCCCTTCTTTCAAAATAATCCAAGCTGCCGCTTCCTCTCCGTAAATAGGATCGGGTACACCAGCAACCTGGACATCTGAAATTTTTGGATGTGTATAAAGAAATTCCTCAATTTCACGAGGATATAAATTTTCTCCTCCGCGAATTATCATATCTTTCAAACGACCTGTCACACGCACATAACCAGCTTCATCCATTGTTGCCAAGTCACCTGTATGCAGCCAGCCTTCCTGATCAATAGCAAGCTCTGTTTCTTCCTGGTTTTTATAGTAGCCCTTCATTACATGGTAGCCTCTTGTACATAACTCGCCTTGTTCATTCCTAGGCGCTTCATCCGTTGTACCTGGAACAACAATTTTCACTTCCAAGTTGGGTAATGCACGGCCAACTGTTTCCACTTTTAACTCTAACGGGTCATCTGTTCTCGTCTGTGTAATAACTGGCGATGATTCTGTTTGACCATAGCAGATTGTAATATCTGTCATACCCATTTTCTCAATAACTGCTTTCATGACCTCTATCGGGCAATTTGAACCTGCCATCACTCCTGTACGTAAGGTCGAAAGATTGAAGGACGCAAAGTTTGGTAGATTAAGCTCGCTAATGAACATCGTTGGTACACCATGTAATGCTGTACATTTTTCTTGTTGAACAGTTCTTAGCACCTCTTCAGGTGAGAATTCCTGCACAGGTACCATCGTTCCCCCACTTGTTGTAATAGCTAAAGTTCCTATAACACAACCGAAACAGTGGAAAAATGGTACTGGAATACATAGACGATCCTCCGCTGTTAAACGCATGCACTCCGCAATATTGACAGCATTGTTAACTAAGTTAAAATGCGTTAACATCACACCTTTAGGAAAGCCTGTTGTACCAGACGTATATTGAATATTAATGACATCATCATAATATAGAGATTGCTCTCTTTGTTCTAACTGTTCCTCAGTCACTTTCTCTGCAGCCTTCAATACATCTGACCAATTTAGTACACCGGGATATTTAGTTTCGCCGATTAAAATAACATTTTTTAATAAAGGCAGTCGCTTTGATTGCAAATTACCTGGTTCACAATGTTCAAGCTCTGGACATAACTCTTGTAGTGTATTAATAAAAGAATGGTCTCGATAATTTTCAATTAAAAAAATCGTTTTGGCATCAGATTGTTTAAGTAAATACTCCAACTCGCTTGCACGATAATTAGTATTGACCGTAACGATGGGCGCACCCATCTTCCCTGTACCAAATTGAAGCTGTACCCACTCCGGAACATTCGTTGTCCACACCGCGATATGGTCACCCTTTTCAATTCCTAAAGCCATTAAACCTCTCGCAACAAGTCGTGCTTGATAATTTAGCTGCTCATAAGTCATACGTAAATCTCTATCAGCGTAAACTAAAGCTTCATTCTGTGGATACTTTTTCGATTGTTCATCTAGCAATTGACCAATTGTTTGATACACCAGTTCTGCCATTAAGATCCCCCTTATATTTATGCTTACTTCTTTCAGCAGAGATCTCCCACCTCTATTGGTGATGAGATAAATGCGGATTCAAGCTACTTTCAGTGGATGTCCAAACATCCACTAAAAGAAGTGAAAGCCTTCGGCGAATGCCGTGGAATCGGAAAGGAGTGCTTTGTGCAAGCACAAAGCCGATTCGGGACAAATTATGCCGAAGCATAATTAAATAGAATTAACAGCCAATTAGACGAGAAATGACGAGTCGTTGAATTTCAGATGTACCTTCACCTATTTCCATTAACTTGATGTCACGTAAATGACGCTCTACATCGTATTCTTTCATATACCCTGAACCACCATGAATTTGAATTGCCTGATTACATGTACGGAAGCCCATTTCAGAAGCAAATAGTTTAGCCATTGCAGCCTCTTTGCCGAATGGTTTCTTTTGATCTTTCAGCCATGCCGCCTTATGTACTAATGTACGAGCAAGCTCTATTTCCATCGCCATATCAGCTAATTTAAATTGGATCGCTTGTAGCTTCGAAATAGGCGCACCAAATTGTTCACGTTCCTTTGCGAACTTTAGTGCCTTCTCATAAGCAGCCTGTGCAATCCCAACAGAAAGAGCAGCAATCGAAATACGTCCACCATCAAGTGTATTTAAAAACTGGCTAAAGCCTCGCTTTTCGTCCCCTAAAAGATTTGCTCTTGGCACACGAACGTTTTGCAACACAATCTCACAAGTATTGGAGCCACGAACACCCATTTTGTCATAATTACAGTTAATCGTTACACCAGGTGTATTTGTTGGCACAATAATAGAAGAAATAATTTTTTTTCCATCTTCACGTTTACCAGTTACCGCAGTTACAATAATTTGTCGAGCGTATCCTGCATTGGTAATCCAACATTTTTCTCCGTTAATAATGTAGTCATCACCATCAATAACAGCTGTGGTGCGCGTGCCACCAGCATCTGAACCTGCATTGGGTTCTGTTAAACCGAATGCTCCTAATGTCTCACCCTTTGCTAAAGGCACTAACCATTCTTGCTTTTGCTCCTCTGTACCGAAGTTGTAAATTGGCGAAGCGCCTAGGCTAACAGCAGCAGCGTAGCTTAAACCTGTTCCCCCACATGCACGACCAATCTCCTCTACAGCTAAAGCATAGGACACCGTATCCCCACCTGAACCACCATATTCTTCAGGAAATGGGATACCCAATAAACCTAGTTCCGCCATCTTCTTAAAGCTCTCTATTCTCATTGTTGATGTCTCATCAACCTCACGAGCATACGGTTTAATCTCTTTCTCAGCAAAATCACGCACCATGTCTCGAATCATTGCTTGCTCTTTTGTTAATTCAAAATTCATCCCTAATCCCCCTAATGTTCAATTTGTCATAGTAGATGTAGCTTAATGACAAGCAAATACCGACTAGTCGGTCTGTAAAAACAAATAATAAAACCAGCGTTTCCTACTGGCTACCCCTTTATCATAAATTGCTTCGCTTCTTCCATTGCTTGTTCCGTTACAATCGCACGTAATACCATATCAGTAAAAACTTCAGTAATTTGCTCCATTGTTAATGGCCCTGATTGCTTAAACCATTTATATGTCCAGTTAATCATCCCAACAATTGCCATTGTGACAATTGTACAAGGTAATTCTGTACGAAAATCTTTTGTTTCTTGACCCTCGGCTATCACTCTTTGTAAAATATCACGATAGTGGTCTCGCTTTTTATGAATCGTGTCACTATATTCATCTGAAAGTGAGCGACTCTCCTCATAAAAAATTGTAATATGTGCTTGATACATATCGAATACTTGTGTCAGCGTTTGTAGCATGGCACATAGACGTTTGATGGGTGTATCATATTTGTCATATGCATCCTGTGATTGTTGAATAACATACGAAATAAAGACATCATGAATTTCATATAACAGTTCATCTTTTGATTTAAAATTATGATAAAACCCACCCTTTGATGCCCCAATGTATTCTACAATGCGATCGACAGTTACATTGTGATAACCATCTTGCTGAAACAATTCAACTGAAGCGTCTACAATTCTTTGTTTTAACGTTTTTTTTACCATAGGCACCTATCATCCTTCATCTAGCTCTATACTCCATCACTCCTTATAATCAGGAAAAAGTATTTAAATCCATAAAGCATTCTGTTTTTTCCTAATTATAAAAATACTATGACAATATAAATATAGCATTCTCAAAAATTGGTGTCTAGCAACAAATAGCTTTTTTCTATAATTTCGAGCATAATTTTTACCTAAAACAGAATTAAAGGATTTCACAAACACAAATCAATTGTATGATGTACATCTTTCTTTCATTACAAAATACAAAAAAATTTCCCTCGCATTAACACAAGGGAAAATTCCTTTTTATACAACTTTCGGTAGTTTACGGAGCCATGAAATAATAACAGCAACAATTAAGGCGAAACCTAAGTAGCCCATTGTTGAATAGACTTTACCAACTAATGTAGTAAATCCTACTAGGCTTGCAGCAAAACCTATCAATCCAATAACTACAATACTAACCTTAAAATATTGATGGTCTGGCGCAATAAATCGAACTGTAAATGAATAGAACATTCCTACCGCAGTATTGTACATCATGCCTAGTAAAGCAATGGACATTAAGACACCTACTATAGGGTGTATTTGTTTTGCTAATTCTAATGTTGGCATTGCTGCTCCATCAACAACATTTATTTTAGCAAACATGGCTATATTGATTAGTACAATTAACACACCAAGCATTAAACCGCCAAGTAGTCCTCCTCTGCCAGCAACTTTGCGGTCTTTACTGTTCCACCCATCACAATTAACATTGCTGCACCAGCAGCGATATTATAGGAAACATAAAGCAACGCTCCCATTAGCCAATTAGACGCTGCAGACGGTTGTGCTTTCGCTAAAGCATTTTGCTCTGCGATGGATATATCCATTGTAAAAATGGAATATATCAAAATAATAAAAATGATACCCATTAAATAAGGGGTCACTAATGCTATTAAATTAATAATATTGTTAACATTTAATAGTAAGGTTAGTATGGTTACAACGACCATAAAAATACTACCAACCACTGGATTGATGCCAAACATTTGATGAAATGTCGATCCTGACCCAGCAAACATAACTACAGCAACACCAAATAAGAAAAACGTGATAACGATATCTAAAATAATGCCTACATATCGCCCTCCAATATGATAGATAACCTCTTTATGTGATGTTGTTTGTAGATCTGTCCCTAATTGTGCTAAACTCATCCCTAAAAATGCGAAGGCAAGTGTAGCAACAATGGCACCTATAATACTGTACAAGCCAAAGCTTGTAAAATACTGCATAATTTCCTGACCCGATGCAAACCCTGCACCAACAATTAAGCCTACAAATGCTCCACCTATCTGCCAACTTTTTTTCATAGCACACCTACTATTCTATTATATGAACTTAAGTCTAATTATTGATATGTTTTCTGTGCGACTGTGAAGGAACTAACCGTCTCCCTATTTATTTCATAACCAATTCCTATTTGCTGTGGTACTTCAATGTAACCATCTTTTACAACTACTTCTGGTTCGATAATATCCTTTTCCCAATATCGATTAGAGCCGGCAGTATCTCCTGGTAATATAAAATTCGACAACGTTGTTAAGGCCACATTGTGCGCACGACCAATACCAGATTCCAACATGCCGCCGCACCATACAGGAATGTTATGGGCCTCACAATAATCATGTATTTTTTTTGCTTCCGTTAGGCCACCAACACGACCAATTTTTATATTTATAATTTTGGTGCTACCTAATTCTACAGCCTTTCGTGCATCTTCTAATGAATGGATACTTTCGTCCAAACAAATTGGTGTTTCGATTAATTTTTGCAATGAAGCATGATCGATAATATCATCTGAAGCAAGTGGTTGCTCAATCATTGTTAAGTTAAATGCATCAAGTTGTTTCAATGTTTCAGCATCTTCTAGACGATAGGCTGAATTGGCATCTGCCATAAAGGCTACATTAGGAAACGTTTCCCTTAATGTACGCATAACCTCTACATCCCAGCCTGGTTTTATTTTGATTTTCATGCGTTTATAGCCTTCCTTAACATAGCCGTCAACTAACGCAACTAACTCCTCGATTGAATTTTGTATTCCAATACTAATACCTACTTCAATTTTTTCCTTTTTACCACCAAGTGCTGTTGCTAGGGATCGGCCAGTTTGCTGCGCATATATATCCCAAATTGCTCCTTCAATCGTCGATTTCGCCATATTGTTTTTACGAATGGGCTCAAATAATTGACTGACTTCATCAGGGTGATGAATCTCTTTATTTAAAATAAGAGGAATGAGGAAGTCTTCAAGCATATGCCAGTTTGTTTGGAGTGTTTCTTCATTGTACCAAGGTGAATGAAAGGCAACTGATTCTCCCCAACCAATTAAGCCTGATTCATCTTTAGCCTCAAGGACTAAAAAGTCCCTCTCATCAAACGTGCCAAAGCTTGTTGTAAACGGTGCTTTTAATTTCATCTTCAGTTGTCGTATTGTGATTTCTGTAATTTTCATTTTAATTTGCCCCTTCCAAATTTAAAGCTGCTTTTTTCACGAAAACATATTCGTTAAAGTATTCTTGTTGCTGCAGTGAAATAGCGGCATACCCTGCTAAAAATAGCTGCTTTAGTATATTTCTTGTTTTGAAACGCCAATCCAATGCTAAGCTAGGATTTTGTGCTTTTAAGGCTTGAAAGTCCTGAGGAACAGGTAGCGTATACATCTCTTCCTTAAATTCCAAATTTTCAGTCATTTCCAAACATAATAAACCCTGCTTTGTAAGTTCACAGCTTGCCACTGGTATTGCATTTGCTACTTCTATTGCAATGTCATTCACCACATAATCTGAAGTTAAATGCCAGCTCACCTCAAATCGATCAGAGGGCAGCCCTTTATTGAAGCCATCCTTCATTTCACCGTAGCAATTTTCTATATAGGTATAACAAATACCCTTTAATTTAGATAGATTAAGATAAGCATTTCGGGTTTCGAGAGGGTCAAATGTCCATACCATTAAATCATAGCCACGATCAATAGCAATAGCTCGCTGTTCATACTTTAACTTTTCTCCTATACCTAGGGATCGGTATTTTTCATCAATCCCTAACATATGAGAGCATAGATAGCTTTTGCCTTCTCGAAAACCCGCAAAACCATAACTAAAACCGACTAATTTATCTTCTTGATAGGCACCTACAACGATGCCCCCATTTTTCACTGCGGTAAGCGTTTGATGGAGAGGAATTGCAGGCATGCCCCACACATCAAACTCTAATTGCTGAACTTGCTCAAGTTGTTCTATTGTTTTGATTTCTCTTATCTCTATCATAGCTATCTCTTCTTTCTATATCTTTATAATGCTCTTAAAATAGCCCTTGTAATAATATTTACACCTATTAAAAGCCGATCTTGATTAAAGGTCATTTGCGGATGGTGTAAGCCCGGAGTAACCCCACAGCCTAATCCAAGCATTGTAGCTTTAAGCTTCGGACGTTCATAGGTATAAAAATGAAAATCCTCCCCTCCTGGTGTAACAACTGGTGGAGCACAAGCCTTTTCCCCAACTACATCAATAATAGCTTCCTTCATATGTTGTAAGGCTTCATCATCCACCAATGCTGCCACTATATGAGCATCGACCTGTAAAAAAATCTTGGCACCATACATCGCTTCAACAGACGCTTTTACACGCTCCACCCCCTCTGTGATTACCTGCATCACATCATTTGTTTGGGCTCGTGCATCAATGCTAAAGCTAGCTTTACCAGGAATAATATTTGTGGAGGTGCCTCCTGCATTAAACTGTGTCATTTTGACAGAGGCAGAGATAGTTGGATCCGTCCAAATTTTTTGAAGACCTTCGACAATCGCTGCTCCAACCTCAATTGCATTAATGCCAAGTTCTGGTCGTGCGCCATGTGCCTCTTCCCCAATAATGGTCCCTGTAAAAAGCTTTGCTGCTCCGTGGTATAATGCTGGCGCATATGACCCATCCTGTAATTCCTTTAATGGTCGAACATGAACACCAAATAAATAATCTAAATCATCTATAATACCTTTTTCGACAAATGCGCGGGCTCCTTGTGCCTTTTCCTCAGCAGGTTGAAATAGAATGCGTACAGCACCTGACAATAAATGCTCCATGTCCTTTAACAGCAATGCAGTTCCAATAGCCATCGTCATATGACCATCGTGTCCACAAGAATGGTTAGCTTGAAAGACACCATTCACCTCCTGCCAAAGTGCATCTATATCAGTGCGAAACCCTACTCTAGGTGTTCCTTTACCAATATCAACATAAAGTCCTGTCATATCTTCAAAAAGCTGCGGCTCCATCTGGGCCTCTCTCAATAAATTTGCTATATAGTGCGTTGTATTGTGTTCTTGCCAACTCACTTCCGGATGTTCATGTAAATGTTTAAAAATATCTGCCAGACGTGGCTGTAACTTTTGTAATACTTGATTCATAGTAGTCAACTCCATCGGTTTGCTAAAAAGCTATTTTGGAAATCATCATATTTTACGCGTTGATTTTCATAATAGTCATGATCTTGTGCAGTCATCCCAGCTATTAGAGTATTTAAAAATGCTATGAGTGCTGGCATAGCATCTATTGTGGACACTTCTTGTTGTTGTTCGTTCACAAAGGTAATGGTTGCATATTGTGTAATAGGTGCAATTTGAGAATCAGTAATGCCAATAATCTCACATTTTTTTTCTTGTAATTCAGCTGCAAATTGGATCGGTTCTTTAAAATAACGGTGGAACGATAAAATAATTACTACACTATCCTCATCAATCTCTTGGATAGCACGTATGACCTCACTTGTCTCAAAATTTAACAGTACAACATTTGGTCTCAAAAGATTTAATGTAAAATGAAGCCATTGTGCAGCTAAATGGGAGGAGCCATTCCCTGCAATATATATTTTTTTCTTCTCATGGAGCAATACTGAAGCTCGATTAAAATCTTCCTCATGAATATTTTTAGCCATATTTAAAATGCGAGATGCATCTTTTTCCATAGTCTTTACATAAAAACGTGGATTTTCAAAAAGAGCTTGCTTAGATTGCAAATAATTTTGCAAACTACTTGCATTTCCTTCATTAAATAAATGCATTGTCACTTGACGTTGCAATTGTGCATAACCAGATAAGCCTAACGCATAACAAAAGCGGATAACTGTCGTTTCACTTACTCCAGCCTTTTCCCCTACATATGAAGCGGAGTGAACTCCAACTGTCTGTAAATTTTTTAAGATGAATGTAGCTACCTTTTGTTGACTTTTGGACAACTCTTGATATTTCTCTTGAATCATTTGCTGAATTGTTTGGTTCCCCATAAAAGAAGCGCATCCTTTTTTTATTTATATTTTGAAGCCTTCACTTCATTTTTATGTACACTAGCCTAACATACATATTTTCTGAATTCAATATTTTTTCTGAAATTTTAGTTTTATCATCTCAATTGCTAAAGATCTTTTCATCGACATTTAACAAATTTCGCTTCAGTTAAACTGCCAACCCACTCAACCTATGCTATATTTAAAACCATGGAACTATGAAAGGGTGTTAACAATGGCAAAAAGCGTAGTAATCGCTGAAAAACCTTCTGTAGCACGTGATATTGCACGTGTGCTGAAGTGTACTAAAAAAGGAAATGGCTTCCTTGAAGGAGATAAATACATTGTTACTTGGGCGCTTGGACACCTTGTAACACTAGCTGACCCTGAAAGTTATGATGTGAAATATAAAACGTGGAATCTTGAAGATTTACCAATGCTTCCTGAACGCTTAAAATTAACTGTCATTAAACAAACTGGTAAACAATTTAATGCAGTCAAAAGCCAACTTACACGCAATGATGTAAGTGAGGTAATTATTGCGACAGATGCTGGACGTGAAGGTGAATTAGTAGCACGCTGGATACTTGATAAAGTAAAGATTAAAAAACCGCTTAAACGCTTATGGATTTCTTCAGTAACCGATAAAGCAATAAAAGATGGTTTTGCCAATCTAAAGCCTGGCAAAGCATATGATAACCTCTATGCATCTGCTGTAGCTCGTTCTGAGGCTGATTGGTATATCGGGCTCAATGCAACTCGTGCTTTAACTACTCGCTTTAATGCACAGCTCAACTGCGGACGTGTCCAAACGCCAACGGTCGCTATTATTGCCGCACGTGAGGATGAAATTAAAAATTTTAAAGCCCAAACTTATTATGGTATAGAAGCACAAACGACTGACAATTTGAAGCTTACATGGCAGGATGCAAACGGTAATAGCCGTTCATTTGATAAAGAAAAAACTGATATCTTAGTTAAGAAACTTGGAAATAGCAATGCCATCGTTGCTGATATTGAAAAGAAACCTAAAAAATCGTATGCTCCAGGCCTCTATGATTTAACGGAATTACAGCGTGATGCCAATAAAATTTTCGGCTACTCTGCAAAAGAAACGCTGAATATTATGCAAAAGCTTTACGAACAACATAAAGTATTAACATATCCACGTACTGATTCTCGCTTTATTTCTCAAGATATCGTGGCAACAATACCTGAACGCTTAAAGGCGTGTGGCATCGGTGAGTATCGTTCGATCGCTAACAAACTACTTACTAAACCAATCAAGCCTACAAAGGCCTTTGTCGATGATAGTAAGGTCTCAGATCACCATGCCATTATTCCAACAGAAGGTTTTGTAAATTATTCTGCGTTTACAGATAAAGAACGTAAAATTTATGATCTTGTTGTGAAACGATTCCTAGCGGTGCTACTTCCTGCTTTTGAATATGAGCAATTAACATTACGTGCAAAAATAGGCGATGAAAGCTTTATTGCCCGCGGAAAAACAATTTTATCAGCTGGCTGGAAGGAAGTTTATGAACATCGCTTCGATGATGACGACTCGACGGATGATGTAAAGGAACAAATACTACCACGAATTGAGAAAGGTGATATATTAAAAATAAAATTGCTTGCCCAAACATCTGGTCAAACAAAACCACCTGCTCGTTTTAATGAAGCTACACTGTTATCAGCGATGGAGAACCCAACAAAATACATGGCAACGAATGATAAAAAACTAGCAGACACATTAAAATCTACGGGTGGACTTGGCACAGTGGCAACACGAGCTGATATTATTGATAAGCTTTTTAATTCCTTCTTAATCGAAAAACGCGGTGGTAAAGATATATATATTACTTCTAAAGGTCGTCAACTACTTGATTTAGTGCCTGAGGAATTAAAGTCCCCTGCCCTCACGGCTGAATGGGAGCAAAAGCTTGAGCTCATTGCAAAGGGCAAGCTCAAAAAAGATGTATTTATTAGCGAGATGAAAAATTATACACAAGAAATTGTGTCTGAAATTAAGGGCAGCGACAAAAAATATAAACACGACAATATCTCGACTAAATCCTGTCCAGATTGCGGAAAACCAATGCTTGAGGTAAATGGTAAGAAGGGGAAAATGCTTGTCTGTCAGGATCGTGAGTGTGGTCATCGTAAAAATGTCTCACGTACAACAAATGCACGTTGTCCACAATGTCATAAAAAATTAGAGCTTCGCGGTGAAGGCGATGGTCAAATTTTCGTTTGTAAATGTGGCTATCGTGAAAAATTATCAGCCTTTGAGGCAAGACGTAAAAAAGAAGGCGGAGGCAAGGTAGATAAACGCTCCGTACAAAAGTACTTAAAGCAACAAAAGAATGAGGAACCAGTGAACAATGCACTTGCTGAAGCATTGAAAGGTTTAAAATTCGACTAAGCAAACTGAGCAAATATTGCGCCTAGAAAGGATGACGGAGGAACGGAAATCACCTCCCTCGCCTTGCTAAACGTTCTTTTGCTGTAACATCACTATCTTCTACAACATAAGAGCAAATTTACATTTAGTGTAAATTTGCTCTTTTATTTATGCATACTCAAATCCTCAAAACATATCTTGAATTGACCGAATATTCTTTATATTAAAGGAGGATTTATTAGAATGGAAGCGAAAAATTTTAGACCACGGAATGTGATTTTTATGACGATTGTTGTTGGTGTATCTGTGTTAATTGGTCAAGCTATTTATGTTCTGTTTATAGATGTGCCATTCCCATAATAAGTAGTTAACTCTTTAATTGTCTGAGCAAATATTTTTCATTCTCTATTATTTCCTGATGATTTGGTTTCCATTTTTGCGCCTCTGAATTATGCTGATAGGCATTTTCAAATAACCGTAACTCCCTATAAAGCAAACTTAATTGCAAATGGGGAATCCACGTTGAGTAAGCCCATTTTTGGATCGTCATCGTATCAACAGGAGCTTGTTGCAGAGCTTGGGAATACCAATAAATAGCCTCTTTATATTTCGATTGTTCCATAAAAAATTGGCCCATTCGGCAACATGCTTCTGGCTTTGGTCGATCATATAAGAAAGATTGCAAAATAGCTTGCTGGGCCTGTTTATCATCATGTAAGCGTCGATAGCATTCCCCAACATGTAAGCAAGCCTCAATACGGTCATCTACTGTTCCTAAATCATGATCCAAAAATGTATTGTATTGATTGATCGCTTCTAAGTAACGTTGATGCTTTTTTAGTTCATTAGCATAAAAAAATAGGTCTCTTGCTGAAAGTGAATGTCCCTCTTTTAGTAAACCTTCATAAATACAAATATTACGATAAAGATCTCTGGATAATGGCAAATGTGTGATAGCTATATCACTATGATAAAACGGACCTGATACCTTTAATTCCTCATGAACAGCACCTTCCCATTGAAAATGACTTGCCCTTTTTACTAGACGAACATTTCGTTTACTACACTCTACTACTCCATCATGATCAAGTGATAGGTAGTAATCCATCGTTACCGCGTCAATAGAAGGAAATAAAGATTGCTTTAATTGACTGAACTTGTATTGGTTTTCCTTTGTTATGACGTCATCTGCATCAAGCCATAAAATATAGTCTTTTGTTGCCTGTTTAAAGGAAAAATTACGCGCATTGGCAAAATGATCAGACCAAGGAATATCATAAATTCGAGAGGTATAATTCTGAATAATAGTCTTCGTACGATCAGTTGAACCTGTATCAATGATATTAATCTCGTCAACTATATGCTGAACCGAATCTAAACATCTTTCAATTGTAGATTGTGCATTTTTAACAATCATACATAAACTAATCGTTAACATCTGGTCCCCTCCTTAACCATGTTGAAATGTACACTCTTGCAGTATTTTATCGAAAAAATATTCCAATTATCACCCGACTTTTTAATTTATCGTGAAAACACAAAAAAACGAACGCGATACACGTTCGTTTTTGTTTTAGATTTTGAACTTCTGCTGAATCAAGATAAATATTGCTCTCGCCATGTTAGTTGCTCTTTGTCAGTAAGCTGTTGCTCAAGATAATGATCCCATCGATTGAGAAACGTATTCCACACACGTACAAATAGTATATCTTGTTCTTTATCATAAAGAACAAACTCTAAACATGGGCTATCATTAATTTGTTGCGCTTCCGTTTGAACAATTTTTGTGATGACTTTTTGGGAGTTGCCCACTTCCTCTTCATTCTCCTCTTGTAATGCTGCTATCACCAGTGATTCTTCAAACTGCTCCTGTTGTTCTGCTTTTTTATCAATATAACGATATAGCTCTGGTAGGTCATCGTATTCTTCTCTATTATCTGCATCAATAGTTAGAAATGATTGATGGCAAGGACTGAAGTAAAGCGTGGTCTTTTCTATTTCTAGCTCTTCCTCAAAGATTCCCTGTTCAAGCTGCAGCTGTCCTTTTTCAGTTAGACTATAATAGTTATCCTCTTTCTTCATAAGGTTGACTCGAACCATTAAAGAAACCAAATCCTCAATAAATAATGGATCTACAAGCAAAAGCTCACTCAATTCAAGAGTACTTTCAAAATCAGCCTCTTGGATGCTTATTAGTAGCATGGTCATTAAGACATCCATTGTCGAACGGCGCACAGGCTCATACATTACCTCTACTGTCCTAATGGGAATACACCATTCAGCAGTTTTGACAATCTTAATATTGCGATTTTGTTGAAGCTCACGCATTAGCCGTTGCTGTAATTTTGACAATCTACATCACCAATCCTTCATGATTACGCAAGCCGTTGTAGGATTTTACTGTATTTAATAAATTAGTATACATTTCTCTTGTATCTTGATGTTTTGCACGTTTCGCAAACATTTCAGCACTGCCAATAAGCAATAGTAACTCACGGGCACGAGATAGCGCGACATTTAAGCGACGATAATCTTTTGCAAAGCCGATGTCTCCCCCCTTAGGAGTATTTCGAACCATACTCACTAAAATAACATCCATTTCCATACCTTGGAACTTATCAACTGTTCCTGTTCTAAACTGCAAATGCGGTAGCTGTAATTCTTGCTGTAGGAGACGATTTATTCTCTTTACCTGCTCACCGTAAAAACTAATGACACCAACACTTTTCTTTGCGTCTTGCGGTATTCGTCCTGCTTCTTTTGCTACCTTAACTGCATCATTTAAGTCTAATAAAATATGACGGATTGTTTGTAACTCTCCTTCATTATAACGACTTGTTCCACCCTTAACTTGCTCCTCTAAATAAGGTTTTTCAGTAGGGATATCAATCCAAAGTAAATGATCATGTCGTTTTACAAATTGCCCCTCTAAGCCATGATCCCTTGCTGCATCTGAATCTGGTAAACCACATTGTAAACCATTTTCCTCCTTCGCATAAAATGGTGTGATGCTTTGCATAATTTTTTCATGCATACGATATTGTAGTGCTAGCATTTGTTTATGTGTTGGAGGCAGATTATTAAATAAACGTTCAAATAATGACTCTCGTAATAGATTTTTCAATTCTTGTGCGCCTTCAAAATTCGGATTTTCTTCTAGCATCGCCTTTAAAGTTTCCTCCAGCGTATCGTCTCCTAACAGTGGAGGTAGCTGATGATGATCACCTACTAAAATAACTTTTTTTCCCTTAAGCATTGGTAGTAGTAGCTCTGGTGGTGTAGCCTTTGAAACTTCATCAATAACGACAACATCAAAAGTAGGATAATTCTCCATAAATTCTTTACTTGCGGACGCTACACATGTTGTTCCAATAACGTTCGCATGACGCACATACAATTTTCGAATTTCATCTAAATCATACTCTGTTGCGTTTTGAAGTTTTTCACGCCACTGTTCTTGTAGCTTTTTGCGAAGTGGTAGCTGTTTTTCCTGCCTGTGCAATGTTTCAATTGCTTGTTTGGAAGTTTGAATAGCTTCCATCACCTCTTCAGCCGTTCTCTCTGGCGTTGATTGCAAAAGTTTTGTATATGTTGCTAATTGCTTTTCTTTCTTCAATCCAGCTATATTAATGTCTTTTATCCGTTCTTCCATTTGTGCTAGCTGCTGCTCTATATCATGTAAGCTTGTTGTGACAGTCTTCAGTGAGGCTTGCTTTGGCACTAGTTGAACTTTTGCCTGTTCCACTGTCTCTAGCTGCTTACTTGCTTGCTGTAGAGCTTCTCGAGATTGTGCTGAAAGTATCTTTAAATATTCAACTGATTCTTCTGGCTCCTCAGCAATTTGAAAAGTATTTGCTAATTGTTGTAAACGCTCTGTATGCTGTAAAAATGGTTGCAGCTGTCGTTGGTAACTTTGCACATCAAAGCTAGTTATTGCACACTCCTGATGAATTAAAGTCATGAGATTTTTTCGGAAAGAATCGTATTCCTGATCCTTATGCTCTTGTTGTTGTTTTAGTGCTACTCCCTTTTGCCAAACGTAATCACGACGCATATATAGCCCAAGCAAATAACTTTCGATCATATCATTTGCTGGTGCTTGGCCATCCTGAAACGCAGTGTTTAACTGTGCGAATACACCTGTAAGGTTTTGCAAAGAAAACGATTGTACTGGTTGCAATCTACTTTTAGCAAATGCTCGTTCCTTGACTTCATGAGTAACTAAAGCCTCTAACTTCGCAATTGCCTTTTGTAGACGCGCATTGATTGTGGACCATGCCTCTAAATCTTTGGCATCTTCTAAATGTTGTAAGCGATTCATTTGATGTGACAGTACATGAGAAGGGCGAATTTGATAATGTTGTAAAAATCGCTCGATTAGCTCAAAGGATGTTAATGTATGGATATACTTTTGTGCTTCCTTCATGATAACTAGTCGATTACTTTCGATTTCATATTTATGTTGAATTTCTTGAAATTGCTGTGTTAGCTGCTGCTTTTGTTCTTGCAATTCCTTATATTGAGCTGCCGCTTCTAGTTGTTCCACTTTACGAGTAGTTTCTTGAATCGTACGTTGTAATTGCTCAACAGAAGGATAATCTGCAAGTGTCTGCTCAAGCTGCTGTACAATTGGTTCAATTTGTGCGAGCTGTTTCTCATAATGATCTTTTTGGGCTTCACTTGACTGTTGATCCGCCTTAGCAGCTTTTAATTCTTTTTTTAATGCTTGAATTTCCTGCTGTAAAATAGGTTCATCAATAGCCGCTTGCTCTTTTGCAGCTATTTCCTGTCTTAGTTGCTCTAGCCATTGCTCTAATTTTTCTAGTTCATTTTGTGCTTTTTCAACGTTTGCTTTTAACTCTTGCTCACGTTCTGGGAATACCAATATGGCCTCTTCAATTGCCGCCAACGTTTGTTCCCGCCACTGAAGAGCTACATTTTCCTCTATAAACTTTTTGCCTTCCTCCTCAATACTTTCCGTTCTACCATATCGTAAAATACGAATTTCTTGATTGGATAGCAACCGTCCTAATGCATTATCGACTGCTAAATTTGATTGCGACGCAACAAGTGTTTTTAAACCTGCCTTTACATTTTGCTGACAAATCTCTGAAATCACGGTTGTTTTCCCCGTACCTGGAGGACCTTGTATAACATATAAATCCTCAACAGATAATGCACCTAAAACAGCGCGTCGTTGATATTCATTTAAGTTATTATGAAACTCAATATCTTCTCGTAGCTTGGACGCTCTGACTGTTGGACGCCGTTCAAACAGGATTGTTTCTAGATTAGGGTTCACTGCCTCTCCCTTCTCTAGCTTTGTAAAGCCGTTGCGTAGTCTTCTAATTTGACTTAGTGTCGCAAAATTACTGAAACTTACTTGTTTCGAGCGTAGATTAAGCTGATCTTTACGAGCTAAATCCTGAACGAAAGGTTTTAAATCAATTTCAGCTGTTTGCTTTCCAGCGTTCGCCTTTAAAACTTGTCCAATTTCACCGCGAACCCCTTGAATGCTTACACTTAATCCTTCTAACTGCTTCCATTCTTTATTCTTTATGTAGGGACATACAATGGTTAACCGTGTAAAATCCTCATTAAAATAGCTTTGCTTAAATTCGCTATGAATATCGTCAATGGTCGCATCGCGTTCTTGGATTTTTAAATAGCCTTCCCAACTAGCTATACGTTTTTTTACATATTCTGTACGTTCTTCCGCTATTGGAAGCTGTCTTATTTTCGTATGAAGCTCTAGCGGAATACCTGCACCATTGTTAGGTTTTGTAACAAATTGCAAGGCAGCTGCTAATCGACGATTTGTATTGATTGGCCCACGCATATGGACAAAACGAATATTTGTCGCTAGCAATCCTTCCACCTTTAGCACACAATCCATAATAACGGTTTTCTCAGCAAGAAAATCGTGTAATTTTTCATTGTCTTGCGCATTAAAATAGATGGATAAAAATGTTTCACCAACTGTTTTAGCTTTCCGTTTTTCAATATAGACGGTAAAAGATCTTTGTAACGCAAAAAAGGCATGCTCGTTTGCTGAGCATTCCTCTACCGCTTCCTTCGCCTTATTGGTCAAAATAAGATTACAGCGTTGTTTTTCTAGTAAAGCGATGTCCTGCATGAGCAGCCCTCCCTCCTGTGTCACTAAAGTTTTATTTTATCACATCCCAAAAGAATACTTACAAAGAAAAATCCCCTGCACAGTGATTTCTTACCACCGTACAAGGGTTATTTTAATGTTGATCAATTGTTTCCTTCGGCAAATTCTTGCTCATTTCGCAATATTGAACAAATACACGTGCTAATTCACGTAACCGGCTGTGCACATCTTCATCTACAATTTTATTATCTGCATCAAAATGTGATGTGTGTGTGTATACATAGTTAGGCGTTACAAGAGCACGGAAGTAATCCAAAATCGGCTTTAATTGATTTTCGACTACAAGATGGTGCTGATATGTGCCTCCATTCGCAACAATGGATACTGGCTTATAACGCATTGTTTTAGGATGTAAGAAGTCGAAAGCATTTTTCAAAACACCTGGAATGGACGCTTGAAAAATAGGTGTTGCAATAATATAAGCGTCTGCTTCCTCAAATTGTTGAATCATTTTCTTCATATCATCGTTGAGTGGTGAACCATCCACAATTTGATGCTTATATTGACTAAAATGCATCATTTCTAACTCGAAACTAGCATCTAATTCTTTAATATATTGTTCCACTTGCTCTAAAATAGCACCTGTTTTACGACCAAACATTGTGCCATCAACGAGTAAAATTTTCATCTTTACTTTGCCTCCACATTCATCTTCTACAATAATATTGTAACAAATGAAAAGTGGCTCGGAAAGAATTGTAGTGTGGAAAGGAACAATTTCAGTCTTTAGGCGGAACGGAAACACTATTTACATTATTTTTTCTCTTGATCGCGATGCCGAAAATGGACTTCCTTATCAATAACTGTTTCCTCAAGCTTATATTTATCTCGATTAATAACTACATCACGATTTACTTTCTCGCCTTCATGTAGCTTATCCCAGTTAAATAATACCTCTCTTGAAATGGTATCTTCTGAAGCTTCGGGATACTCGCATGTTGCTAATTCATCTGACGAATAAATAGTGACTGACTGCTGCTTACCATATAAGGCAATGATGATCATAGCCTTAGCCACCTGTGAGGCATCAATTGCTCTAGAGCGTTTAAAAGGTCCTATTAGTAGAGGATGTGCAAACTTTAATAGTTTTTCTCCTACCTTTTCCCCTAATCGAAATTCATCCCGATCTCCTACTAACAGTGATGGTCGGATAATAGAAAGCCTCTGTAAACCCAACTCCACTAAATCATGCTCTAGTTTTCCTTTAACCCGATTATAGTAAAAAGGCGAATTTTCATTGGCTCCCATTGCTGTGATGACGATAAAATGAGGAATGCCACGTTTTTTTGCTAAGGAGGCAATTGCTAATGGATATTCAAAATCTACCTTTTCAAACATCTCACGAGAACCTGCTTTTTTTATAGTTGTTCCTAAGCAACAATACAATTCATGAGCAAATTCAATATCTTGTTCTTCTATCTGATCAAAATCACAAATTTTCACTTCTAGCTTTGGATGTGTAAAAGTTGGCTTTCTCCGTGCAATAACTGTTACTGAAACATATTCATTATTGTTACATAGTTGTTCAACAAGAGAGGAACCCGTTAAACCTGTTGCCCCTACAACAATCGCCGCACGCATGCTCATGCTTCTCCCCTCCTTCTCCATAATTTACATTAACGTATGTTTCTTTCCTTATCTTGGCCTTACTATATATATCGACCAATTTTATGATGATTAAAAAGTTAATTATGATGTCCTTCAAGATAGCAATTTAGAAGATTCTCTAAAGTCCATCGTGACCAAATCCTAAATTTTACACATACTTGTTCTTTCTTCGCCATAATTTAAAGAGACAGAGGAAAGGGTGGGATACATTTGCAAAAAGAAACGCAAGCAATTGAACCAAAAAAAACGATTGTTTTCATTATTGAAAGCTGTATTGATAAAGGGCTGTATCCTTTTGAACGGGTTTCAACATTAGCTAAGCTACTTACTAATGAGAAAGTTCTTATATTTGTAAAGACTCCTTCGAATGAAGGTATTCAAATTTTAATGAATGAAGGTCTTTCTCCTATTTTATTTGACCATTTTAACGAACTGCCTAAGCAAATCAAAGGAATTCAGCCTGATTTAATTGTCAGAGATGGGCGTAACTCTGAAAGCTGGCAAGTACAAGATTTACGACCTTTCTGTAAAACCATTATTCACTTCGATGACTTTGGTGAAGGTGGTCAAGCCTGTGATTGTGTATTACTAGCACTCTATCAAGAAGTTAAAGATTATTTACCGTCGCATTATATTGGCGGAAGTTTTGTTTTTGCACTACCAGAAGCTTATCAACAGTTTGACGACATCCCTGACAATAAAACACCTGAAAACCCTCCCCATATCGTTGTTGCTTTCGAAGATGGGGACGAGCATAATTTAACCTACCGAACACTTCGACACTTAACTCAACTACAAATCCCACTACAAATTACAGTTATGATTGACGATAGCTATCGCCATGCAACAGATGATTTGCAAATGATGGTTCTAAGTCGTCGCAATACCGCTATTCTTCGCGATAAAAACGCACTCCTTAAACTATTACCGAAAGCTGATGTCATTATTTGTAATGCTAACTATACACCTTATAAAATTGCTTCTTATGGTGTGCCCTGCATTACACTTGCACAAACTGAAGCTGAACTACTACATGCTTTCCCTCGGGAGCATAACGGCTTCATTCATCTTGGACTTGGTCGTAAAATGAAGCAATCACAAATCCAAAATGCTGTTATGGAGTTCCTTTTACATGAAGCTCGCAGTGAACGGGCTGTAAGAAAGCAGCGACAACTCAATCTTGCAGCAAACAACGAAACACTCCAAGCTTTACTTTTAGATTTTGCTTATGATCGTCATAATATCGCTTCTACTTAGTGCTACTTCGAAGATGATTATGATACAATATATAAGAATTTTTCACTCCAGCTCTTCTTGTGAAAGTTGGAACATAGGCAGATTCAAAAATTATCAGAACCCGATTGATTTAAATTATAAGCGGTGGGGGCTCAAAAAAACCTCCATCGCTTTTACACGCATTCGCTATACAAACATTCTCATAAAGGAGTCATAATCATGCCAACAAAAAGCGATATTGAATACCAAATTAAAGAGTTAAAAATGGACTATATGAATTTACAAGGTGATATCGAAAAATTAGAGTCTACTGGGCACAACGATCAGGTATCAAAAGCAGAGCAACGCCTTGCTAATATGGAAGCTAAGCTAGCAGAACTTAATAAACAATTAGCTGAACTATAAAATGTAAACACGAAGGATATTGGAGGAACTAATATGGCAATATTAACAGTTGAAAATTTAGGTCATTCTTTTGGTGATCGTACACTCTTTAAAGATGTTTCGTTTCGATTAGTAGAAGGTGATCACATTGGACTCGTAGGAGCTAACGGTGTAGGTAAATCTACATTAATGGGCATCATAACGGGGCAAACAATTCATGATACAGGAAAAGTTGAGTGGCTTCCTGGTACACATTATGGGTATCTTGACCAACATACTGTACTAACTGCTGGCAGAACAATGCGTGAGGTGCTACGCGATGCCTTTTTACCATTATATAAAAAAGAAGAAGAGCTAAATGACATTACAGGGAAAATGGCAGAAGCATCACCTGAAGAATTAGAGGTTCTGCTAGAGCAAATGGCGGAAGTTCAAGATGCACTCGATGCGGGCGATTTCTATTCTCTTGATATGAAAATTGAAGAGGTTGCACGCGGACTTGGTCTTGATGCCATTGGCTTAGAACGTGATGTAGCTGCCCTTTCTGGTGGACAACGTACAAAGGTTTTACTAGCAAAGCTGTTATTAGAAAAACCGAAAGTCCTATTACTAGATGAGCCTACGAACTATTTAGATGAGGAACATATTACTTGGCTAAAGAACTATTTAAAAAACTATCCATATGCATTCCTCTTAATTTCACATGATACAGAATTTATGAACGAGACAGTGGATGTTATTTTCCAACTTGAGTTTTCCAAATTAACGCGGTATACAGCAACCTATGAAAAATTCCTAGAGCTTGCTGAAATTAATAAACGCCAGCATATTGAAGCATATGAAAAGCAACAGGAATTCATCAAGAAACAAGAGGACTTTATCGCTAAAAATAAAGCGCGCTATTCTACTACTGGACGTGCAAAATCTCGTGCTAAGCAGCTCGATCGTTTAGAACGAATTGATCGACCAGAGACGGCTGTAAAACCTGAATTTGGTTTTAAAGAAGCACGTTCATCTGGCCGCTATGTTGTAGAGGCTGAAAATTTAGTCATAGGTTACGATAAGGACAAGCCATTGCTTCCTCCACTAACTTTTGCCATTGAACGTGGCGAAAAGATCGCGCTAGTTGGCATGAATGGTGTAGGTAAATCAACATTACTAAAAACGATGCTAGGGAAAATTAATCCCCTTGGCGGGAAAGTGGTTCGAGGTGATTACCTTTATCCATCTTACTTTGAGCAAGAGGTTAAAGCAGAGAAAATCACTCCAATTGATGATGTGTGGAATGCCTTTCCTTCTATGGAACAAGCGCAGGTTCGTGCCGCTTTAGCAAGAGCTGGTTTAAAAACGGACCATATTACACGCCCACTCAATTCATTATCTGGTGGTGAGCAAGCGAAAGTTCGTTTATGTAAATTAATGATGGAAGAAGCTAACTGGCTTCTTTTTGACGAACCGACAAACCATTTAGATGTAGATGCAAAAAATGAACTAAAACGTGCTATGAAAGAATTTAAAGGCACCATCGTACTAGTAAGCCATGAACCAGAATTCTATGACGGGCTAGTAACAAAGGTTTGGAATGTACAAGATTGGTTCACTTCTGGACAACAAAGCTAATATCAAGAGCAGTTCCCACATATTATAGGGGCTGCTCTTTTAATTTTTTTGAAATTACTATGTATAATTAGACATCTTTAAACATAATATAATCAGTGGACTAACAATTTACATTTATATTTTATAATCTCTCTCCTCTAGGACAAGCCCGTGGGTAACCCAAAACTCATTACACCAAGACACTATACTTACATCATTGTAAGCTGAATAAATGAAACCTTTTGCTGTATGCTTCGTATACTTAATATAACTAAAAAAATATTTTGCTATTGAGAAAATATTTCAATTAACTATTGATTTATATATAGCTTACTAGTAAGATATATATAGACCACTTAACTTACTAATAAGCTATTTGTAAAATATAATCTAAAAAAGAAAGCGAGGAATGAAGAATGACAGTTACAATTTACTCACAAGCGAGCTGTTCTTCATCCAGAAAAGCACTTAAATGGTTAAAAGATCACAACATTGAATATAAAGAAAAACGTATTACATCTCACCCTCTTACTCTTGCAGAATTTAAAGAAATTCTAAGTATGACGGAAGATGGCACAGATGAAATTATCGCAACTAACTCGAATGATTTTAAAAACTTAAATATCGATATTGAACAACTTTCTATTCAAGAGCTATTCGCTATTATCCAGGCACACCCAAGAATGTTGCGAAGCCCTATTTTAATAGATGAAAAACGTATTCAAGTTGGTTACAATGAGATGGACATCCGTCGTTTTATCCCACGTAAAGTGCGTGCATACGAATTAAATGCGATGACAAGATTGGCACAAGAAAGCTAAAACAGTTTTGGAGATGACCTTCTATGGATCAAGAAAAACAAAAAGCCATTACCTCATTGTTTGAAGTCGTTTCATCTATTGAGCGTAAGTGGGCAAACGAGTGGAATAATCATAATGTGCTCGGCTTTTCAAAATCCCATATTTTAATTTTAGACTACTTATCGCAGGAGGGCCCAAAACGCCCTTCTGCTATTGCTGAGCGGTTAAAAGTAACCACTGGTGGCGTCACAGTGTTAACAACAAAGCTTATTAATGGAGGCTTTATTGAAAAAACACAGCACGCTACAGACCGACGAGCTTCTCAACTTGTCATAACTGCTGAAGGAGAAAATATCCTAAAAGAATCTCGTCAACAAGTGAGCGAAATTATTAACAATATGTTTGGGATGCTAACAGCAGAAGAACTGCAAACATTACGAAATATTTTTTCTAAATGTCTATTGGATGTTGAGACGAATCGATCAGAATAAAGAACTCAAAACAATCTATAGCATTTTTGTAAAAGGTAAAAAAGGCTTACCCTTTCGCAAAAAAATGTTATTTTTCGGCAAAGGTCTCGCATACAAAATGAAAGTGTTTACTCATTTTATTGTTATTGTGACTAATTATAGAGAGCCTTTCCTTTCTCTAAAAATAGTTATAATGAGCATAAAGCCTTTGTAGCTTAGTTGATTGGAGAGGAGACAATGTCACTTCTATGGGATATGCCTCACAGATGAGACCCTTGAGCGAACAAAGTGAAATGACTCATCGGACTCTCTCCTGAAATGGGAGCTGGCGGAACGAAAATCAGCCCAGTCAAAAGGTCTTATTCTATTAGTTACCTCATTTCTTTCACAACATGAAAAGATGCATTCGCAAATATTTGCGAATGCATCTTTTTTTGATTAGCCGAACGAATACTTCTGTCTAAGTACTTGTGGTAGGCGACCAATCGGCTTTTATTACGCTGGTAGCACAGATTCCACAATAGCTGTATCCGACATGAGCATTTCTTTTAAACGAGCCTTTGCACGGAACAAACGAGACTTCACAGTTCCTATGGAAACTTTCATAATCGTAGAGATTTCTGCAAGTGAATATTGGTCTATGTAGAAATACCATAAAGTTTTTCGATAAATGGCATCTAATTGCTCCATTTTATCTTGGACTAGTTTTGTGACAATATCCTTTTCAATTTTTTCTTCTGTTGAAATATCATTATTGGGAACCAAATCTAAAATCGGTACGTCTAATGTTTCAGGTTGGTTCATCATATATTTACTACGACGCACTTTTTTACGATAGCGGTCTCTAAAAGTATTCATTGTAATAGTTGTCAGCCAAGCTTTAATATGCTCCACCTCAGCAACGCTGTCTTCATAGCGTACAACCTTAACCCAAACTTCTTGCATTAAATCCTCAGCTTCTACATTATTGCGAGTTAGTTTTAAACATAAGTGATATATATAACGATTGTACTCCTCGTATACGCCTTCTAATTTTTCATTCATTGTGTATGCCTCCGCTTCTTGTTCTTGCTTCTATACACATTCTCGCAAAATAATGTATTACACTCTATCGCATTGGCTTTCAATTTCATTACAATCGTGTAAGCTTAAACGCTTTTGCTTGTAATATTCGTAAAAATTGTTTTACTACTATATTTCTTTCCCTGCAGCGGATAACTAGATGACAATACTTCCCTATTTTCATAACTATATTTTAAATAATAATTATTTTCAGAAAGGTGTTGAGACATTTTAGGTAGACAACATACTAAAAATGCACTCCTAGCAGAAGTGCATGTGTTTGTTTAGCTTAACAGTCCTAGACGAAAAGCAGAGGCAACGACCTGTGTTCGATTTTTCGCTTTGAGTTTTGTCATTAGACTACTTACATAATCTCTGACTGTATGCTCACTTAAAAACAAGAAACCGCCAATTTTTTTATTGTCATAGCCTTCAGCAAGCAAGCCAAGTATCATTGACTCCCTTTCTGTTAAATGTAGCTCTGTATTTTTTTCTACCTTCTCACCCTTACGCGATAAAAATAACCCTAGACGATTTCCCACTTCTTCTAGAAGCAATAACTCTTCTTTTGTACAATCAAATTCTTCACCTAGCTGATCGAATGTCAGCCATCCAAATAACTGGTCTCGTCGCATAATAGGGATAAAAATAATGGAGGATAAATTAAATAACTGAATATGCTCCTCCTTCACGTAATTTTTAGGGTTTTTTAAATAAATGGGTTTTTTTGAACTAAGTATCGTGTTATCCCCAGTTAGCTGCCCTTTCATACTTTGCACCTTAGAAAGCTCTGCTCCAATAACACCATAAAATTGATTGGACCATGGGACATAAGCGTAAAAAACGCATCTTTTATAACTAAAATACTCTTCGCATTTTTTTAAAATATAGGCTAAGTCCTGATAACCTGTGGAACTAATCAACAATGTATCAAGCTTATCCAGTAACTGTAAATACTTCAATTCCTGATTATCTGTAGATCGATAATTAACATTGTGATCTCCCCCATAGTAAAGCTGTACTAGAAACGTAAATTTTGATAGCACATACATTAAGATGGCATTCGTTCGGCTACTCTTTTGCTGAATCATAAAGGTAATCAATGCTTTCTCAAAAATTAATTGAAATAAATTAAAGCTCTTCTTATCAATAATAGACAGCTGTGATTGAAGCCACGTAGTAAAAAATGATTTATCATCTTCATTTAATTCATCAATGTTTGTATGTGTCGTTAAGCGTAAAAACGAATCCAGTAGCATAGCTACCCTTTTTTGATCAGATTCGGCTATAGAAGGTTCTAGATTAAGATAAATATTTGTATTCTCTTCAATTTGTTTATGATGAATTTTAATAAATAACACAAATTCCTGCAGTGTTACTTCTTCAACTGACTGAAACGGATGCGTCATAGGAAAATCTTCTCCTTCACACTAAAATACCCCTATAAATGGAGGATATTCACTCACTATATTATACAGCATCTTATAGGATAGTATTTCAAATTGAAAGGAGTAAGATGAAAGTATCGCTAAACAATGCGAATACTTTTGAATCCTTAGGTAACCATAAAACCGAAATAATGAAAGGTGCGTGCTAGCAATGAGACTGGAAAATAAAGTAGCCATTATTACAGGTGGAGGTACAGGAATCGGGAAAGAAACAGCACTATTATTTGCTAAAGAAGGAGCAAAAGTAGTCATTACTGATATAAATGAACAATCTGGTAACGACACAATCCGAGATATTCAAGCTATTGGCGGAGAAGCATTATTTGTTCGTCATGATGTTAGCAATGAAGATGACTGGAAAAAAGTCGCGGACGAAACAATAAAAACATTTAACAAAGTAGATATCCTATTCAACAATGCGGGTATTTATATTATTAAACCACTCGCTGAGATCGAACTATCTGATTGGAATCGTTTAATGTCCATTAATGTAACAGGTGTCTTCCTAGGTATGAAGCACATTATGCCACTTATGGCTAAACAAAATAAAGGTTCTGTTATAAATGCTTCTTCTATTGCTGGTCTAACAGGCGCTGCTGGACATGTATTATATGGAGCTAGTAAAGGCGCTGTTCGCATTATGACTAAAGATGCCGCAATGGAATATGCCCCATATGGTGTACGCGTCAACTCTATTCATCCTGGCTATATTGATACAGGTATGGCAGATTATGCATCAGCATCAATAGGAAGCTCTAAAGATGAGTTAGGGAAAAACTTGTTCCCATTAGGTCGTTTAGGCTCTGTCAAAGAAGTAGCGCAAACCGTTCTATTTTTAGCTTCTGATGAATCTTCATTCTCAACCGGTGCTGAATTCGTTATTGATGGTGGAGCAACTGCAAAATAACAATAAAGGTGGTCTTTAAAATGAAATTACAAGATAAAGTAGCGATCGTAACAGGCGGTGCTAGTGGTATCGGTGAGGCTACAGTACGCCTCTTTGTCCAAGAAGGTGCCCAAGTAGTCATTGCCGATTTTTCTGACCGTGGTCAAAGTATCTCAGAAGAATTAAATGGTGCAGGTTTTGATACATTATTCATAAAAACAGATGTAACAAACGAAGAAGACATTCAAAATATGATTAAGGAAACAGTTAATAAATACGGTAAACTTGATATTATGTATGCAAATGCTGGCGTAGCAGATGATGCACCGGCACATGAGCTCTCGTTCGAAAAATGGAAAAGAACCATTGATATTAATTTATCAGGTGTATTTCTTTCTGATAAATATGCAATTGAACAATTCCTTGCCCAAGGAACTGGTGGCGTTATTGTCAATGCTGGTTCCATTCATAGTTTCGTTGCCTTACCAAATCCTACAGCCTATTCATCTGCAAAAGGCGGAGTAAAATTATTAACTCAAAATTTATGTACAGCTTACGCTAAACAAGGCATTCGTGTAAATGCAGTATGTCCTGGCTATATCGATACACCCTTACTTGCTGAAGTAGATGCTCAAAAGAAAGAATATTTAGCGTCCCTTCATCCTCAAGGTCGTCTTGGTAAACCAGAAGAAATTGCCAAAGCTGTACTTTTCTTAGCGAGCGACGACTCAAGCTTTGTCAATGGTACAACTCTACTTGTCGATGGTGGCTACACTGCTCATTAATAAACATAAAGGGTCTGAATTCGGTTTTTTCCGAATTTCAGGCGCTTTTTTTTAGGTTTGAAAACCAGCTAACATAAGTGACAAAAAAAGAAAAAATTAATTATAATAATCTAAAAGAAAAGTATTGAGGTGATACTTATGCAAAAGATTATTGTATCAACTGATGAAAATTTAAGAGAATTAACAAAACATCATACTTTTGTTATGCCCATTGCATGCTATAAATCAGTCATCTCAAACGATAACTCTAATCATATATATGGTTACGTTCCCCTTCATTGGCATGAAGAAATTCAATTTGTTTCCGTTTTACAGGGTGAAGGAATTTTTCAAGTAAATGAGGAATACATCGAACTTAAAGAAGGAGATGGTTTGTTTATAAATAGCGGTCGATTGCATATGTCAAAAAGTAATACAAGTTGCACTTTTATCTGCTTAAACGTCTCTCCTCACTATATTTTATCGCAAGAGCTCTATAATATTTATGTAAAACCGTATATAGAAGCAACTAATTTACCCTATATCCTAATAAATACGGATGAACTTTGGGGAAAGAATATCTTAAATGCTATTTATCAAATATATCAATATATTGATCAAAAACCACAAAAATATGAGGTTGATATATCAATTAAGTTAACGTTTATTTGGAGGAATTTAATCGCTAGTGGTTTTCAATTACAATTTATAGAATCAGAAGAATTGAAAAACAATAGAGTTAAAGGAATGCTAAGTTGGATTCATCAATATTATATGGAAAAGATAACGTTAGCAGATATAGCACGTGCAGGGCAGCTTAGTAAATCGGAATGCTGTAGATATTTTAAACGATATTTTAAAATGAGCCCTTTGAATTATGTGATCGATTATCGCATTAAAAAAAGCTTATATTTATTACAGCGAAGTGATTTTTCTGTTACGGAAGTCGCTTATCAAGTAGGATTTAATAGTACGAGTTATTACATTAGCAAATTTAAAGAAATAATGCGTACGACTCCATTAGCCTATCAAAAAAAGATTTTAAATAACGGACCTTCAAATTAAAAGGTTTAAGTCCTATTAAACAACGGACTTAAACCTTTAATTTAGGAAAATATATTTTATCTGTAGTATGCGATCACCTCTATTTCTACTAATGCATTTTTTGGTAAACACCACTGCATAAACTGCATGAGCAGGTAAAATATCACCAGCAAAATATTTCATATAAATTTTATTTACTGTGGCAAAATCATTGATGTTATTTAATAATATGATTTTTTCACTACATTTGTAAAATTAAACCCTGCATCTGCTAGAATACTTTTTATGTTTTTAAAACCTTGATGAGCTTGCTCTTTTACTCCCCCTTCTGGAAACTCTCCTGTTTTAGGGTTTATAGTAAGCTGCCATGACACGAATAAAAAATCTCCAGCTTTAATTGCTTGTCAATAAGGACCAATTGCTGCTGATGCCTTATCTGTTGATACTTTTTCAATACTCATTATGCTATCTCCTATAGGATGGTTTATATTGAATATGCCCCATCCCATACAACCTTTTTATAATGTGTGGCGTCCGTATCACCTTCCGTGCTAAAGAATAGAATTTTTGAATCTGCAGTAAGGTTTAATTGTTCCTTTAATTCTGCGTACTGGCTTCGTCTTAAAATTTCGCTTACAGCCCCTACCCCAACTGCCCCAGATTCACCTGAAATAACTTGTACATCACCCTTAATCGGTGCTGCTAAAATTCTCATTCCTTGAGCAGCGATGTTGTCTGGGCAGGAAAGAAAGGCGTCAGCATAATCTTTTAAAATTTCCCAACCTAATGTACTTGGTTCACCGCAAGCCAACCCTGCCATAATGGTATCCATATCACCTTTTACATAGTGTAGTTCACCATCATTTGCTTCGGCCGTTTTAAATATACAATTTGCCTTGTCTGGTTCTACAACAACGGTAATTGGGCGCTCTTCACCATAAATGTTTGCGAAGAAACCTTGAACTGTTGCTGCTAGTGAGCCAACACCAGCTTGAATAAAGATATGTGTAGGCTTTTCACCTATCTCCTTAAGCTGCTCATATGTTTCTACCACCATTGTGATATAGCCTTGCATAATTCTCTTTGGTATTTCCTCGTAGTTTTCCCATGCTGTGTCCTGGACCAATACCCAATTATTTTTCTCAGCATGTTCAGCAGCTAAACGAACCGTATCATCATAATTAACAGAAGTAATAGATGCATTAGCTCCTAAGTTTTTAATATGTTGTAATCTTTCCTCAGAAGATCCTTTAGGCATATATACAACAGATTTTTGTTCCAATTTTTTTGCTGTCCATGCGACACCTCTGCCGTGATTTCCATCAGTTGCAGTAATAAAAGTCATTTCGCCTAATTTTTCTTTCACTTCAGGTGAAACAAGCTTGTCGTAAGTTACATTGGCAGGATCAATATTTAATTGACTTGCTAAGTGTTGTCCAATCGCATAGGAACCACCTAAAGCTTTAAATGCGTTCAATCCAAAGCGATATGATTCATCTTTGACAAATACTTTGCTAACATTTAATTCCTGAGCCAACTTATTTAAAACAGCTAAAGGTGTTGGTTCATACTGTGGGAAACTTTTGTGAAATGTATGCACTTTTTGAGCTTCCTCTACGCCTAAAAAATCAATGTTAATACTAGGTTTTTTCTTTCTATTAAGCTTTACTAACTTCATATTTAATCATCTCCAATTCTCTGTAAGCAATCTATTATTTTGCTAGACATAGTTTAATAATTTCGGCAAAGAATTCAGCACCTGTTTCTAAGATTGCGTCATTGTAATCGTAATGGGAGTTATGCAGTGGAATGACTTCTTCATCTTCATCTTTACTTCCAAGGAATACAAAGCAGCCGGGAATTTCCTCTATAAATTTACCAAAATCCTCCGAGGCCATGATTGGTACACAATCACTGTTTGTATTTTCTACACGAACAACATTGTTAGCTGCTATGATAGCCGTTTCATTGCATTCATCCCAGTTAATTGTCGGCGAAAATTCATGAGTATACTCAAATTCGCACTCTGCACCGTGCATGGCACATATACTTTCACAAATACTTCTCATTCTTTCTTCTAAAAGTTTTTGAACTTCTGGAGTAAAGCTCCTCGTATCTCCTTTAATTTCTACATTAGAGGGAATTGCATTTCGAATTCCATCTGAATGAATTTCTGTACATGATACAACTGCTGTTTGAAGCGGATCTAGATTTCTCGCCACTACTGTTTGAAGTGCAAGAATAATTTCTGCTGCTATTACTAAAGGATCAATACCCATATGTGGACTTGATGAATGTGAGCCTTTTCCTTTAATTCGAATAACAAAGTTATCTTCGCTAGCCATAATCGGACCTGACTTAGTATGAATCGTTCCAACTGGTAATCCCGGCATATTATGCAGGCCGTAAATTGCGTCAACTGGGAAGCGTTCAAATAATTTATCGTCCATCATCGCTTGAGCACCTTTTCCAATTTCCTCAGCAGGTTGAAAGATGAATCGAACAGTACCATTAAAGTTTTTTCGAGTAGAAAGTAATTTAGCGGCTCCTAATAAAGTAGTCATGTGACCATCATGTCCACATGCATGCATTTTTCCTTGATGTTCTGAGCGATAAGGAAGTTTCTTCACTTCCATTAGATTTAATGCATCCATATCAGCTCGTAATCCAATAATCCCGTTCCCTTCTCCAACAGTAAGGCTTGCTACAACACCTGTACGCCCGATATTTTCATGTACCTCTAAACCCATCTTTTTGAGTTCTTGTGCTATATAAGCCGATGTTTTTACTTCCTCGAAAGCAGTCTCAGGAATTCTGTGTAATTGTTGTCGCCATTCTTGTAGTTGTTTTTTAAATTCTGCGTTACTCATCATATACCCCCTGATTTTTATCGAATAATTCCGATTATCACAACAAGGAATTCCATGCTGCCATCCCCCTACTTTGTGATTTGTATAAATGAAACTTTTAGTATACTCTCCTCCCTCTACAGGCATTTTAATCTTTAGTTAATTCTAAAATATATAAGGTTATTATTTAATTTTATAAATATATTGAGGTATGTTCATTTTAGCGGGGATAAACAAACGACAGCAAAAGGAGAATCCCTTTTAATTACAAGTTTTTCAGAGGTAAATAAAAAAGTAATCTACAAATAAATATAAATATTGTATATAGACTTATTACACTTCTTCTCAAATAATACTTGTTAAAAGAATTTGAATAACTATCTCATAAATGGATGAAATGCTATATACTTTTATTACATCAGTATTTTTATATTATGAAAGTGAAGGGTGTGATTTATTTATGAATTTAAATGATTGGCTAAATGAAAAAGTTCCAGAAATCACAAGTTCATTAAACGATATTAACCGGCAATATGTTGATATCGAAAATTCAATAGGCTTTGTTGGGCGCAATCAAATTTATAAAATTTTAGATAATTTTCACGAAGTGCTGTTCCCAGGTATTCATACGGCTCCACCGATCGATAATACTCGAATTAATATTGTAAGTAGTAATAAACTGCGTGAAACGGCATTAGATTTACGTGATATCATTGAAAAAGTATTAATTTACAATATGGAATATAATAGCGATACAGACAACTGCACGTGTCAAGAGGATGCGGACCGTATTGTAATGAAGTTAATCTCCCAATTCCCGAATATCCGTAAAATTTTGCAAACAGATATTCAGGCAGCATACAACGGTGACCCGGCTGCTCTTTCTACAGAGGAGATTTTATTAAGCTATCCATCAATCGTAGCTGTATATATTCACCGTATTGCACACGAGCTATATGAACAGGGAGTACCGATTGTGCCACGTATTATGTCAGAGTATGCACACAGTTTAACAGGAATCGATATTCATCCAGGGGCAACAATTGGAGAATCCTTCTTTATCGACCATGGCACAGGGGTCGTTATCGGTGAAACATGTAACATAGGCAATAACGTCAAAATCTATCAAAGTGTTACATTAGGGGCATTAAGCTTCCCTCTTGATGAAAATGGTAATCCAATTAAAGGAATTAAACGACATCCTAATATCGAGGATAATGTCGTTATTTATGCAGGTGCAACAATTTTAGGTGGCGAGACGACGATCGGCCATGATTCAGTGCTAGGCAGTAATATTTGGCTAATGAATTCAATCCCACCCTATTCACGTGTCTACAACTCACCACCATCACCAAACATTAGTAGCAGTAAAACAAAAAAGAGTTAATATAAACTCATCTTCCCTACAAATTTCATAGATGAGCTAACAAATAAAAGATCTCCACCAAACCGAATTAACCCCCGGTGGCGAAGATCCTCCCAAAGACACTGTTGAGCCAACAGTGTCTTTTATATATGAAACAGGCATCTATGCTGAAAGAAAAAATTACTCCCTCTGAATCATAAAATCAGAATCGCAGCTTTCAATACTTTCGAGTTTTGATATGCTATACTATTTCTATTATCGAAATATTAGAAAGAGGGATGCTAGATGACTAATTTACAGCAATTAGATGCTTATTTTGTAGAACATCGTGAAGCACATTTAAATGAATTGAAGGAATTTTTACGAATTCCAAGTATTAGCTCTTTATCTGAACATAAGGAAGATATCCAACATGCCGCACAATGGTTAGCTAGTGCGTTTGAGAAACTAAATCTTGAAAATATCTCTATTACCCAAACAGCTGGGCACCCTGTTGTCTATGCAGATTGGCTACACGCTGAAGGAAAACCAACGATTTTATTTTACGGTCACTATGATGTGCAACCGGTTGATCCATTAAATTTATGGGATAGTGAGCCGTTTAATCCTACAATTCGCGACAATAAATTATTTGCTCGTGGTGCTAGTGATGATAAAGGGCAAGTGTTTATGCACTTAAAAATGATTGAGGCACTATTTGCGACAACGGGGACTTTACCAGTTAACGTTAAATTCATTTATGAAGGCGAAGAAGAAATCGGCAGCCCACACCTACCAGCCTATGTAGAGCAAAATAAGGAAAAATTAGAAGCAGATTTAATTTTAATTTCTGATACAGGTCTCTATGGTCCTGGTAAGCCTGCGGTTTGCTATGGCTTACGTGGTTTAACAGGCATTCAAATTGATGTTCGTGGGGCTAAGGGAGATTTACACTCTGGACTTTACGGTGGTGGCGTACAAAATGCCATTCATGCATTAGCTGAAATTTTAGCATCCTTCCGTGATGAACATGGAACAATTCAAGTTGATGGCTTCTACGATAAAGTATTGCCTTTAACAGAGGAAGAACGTGAAGCTTACCTTGCACTTGGCTTTGATGAAGAATCAGTTAAACAGGAAGTTGGCGTAAAAGAATTATTCGGTGAACAAGGGTTTTCATACTTAGAACGAACTTGGGCACGTCCAACACTTGAGGTGAATGGTGTATTTGGTGGTTTCTCTGGTGAAGGCATCAAAACAGTTTTACCTGCTGAAGCTGGCGCTAAAATCACATGTCGTCTTGTTCCAAACCAAGAGCCTGATGAAATTGTCGCCCTTTTAAAAGCGCATGTTGAAAAGCATAAGCCTGCTGGTGTGGAAATTAACATTTCTGAATTCGATAAAGGTCGTCCATTCTTAACTCCATTCGACCATCCATTTATCCAAGCAGCAGGACGTTCTTATGAAAAAGTGTATAATGTACCAACTGCTTACACACGTGGTGGTGGCTCTATTCCTATCGTCGCTGCATTTGATGAAATTTTAGCATTACCTGTGGTGTTAATGGGCTTTGGTCTATCAAGTGAAAACTTCCACGCACCAAACGAGCACTTCCATCTAGAAAACTTCGATAAAGGCTTACGTGTTTTAAGTGACTATTTATTCGAGGTTGCTGAATTACAAAAATAATAGTTTCTAACAAATAAAAATCCCATCGCTTTTTAGCGAAGGGATTTTTTGTTACTCACCAAACACAGTGACAATTTCAGCAGCCTGTTTGCGTTCTCTACCTTTTGGCACTTCATCAAAATAGCCAACTTGTAGCATGGCAATGACACGCTCTCCTGGTTGAACTTTCAGGGCCTCACGGAATTTTGGATTGTCTAAGAAGGCTGGTGTTTTCCAGCAAGAGCCGATTCCTCTATCCCACGCCAATAATTGTATATTCTGAATGAAGGTACTTGCAGCAGCGTAATCTTCTAGACGCTCTTTTTGACGAGCATCCTCTGGCACGATAACAAAGGCATAACCACCTGGTAATGTAAACTTCATCATTTGCTTTGCTAAATCTTCACTTGAAAGCTCCTGCCATTTTGGAATAGTCAGGTCACGTAATAAATGATGCAGATCTACAATTTCCTTTCCACAAGCTACTACTAAGCGCCAAGGCTCTCGGTTACCGTGATTCGGGGCCCATACTGCATCATCAATAATAGCCATTAAATCTTCACGCTCTACAGGCTGACCATTAAATTTTTTAATGGATCGTCGTTGCATAATTGCATCTCTAACAGATAAAATTTGTTCGCTCATATATCTATTCTCCTTCTACCACAAGACAACATATTTAAATTATTTCTTCTATCTTTCACATTATCATAAAATGATATGCTTTAACACTACCTCTTCCTATGCAAAGCTGTCGTCTATATGATAGAAAAAGTAAGTCATGCTCGGTGTATAGGCTGTAGAGTCCTCGTAAAAATACGGTCGATTAATACTATCCGAGGTATGCGCATTCACATAAGGTATGCCATTTTGAATGCTTGTGACAATCACAGAGTGGTCGATCCTTCCATTTCCTTGAAAATCATAAAAGATAACATCTCCCAGCTCTAATTCCTCAGCATATTGCACACGCGTGCCTTTTAATCCAGTTGTAGATCCCTCTAAATACCATCTTAATGAGTGGGCTACGGACCAGCTAAAGCTCCAATTCCCTTGTTGCATCCACCACCCTTTATCTCTGCTAGGTGCTCCTCGCATTGGTGCGCCGCCTGCTAGTAAGCACTGAGATATATAATTTGTGCAATCAACATCAAAATTAGGAAACGCAGGATTACGTCTATTCCACCATAAATTGGCATACTGAACAGCAGCCTGTCTGTTATACATTTTCGCCATACATCCCCTCCTCATGCCATCATATGTCTACTTATATATTTCTATTAGTTAGGTCCTTCCTCTTATTCTTACCTGAAAACAGCTATAATCAGCATGTTCTTTTCCATTTTCAAGAACATTTTTGCTACAATAAGGTTTAAAGAAATGTAGATTTTATTTAATGACCAGAAGGGATGTTCAATGTGAAGCAGCATGCTGAGAAAGAAATTTTGCAGCCAACTCTTTTATGCGATAAAAAGGGTAATTTAAATCCAGCAGCCATCGGATTTGCACGTAAACCACTCATTAATAGTAATTTAAGCGGTCATATCATGCGTAAAAAGAAATGGAACTATTGGTGTGTCTATGGTGATGAAATCCTTTTCTCTGCTACAATTAGTCATCTAGATTATGCAGCAGTCTGCTTCGTTTATTTTCTTGAATATGAAACACAGCGCTATTTCGAAAAAACGATTACAATTCCCCTCGGTGGTAAATTAAAAATGCCTTCACAGGTTTTAGAATCCGTTTCCTTTAAAAATAGCGAAATGATGATTGATCAATTATTTATTCAAAATGAAACCCATTTATCGGTTTCCATACCAAACTTTGATGGAGACGTTTTACGTGCAAAGCTTATTATTCAACATCCTCCTACAGACGAAACTTTAAATGTTGTCATCCCTTGGAATCGTAAAACATTTCAGTTTACAGGCAAGCATCATATACTACCAACTTCAGGTTTTGTCACAATTGGTACTCGACGTTTTAATTTCTCAGCTGAAGAAAATTTTGCAGTGTTAGATTATGGACGAGGTATTTGGCCCCGTGAGGCATTGTGGAATTGGGGAATGGCTTCCCAGCGGGTTCGTGGACGACGCATTGGACTTAATTTAGGAGGTAAATGGACAGACGGCACTGGCATGACTGAAAATGCAATTTTTGTGGATGGTAAAATGACAAAAATACATGAGGATTTATTGTTTCAATATGATTCCGAGGATTATATGCAGCGCTGGAAAGTAAAAACAAAATTCTCTAATCAAGTCTCACTAACATTCTCTCCATTTTTTGAACGTGTTGCTCAAACAAATGCGAAATTGGTTAAATCAGAGGTACATCAACTATTTGGTTATTATGATGGCTCCATTCTACTCGATAATGGTGAAACACTGGTTATTCAACAGATGCTTGGAGGCATTGAGGAACATCGCGCTAAATGGTAGTACACATCTTATAGAAGACGCCGCTTCCCGTGGGTATTACTATAATAACTTGTTATTCCACGGAAGCTTGATGTCTCCTAGCACCCCCATTGCTCTAGCTAAGGGCAAGAAGTATTTTCTCAGGATCATCTGTAAATATCGCGTGTATACCAAGCTGTTGCAAAGATCGGGCATGGCGCTCATCATTAACTGTATAAACACGAACGATTGCCCCTTCAGCTAATGCTAATTTAACTGATTTGCGAAAGGCTGTCGGTAGACTAACATGTAGTGCTTTAGCTGGGATGAGAGCAATATAAGTCGTAAAATCCACTAAAACCTCTGCGAACAATGCTGCAATTTCAATATATGGCGCAATTTGTGAAACGGTTTGTAAGGATTCATGGTTGAAAGATGAAATAATGACTCGCTCTGTCATTTGCTGTGCTGCAACCTCTTTGAGAACAAGTGCTTCAATTCCTTCGTATGAAATAATATCTGTCTTCAGCTCGATATTAATTCGATGATTTGTACCTGCAAACAGCTCCAATACTTCTCCTAGCGTAGGGATCGTTTCTCCGCTGAATTTCGGCGACATCCACGAACCAAAGTCAAATGTACGTAACTGTTGTAATGTAAAATCTTTCACATAGCCTGAACCATTAGAGGTACGATCAATTGTTTCATCATGTATGACTACCACCTCTTTATCTGCTGTTAAATGAACATCTAGCTCAATTCCCGCAATAGGAAGCCTAGCTGCCGCTTGAAATGCCGCAATTGTATTTTCTGGGTAGCGTGCCGAGACACCTCTATGTGCAAAAATATCCAAAATCATTAACCTCCTCTATTTCCTTTAAAGAAACTTAAAAAATAAAGCTTTCCAAACCTCAATGTAATAGTAGCATAATTAACTTTTCTGCTTTCACTTGATGGTAAATATTATATATAGTAGTATGATAATCTACTTTGAAATTGTAAGTACCTAGGAGGTGCTAAAAATGACTGTACAACATCCAGATTTTCAGGCTGAAGTAGAGCGGTTGGCATATACCCAAAGATATATGCAGCAAATACTCAATGAATCACAAAGAGATTTACAATCGGCCCAGGAAAATATTCGTAAATCTATGGCTGACCTTGATTACTTAGATTCAAGTTTAAGTTATTTAAATATCTTAACAAATGCCAGATTCTTTGAAATGGCTCGTAACCAAAAGGAAGGCCTAGAAGCTGTTCGTAAGAAGCCATACTTTGCTAGAATTCATTTCCAAAAGACAGGCGATCCAGAGGAATTTCTCTACATCGGGAAAACCTCACTCTTTCATCGCGAAACCCATGAGCCCATTATTGTTGACTGGCGCTCACCTGTAGCCAATGTCTATTATGATGGACGTCTTGGCGATATGGAATATGATGTCCGCGGAGAAGTTCATAAAGGACATCTCTATGCTAAAAGACAATACAAGATTGAGAATGGCGAATTACTCGATATACGTGATATTGACTTAACAACAAACGATGAACTACTGCAAGAAGCGTTAGCTGGGAAAGCAGATGTTCGACTAACCGAAATTGTCTCGACAATTCAAAAGGAGCAAAATGACATTATCCGAGCACACCTTCGTCAACCAATTATTGTGCAAGGTGCAGCAGGTAGTGGAAAAACAACAATCGCTCTACACCGTATATCTTACTTCCTCTACACAATGGGTGAGAACTTTAATCCAGAGCAGCTCATGATTTTAGCACCAAATAAGTTATTTATTGATTATATCGGAGATGTTTTACCAGAGCTCGGTGTCGATAAAATTTGCCAAACTACTTTTACAGACTACGTTCTTTCCGCCACTAAATTAAAGCTAAAACTTCAAAATCCGAATGAGCAATTAGAATCGCTTGTTGCTGGAGGAAATCAGGAGCCAACTGCATGGATCGCTGAAATGAAAGGCTCTCTTTATTATCGTGATGTCATCGAACGTTACATTCAAAAGCTAGAACAGGAGATTGCAGAGCAATTTGAAGATGTATATATTGAAAAATACTGTATCATGCGTGCTTCCCATTTAAAGAAGCTGTTTTTATATGAGTTTTCTTATATGCCTATCGAAAAACGCCTTGCCCATATTAAGAAGGTGTTAACAAGCCATGTCCGTCAAAAAAAACAAGTTGTCCTAGCAACACTTCATAAAAAGTATGATGAAGCATTGGGTAAAGCTTTAAATGGTATTCGGGATGATGAAAAACGACGACGGGTTGTTACTAAATTTATCGATGAACGCGATGAACGTATTCCAGCTATTGAAAAAGAAACGAAAACCACTGCAACGGCATATATGCGACGTTTTACTAAACATAATATCAAGACACTCTATCGCACCCTTCTCACTGATGCAGAACTTTTAGCAGAGCTGGCTCCTGAATGGCATTATCTCGAACAACAACAATTTTTACAGGCACACCGGAAAGAACATTGGGCACTTGAAGATTTGGCTGCACTATACTATTTACAAGCCCGTCTAAAAGGCATCCCAGATGAATGGAAAATGCGTGTTGTCTTTATCGATGAGGTACAAGATTATAGTTTATTCCAGCTTGCTGCTTTAAAAACAGGTCTCGATACAGATATGTTTACAATGGTTGGTGATTTAGCCCAAGGGATTCACAGCTATCGTTCATTAACAGCTTGGGAGCCTGTACAAAGCTTGTTTCCACGTGCAAGTTTCCGAACATTACAAAAAAGCTACCGAACAACCATCGAAATTATGGAAGTAGCTAACCAAATATTAGCGCAAATGAGTGAACAGCTTCCTTTGGTAGAGCCAGTTGTTCGTCACGGTAATGTACCAAGTTTTATTCAAGCTGATCATTTCGATGCTTTAAAAATTAAAGAGATCTTTGAAGCTATTCGTCAAAATGGTCATCGTTCCATCGCTTTAATTTGCAAAACTACAGCGGAAGCTATCACGATGTATCAGACATTAAAAATGAGCGATATTGCCTCACAGCTCCTAACTGAAAACGAATCGATTAATCAGGAAATGTTGCTTGTTGTACCAAGTCATCTAGCTAAAGGACTTGAATTTGATGCAGTGATTGTAGCTGCATTTGATACACCTTTCTATGATACGCCAATTGATCGAAAGCTACTTTACGTAGCACTTACACGAGCAATGCATGAGCTGTACTTAATAGGTCCATCCAAAAATACATTTTTATTGAAAAATTAAAAAGTCGCTAGAAGGCGACTTTTTTTTATCGATCATCAATTTCTTGGTGGTAATCTATAAAACTTTCCTTTCGATAAATAAGCTTTTACTACTTTCCACCATGAACTAGGGGCTTCCTTTGGAGGAGACTTCTTTTTAGGCAATGCTGGCATGCGCATGATCACGACTCCTTTCTTAAAGCTTATTAATATTATATGAAGATAGTAGGTAATTATGCTAAAAAAGAGCGATGAGTTGATGTTTACTAACACTCATCGCCCTTTTTCCTATTGTTTTACATAATAATCAATTTGTTGTGCCTTCATAAAACCAGCCTTTTCATAGACAGATAGTGCTTTTTTATTGTCGATTTCTACGTCGAGCATGACAAATTTTGCGCCAACTTTACTCGCATAATCCTTTGAAAAAGAAAGAAGTGCCGTTCCAATACCTTGTCCTTCATAATTAGGATGAACAGCAAGAGCAGTTACCCACTGGATTTCATTTTCCTTAGCTGTCGTTACAGTTCCAACCATATCACCATCTCGATAGGCAACCCAAAGTTTTCGTCCATTAGTAGTAGTGTTAAAAGCAATGAGTTCCTTAGATTCTTCCGGTAAATCGCCAAACGCCTCACCATAAATAGAGATTAGTTCTGCCTCCTCACCATCATAAGGTTGAATGTTAATATCATTTTGTAACGCTACTGGTTCTGCTTTAGTCTCTAAGGTTGCTTCTGAAAAACTGTAAGCAAACCCTTTTTGTTCAATGAATGTATGCCCAAAAGGAGAGCCATCAATTACGACTGCTAATTGTCCCTCTGCTCCTCTTTCCTCTAGTCCCACTTGGATACTCTCAACTAATGCCGTTCCAATACCTTTTTGTCGATAGGCAGGTGTCACCACTAATGACCATTCGTATGTATGAAGCCCAATTAAATCAATGGCACTTGCAGCACCAACTAACAAATCTTTATCATCCTCGTACGCCAATACCATAAAACCCTTTGATTCGAAAGAGCTGGCCATAGGCACATTCATAATGGTTTCGTATACTCGATAATCATGAACTGTTGCTTCTTCACATAATAATTTTACTTCCTTCAATGTTTCTCCATCTAATGGGAAAGACACTGTCATCACTGAAATATTCATCTTTAACTCCGTTCCTATGTCAGACTATTGCCCTATTGTAGCAAGAATGAAAATAAACTGGCAACAAAATATATTAATACCGCTGTTAATCAGAATTTTACTTCAAAAACCGGAATAATAAAAGGATTTATACTATAAAAGTTCAATGAAATGACTGAAATTTACTAGAAATCATAGATATAAAATAATATACTTATTTCACAAAATTAGAGATATTTAATCTTTTTTCTTAGTTACTTTTAAGCTATACAATCATTCATACTATATAATAATTTACATTTATTATACCATTTATTCAAATTAATAACATTTGCAATTCAACTAACAAGAGGCTAAATGGATATCAATTAAAGAAAAAACCAAACTATTGTGGGAAATGTCCAATTTAGTATCCCGTAATAGTTTGGTTTTTCTGTTTTTATTCATTTATTTACGTTAACTTATTCTTCAAGATGATGGGAGGATGAATGAAGCATTTGTGCATAAAGACCACCAGATTCGATCAGTTTTTGCTGAGGTCCTGCTTCAACCAACTTGCCTTTATGCATAACTAAAACTAAATCGGCATTATGCACAGTATTTAAACGATGGGCAATAACGAAACTTGTGCGTCCTTGCATTAATGTATCAAGCGCCTCTTGTATTGCCATTTCTGTTACAGTATCGATACTACTTGTTGCCTCATCCAATAGCAAAATTTTCGGGTCAGCAATAAGTGCTCTCGCTATAGAAAGCAATTGCTTTTGACCTTGTGATATCTCGCGTCCATCTGCAGCAAGAACTGTTTCATAGCCATCTTTGAGCTTCATGATAAAATCATGGGCGTTAGCTCGCTTGGCAGCTTCTTCAATCTCTGCATCACTGGCATCTAGCCGACCATAACGAATGTTTTCACGCACAGAAGCCTCAAATAAAAACGGGTCCTGCAAAACAAAAGCCATCTGAGAACGTAAGGATTGTCGATCTATTTGCTGCACATTTATGCCATCAAATAATACTTCACCTTTTGTTACCTCATAAAACCGTGCAATAAGTTGAAGAATTGTCGTTTTCCCAGCTCCTGTAGCACCAACAAGCGCTACCGATTGTCCTGGCTCCACTTTAAAATCAACATCCTTTAATGTATAAGCTTCCTCTTCTTGTTCGTATTTAAAGAACACATGCTTAAATGCCACATGCCCCAATAACTGATGCTTTTGAGCTGAAACAGTTTCCTCTTCTTGTTGTTCGTCAAGTAAGGCAAATACTCGTTCTGCGCCTGCAATAGCAGATAGTACCGTATTAAATTGGTTTGCTAAATCATTCAATGGACGTGTAAATTGCCTAGCATATTCAGTAAATATAACAATAACACCTATCGATACATGCCCGTATAGTGCGAGCACTCCCCCTATGCCTGCTACAATGGTAAAGCTCATATTGTTTAAGAAGTTCATCACCTTTGGGATATAACCAGAGTAAGTCTGTGCCCAAAAACCTGTTCTTCTTAGACGCAAGCTTTTTTCACGGAACTCCGCTTTCATTCGTTCCTCTTGTGAGAAAGCTTTAACAATCCTCTGCCCCGAAATAGTTTCTTCTATCATGCCATTCAAGGCTCCAAGAGCGGCTTGCTGCTCTTTAAATAAGGGCGCTGTCCTTCGTGTAATCCAACGCATGGCCCAAAACATAAGTGGAATAATTGTCATCGTCAGTACTGTCAGCAATGGGCTTAAACTGAGCATAATAATAACGGTTCCACCAAGCGTAAGTATGCTTGAAAACACTTGGATAAAAGAACTGTTTAATGTGGAGCTAACAGCTTCAATGTCATTTGTCATCCGACTCATTAATTCGCCATGCTGACGGCGATCAAAGAATGCAATGGGCAATCGTTGAAAATGAGCAAATACACTTGTTCGCAGTCTATATATCGTTTGCTGTGCAATCCCGATCATCCAATAATTTTGTAGGAAGAGTGAGACAGCTAACAAGGCATAAATACCAATTAAAAAGCCAATCCCCTTTCCTAGTCCAGAAAGCTTGCCGTGCATAACATAGTGATCGATCATTTGACCAATTAAATAGGGGCCAGCCAAAGCTAACACCGAACTAATCATCACTAGTAGAAGTACTACGATGAGGAGTGCTCGTTGTTCATCAACAATTTTCCATAATCGCAGCAATGTACTTTTCCAATCAGATGCACGAGGTCCCTTTTTTTTCTGCACAACCTGCTTCAAATCATCTTTTGTCAATATCGGCTCATAGCCAAAAGGTTTCTGGAAAAATCCCATTAATCCTCCACCTCCTGTTGAGAGATTGCAATTTTTTTATAGAGTGTTGACGTTTGTAAAAGCTCTTCATGTGTGCCATATCCAACTACTTTTCCCGCATCGATTAGTAAAATGCGGTCTGCACCTTTAGCCGTACGTATTTTTTGCGTGACAACAAGCATTGTTGCCCTCTCTTCACTCAATGCTTCCCATAATGATTGTTCGGTTTTTACATCTAGGGCACTTGTGCTATCATCAAGCATTAAAATATGTCCTTTTCTCAAAAGGGCTCTAGCAATCGATAGCCTTTGTTTTTGTCCTCCCGATAAATTGACACCTTTTTGTCCCACCTTGGTATCATAGCCATTTGGAAAATCTTCAACAGACGCATGTATTTGTGCCTGCATAGTGGCCTGTAATACAGCATCCATTTCGGCCTCTACATTTCCCCAACGTACATTATCAGCAATACTACCAGTAAACAATAACGATTGCTGTGGAACATAGCCAATGATTTCGCGTAGCTCTTGCAATTCCCAGTGTTGAACATCCTGCCCTTCTACCAATATTCTTCCGTGCGTTACTTCATAAAAACGAGGAATAAGCTGCAACAATGTTGATTTTCCAGCACCAGTCGCCCCCATAATCGCTAATTTTTCACCGGACTTAACTTGGAAGCTCACATCTGACAGGACAGGTGCATCTCCCCCCGGATAAGTAAAACTGACATGTTCAAACATTAACTCCCCATAGCGCGAAGGATGACCTACCTCCTCAGAAAGTGACGTATCTTCTACTTCATTTTCCATAGAAAGGACTTCTGCCATTCGTTCTGCAGAAGCTTTCGCTCGTGCATAAAAAATAATAATAAATGCAAACATTGAAAATGAGCCAGTCATACGCATCGCATAATTGACAATAGCTACAATATCGCCAAGCGGTGTAGTTCCTGACGCAATTTGCTTTGTACCAAACCATAAGACTGCGAGCAGACTCATGTTCATAATGAATAATAGTACGGGCATAATATATTCCATTATTCTTAACGCTTTTACAGTATCTATTTTTAAGCGAGAAGCAACCTCATCAAAGCGCGTAGCTTCATACGTTCCTCGTAAATAAGCCTTCACTAATCGAATTGCCTGTAAGTTTTCCTGTAAAACCCTATTTAAACGGTCGACTCTCTTCTGTACCCGTCCAAAATATGAAACACCCTTGGCCACCATAAAAATTAGAAAAACAAAGATAATGGGTGCACCAATAACTAAAAATAATGCCAGCTTTGCATTCACAACAAATGCCATTATAATGCTGCCTATAACAGCAAGTGGTGCTCGGAGCATAATACGTAAGCTCATAAATAGCACCGTTTGTACCTGAGTAACATCATTCGTTAATCTTGTAATAAGAGAAGCAGTAGAAAATTTTTGATAGGTTGCTAGCGTAAAGGATTGTATCTTATCAAACATGGCATTTCTTAGGTCATAAGAAAAGCTTTGAGCTGTATGGGATGAAAAATATGAATTGATGATTCCTGCCATAAAGGCAGTAAATGATAAAGCAAGTAAAACAGCCCCCCATTGCATAATCATCCCTTGATTTTGAGCCCGTACTCCTTCATCAATAATTTTTGCCATAATGAGGGGTTGCACAAGCTCAACAAATAATTCTAAAAGCATTAAAAATAAAGCAAAGATGGCTGTCCATTTATATGGTTTTACATAGGAAAAAACTTCTTTCATATTCTTTCCCCCTTGTTGTAAGAATCAACTTTATTATAGTTAAAAACTCCTAACTTCATAATAGATTTATGCTTTTTCACCCGCTACTGAAAGCCAAGTTACACAAACAAGCATAACGAATACTCCAATTAATTGCCAGAAACCTAAAGAGGTGCCGAATACAATAACCGAAATAATCATTGCTGTTAGTGGTTCGATACTGGAGAGAATACTGGTTTCAACTGCCGTAATATATTTCATACTACTTAAAAACAAAATAAAGGCTACTGTTCCAAAAAAGATTAAAGCAGCTAATAATATGAGGATTTTAAAATCTGTTAAAACACCCCATTGGTTGGACTGCCAAACACGGCTTACTAAGCCTAATGTGAAGCCACCTACGAGCATTCCCCAACCAACTACTAATAACACTCCCCACTCCTTCATTAAGCGTGCAGGGTATAATGTGTAAAAGGCAAATGTTAAGCCTACCGCAATCCCCCACAGCAAGGCTTTTGGACTAATTAGCAAACTCTCAAATGAAGCATTCGTTAGCAATAAAAATAACCCTATAAGGGTACCAATAATACCTAATACTTGATATTTTGGTGGCATCTTCTTTAAACTAAGAGAGACATATGCCACAACAAATATAGGCGCTAAAAACTGCAGGAGAGTTGCCAGTACAGCATTACTTTCGTTAATTGCTGCAACAAATGCAAATTGTACACCTAGCATCCCAGCTATACCAAAAATAATAAGCTGTCTGCCCCAAAGTTTTTGCTGCCAAATACCAAAAATATTTTTTCCAGTTAACAATAAATATGTAAGTAGTAATATACCTGCAACCGTTAAACGGATTGTTAACATAAAGGAAACTGTCAACGGTGTATGGTTAAGTAACCACTCCATTAAAGGACCAGTTGCTCCCCATAATATAGCTCCCGAGACAATAAATACTATTCCTTTTAACCGTTTCATACCAATCCTGCTTCCTATAAACGTACTAAAAACTGTTATTTTTCTTCAAATCTTTTCATATATTTCACGAGAAAAGACCCATATTTTTTCATCATCAAATATTTACAATTATATTCATAATGACTAATTCCCGATAATTATCTATAATATTAGTATATATTGATTACCCAAGGAGATCGAATAATCATGAGTCACATGCATAAATCGTTTACGATTGATGAACATTATTTAAATTCACTTCCTTTTCCTGCAATTATCATCAATCAAGATGGACAAGCGACTATCTGGGGAAAGAGCGCTGAACATCTGATTGAATTATCAGTAAATGATGTTAAAGGAAATACTACTCCATCTATACACGAAAATCTACTACGCCAGCTCCCTGTAGAAACATTTCAATCTATTTTACAAAATGAGGACAGCACGTATCTAGATAAAATTACAGTACAGACAACCTCAAATATGGAACTGACGACAGCTTTGCTTGCTAAGCCTTTTATAGAAGAAGGAGAGCGCTTTATTCTAATGATATTTATGCTACCAGAATTAATGACAAATGCTGTTTCAGATTGCACTACATTTGTAAATCTCAAGCAAGGTTTAGACGCTACATTCATGACTGTAACACTCGATCAAGATGGTTTTATCTTAGAATGTAATAATGAATTTCTAAAAACAAGCCAATGGACACCTAAGCGTGTTATCGGTAAAACATTTTGGCAATTGTTCCCTGATAATGATGAAAGTGAAAAAGTTAGCAATACTATTTGGCGTAATTTAAACAACGGTCATACGTGGCAGGGGGAAGTTGAAAAAATTACAAAAACGGGACAATCTTATTGGGTACTGCTAACAGCTATCCCTACCTTTAATCTTGAAACAAATGAACAACAATTTTTCTTAATTGAAAAGGATATTACTAAATCGAAGACCATCCAACATCAATTGGAAAAAATCGCTTATATTGATACAGAAACAGGGTTGATGAATGCGCATCGCCTTGAAAAAGTAATTACCACTATGATTGATGACGAAAGACACTTTTCTTTTGTTTATTTAAGTATTGATAAATTCTATACGCTAAAAGAATTACATGATCAACAAATAGAGCAAAGCCTTATTATTGAATTTACAAATCGTATAAAAATGTATTTCCAAGATAGTACGATGGCTCGAATAAATGAAAATGATTTTGTTGTCATCACACCTTTAAGTGAGTGGTTTATTCAAGGCTTTTTATCCTACTTACAGCAGCATCCTATTTATAGCGGCAATATTGCAGTACCAATTTCTATTAGTGGTGGCATCACAAGATACCCAGAGGATCAAACAACATTCTCTCAGCTTATGAAAGCATCTATTGCTACCATTTCTACGGTGCGTGAAGCTGGTGGAGACAAAATTGTTTCCTTATCAACAGCAACACATAAAGCTTTAAATCGTAAAGCTTTAATTGAAAAGCGTTTACTTCAAGCACTAGATCAAAAGAATTTAAAGGTACTCTATCAACCACAAATTGATGTTTATTCTGGGAAAATTACAGCAGTTGAAGCACTCGTACGCTGGGAAGACGAGATAATTGGGGTTGTTTCACCTGACGAGTTAATTCCTATTGCAGAAGAAACAGGTCTGATTAACAACATTGGCTCCTTTATGCTCGAAAAAGCCTGTGAGCAGGCATTGCTTTGGAAAAAAGCTGGACATGATCTAAAAATATCAATTAACTCTTCTGTACGAGAGTTTCGTGATAAAAATATGGCTAAATCCATTCTTGAAATGATCACAAAAACTGGTTGTCCGGCAAATCTACTACAAATTGAAATTACCGAAAAATTTGCTTTAGAAGCCGAAGCTGCAACTTCTATTGCACAACAAATGCGCAAGCTTGAAAACGAAGGCATCTCCTTCATCTTAGATGATTTTGGAACTGGCTATGGTTCATTTAGATATATGCAAATTTTACCAATCGATACTTTAAAAATTGATCAAACATTTACGAATTCACTATTAAAATCTGAAAAGACCCAAAAGCTTATGCACGGTATGGTACAGCTAGGGAAATCTATGGAACTGAAAGTTGTAGCGGAAGGTGTTGAAACCGCTGAGCAAGCTGATTTATTAATTACTTATGGCTGTGATGCAATTCAAGGGTATTATATTAGTAAGCCTGTTACACCAGATGAAATTGAGGATTTACTTAGTAAGCAAAAATAAGTGAATAAGGAGGCTGCGTTGAAAAATAAACGCAGCCTCCTTTTACTTTTTATAGACCTTTTGTAATTTTACCTTACTTGAACGAACTGAACGGAAAATAAGTTGAATAATTACTTCAGCAAAGACAAGTCCAATCACTATCGCACCTGTAATTAAAAATGCCTTTAAGCCATATTGTAAGCCTTGTAAATAATCATCCTCTACCACATTTCTCATGGCATTATAAGCCATACCCCCGGGCACTAACGGTATAATTCCACCTACAATAAAGATAATCATCGGTATTTTAAATCGGCGAGCATATAAATGTGCCACTATAGCAATGACAAACGAGCCAAAGAAAGAAGCTTTGACAACATCCATGCCTTGCTCTGTTAACACAAAATAAATTATCCAGCCAATTACTCCAACAAGACCACAATGAAGGAGTGTTTTTCGAGGAACGTTAAAAATAATGGCAATTCCAGCAGTCGCAAAAAAACTTACAATTATTTGTATAATAATGTCCATCATATCCATATTGTCCGCCTCCTAAAACCCTAGAGTGACGGCAATGGCTGCACCGATGGCAAAGGCTGTTAAAAAGGCCTCTGCTCCCTTTGCCATCCCTGACATAAAATGCCCCGCCATTAAATCACGAACTGCATTGGTTATTAAAATACCTGGTACGAGTGGCATGACAGAACTAATAATTATTTTATCCAATTCATTACCATATCCATACTTTACTGCTAAGAAGGCAACAAAGCCGAGAACAAGTGATGCCGTAAATTCAGAGAAAAATTTAACCCTTGTTAAGTGGTTGATTATCACAAGCACTAGGAAACCTAACCCACCCGCTAAACAAGCTACAGGGAAATCCGACCATCCTCCCTTAAACATAATAAGGAAACAACCGCTTGCAAGTGCAGCTGCTATAACTTGTAAATACGTTGGTAAAAAATAATTTGTTTTTTGTATCGACTTTAGCTCGTCATAAGCTTCTTCTAATGTTATGATGTGAGATGTGAGTCTCCGAGATACTGAATTTACCAAGGCTATTTTTTGCAAATCTGTCATCCTGCTGGAAATTGATGTAATTCTCGTTGGCTGAGTTTTGCCTAACGAAAAAATGATTCCAGTTGGTGTGGCATAACATTGAGCATTCGGCATATTTTGAGAATGTGCCATTCGCAGCATCGTATCCTCCACACGGTATGTTTCTGCACCACTTTCAATCATAATACGCCCTGCAAGTAACAAACAGTCAATTGTAAGTTCATTATCCGCTTCTTGTAAGACCATTACAGCTATCTGCCTCCTTCTAAAGGTTCCTTGCCAATATTATCGAACTGCCAATAAAAACTCAACTGAAAATTTCAGTATTAAATTTTGGCTTTCTTTCAATTTATTTTATTATCGATTAACAATTATTGAGCATGGGTTCTTCTATTTCAGTAGGTATTTTACAATCACTTAAAAAGAAGTACAACTACATATTATTCAAACCTTGAAGAAGGAAAATTGGCGTAAATTAATTTCTATAAATTTACACTAAAAGTTTATAGATTTATATAACTTTTTTAATGGCTGACACGTCTGATTGTATAGAAAATAAAAAAGAGGGGAGCGTACCCAATACCATGCAGGAACGCAGAAAAAGACGTGGTCCAATAATTGATTTTTTATTACTGGGCCTTATTGTAACTTTAACAACCATTATACTTGTTATTATCCTTTCAAAGGATGAATTTAAGTTTCAAAAGATTAGTGCTTCAAAAGAAACCGATACAGAATCGGTAAATAGTAATTTAACAACAGAAAGTTCTGCGTTTCCAGGTATACGAATTGTTACAGACGTTTCTAATGATAAACGAACACCTTTTGCTATTCACTACCCTCAAACAGATAACGAAGTTTTTAATGATGCCGTATTACAATACATATCGGATTCAAAAGAAAACTATCTAGGATCTATGAAAAAAAATAAAGAAAAAGCAGCGATGGGTGAATTAAATATTAGTCTGGAAACTTTTCCATACCGAGAGCATTATTATTCCTTTGTGCTAACAAAAATGCTGTACCTAGGTGGAGCTAATCATGAAATTTCAACGAAAACATTCTTTATTGATAACGAAACTGGCGAGCAAATTTCGATCCAAACACTCTTGCAAAATGATGAGAACAACTTAACAACATTAGCAGCAAATGTACGGAAAGATTTGCAAAAAAACCTCCAAATAAAGGATGCGCTTTTTCCTGATGAATTATTGAAAGCAACGGAGCCGAAATGGTCGAACTTCAACCGTTTTGCTATTGTCGACGATTCCTTGAAATTCTATTTCGATGAATATGAGATTGCTAGCGGAGCAGCCGGAGCCCCAATAGTGAAACTACCCCTTTCGCTTATTAATCCATTGTTAGCCTCAGAGTTTCAAATCGCTATGGAAAATGTAAAACCAACAAATCCACCGCCTACAGGTGATCCCAATAAAAAGCGTATAGCATTAACTTTTGATGATGGTCCCCACCCAAAAGTAACAGAACAAATATTAAATATCCTTGATAAGTACCAAGCAAAAGCTACCTTCTTTATGCTCGGTAGTCGTGTACAATATTATCCAGATATTGCCAGAGATGTTCTTGCACGTGGTCATGAAATAGGCAACCATTCATGGAATCACCCTGTATTAACAAAGCTTACGCAAGAACAAGTAATGAAAGAGTATAATTCTACAGCTACTGAAATCGAGAAAGCTATTAATCACGGTGCCACAGTTTTTAGGCCACCTTATGGCGCAACGAATGATACGATTAACGCTGAAATTCCTATTCCTGTCGTGTTATGGACAATTGATACATTAGATTGGAAACATCGCAATGCGCAGCAATTACTGCCAAATATTAAAAATAATTTACACAATAATGCCATTGTCCTAATGCATGATATTCATCAATCGACTGCTGATGGACTAGATGCGGTGTTAGCTTATTTACAAGGGCAAGGCTATGAATTCGTGACAGTTTCTGAGATTATGCCCTATCGCCAATAGGATGTATTATTCCCAACAATTAAATTTAAAAAAGTCCAATGAATTTTTAACGGGATTCATTGGACTTTTCTTACTATTTGAATGTTAATGTATCTAATGGCTTAAAGTTATTTAATTGATAGCTCTTTACCTCATTACGCGCTACTGTATACAGTGCGTCATCTATATAGACAACTCGTTGTACAACCTGCTCCCAATTTTCATATGGCTCATTCGTAGAACGATTGATAATATTCCCTTTTAATACGATACCTTTGTCTGCAGTAATTTCGTAAATTTGAGCTCCATGACCTTGGTAAACAATGTCATCCCCTTTACCTGCCTCATACAGCACTACCGGGAAGCCAAAGTAGTTGTATTGCTCATGACGGAAAAGTGCTTTTGGATTGTACTGGACATCAGAGTATGACCCTTTCCCACCAATTTTAACGGTCGACTGCTCTTTCGGGTTACGGTAGTCTGATACATCAAAAAGTGACATCTTCATATTCGTTGTCACAGTAAAATTACGTTTCGTATAAGCATCATAGCGTTGCTCTGTATCATAACCAATGCCAATTAGATGTGTCTCATCTAATGGATGCAGGTAATTACTAAAGCCAGGAATCTTCAATTCTCCAAGTACGGCAGGCTTTTTCGGGTTGGCTACATCGATGACAAACAGAGGATCTACTTGTTTAAATGTCACCACATATGCTTTTTCCCCCATAAAACGTGCAGAATATATTTTTTCTCCAGGTGCCATATCTTTCACTGAACCAAGTGCTTTTAAATGTTCATCTAAAATAAAGAGGTGATTATAGGAAGTACTTTTCTCATCCCATGTATTCCCCTCTGTTGTGAAGATTCGGAAATTGCCTTTGTATTCATCCATTGAATACTGATTTAACACGGTTCCTTTTACTTCCGTACTTCCAGCAAAGTTCAAAGTCGTTCCATCTACATTCCACTTAAAAATTTGAGTGTCTGCTGCTCGTGGTAACCAAATCATGTCCATAGCACGTTTATCTGATGAAGCCGCATGATTGCTTTCATATATTGGAGTCGTTAAATACAGAGCATTTTCCGACATATAAAGACCACTACTACCACCCAGATACCCCTTTGTATTGGCTGTTGTCTTAGCCCCATTTTTTAAATCAACAGCTGTAATTAAACTATAAGTACCATCCATTGTATTAGGTAATATCGAGATTTTCTCTAAAGGTAGACTTTTGTATGCTGTGCCTACCATACTATCAAATGTTTTAGGTTTTAAATCTGCTTTTACATCTTCTTGGAGCATCCAATAATTCGGATACATATTACCAATTAAATATAATGTATCCTTCGTAATGCGAATATCCTGTAAAAAGCCCTCTTGCCCTACATCTCGTACATGCTTTGGATTGCCTGGATTCGAAATATCATAAAAGGAGGCTGTTACCATGGCTGTACCTGCTTTTTCAATATACTCATCCCCAATGGCAATTAATAAATTGTCATATAATGCAAGTTTAGAAATATATCGTGATTCTTTCAGTTTAATGCTCGTAGTCAATTTTAAATTTTTTGGGTCTTTAGCATTCACAACTGTGATGCTTTGATCTTTCGCACTGTAAATAAAGCCCTCTTTTACGACAACAATATCACCCTCTTCTACCCCTTCTACTTGATTATTGGTCGTAGACTCGTTATTAGCTGTTGCATTATCTTCAACCGCTGAACTAGTCGCACTATCTGCTTTTTCTTCCTCTCTAATTCCTACTCTTTGAGTCGACAACAGTTTTTTGAAATATTGTTGTAGTTCTTTTTCAGATTTTACAGCAGTTAACGTCTCTATAATGGTGAATGGAATAACTTGTGATGAGACATTTAATCCCCCCTGTGAGAATGCTTCTTTCTTCACATGTAATTGATAATTACCTGGTTTTAATTTCTTTACAACTAATGTTTTCTGATCTTCTAGCAATTCAATTGTTGCGGGTACTTTTTGACCTATTTCTGTTGTAATAAAGACATAGTCTTTAGTTATCTTGTTTTTCTTTAAAGCAACTGAAAAAGATGCTTGCCAGCTTTGCTCGGCCATACTTGTGCTTGCTGCCTTTGCAGTAACATCTGTAGTAATCGTCCATGTGAAAATGCCAGGCACGATAGCTAGAACGACAATCAGCATAATTGCCAACCACTTACTTTTCATCATTTTTCCTTCCCTTCATATACTTGTTTACCAATTAGACTAGCAAAAGGTTGGAAAGTTACATTTTTCTGAAATTTTTTAACAGGGGCTTCACACAAAAAAAAAGACGAGAGGGAATAATTCCCCTCTCGTTCTATTCTTCAAATGGCCATTTAGGCAACATTTTAGTTAACGGCTTATCTAGACGTTTGCCTAAAACATAATCAGCCTGCATAATGGTATGAATCTCACGCGTTCCTTCATAAATAACAGGTGCTTTTGAGTTTCGTAAATAACGAGCCACAGGATATTCGTCTGAATAACCATACGCACCATGAATTTGTACCGCATCATCTGCAGCCTTATTAGCAAAATCACAAGCCTGCCATTTTGCTAAAGATGTCTCTCTTGTATTTCGAACACCTTTGTTTTTTAATTCTCCAACGCGGTAGACAAGAAGTCGGCTCATTTGATAGCCAGCTTCCATATTAGCAAGCATTCGCCCAACGAGCTGGTGCTCTCCTATTGGCTTGCCAAATGTTTCTCGTTCATGACAGTATTTCACACTAGCTTCTATACAGGCTTGGATTAAACCAACTGCACCAGCCGCTACCGTAAAACGACCATTATCTAACGCAGACATGGCAATTTTGAAACCTTCACCCTCTTCGCCAAGACGGTTTTCTATTGGTACACGTAAATCTTCAAAAAAGAGCTCACCTGTATTACCAGCGCGAATACCATACTTACCTTTAATCGCTTTTGATGTAAAGCCAGCCATAGAACGCTCTACAATGAAGGCACTAATACCATGATGTTTTTTCGCTTTGTCTGTATAAGCAAAAACGATAAAGTGATCTGCAATATCACATAAGGAAATCCATGTTTTTTGTCCATTGAGGACATAATGATCACCATCACGGACAGCCGTTGTAGACATAGCAGCTACATCAGATCCAGCGCCTGGCTCTGTAAGACCAAATGCTCCAATACGAACACCTTTTGCCTGTGGAACAAGGTATCGCTGCTTTTGATCTTCAGTCCCCCACTGCATAAGGGTCATGCTATTTAATCCTGTATGGACGGATACGGCTGTGCGAAACGCCGTATCTCCACGTTCAAGCTCCTCACAAACGATGGCAAGAGCGTTATAATCCATACCACTTCCACCATATTGTTCAGGTACACAAACTCCCATTAAGCCAAGTTCTGCAAGTCTCGACCAAATCTTAGCATCAAAGCCGCCTGCCGCGTCCCATTTTGCAATATAGGGGATGATTTCCTCATCAACAAACTGTCTTACTGTTTTTCGTAGCATTTCTTGCTCACTGGACATTTCAAAGTTCATGGTTAGCACCTACCATTTCACAATCATTGCAGACTTATGAGATGTCTCTTTAATCACTACGCCACGTTTAGCCATCTCTTCAATATACGTAGCACCGGGCACTATAGCTTCAGGTGCGAATACACCATGTTCTGTAATAGCACCTGCACCAATCATTTGAGCTACAACCGAAATGGTATTAGCGGTTGCACGTGCCATTGCCGTTTCATTGATGGTCATATCCTTACGTACAACCATTTCATATTCATATGTCACTTGTTGCTGTGCTTTTTCACCAGCTACAATAACACGTAATAGTACAGCATCTGGTTTTGTTCCCAGTTCAAGTTTCTTTTTAAGTGCTTCTCGTACTACTGCGCGGACAGGTACTTCTTGATTATCCACTTCTACCTTATTTGCTGAATCAAGGAATCCTAAGTCAGCTAAAAGTTTAAACTTCTCTGCATGGCCTTTATAGCGGATTGTTTTATATTCTAGTGTGCGGACATTTGGGAATGTCTTATACAAAGTGGAGATGCCTCCAGATGTATAAAATGCCTCAAGCACACCGAAACCATCAAAATAAATAGGTTCAACGCCTGATAGGGATGGAACTTCTTCAAGCTTGCCCTTCTGAATTGTTTTGGAAGGCTCAGTATAATGATCGAATACGCCGTCTAAAGAAAATACACGTGTATAATGGAGTGGAGGTTTTGGCTCAGTTGGAATACCACCTACAAATAGTTTAATAGATTCGACCTCATCTAATTTCGAGGCACCATACCCCGCTAGAATATTGACCATGCCTGGAGCAACACCTAGGTCAGGAATGATTGTAACACCTTTTGCCTTGGCTTCCTCATGTAGATCCAATATCTTCTCTGTAACGCCACCGATATGACCACCTAAGTCGACGGAATGTACACCTGCCTCAATGGCTGCTCTTGCTACTCGCTCATTGAACGAATAAAACAATGCATTGACGGCAACATCACCCTTCGAAATAACGTCCATTAACGAATCGTCACGTTCTGCGTGTAGCTCTACAACCTCAACCTTATTTGTATCTAGTGTGTCTACAAAATCCTGTGCAACTTTTACATCGATATCCCCTAAATACACACGCTCAACTTTATCGTTTTTTATTAAATCACGAGCTACCTCTTTACCCATTAAACCTGCACCTAATACAACAACTTTCATCAAGAACATCCCCTTTCGTTGATCTGTTACTCTGTATCGATTTGTGCTCTTTGTAATTTACCGCTGTAGTCTACATAAATACTCTTCCATTCTGTGTATACATCCAGAGCTGCTACACCTGAATCACGGTGACCATTTCCAGTCCCTTTTGTGCCTCCAAAAGGTAAATGGATTTCAGCACCTGTTGTGCCGGCATTTACATAAACAATACCTGTGTCTAAGTCACGCTGTGCGCGGAAAATTGTATTCACATCTTGCGAGAAAATTGAGCTGGATAAGCCAAATTTCACGCCATTATTTACTTCAATTGCTTCTTCTAAATTTGCCACTTCAATCAAAGAAACGACTGGACCAAAGATTTCTTCTTGGGCAATAATCATATCAGGTTTCACATTCGTAAACAGTGTTGGCTCATAATAGAATCCTTTATCGTAAGGTGGTTCATTTAATATTCTGCCCCCTGCTAATAATGTGGCACCCTCTTGTTTGCCTATTTGCACATAGTGATTTATTTTTTCCAGTGCAGCTTTATTAATTACTGGTCCTATTTTAACGCCCATATCTAAACCGTCCCCAATGGTTAGCTTTTGCATTTCATCTAAGAGACGCTTTTCTAATTGTTCTTTTACATCTTTATGCACAATCACTCGGCTACATGCTGTACATCTTTGTCCAGCAGTACCAAATGCACTCCATAAAATCCCTTCTGTAGCTAGCTGTAGATCAGCATCATTCATAACAATGACTGCATTTTTTCCACCCATCTCTAAAGAAATCTTTTTTAAATGCTTGCCACCAAGCTCAGCTACTTTACTACCCGTTGTAGTAGAACCTGTAAAGGAAATAACCTTGACGTCAGGATGTTCAATTAAAGCCGTCCCTACTGTAGGACCTGTACCAAACACAATATTAGCTACACCATCTGGCAAGCCTACCTCTTCAAAAATTTTGCCCATTTCGTAGGCCATCATTGGTGTTTCGTTCGATGGTTTCCAAATGAATGTATTTCCCGCAACGATGGCAGGAAATGACTTCCACGTAGCAATTGCTACTGGGAAATTCCACGGTGTAATAAGTGCAACAACACCAATTGGTGCTCTTACACTCATGGCAAATTTATTGGCAAGCTCAGAAGGTGTTGTTTCACCAAACAATCTTCGACCTTCACCCGCCATATAGTAAGCCATATCAATTCCTTCTTGCACTTCTCCTCTAGCCTCTTCGATTACCTTGCCCATCTCTTTTGTTAAAACGGTCGCCAAATATTCCTTTTTTTCTTTCATTTTTTGACCGATGGCATATAAATAGTCTGCACGTTTTGGTGCTGGTATAAGTGCCCAGCTTTTTTGTGCTTGCTTAGCAGCAGCAACTGCCTCATCTACCTCATTTGAAGTTGAGCGTGGTATAGTTGCAAGCTGCTCACCATTTGCAGGGTTCGTCACTGCTATACTTTGTAAATGTGAATGTGTGACCCATTTACCACCGATATAGTTTTTAATCTCCACTACATACACCCCCTGAAATACTCTATGATGCCTCGGCTATTGTACCAGTCGTATTCCATAGGTACAGAGTCTATAAATGTAAACAGAATTAGTTTTCCTGGGCGATTACGTCCGGATTTTGAATTGTCTTATTATACAATTCCTTTGAAAATCCGATTCTTCTGCCAGAGCTTTATCTTCAGACTAAATCCATAGTGAAAAAATCGACTTATTACATCGGTGATCCACCATCCACAGAGGAGGTGTTTTCCACTGTGCGAAGATAAAATATGTCAAAATTCCGAATTTTCAATATACATTGCACCTTGTAATACTATTATTTACATAATGATCAGTGACAACTGCCAGAGGCCTTATTTCCACTTAACTTTAATCCCTCCATTGAGAGGATGACTTCTAATAATAGAAGTCTTTAAGGTTATGTATATTCACAACACCCTTAGTTAAATGAAAATAAATAATACACATTCTAGTTTTTTATATTCGACATTTTCTAGTTAATTTCCTTTTTTTCTAAAATATTTAATTTCTAATTGAAACCATTGTGTCTTATAATCGTATACAATATCAATAAATTTACTTTTGGAGGAATTCCTTTATGAATAATCATGAAATTGACTACAAGTTATTTGGTGACGACATGCAATATGTGCAAGTTGAGCTTGATCCACAAGAAACAGTTGTTGCAGAAGCAGGGGCATTAATGATGATGGATGACTCTATCCATATGGAAACTATTTTTGGCGATGGTTCAAGTGGTGGCCAGCAAAGTGGTCTAATGGGGAAATTACTAGGTGCTGGAAAGCGACTTATTACAGGTGAAAGCTTATTCATGACGACATTCACAAATGTTGGCTCAGGTAAGAAACATGTTTATTTTGCTTCCCCATACCCTGGTAAAATTATACCAATGGATTTAAGCCAACTAAATGGTAAGATCATTTGTCAAAAGGATGCATTTCTAGCTGCAGCTAAAGGTGTATCTGTTGGCGTTGAATTTCAGAAAAAAATCGGTGTAGGCTTCTTCGGTGGGGAAGGCTTCATTATGCAAAAGCTTGAGGGTGACGGCATGGCATTCGTTCATGCAGGTGGAGCAATTCACGAAAAAACGTTACAACCAGGAGAAGTTTTACGTGTGGATACAGGATGTTTAGTGGCAATGACATCTAATGTAGATTACGATATTGAAATGGTTGGAGGCGTAAAAACAGCATTATTTGGTGGCGAAGGAATCTTCTTTGCTACATTACGCGGCCCGGGAACAGTGTGGGTACAATCATTACCATTTAGCCGTCTAGCAAGTCGTGTCTTTGCAGCAGCGCCAATTTCACAAGGCGGAGGCGGCCAGTCTAAGGGCGAAGGCGGTATCGGCGGTATATTCGATTTATTTAATAGATAATAAAGATGGAGCATATCACAGTGATATGCTCCAATTTTTAATCGATTCGATTCGAAATTGCCTTGCCCTGCCCATATGCCATTAAGGCTTTCACATTTAACATTAACATAGCTGTTCTCGTTTCTAAAGACGCGCTACCGATATGTGGTAGCGCAACGACATTCGGAAGTGTTAATAATGGATGATCCATCGCAATTGGCTCTTGTTCAAACACATCAAGCCCTGCTGCCCAGAGCTTTCCATTTTTCAAAACATCATATAGTGCAGCCTCATCTATAATTCCACCACGGGAAGCGTTTATTAATACAGCATCATCCTTCATCAAAGCTAATTCTTGTGCTCCAATAAGGCCTTCCGTATCACTATTATAAGGTGTCATGATCACTACAAAATCAGATTGCTTTAAAAGATCCTCCAATGAAACATATTGAAAACCGTACATTTCTTCCGCTTCGTGACGACGTCTACGATTATTATATAGAACCTTCATTTCAAAACCTTTTGCACGTCTTGCAACAGCTTGTCCAATGCGGCCCATACCGATAATTCCTATTGTCGCTCCAGATACATCCTTACCAACCAATTGCATGGGGTACCAGCTTTTCCATTTACCTTCCCGTAAATACCTCTCACTTTCCGGAATTCTTCTCGCAGTAGCTAGTAGTAAACCAAATACTAAATCCGCAGTCGTATTGGTTAAGACACCAGGTGTATTGGTTGCCATAATTCCTTTTTTCCGTAAAGCTTTAACATCGATATTATTATAACCAACTGCCAAATTCGTCACTAGTTTTAAATTTGGAGCGTAAGAAAGTAACTCTTCATCTACTTGATCTGCTATCGTTACCCACAGCACTTCACAATCAGTTACAGCTGCTAGCAGTTTGTCACGTGGAATCACAATCTCCTCTTCTTCCCACTGTGAGATTTCATAATACTCCTGTAACGGCTCAACAATATGTGTAGGAAACTTCCGTGTTATAAATAATTTCTTTTTCATGTTCCAAACACCCCTCTACTCATTTCCCTAATTCGCCTTTAGCGTAACACTTAAAACAATCATTTTCTAGAGGTTTCTAGTTACAGGTTATCTATAACTAATGGCGTGCTACCGCATCAGCCTATTTATTTAGTTTATCCTTGAAATAAATCATTCTATCCTAAACCTTTGTATTAAAAAGCTATGCATATATTGTATGCATAGCTAATTTTTATAACTCTCTGATTGTTGAATTTAAGCGATTGGTTACCCTTTCTAATTCTTCAGAAGATACAGTTATCATATTACACCACAAAAAGTACTTTGAACCCAATGATATTCATTTCAAAAAGATGTATTCAGAAAAGGCATGCAAAAAAGCCACTCCTTCTTGTACAGAAGAGTGACTTTTAACTTTACATGAAAATGATTACGCAAAGAACAGCAGCTAAAACTAAACGATAAATCGCAAAAGGCATTAATTTCACTTTTGAAATAAGTGCTAAGAAGAACTTGATCGATAGTAATGCAAAGACAAATGAACTAATAAATCCGACAGCATAGAATCCAAAATAGTCCATTGATAAAGTATCCCAGTTTTTCAAAACAGATACTAGACTAGCACCTGCCATAATCGGTACTGCCATAATAAATGTAAAATCAGCTGCAACACGGTGACTCATACCGAATAGTACCCCACCTGAAATTGTTGCGCCTGAACGGGAAAAACCTGGCCATAAAGATAGACATTGTACTAGCCCTACTTTAAATGCCAATCCATATGAAATCTTATCTAGAGAATCTACTTTTGGCTTTCTCGGTGCCAATTTATCTGCCGCAATCATTAGAATTGCCCCAGCTACCAATGCATAAATAACATGCTCTACTTTAAAAAGATGGTCATCAATAAAATCCTTGAATGCAAAACCTAAGACAACCGCAGGTAGCATCCCAACAATGACATGCAATAAGTTAAAACGGCCATTCATAGATTTAGATTGTCCATCTATATTGTATAAGCCAATGAGGCTCAACATACGTTTCCACATAACAACGATAACTGCTAATATAGAACCAAGTTGAACTACAATTTTAAATGTATTCGCAGGATATTTTCCTAAAAACTCTTCTGTCTTTAACCACATATCATCTACGATAATCATATGACCTGTAGAAGATACTGGTGCAAATTCTGTCATACCTTCAACAAAGCCTAATATCAATGCTTTTAATAACTCTATAATTTCCACCATGTCACCTTACCTTTTTTAATAAAATACCCACTTATTATAAAATACTCCGTTTTTCTATACTACTGCCAATTCGCCTAAGTAGTCCAATTCAAAATTTCAACTTATTATTGAAATTTTATATCTACTACCCACAGTTCTGATCTACTACCAATTCGCATAGGTGGTCCCCAGAAGCCATATCCTGATGAAACAAGTGTATGCATGTGCTCCTTCAGCTTATAACCATAATCCAGTTCAAATACTCTTGCTGTTATAAACTGATTCGGCCATAGCTGACCCTTATGCGTATGACCTGACATATGTAAATCAACACCCATTTTCGAAGGTGTCAACAAGTCGTCAGGTGTATGGTTCATTACAAGCCAAGGTAAATTATCAGTAGACTTTAAATCTTCAAGTGGTTTTCTTTCTTTGTTCGTCCTGTCTTCTTGCCCTGTTAATATAAACGCATTTTCTATACGAATTGTTTCATCTAGCAGTATTTTTACATTGGCATTTTCCATTTCTCTTATAAATTCAGGGATTTTTTTGCCATAATACTCATGGTTACCTAGTATACCATACGTTCCATATGTAGCCCTTAATTGTTTCATGACATCCGCCATTCCCTCTTGTACAAACCATTTTGGATCATCATCCACAATATCACCAGCTAACAACACAATATCTGGCTGTGCTTCATTAGCTAAGCTAACAAAGCGTTGCAAATGCCTTTTATGCGATAAAACCCCTAAATGAAAATCGGATGCCACAACAGCTCTCATTGAATGAAGCTCACTGTCTTTTTTTGCAACCGCGATCTCTAAATGACGAACAACTGGAGAATAGGCTAAATAAGAGCCAATGATACCTAATACTAATAGCACAGCAACTGCTATACTACCAATTATTTGTACATTTTTAAAGGGTGTTAACCAAATAATCAATTGTGCAACTAAACATAGTAATAATCCATACTCAAAGATAAACATCCAATAATTGCTGATCACCGAAAAGAAGCGTAAAGACTCATGTAGCCTTCCGATTATAATACTAAATGCCACAATATATAATAGTAACCAAAATAGGACTGGATAACGGAACCACCCCATAGCTACAAGCCACTGCTTCACTCCCCACCCTAAATAGAAAGTCAACGCACTATAAACACTAATTAAAAGTAAACCGCCGATTACTTTTGGCATAACTTCGTCCTCTACTTTCTCTATATTTAGTCGATTATATCATTTTACTTAACAATCCTATTACATGAAGCATTTGAATAATCTTCTAGTGAAAATAGAAACTAGCCACCTTAAATTGCTTACAAATATAAGTTTATCTTTTCGTTTATTTGAATTCTATCGTATTACATGACATTTCACTGTATATAGATGACATTTTCGTCACTTCCTCACTAAAAGCTACTTTTATTTTCACAAATCTTCCAGTAACATGATCAATAAGACAGAATATTTACACATTTACGAATCAAAAAGGGGTGCTATATCAAATGACACGTTATAAATTTGAAACAACAGAGCATGAGTTATTTCGTAAAACCTTTCGTAAGTTTTTAGCTGAAGAAGCAGAGCCACATTATGCTCAATGGGAAAAGGATCATCTTATTCCTCTTTCATTTTGGCGTAAGCTCGGTGATATGGGCTATCTTTGTCCACAGGTTGAAGAGCAATATGGAGGGCTGGGGCTGGATTTCAGCTTTGGTGTTATCATTCAAGAAGAGCTTGAACGGATAGGCTCCAGCCTGATCGGAGTGGGCCTGCATAATGATATTGTTGTACCATATATCGAGGCCTATGGTACACATGACCAAAAGTCTCGCTGGTTACCTAAATGTGTGACAGGCGACTCTATAACAGCTATTGCGATGACCGAGCCTGGTACAGGTTCAGATCTAGCCAATATCCAAACTACAGCTATTCGCGATGGTGACCATTACATAGTGAATGGTCAAAAAACCTTCATTACCAATGGAATTCATACAAACTTAGTCGTTGTTGCAGTGAAGACAAATCCACAGGCAGAGAAAAAGCATCGTGGAATTAGTCTACTTGTCATTGAAGAAGGTACTCCTGGCTTTACAAAAGGAAGACAACTCGAAAAAGTTGGCATGCATGCCCAAGATACAGCAGAGCTCTATTTTGAAGATTGCCGAGTGCCTGTAAAAAACCTACTAGGAGAAGAAGGCAAAGGTTTTCACTATATGATGGAAAAACTGCAACAAGAGCGTTTAGCGGTAGCGATTGCTGCTCAAACAGCCGCAGAGGATATGCTTGCCATAACGCTTGACTATGTAAAATCGCGCCAAGCCTTTGGTAAGACAATTGGAGACTTCCAAAATACTCAATTTAAACTAGCTGAAATGGCAACTAAAATTGAGCTTGGCAAAGCGTTTTTAGAATCTTTGATTGAAGACCATATAGCAGGTAAAGATGTCGTTACTAAAGTATCAATGGCAAAATACTGGATAACAGAAAATGCACGTAATCTTGCCACACAATGTATGCAATTGCATGGCGGCTATGGATATATGGAGGAATACAAAATTGCCCGTAGGTATAGAGATATTCCTGTTATGTCCATCTATGCTGGAACAAATGAAGTCATGAAAGTTATTATCGCTAAAAATTTAGGCTTATAATATAAAGAAGATGGTGGCAAACCTCTGCCACCATCTTCCCATTATACTGCCGAAATACGAACTGTTACTTTAAATAAATCACCATCGACATCAATAGTCATTCTAGCTCCGTGTAAATCAACAATGGACTGTGCTATAGCTAATCCAAGTCCAGAGCCTTCTGTATGTCGTGAAGCATCTGCCCGTTTAAAGCGTTCAAATAATTCATCAGCATCTTCGCTAATTTCATACTTCGCTACATTTTTCACTGTGAATTCGGCGTCACCATCTGCCGTACGTTTTAACGTTACATATACACGTGTCCCTTCTAACGCATACTTCAAGACATTAACAATTAAATTATCAATAAGCCTCCACCATTTTTGACCATCCACATAGGCATAAATAGGGTCATGAGGCATCGTTATTCGTAAATCTAAACGTGACTGTGATAAATCTTCCTTATGTTCTCCCACCGCTTGCTGAATAAGCTGTGTCAAATCTACACGACTTCGTTGAAGCTCGATATTCCCGCTTGCCATTTTTGATACTTCAAAGAGATCTTCAATCAACACTTTTAAACGTTCAGATTTTTTATCAAGAATATGAATATATTGCTGACGTTCTTCATCTGTAATCGTAGGGTTTTTCAGTAAATCCGTATACGTAATAATAGAGGTTAGAGGAGTCCGTAAATCATGACTCACATTGGTAATTAGCTCTGTTTTTAACCGTTCACTTTTAGCCTGCTGGTGCATTGACGTACGAACACCTTCCCGTAAATGGTTAAGATTCTCCGCATGACCAGCAAGCGGTGATTTGCCTTTTACCTTTACATCACGGTTTAACCGTCCTTCAGCCATATCCTTCGTATCCTTCATAATGCGATTTAGGTAACCCATTCTTGATAGAAAAACGATTAATGCTGGAACTCCTACGAACGTACACAATCCAAGGACAAGAACTTGAAAAGCTCCTCCTCTTAACATTGAAGCGACAAGACTACCTCCACCAAAGAAGGCTGCAGCGAGCATCACAATTGAATGCAATGCAATCGAACGGTTGATAAATAAATCAGTCATCGAATCCCCAAGTGACCATAAATAGCTCGATTTTACATTTTCCTCTAGCTTTTTCAAAGTATCTACTCTTGTATACAACCATATTAACTGCACAAAGAAGGCACTGCCAATTACAAATAACACACCTAATTTAAAGGCAAGATCTAGTATATAGCGCACATAATTATGTTGATAATTGTATTCGTAAGTGTATTCAATAGATTCAAAAACAACTTGAGACGCAATAAGATATATAAATCCTGTGATCAATACTAAAACAACTTGAAAGTCGAATTTAACTTTAGTTAAAATCTCTTTTTCCTTCATATCCTTGACAGTTTGTAGTAAACCCTTACGTCCTCTCCAAACAAAGAATGCTGTTACTATACTAGTGAGCCATACTAGGAAGAAGGTATATTGATTTCGATGAAAACGACTATAATCCTGCATAACGCCTAATGTTTGCACTGCTTTTTTTGAAATCGTTAAGACACCCGTATATTCAGTTGTTTCATAAAGGTCATCTACATTTACATATGTTTCTGTACGGTAAAAAGTATCCCTGAAATTATTACTTATGTTACCTGCATATAATGGATTTCGCTCCGTATATTTTATTTTATAGGCACTACTTTCAGTAACATCACCAGCACGATATGTTTTACCTGTTTCCGTATTCTTCAACTCATAAGACCAATAGTCAAAGTTTTTTTCAAAGTTTTTGGCTTCACTTTGTACGTCTTTAATATATTTATCAATGAGCACTTCTTTTTCAGCAAGAATCTTCTTTCGTACATGCTCATCATCTTCAAAATTTGCTGTAATATCTTTAATTTTATTATCGCGTTCAGTCTCTAGCTTAGTCTTTAATTCAGTTGCATTGGCATCTATAGCTTCCTGAATACGCTGTTCGTATTGTGCTTTAATATTATCGATTTGCTGTCCCAATGTGCCGTAGTAATTACGATGATCCTCTATTTCAGTTTGGGTAATTTCTATTTTATTTTTTAAATCCTCTGCCTTCGGTACATTTATTACTAAAGGTCCTAATTCTGCAGTGAAATTATCTATTTCATGCTGGAAATTTTCTGAATCGAAATATGATTTACCAATATACTGATAACCTACATGCCAAAATGTAAAAATACCGAAAATCGTCCAGATTAAACACATTAAAACGAAAAGAGATCTCCATTTTTTTATCATCCCTCTTTACACTCCTCTAAAAAATTCTTTCTAACAATTGTAAAACCTCTGAGGAGCGAGAATCGACGATTTGATAGGCATAAATCCCAAAATAAATAAGCCCAATAACTCCTGCAATAAATCCTGCAATAGTCATATACTTCTCTATTTTATTTTTCCATTTTATAGCCAACGCCCCATACCACCTTTAAATAGCGCGGATTTTTCGGATCTGCTTCGATTTTTTCTCGGATCTTCCGGATATGAACAGCTACAATATTTTCAGCATTGTACGCTTCCTCATTCCAAACCCGTTCATAAATTTCTCGAATCGAAAAAACACGCCCTGCATTTTTCATTAATAGTTCTGTAATTTTATATTCTATCGGGGTAAGGCGAACTGGTTCTCCTTCTAATATGACTTCTTTAGCCTCTTCATCAAGAACAAGTCCGTCAATTTCTACCTTTGTAGCACCTTCACTATACGTCCCTAGTTGAACATAGCGTCGTAGTTGCGATTTCACCCGTGCCAATAATTCTAATGGGTGAAATGGCTTTGTCACATAATCATCAGCTCCAACTGATAATCCATGGATTTTATCGCCATCCTCCGCCTTCGCACTTAGCATAATAATTGGAATATTACGCTCCTCTCTAATTTTAAAGGTAGCCGTTATTCCGTCCATGTTTGGCATCATAATATCTAAAATAATTAAATGTACTTCATTGTTCTCTAGCTTTTTTAATGCATCTAAGCCATCTGCTGCTTTAATGACATGATAGCCTTCATTTTTTAAATAGATTTCAATACCATCACGAATATCTTGATCGTCATCTGTAACAAGAACTGTTAATTTCGTCATGATATACACCTCGCTCTCAAATATAAGTCTACCTTTCAAATCTTAAAAACCAGCTATTATAAAAATGAAGATTTTCTTAAGGTTTTAGTTTTTTTCTTCCACCTAGTGTTAAAACAACAATACCTCCTAATAGCATTGCTACACCAAGCCAGGACACTATAGTTAAGTGTTCTCCAATCAAAAATACACCTAGTATAGCCGCAGTCAATGGTTCTGCCAATGAAAGGGTTACGGCTGTGGATGAACTAATTTTCTGCAGACCATTTAAAAACAGTAAATACGCTACGCTTGTACACATGATTCCCATGAACAGCATTGTCCATAAATTGTGTATGTTTACTAGCCAAGCAAATCCACTTTCTAAAGAAAACGGCAGTAAAAACAACGTACAAACCGAAAATGTCATAGCGACTGCTGGTAATGCATCTGCTTGTGCCATTAATTTTTTACTTATATTTGTATAAAATGCAAAGGATAAGCCTGCACAAAGCGCAAGGGCGAATCCACCAGCATGAACTATTTCATCCCCATTGCTCATAAATAATAAAAGACATCCGATGATGGCCATAAGTGTAGCAAGACCCCATATCAATGTGGGCCGCGTTTTCCAAACGATCCATTCTAAAATACCAGAAAACACTGGCGCACTCCCAATTGTTGCAACTGTTCCAATAGCAACACCTGTTAGACGTATTGATGAGAAGAAAAGTCCTTGGAAAAGGGCGATACTAGCCGCAGCTAAAATCGTCCATTTCCATGACCAATTTCGGAGGTCAATTTTTCGTAACAAAATAGCGATGGCTAATAATAGACCGCCACCAATGGCAGAACGGATTGTGGCCACCGCAATCGGAGATATTCCTTGATCTAAAAACGATTGAGCCGTACCTGTCATGCCCCACAAAATGGCTGCAAGTAATACAAACAATGGATTTAACATTTTATCAATCATCCTCGCTTCATTACTTCATGATATTTATAATACATATTTATCCAAAATCAAACAATTACCATTTTATTTTATCTTTCATATAGCACAGTATGCTTTCTATTGAATGGACGTTATAATAAATACTGTAAAAGGAGCGAATCATATGTATAAAACAATTGCAGAGACAGCTATTGACCTTGGCATGCCTGAGGATCAAGTAATGCGTCTAGTATATGAGGGGCGCATCCGTTCAGTTTACGATGGACAACAAATTCTAATAAATAGCGGTCAATTTAGTACTTATTTTAAACAACTGGAACGAATTAAAGAGGAAATCGAAATTTGGCGATCTACCCCTATTCCAGAGGATATTGATGTGAAAGACGAGGATTAAAAAACCCCACCATTCATACAATTTAAACATTGTTGAATGGTGGGCTTCTAAATGAAATAAGTTAATTTAAATCGTTACAACAAATCCTGCTCTTTTCCCAATAATCTCGGCATAATCTTCTACCATGACACTAGCGGTAGGATACATTCCTGCTCCAGGACCTACTAATGTTAATGTGCCAATGTAGTTAGTCTCTAATGCCACTGCGTTGAACACATCATCGACTGGATAGAGTGGATGTTCTTTATCAACAAGTTGTGGACCAACTTTAGCGATAATTTTACCGTCAGCCAGTTTCTCCACTTCAGCTACATGGCGGTAACGCAAACCATTTTCACACGCTTCACGTACTTGTTCAGCCGAGATACTATCTATTCCAATGACCTCTACATCAGCCCAATCTGGCTGTTCTCCAAAAGCCAAAGCACTTAAAATCATTAATTTTTTAAAGGCATCCTGACCAGAAACATCATTATATGGATCTGCCTCAGCATACCCTAAGCTCTGTGCCTCTTTTAAAGCTGTTTCGAAAGACCAGCCCTGTGCACGCATTTTTGTTAAAATATAATTACATGTGCCATTTAAGACTCCTTGTATACGACTTACGTCATTAACAAGTAAAATATTTTTCATTGTTTTAATAACAGGTACGCCACCAGCAGTAGTTGCCTCATAGCCTACAAAAACACCATTTGCCTTTGCAAGATCCTGTAACTCTAAACCTCGTTTAGCAAACATCACTTTGTTGGCTGTAATAACATGGCATTTATGCTCAACTGCTCGCTTTAAATAACTGAATGCAGGCTCTTCATTTACAATTGCTTCAAACACAACCTGCATACCTGGTTCTGCTAAGACATCATCTATGCTCGTTGTCATCAAATGTGCTGTTCCTGGCACACGTTCACGACTAGCATCTGTCACTAAAATCTTCGCAACTTCTAATTCAATACCTAATTTATTTTTTAGCTCTTCTCGCTTTTCATTTAATATATGATAGATGCCCTGACCTACCGTTCCAAATCCTAAAATCGCTGCCTTTATAGTTGCCATTCTTGTTATTCCCTCCAACTTACATTCCGCAGTTTCATCAAAGCTAATTTCTCCATGGGGTTGTGTCATGATCATTTGACACCCACCGCAGGCTTTAGTCAACTCTTCTTCGTATGAGTTTTGCTATTTCAGTACGTGTAGCAACACACACAAATTCAAACAATTCAAAATTTAACTTAAAGAAAATTGTATCGCAAATACATACTTTTCACAAGAAAAATCTTTCTAGGAAGGACATTTGTTTTCTCTAGACGTGCAAAAGAAATCGGTTTCATTCCCCTTATTATACGTTTTTTCGATTAATCCATAAGATTTGAACAAAAATTGACTCTTTACATTTAAATAGATGAATGTCTTTCTTCTATTATATATGTATGCTTGGACACCTATAATCTTGTTATTATTTTAAGGACCTCTAAAGAAAAAACTCATTCCCTGTAGCAGTAGAGAATGAGCTTATATATGAGGGGGTTCAACTTGCTTTTGAAAGCAACTGATATCGATATTGTGTTAAAACTTGTTGAACAAGACTAATTTCTTCTTCTTTAAAATTTGGGACTGCATATGTTCGTTCCACTAATTGAAAAGTACCATACTTTAAGTAAAACTCTGTCGCAGGAAGTGGAATATGGCTTACACCGTAATGTTTATATGCTTCGAAAACTTCCTTTATCGTATAGCTCTCCTCTTCAGCAACAACATGCTCTTGAAATGCTGTATGACCAAAGACTTGCTGCCATTTTCTTTCAACCGATGCAAGGAGGTGTTGGATGGATGAATTATTGACAAAAACATGCCCTTCATTTAGCTCATAAATTAGATAGGATGCAATGTTTTGTGCACTATAGATATTACCCATTTCAAACACTCCTTTATCATCAGTTTTTGGGAAGAGCAGTTACTGGCTAAGTAACTACTCTCCCACATCTATTCAAAAGTGGGGGAGCACTTATGAAAACATTACCTTTATAACAAGAATTTCGTACCCTTAACTTATTCCCTAGTATATAACAAGGATTTAACTAAGTCAATAATACATATAAAAATACTTGGTATTATTTTTCAAAAGGTTCTGATAATCAACAGAGACTTTACTCGACTGATGTAGTAACGTTAGAAGTATTACCAAATGAGGCAAATCGAATGAGAAAATACGTAAACGCTACAACATTCTCCCTTATGTTTTTACTTAAGCTTTTACTGTTTGTTCAGTTGCTGTTGCCTGCGTAATCGCTTGTTCTAGATCTGCAATAATGTCCTCTACTGCCTCTAAACCGATGGATAAGCGAATAAGCGATTCGGTTACTCCAGCTTGAACTAATTCATCTGCTGAGAGCTGTTGATGTGTAGTTGAGGCAGGATGAATAATTAATGACTTGGCATCTCCTACATTTGCTACATGTGAAAATAACTTCACGCTATCAATAAGCTTTCGTCCGGCTTCACGTCCACCTTTAATGCCAAATGTGAGCACTGAACCGAAGCCATTTCTTAAATATTTTTTCGCTAAATCATGTGTTGGGAAATCTTCTAAGCCATTATAATTTACATACTCCACAGATGGGTGGTTCTGTAAATATTCAGCCACTGCCAATGCATTTTCATTGTGTTTAGGGATACGCAAATGAAGCGTTTCTAAACCTTGTAACAAATTAAAGGCTGCGTCTGCGCTCAATGTTGGACCAAAATCACGTAATAGCTGTACGCGTAGCTTCGTAGCAAAAGCTGCTGAAGCCGTATCAATGCCGTAGCGTAAGCCATGGTAAGAAGCATCTGGCTCAGTAAAACCAGGAAAACGTCCGCTAGTCCAATCAAACTTACCAGCATCTACCACTACTCCACCTAAAGTTGTACCATGACCACCTATCCATTTAGTGGCTGAATGAACAACAACATCTGCACCATATTCAATAGGTGTTGAGCCATACGGAGAAGCAAACGTACTATCAATAATTAATGGTAAGCCATTCTCATGTGCAATTTTAGCTACCGCTTCAATATCTAAAACCTTTAAGCTTGGATTACCATAAACTTCAGCAAAAATAGCTTTTGTTTTATCGGTAATTGCAGCCTTAAAATTGTCTGGGTTTGTTTCATCTACAAAAATTGTATTAATACCGTAGTTTGGTAGTGTGTTAGCAAATAAATTATAAGTACCGCCATATAAAGAACTAGCTGCTACAATTTCATCACCAGCTCCAGCTAGGTTTAAAATGGAAAATGCGATAGCCGCTGCACCAGATGAAAGTGCTACTGCTGCTGTTCCACCTTCCAATAAAGCCACACGTTTTTCAAAAACATCAACAGTTGGATTTGTAATGCGTGTGTAAATGTTCCCTGCTTCTTCTAAGGCAAAAAGACGTTGCGCATGAGCAGTGTCTTTAAAAACGAATGCCGTTGAGCGATAGATGGGAACAGTTCGAGATCCTGTCACTGGGTCTGGTTCTTGACCACCATGTAACAACAATGTTTCTGGTTTAAAATTTGTCATTGTGTACCTCCAAATGGTTATTTTTTTACGATGGCACCGGAGATGAGGAGGATTTTTCTGTAGAAAACAAAAACCCTCTTCAGCTAAGAAGAGGGTTGCGGTTGCAAGTTTTCCTCCCCTTATCTGCCAGATCCAAGTAAGAATCTGTAGGAATTAGCACCTTAGTAAGTTCATCACTTACTGGTTGCCGGGCATCATAGGGCCTATCCCTCCGCCGCTCTTGATAAGAGTATGAGATTCAATTTCCATCGTTGTTACACAGTATAAACATAGAGTTTTTTTCTGTCAACATGTAAATTTTATTTTTTCCGAAACTTCTGTCTGCTCTTTTACGTACTATGAACGCATACACTATTTTAGAAAAAATTTTGAAGGGAGTATTTTTATGGTAAAAGCCGTGATTATTTTTCTCTTAGTTGGATATTTAATTGGCTGTATTCACGGCTCTAAAGTGGCACAATTTTTATCTGGGGTTGATTTAAAAAAAGCTGGCCATGGTAATGCTGGTGCATCCAATGCTACACTTTCCCTAGGTTGGAAATATGGCGTTTTAGTAGCTCTCATCGATATTGGTAAAGGTGTTGTAGCCATTATCGGCGCACACATTTATTTAGCAGATGCTATACATTTAACCGAAGGACAAATATGGCTTTTAACTTACATGATGGCTGCAGGGGTTATTTTAGGTCATAATTTCCCATTTTATATGGGCTTTAATGGTGGAAAAGGTACTGCTTCCATTATTGGCATTTTACTTGCTGTTGATTGGAAAATAGGTTTATTTGCACTTATTCTATTTGTCATTTTATCTTTCGCAACAAACTATTTAATTGTTGGAGTACTTGAGTTTTATCTCGTTTTTTGTACAGCAACTTATTTATGGATTCCTGGAATCGGTCCTACTGTTATTGCTGTCCTTCTATTTGGCATAGCGATTATTTTGCACATTGAAAATATTAAACGATTAGTAAATGGCACAGAGCCAAAAGTCACATCTGCATTTAAGAAAAAGAAATAAAGTTTTACATTTACAAACTATTTAAATATAACTACAAATCCCTCTTTATTCGATTTTGACAACAAAGCGTGCTATGCTCATGATATAGATAAGACACAAAGGAGAGAATATTTAAATGGTTAAAGAATTATTACGCAACCATTCCTCGGTTCGTATTTATGATGGCAATCCGATTTCAAGAGAAATCATCGAGGATTTAATTGCAACAGCACAAATGGCTGCCACATCACATTTTGTCCAAGCCTATAGTGTAATATGGGTAACAGATGCAGACAAAAAGGAGAAATTAGGATTACTCTCTGGTAACCCTCGTCAATATGAAACTTCTGGTGGTGCTTTTGTCTTTTGCGTTGACTTCAAGCGTCTTCAAATGGCTGGAAAACTAGAAGGTGTAGACATAGTTGCAGATTCTGCTGAAAATGTTCTAGTGGGTGTAGCTGATGTATCGTTGTTTGCACAGAACTTTGTGATCGCAGCAGAATCAATGGGGTATGGAATTTGCTATATTGGAGGGGTACGTAACAATCCTTCCGAAATAAGTGAATTATTTAATCTACCTGATCACGTTTTTCCTTTATTCGGCCTAACAATTGGCGTACCAGCACGACGCAATGAAGTCAAACCACGCTTACCTGTGTCTGCCGTATTACATGAAAACGGATACAATGTAGACAAGTATGATGAGCTTTTACCAGCTTATAATGAGACAATGGAGATGTATTATAATAACCGATCCTCAAATAGAAAAATTGATAATTGGACAAAACAAATGGCTGATTTTTTAGTCGAACAACGTCGTCCTCATATCAAAGAGTTTTTAGCTACAAAAGGATTTAATTGGAAGTAATTAACTGATTACGCTCAGTGTAATTTACTATGAACTACCAAGAGACCTAATATTTATATTCAGTATCATAACGACTTATTGATTTTGTTTACTACTGCTAGTAAATGCAGCATGATTGTTTGAAGCTGGGGGAACGGAAATAAAATCCCTCCTGCCAACGTTCTTTTTATAATAGTGATTTTTTCAATAACATAATGGGGTTACTATCGTATGATAATAACCCCATTTTTTTCATAATGTCATCACTTTTCTATATTAAATCTAGTAATTTTGTCTCGATATATAGAGTAAAGACTGCTTCAAATTAAACGAAAAGACTCTTCCCATTTCCAGCTATTCCATTCATATTAATAAATGAACCCTATTGAAGAAAGGAGTTTTACTAACAATGTCTCATATCAATAAACATCTTGCTCATACCTTAGAACAACAGCATAAGAGAAGTGTAAGAGGTTTATTTTTAAAAATAGAAGAATTAAATAATGCGTGCACCGAGCTAAGAAAGCGGTTAGAGCCACGTGTTAATTTGACACTGTATAAAAATGCTATTGATTATGTTAATCAATTTGTTTCCCACACCTCTATTCTAAATTTGAAGTTTATTACAAATACCCAAAATCTAGAGGTGGCTGTCTTACATGCACTTCTATTATCCTATATTTTAGAAAATGAAGATGATCATTCTTTTGAATATGAAGATAGATTGCTACAAGACTATGTACAACAAATTTTTACTTTAAATGACCATGCAAGGACACTTTTTATGAACCATAGAGGCAAAATGCTTACCTCCATTCAAAAACAATCGACATAACAAAAGACGATCTTCGTTATCCTAAGATCGTCTTTTGTTTTTTTATTGTAACCCTTTAATGATGAGGGATCGAACTGGTAAGAACTGTTCCCCTGTATCACCATACGTGATAATTACCTCATCACCTTCTTGTAAATAAATGGCTAGAGGTTCTGTTTCAGCACTGACTAAATAATTTTCACCATTGTTTAATAAGAAAGAAACTGTCGTAAAATCTCCTAAACGTTCCTTGTACACACGTAATACTTTCCCACTAGCTTGCTTCTCCTCAGCATTTGAACTACCGTCAACTGTATTTCCTCCACGGCTTAATGCAGTTTTATATAATTTTAGTGCCTCCTTAGGAGTAGTAGCATAAACGGAGATTTCAGGATTGGCAGCAGACACAATGAAATAGTTTTGTAAAAAGCCGTTGGAATCCAGCACCGCTGTTAGCCAGCTTGCTTCCCCATAAAAGTTATATAGCACTGGCATTTCACCAGTCCATTTTTTCTCAATAAATTTCTTCTCAATAATTTGTAAATTACCTTGTGAATCCATATAACTTGAATCTAAATTCCCTGTATAATATGTGGCTTCTCCTGTGCGTGCATTTGTTAAGGAATACCCTAGCATGGAATCTACGCCTTCTTTAGGACTTGTAAAATCTGTGAAGTAATACATATCACCCTTCTCATCGAAAATTGGGCTAACATTCGATTCTGTTCCTTCATCGGAAGGGATTTTTACATCCTTTTTACCAAACATACTGTTCCAAAAACCATGAACATAATTACCGAAATAACTATTTTGTAAGCTTACTGTCTCTGGAGATACTGCACCATCAATAAATTCAGGTATTTGGTCCAGTTTAAGCACCTCTGATTTCCCTGTCAGTGCATCTACTAAGACAATCCCTTTCACATCAAAGCCATTTCGTGCTGAAATAAATTCACCATAGGAACGAATGTAATAAGGCTTTCCGTCATCATCTACTTCTAGTTGAACATCCCCATAAAAAATAAGGAATGGATGTTGTAGGCGAATATGACGTTCTAAATTAGCATTTAGATAAGCAGAAGGGACATACTTCATTTCTTCTTTTACAAACTTAGGGTTATCCGCCGAATCTGTAGCACTCATTATAAAGTAGCCTGGTGTTGTATCACCATTCATCCATTTAAAGAACCCAGAAAACTCGACTGGTGCGATATAAACATATTCACCCTTCACCTTTTGAATTTGTAAACGTCCTAACTCATAGTAACTAGTATTTGGCACTTGACCGAATGCCTTTTTCATTTTATTACGAGCAAATTTTGGTGGGACACTCGCAGGTGTTTGTGTCTCATCGAAAGGTTTTATTTCAACCTCTTCCTTCATTTCTGAAGAATTAAATTTATCATTAGCATTCCATAAAGGTGCTGATAATACATAAACTGCTACACCTAAACTTGCTAAAAATAAAATTCCTTTAATCTTCCGTTCAATACCACTCGCAAGCAGAGCACCTGCTAGCGATAATAAAATTATTGCTGGCCAAAAAACAAGCCAATTTACATCAATTTTTGTTACATATAGTGTGATACCTGTGGCTAAAAATCCTAGCACAAAGATGCCAATAAAGAAATATCCGATCACCTTTCTCGATTTACCATCTTCTCGCTTCTTTGTAATAAGCGGTGTTACTAATACACTCGCGATTAATGCAATGACTGCAGAAGCTATCAGTAGCTTAGTCATTTGGTTCATCCTCTCTTCAACTTTCTGTCTACTTATTTACGGTTACATACTAAAAAAGTTTCATACATACGTTGTACAGAAAGGAATTCTACCATAAATATTGAATTTCAAAAGGAAAGGAGCTGAAAAATTTGTTTAAAAAAATATTAATAGGTTTCATAATCTTGTTTGGTCTTTATTATATTTTTCTTTTTTCCCATATTGCCGAAAGTTTAAAACTACTATTTAAAGTAATTCCAATGTTGTTAATCATTATTTTAGCTGCCGTTCAAAAACCATTACATATTAAAAAATACCAACTTTTAATTATTATTGGGCTTATTTTTTGTATGATTGGCGACTATACATTGCAGTGGTTTTTAATTGGGCTGACTAGCTTTCTTATTGGTCATGTCTTTTATATTTTTGCTTTCTCTACCACAAACGAACAGAAAGTACCAACCTGGGCTAAAATAACGCTACTACTTTACGGTGTCTGCATGGCCATATGGATTGCAGGTTCCGTCTTGAAAACAGGTGAAACAATTCTTAGCATTGCCGTGATTGCCTATATTTCGGTGATTTTAACGATGGGCTGGACAGCTATAAGAACAGGCTCTAAATTTGCAATAATTGGGGCTCTGTTATTTATTGCTTCCGATTCCTATTTAGCTATTAATAAATTTGTTACACCACTAGCTTTTTCACATGAAGTAATTATGCTGACTTATTATAGCGCCCAAGTGTTTATTGCATTAAGTATCCTTCAATATTCCGAAATCCGAAGTAAAGTGGTACAATAATATCAATTATGACTTGGCATAGTTACGTCCGGAACTGGCTTTGTGATCGCACAAAGCCCGATTCCGTGACATCCATCAAAGGCTCAAACTTCTTTGAGCAAATTTTGGACACCCGCTAAAAAAATCAACGTACACAATAGGAGGCCATACTTATGAAAGAACAAGTAATTGAACGATTAATACGCTATGCAAAAATTGATACACAATCAGACTTCACAAGCGAAACTACTCCTTCTACACAAAAGCAATTTGACCTACTACATGTTTTAAAAGATGAGCTAGCCGAGATTGGTTTAACAGAGATTACATTAGATGAAAATGGCTATTTATTTGCTTCATTAGAGGCAAATACAGATAAAAATGTACCTACTATCGGATTTTTAGCACATGTTGATACAGCTACAGACTATACAGGTACCAATGTAAATCCACAGCGTGTAGATAACTATGATGGCGGAGACATTCAATTAAATGAAAATTTAGTCATGTCCCCTACAGATTTCCCAGAGCTTAAAAATTACGTGGGTCAGACCCTTATTACAACAGATGGTACTACATTGCTAGGGGCTGATGATAAAGCCGGTATTGCTGAAATCATGACAGCAATGGAGTACCTCATTAAAAATCCTACTATTAAACATGGTAAAATTCGTGTAGCTTTCACACCAGATGAAGAAATTGGTCGTGGGCCACATAAATTTGATGTAGCTGCTTTTGGAGCAGACTATGCCTATACGATGGATGGTGGACCACTTGGTGAGTTACAATATGAGAGCTTCAATGCGGCAGGTGTAAAGGTTGTTACAAAAGGAACAAGTGTACATCCTGGTTCAGCAAAAAATAAAATGGTCAATGCTATTACAATGGCAATTGCCTTCCAAAATGAAATGCCGGCTGAAGCAGTTCCTGAAAAGACAGAAGGTTATGAAGGTTTCATTCATTTAATGGGCTTTAAAGGGGCTCTTGAACATACAGAGCTTTCCTATATCGTGCGTGACCATGATCGCCAAAAATTCGAAGAGAAAAAACAATTAATGCGTGATGCTGCAGCTAAAATTCAAGCACAATTTGGAGAACATGCTTTAAGCATTACAATTGAAGATCAATACTATAATATGGGCGAAAAAATTGAGCCTGTAAAAGAAATTGTTGATATTGCACGTGCTGCAATGGAAAAATTAGATATTACACCTAATACTTTGCCGATTCGTGGTGGTACAGATGGCTCACAATTGTCTTATATGGGCTTACCAACACCAAATATTTTCGCTGGCGGCGAAAATATGCATGGGAAATTTGAATATGTATCTGCTGAAACAATGGAAAAGGCAACACAAGTTATTATTGAAATTGTTCAGCTATTTGAACAACAAGCAAAATAATAGGTATGTATTAGTGATCCACCCACTCACCTGTTAAAATGTCACAGATTGATTAAACTCAAAAAAATCTGGACTCGATGGGACATAATTGATAATGTTATAGTTACGAAGAAAGGTTTTTTCCTTTCTTCGTAATTTTTTCAGCATTAATTACTGAATTTTCTAATTACATAAAAGAATCTAAAACTAAAATTGAGGTGATTTTATGAAAGAAATTGCATTAGGCATTTTAGCATCACTTTTCTTTGCCGTGACCTTTATTTTAAATCATGCAATGGAAATGCAAGGTGGTAGCTGGCTATGGAGTGCGTCACTTCGATACTTTTTCATGCTACCCTTCTTACTCATCATCGTTTTTTATCGGAAAGGCTTTACTCATTTATCTGGAGAAATGAAAGCACAGCCTATAGCATGGCTACTTTGGAGCTTCGTGGGATTTGTCTTATTCTATGCACCATTAACATTTGCTGCAGCATTTGGTCCAGGTTGGCTCGTATCTGGCACGTGGCAATTTACTATTGTTGCTGGTGTATTATTAGCTCCCCTCTTCGTTTCAGTTATTGCTGGTAAAACAGTGCGCCAAAAAATCCCTTTCATTTCTCTTCTTATTTCTTGTGTCATTTTAGTAGGTATTCTGCTAATACAAATACCGCAGGCACAATCCGTTTCATTTAGAAGTTTAATGCTTGGTATTTTACCTGTCATCGTCGCAGCATTTGCTTACCCTCTTGGAAATCGCAAGATGATGGAAGTTTGTGGGGGACGGATCGATACCTTTCAGCGTGTACTAGGCATGACGATTGCTTCATTGCCAGCATGGATCATCATGGCTATTTATGCCATATTTACTGTCGGCCTGCCTTCAGCAAGCCAAATGTTCCAATCGTTACTTGTTGGCATTAGCTCTGGAGTCATTGCAACCATATTATTTTTTATCGCAACAGACCGCGTAAGAGACCATCAAGGCAAATTAGCTGCAGTTGAGGCTACACAATCAACTGAAATTCTTTTTGTTATAATCGGTGAAGTATTATTATTAGGAATTGCCTTCCCTAACCCGCTTGCATTAGCAGGTCTTGGTGTCATCATTGTGGGCATGTTACTACATAGTTACTATACAATGATACTTGGGAGAAAAAACGCTGTTCAGCAAACTACTTCTTCGTAACATTTCACTGTGGGCGGAAGTTTTCGTTGGTCACAGATGTCATCGTCGTTCTTCCAATTCAGATCAAGAACCAAGATGCACATTTCCGTGTTAATCTTCTAAGTGATGAATAACTCCTCTAGTGGTTGCCATAGTAATTACAACAATGCGCAATGATTTTCAAAAAAAGACGACTCCATTCTAAAATTAGAATGAGTCGTCTGAGATTTTCACGTTCCCAAAAAATGAGGGGGGTTTTAGGAGCGTAATCATGAACTAGCAAACTTCTGGAGAAAAGTAGCTAAAGTTCATCCTCTCTACACTGTATTGTAGAGGAGGAATAATCTTTATACGATAATGATAATCATTATCAATTAAATTGTCAACAATTATCTAATAATTTTTTTCTTTTTTTAAAAAGATTTTTTTAACGAACGTCGATATTGCCATTGCTTCAGTTGAAAATGAAGAAAACAACCTATACAAAAACCGGCAATTGCGATGGATGAGGCTATTGCAACCATACCAGTAAAGATATAGCCTAGGACCTGCCAATCTAATAGATATCCTATTAAACCGGCTGCTAAACAAAAGCTAGCAATGCTGGAATTAAATTTCTGTTGTTGTGCATCCTCTGGTATATAGGCAGAAGGAGCTTTTTTTAAAAACAGCCTCCCAACGCGAATAATTGGGTTATAGTTGAATAAAAGGCCTAGTAAATTTGCAGCAAGAGGAATAACTAATAGCCATGTAACTCCGGTTATCCATGTAAAAATCACACTTAAAAGAATAGTCCATTGATTTAATCGAACTAGCGGTCTTGGAATGGCAAGAACCTGTGACATTATAAACCCTACCTTTCTTATATGTTTAATGTATTTTACTATATGGCATACTATTTGTGAAGCAAAATTGATTACTTTATAATGAAATTAACAGAAGTTCTAAGGAAAAGAGGATTACCATGCCAGCTTTAACGATGGATCAAGTTCAACAATTAAACTCCTATAGTATTTATACAACTGAGCCTAAGCGGACTTTATTTACATTAGCTGATATACATAAAGACTTTTACCACCCTGATTTTTTAAATCTCATGATGGGTATAACTGATGCCGCAACAGAAACTGCCGCTATTTCTCACTTTGCACGCCGCTATGGTATGTTTTTTGCTATGCAATTTTATATGCTTGCCGCTTATGACGAAGTATGGGATGGTAAGCCACTTGAATTGCGTTTCGATGCGGCCAAGGAATTCAATAGTTTTACCGTTGCCATGTTCGCTAATCCAAATGATTGGCGTTATGTCGATGAAGATGAGCGTCAAACAGTCATAGAGAAAGTCCTTTACGATGGGCATGTAATTGTCCAAAAACTAAGGAAAGTAACATCGATTTCCCCTCTTACCATTTGGGAAAATTTCTTCGGATATTTGCTATGGCACTATCATGTATTGTTATCTAATCCTGGTTTAGCTGATCAAGCTATGGAGGATATTGAAATTTTAGAGGACCCTAAAACATGGGCACGCTTCTCCAACAAATCTTGGTGGGCACAATATACAGGTGGTCAAAGCCCCACAAATTTAATCAATTTGCCTGTAAGAAAATCATGTTGTTTTTCTAAAGATATCCCTGGCTTAATGGCCTGTGGTTATTGCCCAATGAAGAAATAACTTAGAGCCTCGTAAAAAAGCCTTACCCTTCACAAAACTTTTGTGTCAGGTAAGGCTTTTACTTTATTTTTCGTATACAACAAACCAATCATTGTTTTCTTCATACATAGTCGTACCAAGGAAACCTTGTTTTAAGAGTTGTTGTTGTCCAGCTATATCTCCCATTGATATTACTTGTTTTTCAGTAAATACTGATGACAAATCTTGTCTTAAATCTTTATAGAAAATATAACGCAGCTTATCTACGTACTTAATTTTCAAGCCTTTAATTAAGAGGTCTTGCGAGAATTTATCCTTTAAACTCGGAATATTATATGGCTTTACGGTTGAGCAAACATAATCATATTTTTTTAAATCGATGCTATTCATCACTACAGTAGCTAATGTTTTCTGTAAGCCATAACCGCGATACTTTGGTGAAACATTGGAAATTTCTTGATATAAAACACGTTGAAAATCCTTCTCCTCAATTCCACAATCATAGCCAAGATGCTCTTCATCAATAGGTGGATTTAACAGTGCTCGAAAGGCAATCAATTGATCCTCAACATAAGCACCAATCATCATTCCATTGCCATTTAAAATATACTCAAATTCCTCTGTACTTAATGGCTGTAAAATACTTTGATCTGTTAATGCCTCATAGACCTCATGCTGCAGCTCCTCAATTTGTTGTATATGCTGAGGCGTTAATTTTGTAACAAAAAAAGGTGTCTTACCAAGCATACCTTCATAAATCTTTTCCATTTTACGCCTCCTTAAGCAGTTACAACTGTTGAAAATTTACATAATTCCTTTATTACATCTTCATCTACATCTATACCTAAGCCTGCTTCTTCGTTTAAGCAAATAAATGGAACATCATAATGCAGGTTGCCCACATCTTTAGAGAATTTTAATGGGCCTGTTAGTTCAACACTTGTCATAATTTTCTTCGAGAAAGCTACATGGAAACCTGCAGCAGAACCAACAGATGATTCAACCATAGAACCAATTTGACACTCTATACCTGCCATCTCTGCCATAACAGCAAGCTTCATAGCAGGGTAGATGCCTCCACACTTCATTAATTTAATATTCACTTTATCCGCTGCACGCTTAGCAATAATTTCACGCATTTCACGTACGCCACGAAGACCTTCATCAATCATTAATGTAACATCAGATTTTGATTTAATTTCTACCATTCCATCAATATCTTCGCTATCTACTGGCTGCTCTAACCAATCGATATTTAAATCCTTCATTGCACGTAATCCTTGTAAAGTAGTTGCTGCATTCCCCCACCCTTGATTTACATCCACACGGATAGCAATGTCTTCACCTACTCGTTCACGTACCGCTTTAATACGAGCAACATCTTTCATTACCTCTGTACCTACCTTCATCTTAAAGGAACGATAGCCCATTTCAACTCGATTAGCAGCCTCTTCAGCCATTGCTTCAGGAGCACCAATACTTAGTACATGAGTGATTGGGAATTTTTCATGATAACGACCGCCTAAAAGCTGATATACAGGTACGTTTAATGCTTTCCCAGCGATATCGAAGCAAGCGATATCTATAGCTGCTTTGGCAGCAGGTACATCTTTCACCACTTTGTTCATTTTATCGTGTAGTTTTTCAAAGGCCATTGGATTTTCCCCGATAATCGCAGGGGCAAGTTGATGTTTCAGTACGGCATAAGTACTTTCCCATGACTCACCTGTTACATGCTCATCAGGTACAGCTTCTCCATACCCGACAATACCTGTATCAGTTGTTACTTTTAAAATAATAGAAGGCATTGTATCATATGTAGCATAACTAATGATAAATGGATCAATTAGCGGTAAATGTATAGCAAAAATTTCTACTTGTTGGATTTTCATCATAATCAGTCTCCTCTGTCGTTAAAGTTGTCGCTAATACGTCGCTAAATATTTAAAAAAATAGAAAAGGAACGATGCCCATGTCTACCAAAATAGCGATTATTTGTTCTAAAGCATTTATGAAGCGTATTATTAGTATCGCACAAAACGTAACCGATATTCAATTAGAATTTTATCTTTACAGGCATCCATCTGAAGCACCTACTTTGGTAAAGCAAATTAAACCATGTGATGCACTGCTATTTGGAGGTACATTACCCTATTTGCATGCTCAATCTTTACTTTCAGAAATACCCATACCTTGGAATTATATTAAACAAGATGAAACAGCCATCTCAACAACTTTTTTATCGCTAGTAGCTAAACATACTGTTCCCATCGACAGAATTTCCATTGATGTTATGAATCCAGCCTTTGTTGATAATGTTTTAGCAGAAATAGAGTATACGGGCGAAAAGCCACACGTTCAGCACATATCGATTACGGAACCGACCGAGAATATTTTACAGCGTCACATGGCCTTATGGAATACCAAAAGCATTGATTTTGTCATCACAAGTATTCATAGTGTTTTTGATGAATTACAAGCACTTCAAATACCAGCAATGCGCATGTTAGATACAAAAAATTCCATCATCCAATGTCTTGAAGAAACTAAATCTAAATCATTATTAACAAAATCAGAATCGTTTAAGGCTGTTGTGGGTCTATTAGAAATTCCAAAAGATTCATCTATAGAATCAACTATTTTAAGTCAAATTGCAAAGGCAACCTTTTCAACTTATAAGCAAATATCCGCGCATACCTTTGAGTTATATACAACAGCTGGACATCTACAAAATGCTCTAGAAAAGGAAAACCTGGAAGAGCTCATACAGCAAATCGAACAACCATTTAAACTAGCATTTGGCTATGGGCACTCCATTCTGGAAGCCACACAAAATGCTCAATATGCTTTAACATTTGCTAAACCTTCCGAAATCTATATTCTCGATGAACATAAAAGTCTATTAGGGCCTTTTCCTAATTCTAAAGGTAAAGTTTCTTTAAAAACAGATGATCCTTACGTTTTACAAATGGCAAAGCTTACCAGCCTTAGTCCGTTAAATATTTCTAAACTAATTAATTTTAGTCATGAACGTCAATCGGCACAATTTACTTCACAAAATCTTGCTGAATATTTGCAGGTAACTCGACGTACAACAGAACGTATTATCAAAAAATTAGTTGATAATGGCTATGCAAAAGTTGTAGGTGAAGAGATGACTCATCAACAAGGTCGCCCCCGCACTATTTATGAATTGAATTTTGCAACCTATTAAATAGAATTCTCGCAGACCTCATAATCTGCGAGAATTTTCTTTGAACTTGTAAGATAAAGATAATTTTAAAAATTAGTCTACCATTACCATGTTATCAGCATCATTAAATTCTTGTTCTTTTTTACGTTGCTCCGCAGCTTCTATTTCCTCTGGAGTCAGCTTAACAATCGCAAAGCCAATATATGCATAAATAATTGAAATGATTGGTACAACAAAATTAATAATAGCATATGGTGCATATTCCATAGCTCCTACACCTAAAGTACCTAAAATAAACACACCACATGTGTTCCAAGGGAAAAATACAGATGTTAATGTTCCCCCATCCTCTAATGCACGGGATAAGTTTTTAGAATGTAAACCACGTTGTTGATAAACACCTGCAAACATACGTGAAGGAACAACAATGGAAATGTATTGCTCAGAACATGTTGCATTTGTTGTAATACATGCAGCAATCGTTGAAGCGACAAGGCTACCTGTAGATTTAGCGAATTTTAACACAAGATTCATGAGAGCCTTTAACATACCTGAATATTCTAACACTCCACCAAATGTCATCGCTACAATTGTCATTGAAACCGTATTCATCATAGAGTCTAAACCACCACGATTAAATAGGTCGTCAACCATATGATTGCCTGTAGAAATTTCAAATCCTGCTTGAAGTGCATGAACAGCACTAGTTGCAGTACCACCTTGCACAAAAATTTGTAGCAAGAAACCTGAAACAATCCCGATAATTAAAGCTGGTATAGCCGGAACCTTTCTTGCCACTAATACAATAACACCAACTGGTACAAGTAATAACCAAGGTGAGATGACAAAGCTTTCTTCCATTACTTTTAGTGTTGTTAAAATTTCTTCTGATTGCATTGATATATCAGCAAATTTTCTTCCCATAATACCGAAAGCAACTAAAGCAATAACTAATGCAGGTATTGTCGTATATAACATATGCTTAATGTGGTCAAACAAGTTAGTTCCTGTTAAGCCTGCCGCTAGATTCGTTGTATCTGATAGCGGTGACATTTTATCACCGAAGTATGATCCTGAAATAACTGCACCAGCAATCATGGCAGCTGGGATACCCATACTTAAACCAATACCCATACCTGCGACACCAATTGTAGCCATCGTCGACCATGAACTACCAATAGCTAATGACACGATTGAACATAATAGCATGATTGTCACTAAGAACCAAGCTGGAGAAATTAATTTTAAGCCGTAGAAAATCATTGTTGCTACGACTCCTCCGCCAATCCATGCGCCAATTGTCAAACCAACTAAAATAATAATGACAACTGCTGGTAATGCAAGACGTATACCCTTATACATCATTTCTTCAATTTCAGACCACTTATATCCATGTATTTTGGCAACAATTGCTGCTACAGTTGTGCCAACAATTAATGGTACGTGAGGACTTTGCTCTAATACAACTACTGTAATCAACATTGTAATAATCATAATTGCAAATGTGAGAAGTGCCCAAAATGCACTAATTTCTTTTTTCATCGTCCCATCCCCTTTTTTTGCACCAAATCCCTTTTAGGTTTTATAAAGACGCAAATAATTTTTTACGTTTTTTAGCTTAATATTCAAAAAATTAAAAGTCAACGCAAAAAAATTATGCTTCTCAAGCAAATCCCTTTATTTAAGCGTAATAAAACGCTTTCAAGTAGCATTAAAAAACCATGCAAACCCTTGAATATCCATGCATTTCAAAAAATGTTCATGCAAAAAAAGCTATATGAAAAAATAATTACATTTTTTCATATAGCTTAAATTTTTTTATTCAGGTTTTTTCTCTAATACACACGCAAGTACTTTTGCAGCATCTATCAAAGCACTTCGATCAAATGTCATCTTAGGATGATGTAAACCTGGCGTTAAGTTTGCCCCAATTCCAATCATCGCCGCTTTTAGTTCTGGTTTTTTCACAGTATAAAAATGGAAATCATCACTTCCCGGTGTAGTTATTTCATCCGCTAAATGTTCCTCACCTAATGTCTCAATTATCGCATCCTTTGCCATTTTTGCAGCAATTGGTGAAACTTCAGCACCTGGTGTGAAATCTAACCAATTCCACCCCATATCAATATCAAATTGTTGCTGTATTGATTTTAAACCAGTTTCAATTTTACTACGGAGCAATTCGAGCTGTTGATTATGCTGTGCGCGAATATCCATGGAAAAGCTTGCATTACCGGGAATAATATTTGTACTACCACCATCAGCAATAATTTTTGTTAGTTTGGCGGAGTGCGGTTCAAATGGTGATAAATGAATACTGTGTAGCATTTGTTGTACAGCCATAATGACGTCAATGGCATTTTTACCTTGATGTGGTCTTGCACCATGCGCATCAATCCCTTGAATAGTACCCTCTAAAAAATAAGCAGCACCGTGATGGATAGCTGGCGAAATTTTTCCAAGCGGCAATTCTTCAATTGGTCTTAAGTGCACACCAAATAAATGTGTTACCCCATCAACTGCTCCTCGATCAAAGGCTGCACAAGCACCATTTCCTAATTCCTCAGCAGGCTGGAAAATGAAACGAACACGATGCTTTAACGGACGATCTTTCAGTAGTAATAAGGAACCAAGAACCATTGTCATATTAGCATCATGGCCACAAGAGTGATTGGCCTGCCATTTCCCATCAACTTCTTGCCATAAAGCATCGATATCAGCACGTACAGCAACGATTTCATCACCTGTCCCAATCTCAGCTATTAAACCAGGGACATCTCCTAATAAACGGTAAGTAACCTGTAACTCATCTAGTATCGAAGCAATTTTTTTAGTTGTCTCGAACTCTTTCCAGCTTACTTCTGGATATTTATGAAAATGATCAAACCATTGATAAATCGTTTCTTCTACTGTTATAGCTTTTGACATAACTACACCTCTATACGCATTTTTGTTTCCCATTATACATGAATCTATTTCAGAAAAGTACATATGTCTTTGGACCTAAACAAAATATAATAATGATCTTATCTATAATATGCTTAGAGAAAGGTGTTTAAGCCTTTACGTAAATGCGTCGAGTTTTTTTGAACATTTAGCAGAGCAATTAAGATAAAAATCGAGGCTTACAATGCAATAGGCTATGTTAAAAGTTAATATCACTTTCAACATAGCCCATCAAAAAAACATTATAAACTTGTAAAAAATCCTTCGGGATATTCTTCATACTGAATGTTCGCCATTTGCTCCTCATTGTTCTCTTCCTCTTGATGTGACTCAAACTCTTGATCCATTAAATAGGTCTCAAATTTAGAATTTAATAGTTTACCCATTGTATCACTCCTTATTTAATTGAATTTTCTGATAAAAGAATTATACAATAGGATTTTAGCAAAAAGCAATAAATAATACACATTATGCATTATAAATATAAAACCAATCTCAATATTAGATTAAAAACATAAGAAAATCTGCCCACCAACACCTGGCTATTAGTAGCCAGCTATTGATTGAGCAGATTTAAAATCTTAAGGCAAAAATTTATTAAACTGTTAGGCCAGTGTTATCATTCTGATTCCCTTTTTTATGTGATAAAAATTGAATGACAAACATCACAATAAAGATTGCTAAACCAGCCCAATCCGAAAATTTCTCTGGATAAATAAGTAATAGCCCTGCAGCAATAACAATAATTCTTTCAAACCAATATAGCTTGCGATACCAGTAACCAATAACTCCCGCACCGATCGCCACCATTCCGGTGATGGCAGTAAATACTACCCATAAAATCTGCGGAATTGTCGTATCAATCATTAATAAAGCTGGAGAAAAGACAATCATATATGGAATAATAAATGCTGCAATTGCGAGCTTCGCTGAGTTAACCCCTGTCTTGATTGGATCGCCACCAGAAATACCTGATGCCGCGAAAGCCGCTAGAGCTACTGGTGGTGTAATATCAGCAATAATACCAAAATAGAACACGAAGAAATGAGCTGATAGTAAAACCACTATCGGTACTAATTCCTGTGGTGTATTTGGCGATAATAATGCCACAATAGCTGGTGCGGCAATTGTCGATGTAATAACATAGTTTGCTGTAGTAGGTGCACCCATACCAAGAATAAGGGAAGCGATCATTACGAAAATTAATGTCAAAATAATACTACCACCAGCTAATGCTACTAAACTATTTGCTAGACTTAAACCTAATCCTGTTTTTACGACAACTCCGACAATAATCCCCGCACAAGCTGTTGCTGCTACCACACCTAAGGCAGTTCGAGCACCTTCAACCAATGCTTCAATTACATCTTTTGGTTTGAGACGTGTTTCCTTATTAAACATAGCAACACCAATTGAAATAATAATCCCATACAAAGCTGCATGCATAACTGGTGTTCCCGTTAACATCAAGACAACAATAGCTACAATTGGTAATAGAAGATATATTTTCTTAAATACCTCTTGTCGATTAGGCATTTGATCGTCTCGTAGACCTCTTAAGCCAACTCTTTTCGCTTCAAAATGCGTCATAATCCATATACCCGTAAAATATAAAAGAGCTGGAATTGCTGCAGCCTTGGCAATATCCCAATAGGTAATGCCACGCCCAATAAACTCCACCATTAGGAATGCTGCTGCACCCATGATTGGAGGCATGAGCTGACCACCAGTGGATGCTGCCGCTTCCACTGCACCAGCAAATTCCTTACGATATCCTAATTTTTTCATCATAGGAATCGTGTAGGAGCCTGATGTTACTACATTAGCAACAGAGCTACCAGAAATGGTACCTTGTAGAGCACTTGAAAATACAGCTACCTTTGCAGGACCACCAATTAATTTACCTGCTAACGCAACTGCTAAGTCATTAAAATATTGACCGACCCCTGTTTTGACAAGAAATGCTCCAAAGAGTAAAAAGACAAAAATAAACGTTGCTGATACACTAATTGGCGTACCAAATATTCCATCTGTTGTAAAGTACATGAGGTTCACAATGCTCTCTAAATCCTGACCTCTATGTGCCATAAATGCCGGGAAATATGGACCATAGTATGCATAAATTAAGAATGCAATTGCAATAATCGTTATCGGTAGTCCTACAGCACGTCGAGCAGCCTCAAGCACTAAAACAACAGCGATCAGACCAACAATAAAATCTATCTGTGTAATAGAGCCATTACGATTCACAAGCTCCGTATAGTTCATAGACCAATAAGAACCTACTGCAATAGATAATAGAGCTAATAGATAATCAAACCATGCAACTTTGTGCTTTGGCGCTTTTTTTCGAGCTGGAAATAATAGAAAAATAAGTGTCAAACCAAAGCCTAAATGAATCGTACGTTGAATTTGTGCAGGAAATTGCCCAAATATTGCAGTATATAGTTGGAACAATGAAAATGCTAGAAGACCAAAGAAAATAATATGCTTCATGACACCCGTAACTGTTCTTACATTTGATTCAATATCATACTTCTCAAGTATGGCTTGTTGCTCTTCAGCAGAAATTTGCTCAAATTCGTCTACTCGCTCTTCTTTTCGCGATTTTTCCTGTGTTGTCATTTCATCCTTACTCCTTTCCACTGTTCATAAAGCGATAGTCGCCTAATTTTAAATAAATAGGACTTTCCCCTACCCAAATCTTTTTTTAAATCATATTCCACATCTTCGTAAATCAATACAAGATCTAAATCTAAATCACCAATATAAATTGTAAAATCATCAATTATCTTGTTCTTATCAAACTGAAGTACATATTTACCATCTCTTTGAATTAAAGTTTGGTTTTCCTCCGCATAGCCAGGCATACCAATCGCCAAATCTTCATATTCCATCTCTAGCATTTGAATACGATTTCCCTGAACAGTTTGATAGGATTCCCATACATCTGATTTATGTATGGAGTGGGTATATTTTATTTGAAATTTCTGCTCAGCTGAAATGGGTATGTAGTGAACGTTCGGATGTTCCGCACGTGTTTCTGTAAAGGTGAACACTTTTTGAAGAGGAAGAAATACAAAAATGCATAGGCAAATGCTTAATAAAGCTAATACTATAATTAATTTCCTACAACGCATATTTTTCTATTCACCCACTTTAAAAGCTACTCGCCTATATCTACAACTTAAGAAAGAGGCTCGAAGCTTTATGCAATCGAGCCTCTTCGTTTCTTTTAAAAAGCTAGTTTCAACAACAATTCACACTATTTCTTTTCATCAAAGTATTTTTGAGCACCTGGATGAATGTCAATACTAATGCCATCTAATCCTGTTTCAGCTTTAATAAATTTCCCTTTATCGTGAGAAATTTTATTTGTATTATCATAAATAGCTTTTGTCATTGAGTAGACAACATCCTCTGGAAGATCCTTTTTCACCGCTAGCATTGCAAGGACTGAAACAGTCTCCACATCGTTTGCAATTCCATATGTTCCAGCTTTTACTGTATCTTTTGCATAGTAAGGGTACTTCTCAATAATTTCATCGGCTTTACCTGGATCTACTCCGATAATATTCACTTTCGTTGTAGCATTTAATGCTTCTACAGCACTCGTTGGTGTACCTGCTGTAATAAATGCTGCATCGATTTGGCCAGATTGAAGACCATCTGTTGACTCACCAAAATCAAGATTTTGAGCCTTGATATCATCCATTGTTAAGCCGTGAATTTCAAGTAACTGCTCAGCGTTTGCATATGTACCTGAGCCTGGAGCACCTACAGACACCTTTTTCCCTTTTAAATCCGCATATGATTTAATACCTGAAGCTTCAGTTGTTACGAGTTGCACTGTTTCAGGATAAAGTGCACCTAAAGCTGAAATGGTATCAATTTTATTCCCCTCAAACATGAGCTTCCCTTCAGTAGCATAATAAGCAATATCTGTTTGAACAAATGCAATTTCACCTTTTCCTTCTTGTAAGGCTGTCATGTTGGCAGCCGAAGCTTGAGATACTTCTGCAGTTGTTTTAATACCTGTATCTGTCGAAATTAAATCGGCAAAAGTTCCGCCAAGTGCATAGTAAGTACCTTGCGTACCACCTGTTAGTAAGCTTAAAAACTTAATATCCGAAGCTGGCTTATCGGATGATGCAGAGTCATCTCCACTCGTGTCCTTTGAACCACTGCCGCTATCTGATCCACATGCAGCTAAAATTAATAGCGCGAAGATACTCAATAGCATTAATAATTTAAATTGCCTTTTCTTCATAGTAACCTTCCCCCTCTGGTTATAATTAAGAATCTATTTAAAATTATCAAACCTTGTATAATAATGTCAATATATTTATAGTAAATTCAGAATTTTATAATTATGAAATACCACTTATTATCCACTAATTTACAATGTAAATAGTCTATTATTTAATGCTTTTTTCTCTATCCTAAACGTAAAATTTCTTTTCTAATAAAATAAATACAGATGCCATATGTATAAATAATGAATATCTATAAACAGTTCAAAAAAACTGCATCTAAGCTTAGATGCAGTTGAATACAGTATTTTATTGAATGGCCCCACAAGCAATTCTTGCACCTGAGTTACCTGCAGGATCTGTTTTATAATCGTCCTCTGATTCGTGGATGACAATTGCGCTTCCATCACTATCAAGTAACGAATTAGGTTGATCTTTTTGTAAGGTCAAGCCTTCTGCCAGGAAATCTAAATCAACATTCCCATCCTCACCAACCTCTAAGTTTGGTAAGTCACCTAAATGATAGCCTTTAGGGTTTAGCTTGCCATGCTCCTTATTTGTGGGATTAAAATGTCCACCAGCCGATTCAAATTTTGGTGGCTCACACTTTCCAACTTCATGAATATGAATGCCATGCGTGCCTGGCGGTAAGCCCGTTAATGCCAACGTCATCCTTACTCCATTATCCTCTTCCTGAAAATAGGCATTACCATAACTTTCGTTATTTGCCCCTATTACCTTTGCAGTCGCTGTTAATGGAGACGACTCTGCATTTACTGGTACCTTCTCTTCTTTCTTATCAAAAAAACTACAACCACCAACGAAAACTAATAAAGAAAGGCCAATCAAGCTTATTTTTTTCATAAAAATACCTCCTCTATTTTTGATGGTTTCCAACTTATCCATTTCTTATGCACAAATTATTATATTTCGTCTTTACATAATCGTTTACCTGACGCTTGCTTTCCATACAAAAATATTTGATACACTCATATAAAAAAGGATTTCCCAAGACTTGAGAAATCCCTTCTACACTTAATCTAAAATTTTAACTGTTACTGTTTTAACGCCCCATTGAAGTGCTTGTCCCTCAGTAGGAATAAAGACATCAATTTTATTGCCCTTAATAGCTCCCCCTGTATCAGCCGCTATTGCTTCCCCATAGCCTTCCACCCAAACTCTTGTACCTAGAGGAATAACCCGCGGATCCACAGCTATTACTTTTAAATTCGGATTCGATCTAATATCTGTTCCATTGGCTGTAATTCCCGAACAACCTTCACAATATGCTGTATAAGCAGTCGCTCGCATTGTTAATGTTTTACCTGAACTATTTGACGGAGCACTTACTGCTTTCGTTTTTGTTGTTGCAACTGTTTTAGTAGGTGCAGTTCCCTCGGAAGTCTTTGGCTTTGGCTTTGCTGCCGAAGCCTTAATTGCCAATGATTCACCCGCTAAAATTAAGTCTGAAGCAAGGTTATTCCACGCTTTTAGTTCATCTACAGTTACATCATTTGTACGGGCTATCGAAAATAATGTGTCACCGCCTCTAATGATATATTCATCTTCTGACGTTTTTTCCACTTTTGTCGTATCCTTCACTAGATCTTGTTCTGGATAAAACAAGAACGATTCCATCTCATTTAGTTGTTGGAACTCTCCAACTGTTAAATTATAAATTTGAGGGAGTGCCCATAATATACTGCCTGGCGATTTGTCCTCAGCAGAAGAAGGACTAGCATACAAACTCAAACCAAAGGTCATTGCTACTGCTAAAGCTAATGCTTTTTTCTTCATGTTTAGTAATACCTCCATTATTTTATTATTTGTTGCAAATCTGCTGCTAGCACACTAGAGTTAAATACTCTATTGATGAAAGCAACCATAACTTTGCAATTTAATAACTCAGGACTGTCTGCCTGATATTAGGAATTATTACTATAAAAACGGAAAAATATACAATTTTGATGATTTTTTTGGAAATTTCAATAATTTAAGCGGGGAGAATCTATAATTTAGTTGCTCAGTTTATCTGTTTTCATATTAGATACTTGCTATTTTAAGCCGATAAAAAAAGAAAAGGAGGGAAGGTAGAAATGGAAATTAATTCACTTATGTCATCCCAGCTAATGGAGCTGCAACAAACCGTCCAGTCGAGTGTCATGCAGAGTGCACTTAATTTAAATACATCTGCAGCAATTGAATTACTGCAAGATATACCTCAGCAGCAAGTCCCTACACATCCATATAAAGGGTCAATAATAGACGTTTCGATTTAATTTTTGGATAATAAAATACTAAAAAGCATACTAGTACTGAACACTAGCATGCTTTTACACATTTTATTTAATAATCATTTGTCTCATATTCCTTACTACACATAAACAGTTTCTTCCTGATTGTTTGGCCTTATACAAAGCATGATCTGCTATTTCTATCAATTGATTAGGACTTTGGATATTCAGTGTAAAAGCAGTAATACCAGCAGACATGGTTACAGGTCTACCACATGCTGTTTCTTGTATAGCCTGTTTAATTCGGAGTCTTTCAGCTAATTGTATAGCAGCGTCTATGTTCCTCGAAGGCAAGATGACCATAAACTCTTCTCCACCATATCTAAAGCACAAACCTTGTTCATCCACAATGTTTTGCATATTATTAGCAAATGCTTTTAGCACTTCATCTCCTACTGTATGACCATATGTATCGTTAATACTTTTAAAATCATCTAAATCTATTAAGATGATGGCATGCGGGACTTTATTAACAATTAATTCATGTAAAGTTTGATCCATTCTTCTACGATTGGGAATGCCTGTTAATGAGTCTAAGTTCAATTGCTCCGTTAGATCAGCAATTTTACTTTGTGAGCAAATCATCATATTTTGTACATAATTTTTCAACATCTTCGCTTCATAATACCATGCAGTAATGTCATTGTTCTCGTTTATCTCTTCCCCTAGTTCCATTTTTTTCGTAAGATTTTTCAGAGGCTGCGTAATTTTTATCGTTAACCATATAACTAGCCCAAGCATAATAGCTATTACTAATATTATAGGGACAATGGTTTTCTTAAAAAACAAGCTAAAAGAAACTTCTTTTTCCTCAAGTAAAGTATCGACTATTTGCTCCATATACAGCTCGATTTCATCTTTCTCAGACCTCTGTAAATAGTCTTGAGTAATGGACAATACTTCCATTACATATGTTTCTTGCATGTCTGTTTTATTTACCTTCAAAATTTCATTGAAATTTCGATAGCTACTCCAGATACTAACACTAGACGTAACAAGTACAACGATTATCGTTATACTAACAATAAGAAATGATAACTTTAACTTGAATTTACTCACAATAGACCATTTCTCCCATTGAGGTGATTTTTTCGTTAAATTTTATCTATGTTCCGACTTCAACTATAAGATTTCATATATTTATCATACGCCATACTTCTTAAAGAAAACTTAAAAACTAATCCAGTTTTACTCTTTTAAAATATAAAAAGGAAAGTAAATAGAACTATAATCACTATAAAGCGCCGTTTAATTTATGCGTAAAGTAATCATTTATGTAAAAAATTTCAAATTTATATATTGACTAGGTTGAAAGAAACCTATTTCTAACCTACTATCTTTTTATGCAGTTTGCGCTAGCTCTTTTTTCACTGAGTTACCATTTTAAAAATTAATGGAAATAAGGGTACACTTTAAATACAGAACTAAGGAAAGGTCGATCAATATGTACAAAATCTACATAATAGAGGACGATGCCAATATAGCTTCACTGATTGTTGAGCATTTAACGAAATATCAGTATGAATGTCATACTGTCCAGCAATTTACACACATCATAGAAGAATTTAATACCATTCAGCCACATTTAGTCATTATGGATATTAATCTTCCTACTTACGATGGATATTTTTGGTCAAGGAAAATCCGGCAGCTCTCAACTTGTCCTATCATCATTGTCTCAGCCAGAGTTAATGATATTGATCAAGTATATGGAATAGAAAATGGTGCAGATGATTTTATCACAAAGCCTTTTTCATTAGACGTTTTTATCGCTAAGATTAATGGTCTACTTCGACGTACATATGGTGAGTATGCTTTAACAGAATCCTCTTCCATCACAATAGCCAATACTACATTAAATCCAGATACAGTTCGTCTTCAAGCTGAAGGCAATGAGAGCTTGTTAACATTAAAAGAAATGCAGCTTAGCAAGTTATTATTCGAAGCTTTTCCTAACGTTGTACCACGTCAAAAATTATTAAGCGCCATTTGGGATGATGAAACCTTCGTGGAGGAAAATACATTGTCAGTGAATATTGGTCGACTCCGTAGAAAAATGGAGGCCATTCACTCAAAGCTTGAGATTAAAACCATTCGTGGACTTGGTTATCAATTAGTGGAGGCAGGTCGATGAAGTTATTCTTTCGTGATCATATAAGTATTATTATGCTCTATTGCTTAAGTTTTTTACTATTGCCTTGGATTATTCATAAACTGGATGATTTCACCTCACACTATGTCTATTTTATCTTTCTTGTCAGCTTTCTGTTTAGTAGTTGGCTACTAGGTCGTTATTATCGTAGAAGAAAGTTATATACTCATTTACAAAAAAATGTGCAAGCCTATGAAGGCCTGAATTTATTTGAACCTCTTGCACCAATTGAGCAAGCCTACAGCGAAAAATTGAGACAAATGCAGTATTTATTTTTAACTCAACAACACAGCTTAGAGGAGCAAGCACAAGAAAAACATCTTGTTCTTTCACATTTTGCACATCAAATGAAGACACCGCTATCTGTCATTCAGTTAATCGTACAATCATCCTCTAACAAGTCTTCAGACGAATTAATACAATGGCAAACAATTAGTAAAGAATGCGATAAACTCACGTTTACATTCAATCAGCTATTAACGTATGAGCGTACGTCTAATTTAGTGGCTGATTTAAAAATCGAATCCATTAATTTAAAAGGACTTGTCCAAGAAGTTGTCAATGATTTGAAGGATTACTTTATCACGAAGGAAGTTTTCCCTAAAATGACAGTTGCCGACGACCAAATTATTTATTCAGATCGAAAGTGGTTAAAAATTGTACTTTACCAAGTGTTAAATAACGCTATTAAATATAGTGAGATAGCAAGTACTATTCAAATCGATTACGACAAGGTAACTCTACACATAAAAAATGGAGGAGAAACTATTCCTACTAGCGAATTAGCACGAGTCTTTGATTTATTTTTTACGGGAAGTAAGGGAAGAATCGGTGGAGAAGCAACCGGCATAGGACTCTATTTAGTGAAAAAGGTTTTAACAGCGCTAGAACACCCTTTCTCCATACAATCCATTGACCGAGTCACTACTTTTTCCATCAATTTTTCTAACAGTCTAAAAAGATGACAACTTTGTCATCTTCATGTCATCAAGTGAAATAGGTTAAGCACCGCTCCTTTTTTATACTTAAGTTATCTAATCAACATTAAGGAGTTGTTTCAGTTTGGAAAACACAATACTTCACGTGACCAATTTACAAAAAGAATATAGTGGAGAAATCACATATAAAGCATTAAACGGCATCGATTTTCAGTTACAACAACAGGAATTTGTTGCCGTCATGGGACCTTCAGGTAGTGGAAAAACAACATTTTTAAATAGTGTATCTACTATTGATCGTCCTACTGCTGGTGATATCGTCATAAATAATAAAAATCCGTATGTATTAAATGATGAGGAGCTCGCCAAATTTAGACGCTCTGAATTAGGATTCGTTTTTCAAGACTTTAATCTTGTGCATACATTAACAGTGAAAGAAAATATTTTATTGCCATTAACTCTCGATAGCTTACCTGCTTCAAAAATGTCTCAACGTTTAAAGCATGTAGCTCAATTTCTTGGTATTGAGGAACTGTTACCCAAGCGAATTTATGAAATTTCAGGCGGGCAAAAACAGCGAGTAGCAATAGCTCGTGCTGTTATCCATGAGCCTAATTTATTATTGGCAGACGAACCTACAGGGAATTTAGATTCCAAGGCTGTTAATGATGTGATGAGCTTATTTACCTCTATTAATAAAGAGCTAAAAACAGCTATTCTTATGGTGACTCATGACCCTTATGTAGCAAGCTTTGCTAATCGTATTATTTTTATAAAAGATGGCAAATTATATAACGAAATACATCGTGGCAACAATCGTAAGCAATTTTACCAAGAAATTATGGACACGCTTGCTTTTTTAGGTGGTGGGCATCATGAGCTTTAATCATATTGTCCTCCAGAATATATTACGAGATAAATGGACGTATGTTTCTTATTTCTTGAGTAGTATGTTTTCCATTATTATCTTCTTTCTTTTTTCAGTTATCGTCTTTCATCCTAGTCTGAAAAGTTTAGATCCAGATTCGACACTTGGCATTACATTGATGTTAGCTAGTATGCTCGTTTATTTATTTTCATTTATTTACATTACCTACTCGATTATGGCATTTTTACGGAAAAAGACAAAAACGCTCGGAATCTTTATGATTACAGGGGCTTCCATGAAGCAAATTCGGAAACTTATATTCCGAGAAAATCTGTTCATTGGCATTTTGGCCATTATGGCAGCAATCGTTCTCGGACTAGTCATTACTCCCCTTTTTTTAATGGGAGCAAAAGTTGTTTTAAAGGCAGAAACGTTCGGTATGTATTTACCTCTACAAGCGATCGGCTTAACTATTGGTTTGTTTTTGATCTTATTTATTGTGATTTCTAAAGTCGTCACTAAATTTATTAATAAAGAAGCCTCCATTCAGCTCTTAAAAAGTGATACGGTTATCGAAAAATCGATTCAACCACACTATATTTTATTAGCAGTGAGTAGTGTGATGACGGTCATGTTAGCTTATATACTAAAAATCGAGCACGCCGTTGTAGAGTCTCTAGGTGTTATCTATTATTTTTTATTTTTTGCTAGCATTCTTTGTACGATTTACTTCGTCATTACTCAAGGATTCCGACTGTTTTTAATAATGTTTGAAAAGTCACCAGCATATTTACGTAAAACAAATATGCTGTTGGCGTCTAATTTAAATGCAAAAATGAAATCCCATGCAAATATGCTATTTCTAATCACAATTCTATTAAGCGGTGTCTTTCTATGTACGAGTATTTTATTTAGCTCTTATTACAATGTAAAAAAGGATAGTGAAGAAAATTACCCGTACAGCTTCCAATACATCGCTGATCCAAAAGTAAATGCTGATATGGTCAAGAAAGATCTTGATTATCTTGAAACAAAGCTTGCAACAGTGGAAGCAAACAAATATTTTATTGAATTTAAATCAAATGAGGATCAACGCCTTGGCTATATGGCATTATCTGATTATAACTTGTTACTGCAACAGGACAATGACCTACGTAAAGATGAATTTATTGCTGTTGCAGGAAGCCGAGGTGTATTACCCATCACCCAAAATGCTAGTGACAAGTATATAAAATCTTTCAAATTAGCGAACATCAATGAGCAAAACCTGTTATCTACGGGTTTTCAGAATAGCTATTTCATTGTACCTGATGACATTTACCAAGCCATTGATTATCCTGTTTATAAAACCTATATTTATGAATTAGATAATTGGTCAGCGCATACGGCATTGGCGAATACAATTACAGAAGACATACCCTCTTTACCAGAACAACGTTACTTTACTTCGAAAATCGACTTATATAATACAGAAATGTTTATTAAAAGTGTGATGTTCTTCATTGGTTCCATGCTAAGCTTAATTTTCTTAAGTGCTGCGATGAGTATTTTATACTTCTATTTACAAACAACATTGATGCAGGAAAAGAATAAATATATAGGCATTCGGAAGCTCGGACTTTCAAAAAAAGAATTAGCTACCATTATTGCAAAAGAATTAGCGATTCTTATTTTCGTACCGTTCACCTTAGCCATTACACTATTGCTTACTACATTAGTAGCCATGCGAGCTATGGTCTCCACAGCTTTTTTACAAGTTTCGATTGCCAGCTCTTGTTGTTTCTTTGTGCTGTTCCTCATCAGTTATTTCTTTATTCGAAAAAGCTATTTTAAACGCCTAGTAAACTAGAAGCCAAATAATTTTTAGAGTAAACATAACTATCGAAACAGAAAACCCGACCTATATCATGAAACACTAAATGAGCGTTTCTAAAAAATAGGTCGGGTTGTTTATTAGCTAAGATGCTTCTTCTCAGCCTCTTCTTACCAAAGAATTGGCTTAGCTACCATTAACCACAGCATGATTAATAGTAGTAAAATGTACATCCATGTTTTACGCTGTAAAAGTGAAACAAATTGTTGTTGATTATAAGCAGGTGTATTATATGTTCGTAATGTAGGTTTAAAAGCTCTAGCTAAAAATACAATCGAGGCAAACATCACAAGAAAAGTTAATACAATCCATGAAGTACGCCAATGATAGCCAGCATGCCACATTAGCAATATACCTGATACTACAAGAACATGTCCTGAATGTTTGACAATAGTAATTGCCCCTTTAAAAGCTTCTATATAAGGTGGCATTTCATCATTGGAAGCTATTCGCATTTTTTTAACGACAGTTAGTACAACAAACAAAGGCCCAATCGAAAGAACAGCACTTAAAATATGTATATAAAGAAGAAGTGTATAAATGGAAAACATGATGGTACTCCCCTTTTCATCAGTCCTCTACATTATAGCATCCAACTTAAGTCAGCTTGGTCGACAATTGTGAATCCTTTGTAAACACAGCTTGAATCATTGTAAAATTGTTTGAAATCCACGCAAAGAGGGTATTGTTTATAGTAACATGCACTTATAGAACAAAAAGGAGTGATTTTTATAGGAATTCATCAATTTTTTACAAGCCTTAATGATTTAGAGCGTATTATTCGTTGCCCAGGACGCTTTAAGTTCGAGGAGCACAATGTGGCTGCCCATTCTTGGAAAGTATCACAATATGCAATGTTTTTTGCAACGTTAGAAGAAATGAACGGTGCTACAGTTAATTGGAAGTCTTTATATGAAAAAACCATCAACCATGACTTTGCTGAAGTTTTTATTGGTGATATTAAAACACCAGTAAAACACGCTAGTCCAGAGCTGAAGCAAATGCTAGCACATGTGGAAGAAAAGATGATGGAAAAGTTTATTATTAATGAAATTCCACAGGAGTTTCAGGAAATATTCTTTGAACGTATGAAGGAAGGTAAGGACAATACTTTAGAAGGCCGTTTACTCGAATTCGCGGATAAGCTCGATCAATTTTATGAAGCGTTTGCCGAATTAAAGCGTGGCAACACGGACAAGGAATTTGTCTATATGTATCAATCAGCCCTTTCCAAGCTTTTAGCGATTCCACTTGAAGCAAGCGTTCAGTATTTCCGCACAGAAATTTTAAAGGATGCCGTAAAGGAAAAAACACATATCGATATTCAAGCATTAACAAATGAAGTTTTAACAGCAAAATAATAAGTGGCATGTACAAGTTTTCCGATTGAAAAATTCACGGAAGGCTTTTTTTATTTTCTAAAAAAAGTCGTATAATGAGGGGAGATTGATTGGAGGGAAAGTATTGTCACAAGAATGCTCAATTGTAGAAGATTTAATACCTCTTTATAAGAAACAAGCACTCCAGAAACCGACTATAGCATTTATAGAACAGCATTTAGCAAGTTGTCAAAAATGTCAGCAGCTCACTAGTTCAAAGCAACTCCCAATTGAATATTTACCTATGAAAAGAACATTATCTTTTTTTCATATTGTCTTTATTGTATTATCCTTTATGTTTGCTATTAATTCATCATTGCTCGGCAATCAAAAGGGTTTTGTCATCTCCTATGCACTTTTTGGTTGCCTTTCATACCTCTTCTATAAAAATATCTGGATTATCTTTATTATTAGCTCCGTTCCTGTATTTGTCTGGGCCATTATTAACAATTTAAATAATGAGCTCTATACTACCAGCTATTCCTTAACAGAAATAGGAGCATTGATAGTTGGAGCAGGCTACATTGCTCTTTTACATACAATTTTTGCCTTATTAGGCGCAGCCTTTGCCATTCTTTTACGCAGGATTTTCAAATAAGTAGACAAATAATGCACCTTAAACTTGTTACCACGTTTAGGTGCATTTGATTTTTATTATGCTTTTTTCACGAATTCTGACTTCAATTTCATAGCGCCAAAGCCATCGATTTTACAATCAATATTATGATCGCCTTCTACAAGACGAATACTTTTTACCTTCGTCCCTATTTTTAAAGTGGAAGAACTTCCCTTAACCTTTAAATCCTTTATAATAGTAACTGAATCGCCATCTGCTAATAAATTACCATTTGCATCTTTAACAATCAGTGCATCTAATTCCTGTTCAGCTGTGTCCTTGCTCCACTCATGAGCACACTCAGGACACACAAAGTTTGTTCCATCCTCATATGTGTATTCAGAATGACAATTTGGACAATTTGGATAAGCCAATGTGCTTCCCCCTTCTACTTTTTTAACTAGGAAAATCCTCTTTATGCTCCTATCTTTACATAGTCAACCATAATAAGCAAAGGTTGTTCGCATTTTCCGTTCTCATTTGTGAAAGAAATATGAAGCAATAGCACCTATTTGCAAGCCATTTTAGATACCTATTTCATCTTTTGGAACGCTTGCCCATTGACTAATTTGCTGTAATCATCTTACTTGCATGTTTGTCGCTCATGCTTTATTATATCCATAAAGGCTGCATTGTTCGTATAATATTAAGTTTTAACCTTTAAGCTGTAAAAGGGAGTTTTATTATTGGAGTTGGAATGACGGGCCTCACACTACGGTGCATGAGGATAAGCAGGAAAGCTTCTGCGAACACCCACTTTGAGGAGTGGTGGTTTAAAACTTTCTATAATAACTACGGCATTCGCGGCTTTTTAATATGATCTTACAGCCACAAGGCTTCTAATAACTCACCCTTCTCAATGGAGGGTGAGTTTTTTATTAATGTAACTTATAATTCCCACTGATACCCCTAAGTTTACATTTTCACTATTAGGCAAAGCAACAATCTCATTAGCAACGGTGAGAAAAGCATAAATCATTCCCTTATTAAAAGAGCTTTTACTTTTAGTACTCCCCTTTTGACCATTCTTATGTATGCCTGTGCAATCCGCCTTTTGTCGAATTGATCGACATTTTTTGGATGCAGCAAGCATAGTAACTCATTCAATATTATTGAGCCATTATATTAACAATCAACCCAATATGTGTAAAGTAATTGTGGGCCCCAATAGAACAAAAATGATTTCGCCCAAACTAAACTATATTTTACAAATAAAAAGTATTTGTAACATTCTCTAATAAAGTATAATTCCCTCTCATTTTGCGCATATATGGAGTAACAAGGGAGGTTATGATATTGAAAAAATTAATTTTTCTTCTAGTATTTGCTTCACTATTAGTAACGGCTTGCGGCAAAAGTTCAGAACCAAAGGAAGTGGCAGTTGATCAAAATACTACTGTGGAAGATATTGTGGGTGCAATCGTTAAAAATGAGTTCTCTGTAGAAGAATCCAAAGGTGTTGTGACGATTTCCATTCAAGATACAGATGTAACAGAGGGCTCAAAAAGTCAGATGTTGAAGGATTCCACTAAGATTTTTGCTGAATTATCCAAACTAAAAAGCGTGAAAACACCAGCTATTACTTGGTTTGCTCCTCTTACTGAGCCTGACGGGGACAAAACGATGACAGAGCTCTTGAATATTTATTTTAGTGAAGAGGATTTTAACGAAGTGGATTGGGCCAACTATCTACAGGTTGATATTGAATCCGCAGCTACTCACTATCACGAGGATGAAGCTTTAGAGGATTAAGGTGCTATCAAAATAAAGATACCCACGCAATACATGCAGGGGTATCTTTCATGTTATTTTACATACCGCTTTATACCTTCTAATATAAAAGGCCGTTTTATCTTGGAGTGAGTTGGATACCAAATTCCTTTGCCATGCTTTTCGTATATACTATCTAGGGTATTTTACATCATAAAAAAACACGAGACTATATCAGATAGCTCTTGCTCTTATTTTTTATTTATATTCCTTCAGTATTCATTAATACTAATCGCCAACCATCAGGGTCTTCAATCGTTACCCCTTTCTCTGCCCAATAAGGATTTTCAGGCTCTACTTCAGGATATCCCATGAGTGCTAGTCTATCTGAAATGTGCCGAATCGTTTCGCTGTTTGGAATATAAAGCACTAGAAGATTGTCCTTACTTGGTGCTGGGCACGGACTTCCCTCCACATGCTCAGTAAATTCTAGATGATAGCTTGCATTTGGTAGGCCAATCATTATACCTTCATAGCCTCTGTGTCCTGTAAAAGAACCAATTTTCTTTAATCCGACACCTTCACAGTAAAAACGTTCGATTTCTTTGATTCGATCTGTGGGTCTTGCTATTCTAACCTGTGCAACTGCTAATTCATTTGTCCATTGTTGTTTCATCGTTATGGCTCCCTTTTTAGTTTATTGTAGGATGTCTACAATCATTCAGGGAACAGTCCTAGGTCTGAAATTATTAGGCTAAAGCTACACTAAACGATGCAGCAGTCTTTTCTTTTACTTCCTCTAAAGTAACACCTTCAGCTAATTCTATAAGCTTCATACCCTCTTGTGTAAAATCAAATACAGCTAAGTCTGTAATTAATCGATGCACTACCCCTTTACCTGTTAGTGGTAGCTCACATTGCTTTTTAATCTTTGATTCTCCATTTTTATTCACATGCTCCATTACAACGATTACTCTTTTGGCTCCGACAACAAGGTCCATAGCACCGCCCATACCCTTCACCATTTTTCCTGGAATCATCCAGTTAGCAAGGTCTCCTGTTTCAGATACCTCCATACCACCTAAAATAGCAAGATCGATGTGGCCACCTCGTATCATAGCAAATGATTCTGCACTGTCAAAGAAAGATGCTCCTGGAACTGCGGTGACAGTTTCTTTCCCAGCGTTAATTAAGTCAGGGTCTACCGCATCTTCAGCTGGGTAAGGGCCAATACCAAGAAGACCATTTTCTGATTGTAACAGCACATCGTAATCGGCAGGAATTGCATTTGCAACAAGTGTTGGGATACCTATACCTAAATTGACATTCATACCATTTGCTATTTCTTTCACTGCTCTGTTGACGATTTTCTGTCTTGTATCCATTATGCTTCCCCCTTTTTCACCGTCAAACGCTCAATACGCTTGTCATAATTTTCGCCTACTAACACACGTTGCACGAAAACCCCTGGTGTATGAATATGGTCTGAGTCTAATTCGCCTACCTCAACAATCTCTTCTACTTCGGCAATCGTAATTTTCCCAGACATAGCAGCTAAAGGATTAAAATTTCTCGAAGTTTTTCTGTATACTAAGTTTCCTAGCTTATCAGCCTTCCACGCTTTGACAAGGGCAAAATCAGCAACAATTCCTTCTTCTAAAATATATTCTTTTCCATCAAAAACCTTTACTTCTTTTCCTTCAGCAATTGGCGTTCCCACCCCAGTAGCTGTATAAAACCCCGGAATTCCTGCCCCCCCTGCACGTAGTCGTTCAGCAAGTGTACCTTGTGGCGTTAATTCTACTTCTAGTTCACCACTTAAAAATTGCTGTTCAAAAATTTTATTTTCCCCTACGTAGGAAGCAACCATTTTTTTAATCTGCTTATTTGCTAACAGTAAGCCAAGTCCCCAATCATCCACACCGCAATTATTACTAACAACCGTTAAATCCTTCGTTCCTTGTTGGACTAATGCTGCAATTGACTTTTCAGGTATACCACATAGCCCGAAGCCTCCTACAGCTAATGTATCTCCATCCTTAATATCTGCAACAGCATCTTCGAACGAACTCCATACCTTCCCATTCCCCATCTCGAAACCTCCCAAATTTGCTCGTTTATTAAGGAAAATTCTACATCATTGCTATTTTACAAGTAAAGGAATTAATTTGAATACTATTTATTCCTAAATAGAATAAATCACTTATCTTCTTGCATACGAACTGTTTTGAGTAGCTGTTTTAATGCATAGGATTGATATGTATTTTTCTTTGTAATAATTCCCAGACGCCATGGCATGTCAAAATTATATAGAGGAAGAATTTTGACATTAGTATTTGTTTGTTTGGCAGCAATGGAGTATGGCAGTAGTGTCACACCTAAATTGGAGGAAACTAGTTCAACTATTAAGTCCCATTGCGAACTTTTATAGCCCACATAGGGTGTAAACCCAACATTTTTACATGATTTAATAACATAATCATGTAATGCAAATTCCTCAGCAAAAATAATAAAAGTTTCATTTTTTAAATCTTGTAATTGTATATGTTGTTGTTGAGCTAATGGGTGTAATTCATTAATAAATACGAAAAATTGATCCTCTACAAATGGCTGAACTGAAAATTTCCTTTCATCAGTGGGCAGCACAACTATTCCCATGTCCACCTCGCCATTTTCTACTAACGTACCTACCATTTTTGCTCCTCGTTCTACCAGCTCTAAATGGACTTCTGGATATTGTTGATGAAAGTCCCTAGCTATTTTCGGGAAAAATAATGTACCAATTAAAGGTGGAATTCCTAACTTGATTGAGCCAGTTTTAATATGTAATAAATCATCCAGTAAAATATGCAAATCATGTACAGAGCGCATTATTTTTTGCCCCTGTTTATAGACTATATCTCCAGCATCTGTTAACTCTACATTACGTGTAGATCTGTTTAACAATTCAACGTGCAATGTATCTTCTAATTTTTTAATGCTTTTACTTAATGAAGGCTGCGATACAAACGATTCATTCGCTGCCTTCGTAAAACTTCCATGTTCAACCACAGCCATAAAAGCTTTTAAATCTCGTAATTCCATAAACATCTTCCTCATTTATTCTAATTTGTTATGAATTATTTTAAAAAACTCCTATATAGTAATAAATTCTTCTCTGATATTGCTAGTCCTTCTTCTAAAAAAATTTGTATCCGAATACTATAGCTGTAAGGCTTTCATATGATTACAATAACATTAATTTAGGTCACGTTTATTAAAATCCCAAAACATCTATTTCTATTACACGTTTTATTTATCGTCCCTTATACAAATTTTCTCTTTATTCGCAATAATCTCTATGTAATATTAAGTGTAGGGGATGCAGAAAAAAGAAAGGGGATTCATGAATGAAAACATTAACAAAGATTTCAAATACTATTATGGAAAAGTATTTACCCGACCCATACATATTTGTCACTATACTCACAGTATTAGTACTGTTATTAGGGGTCTCTCTTACTGATTCGTCACCTCTCGAAATGGTAACTTATTGGGGAGGGAATTTTTGGAAATTATTAGAATTTACGATGCAAATGGTCATTGTGTTAGCAGCTGGACATATACTGGCAAATAGCCCAATTTTCAAAAAAGGGTTGTCAGCTGTAGCTAGTAAAATAAAGACACCAAGCATGGCCATTATTATTGTAACATTCATATCACTTATAGCATGTTGGATTAACTGGGGATTTGGTCTTGTCATTGGGGCTTTATTTGCAAAGGAAATTGCTCGTCATGTAAAGAAAGTAGATTACCGCTTATTAATTGCTAGTGCTTATTCGGGTTTTATCATTTGGCATGGAGGATTGGCAGGCTCTATTCCCCTGTCCATTGCAACTGAGGGACATCCTTTTGCAAATTTAATTGGTGTTATACCAACAAATGTTACACTATTTTCAACGTATAACTTATTTATTGTTATTGTAATAGCTTTAACTTTACCTTTCTTTAATCGCTGGATGATGCCAAAGGACGAAGATACAATTGAAGTTGAGCCCTCATTATTAGAGGAAGAAAAAGTCGCACTACCTAAGCCAGAAAATAACTTCGCAAGTCGTTCGGAGCGTAGCTATATTTTAACGATATTAATCGGTTTAATTGGACTTGTCTTTTTATTTCATCATTTTATTACAAAAGGCTTTGCCCTAGATTTAAATGTAGTCAATACAATCTTTATTGTTTTGGGCATTATTTTTCATGGTACTCCTCAGCGTTTCCTTGCGGCAGCACAGGATGCCATTAAAATAACTACAGGTATCGTTATTCAATTTCCTTTCTATGCGGGCATTATGGGAATGATGACAGATTCAGGTTTAGCTGCAGTGTTCTCTCAATGGTTTGTGAGTATTTCCAATGAACATACTTTCTATCTATTTACATTCTTCTCAGGAGGATTAGTCAATTTCTTCGTTCCATCAGGTGGTGGACAATGGTCTGTGCAAGCGCCTATTATGTTAGATGCTGCGACGGCATTAGGGGCAGATTATGCGAAAACAGCTATGGCAATTGCATGGGGAGACGCATGGACGAATATGATTCAGCCATTTTGGGCTTTGCCTGCTCTTGCTATTGCTGGGTTAAAGGCAAAAGATATTATGGGCTTCTGTTTGTTTATTTTAATTTATACCGGAATCATTATTAGCATAGGATTCCTTTTCTTCTAACATTTTATATTACATTAGAAAAGCCCAACAAAATTAGTGGGCTTTTTCTAATGCTAATTTAATTCCAAAGCCTATTAACACAGCGCCAGTTACCCCTTCGATAATAGCCTTCGTCGATGGCCTTTTCATAAATGCGCTAATTCGATCTAAAAGATAGACATAAAAGACAAACCATAACATGGTTAATGCTGTATAAATTAAACCCATTATTAAAAAAGGAAAAAATGTCCCGCTTGTACCGTCCACAAACTGCGGAAGAAATGTTAGGAAAAATACAGCGACCTTTGGATTTGTCACATTTGTTAGAAACCCTTGCTTAAAGCAAGATTGCTGAGAATATTTGTGATCCATGCTTTCCACATCTTCGACAACAGGCGGTTGTGTGCGTATTGTTCGAATTGTCCATAAGGTTTTTATACCTAAATAACATAAATAAACCGCTCCAACATACTTTAATACGGCAAATATATAGGCAGATTTCACAATAATAGCTGAAAGTCCGATAACTGCTGCACATGTATGAATCAATAAACCACAACAAGAACCTATTATTGTCTGCAACCCTCCCCTTCTACTTACAGTTAACGTATTTTTTGTGGCAATGGCTGTATCAGGACCAGGTAAAATAATGAGCAAAATGCACATAACTAAGAACACAGATATGTTGACCATAAAATCCCCTCACCATCTGTCAGAAAATTTTAATTAATTGTAGCACAAGCATCGCCCTACAAAAAGATAGAAATTATTTTTATTGACATATAACCATAAGGTGTTATATATTCATAACACCTTATGGTTATATATCATCAACAAAGGAGTAACTCAACATGACTGAACAATTACAGGATATTGTCAAAACAATTACACTAAACGCCCCTATTGAAAAAGTGTGGGAAACAGTAGCAACGGCTGAAAAGATTGCTACTTGGTTTATGCCAAATGATTTTCAACCTATCGAAGGCCACGAATTCACTATTCAATCACCTTTTGGACCTTCACCTTGTAAGGTAGAACGTGTAGATGCCCCACATTTTCTGCGATTTGCCTGGGATGAGGATGGCTGGTTTGTAACTTTTGAGCTAAAAGAAGTAGGACAGCAAACTGAATTTACCTTAACACATGGAGGCTGGAAGGAAGCTTCACATATTATCCCTAAAGCCAACACAGCTGCTGAAGCTATCCGTACAAAAATGGATGGCGGGTGGACAATGATTATTCATCAAAAATTAAAAGAGATTGCCGAATCCTAATGTCTCAATCAGCAGTAAAGTATGATGTTTTTCAAGCAATTGCTGATCCTACAAGAAGAAATGTCTTACAGCTCCTTGCAGCAACTGATAGACCCATTTCTAATATTTCCGAGCATTTTGACATAAGTCGAACTGCTGTCGTGAAGCATTTAAAAATATTAGAACAGGCAGAGCTTATTTCTGCCCAAAAAAAGGGTAGAGAGAAAATCTATACGCTGCATAGCGAGCGTTTAAAAGAAATTGAAGATTGGCTGCAATATTTCCATTTATTTTGGGACAATAAATTGGCTCAGCTACAGAGCTTGGTTGAAGATTCATAAAAGAAAAGGAGCTGTCCTTATTTCAGACAGCTCCTTCTTAAAAGAGATAAAATAATCCGCCATTCACTATGTCAATTTTAATTTTAGATTCATATTGCTCCTCTAATGCTTTTCTTTCAATTTCATAACATTCTGGTTTTTCCTCTACATCTTCATAAAAATAATCTAAAACTCGTTGATCTCGTTGCCATCGTTTTTGTGCTTCATTTGCCCATGAATGATCGTCCTGCTCAATAATTGACTCTATTGTAGCCTTTAATCTTTCAAGCGCTCGCGTTGGCTTTATAATATATTGCACATGAAATACATTGTCTGCGGGTTCTGTGTCAAAATCCGAAGAACAAATCGTTTCATGAAAATCCTCCTTGATAACACCCGTTAATAAATTGATACCAAATGAATAAAGCATTTCTTTCGTACGATCACAGCAATAGGAAACTTTAAAATTAACGCCTAGCCAGGGCGTTAAAATGACCTGTCCCATATCTCGATCAACCTTTTCAAACAATTGTACATATGCACCAAGCTCCCTTGTCGCTAAAAATAGCTGATTTAGACGTGGCGAACCGTAATGAATTGCCTCTCCAAATACATTGCCTGATAGTGCTGACTGATCTGTAATAAAGGTTACTTGTGCTGGGTTTGGCTCACTATTCGTCGCTTCTATATACTGCCAGTAAAACGGCCTATTCATAATTCTTTTATCAATATCTACTGTTAGTTGTACCGTTAAATAATGATTTTCTTCTACCAAAATGGCACAGTCATTCTCAGAAAAAAATTCCTTTAAATAGTGATGGACTTGTTGCGGATACATGGCTGCTCCTCCTTACCTCATACGGATTCTTTAAAGTTAGTTAAAATGGCATCTAAATCACCAACCACTTTCTCGAACACATCTATTTTTGTATGAAGTAATTCCAAGATTTTTTCTTCAATGGTATTTTCGATAGCAAGGTTATAAATATGGACGTCATGCTCCTGACCTAAACGGTGGACACGACCAATCCTTTGCTCTAGCTTCATTGGATTCCATGGTAAGTCATAATTGATAACATGATGACAAAATTGAAGGTTTATCCCCTCTCCACCTGCCTCTGTAGCAATAAGTACTTGTGCTCTTTCTTTAAAAAGATGCTTCATATAATCTCGTTTACTTTTATTAAATTTACCATTAAACAACACACTCGTTATACCATTAGAGTGTAAATACCACTGTAGATAAATTTGTGTAGCCCGATATTCAGTAAAAATGATAACCTTGTCATTTGCTTGCTTCACAATTTCTAGCGTTTTTTCTGCTTTTGAATTTACTTTTAAAGCCATTACCTTTGCTATAATTGCTTCAATATCTTGTGACTGTGCATGCTCTTCCAGCATATTTGTTAATGTTAATGCTGTCGCTTCCTTACTACTACACATTTCCTTTTGCAATGTAATTAATGAAAATGATCCTGTGTTTTCAAGGTTTCCAAGCATATCATAAACTTCTCTTTCTTCGTCCGTAAAAGTAATCGGTACAATTTGAACACAACGATTCGTCCATTCTATACCCGTATCTTCTCTTCGGTTCCTCACCATAACCTGATTGACTAATTCTTTCAAATAATCATCATGTTCTAAATGATGCTTACTAGCTGAAAATGCCGATTGGAAGGTATCATAGTTCCCTAAATGACCCGGTTTTAATAATGAGATTAAATAAAACAATTCGAACACATCATTTTGTATAGGTGTGGCTGTTAATAATAAGCAGAATTTTTTCTTTAAACCTTGAACGAATTCATAAATTTGTGTTTTATTATTTTTTAATTTATGTGCCTCGTCAATAATAATCATGTCATAATCTTGCTCATAAATACGCTCTCTATGAGGACTTTTTTTTGCTGTATCCATACTCATAATTAAGACATCGTAGCGCTCTATCGGACAATTTTTTTTATAGGCGATGGCAGGTATATGAAATTTAACATTTAACTCTTCTATCCACTGATTAATTAGAGAGGCAGGGGCCAAAATTAATGCCCTTTTGACAAGACCTCGAATGAGATACTCCTTTAAAATTAAACCAGCTTCAATCGTTTTACCAAGACCTACTTCATCAGCTAAGATAGCCTTTCCATTCATGCGTTCAATTACAGTTTCAGCTGCTTCTAGCTGATGTGTCAGCGGCTTTAAATTAGGTAAATACTTCGTAGCTTGTAATCCTGTAAAGTCAGGAATCAATTTCATTTTCACAATATCATAATTCATCTTATACAATGTCCAGCTATGCCATTTCTCAAGATGATTTAATCGATTAACAAATCCTTCTTCCCACTCGGACGACCTTTCTATTTTCATGATCATCACCTCATGTCATTATTTCTAGCTTAGGTTGTCCAAAAAAGGGAAATCTATGTTCCTTCCGATAAAAAACAACTAAGTGGGGCAATTTTATAGAACATCATTTTCCTCATCAAGCATGTGAAAACAGAAAGAAAGGAACACCAACAGTTTATTAGTGTTCCTAGGAATTATCATTTTAAACTTTCCTGCAATAGCTTGCGATTACGTTGTTTAAATATATCGTTATGTGAGGAAACAATACCACCCTCTGAAGCATCAGGTTGAATATACTTCTTCGCACTATTGACTGCATGTAATGCATCATGAAATGCTGCAGCAATTAAATGGATTTTACCAGCATGATGCAGAATATCACCTGCAGCATACAGACCCGGAATGGAAGATTCACTATTTATTGAACCAGCAATAAAATAGTCATTTTTACGTTCAATGGCTAGCGGGCTATTATCTAATAACTCCTTATCACGTATATAGCCATGACTGATAACCACTTCATCGACAGGAATTTCTGTTACAGTGCCTGTTTCATGATTCGTTAAAGCAATCGCTTTAATCATTCCTGCTTGATCGTCTGCAATGAGCTTGGTAATTTCAGAATTATAATGACACTCAATGGCACTATTCGTAAGCTCTGTTATTTGAGCCTCATGTGCAGACAATTTATCTTTTCGATAAGTTAAGTATACCTTGGAAGCTACCTCCATTAACTCTAATGCCCAATCTACAGCGGTATTACCACCACCAGATATTATTACTGTCTTATCTTTAAATTTTTCATAGGATTTGATTGTATAGTTTAAATTCGATACTTCAAAGCGTTCAGCTCCCTCAATTTCGATTTTTTGAGGATTCAGAATGCCACCACCAATAGCAACAATAACCGTTTTAGAATAATGAATATTTCCAGATTCAGCTGTAACGACAAAAATTCCTTCTTTATTTTTGGCAATTGACAGCACTTTTTCATTTGTATAAATGGAAGGATTAAACGTTAAGGCTTGCTCGACTAATTGTTTAATAAGTTGCCCACCTGAAATGGGCGTAACTCCTCCAATATCCCAAATCATTTTCTCTGGGTAAACATGGATTTTACCACCAAGCTGTGGCTGTGATTCAATTAACTTTGTCTTCATTTCACGTAAACCACAGTAAAAACTAGCATACAAACCTGCAGGTCCCCCACCAATGATTGTTACATCATACAATTCTTGTTCTAACAATATTTAACACACCTTTCATTTGTTATTCCTATCCCAAGGCCATAGCATTGGCTTACCTACCACAGCTCTAACTGTTTACTTTTCATATACAAAAATTACTTTATATTTCCTCCTTACCTCATTATACGATAATGATAATCATTATCAACTAAAATGATAATGAAAACCTTATATTTTGCTAAATCTTACTATTCTTTAATTAATCTTTATACGGCCTTTACATTGGACATGTACGCTTAAACTAACTTTAATTGGAGGTTTAATATGTATGAAGTATAAAAAATTAGCCGCAATGGCAGCAGGTTGTTCTATAGCTTTAGCTTCCTTTTTAGTGGGAGAAAATCAATCCTATGCGGTAGAAAAAATACCGTCTGAATTAACCTTAAATGTCTCCTCTCGGTATGATTCTGGTGTAAAAAATGAGGATGGCGGCGCAACCGAAATCGTTGCTTACAATGCTGACAATCACAAATATTATGTGATCAACGGGACGACTAAGCAAATTGAGGTTGTCCCTTTACAAAAAAATACGCCCTTTACTACCCTAAAAGCAGAGAAATTCATAAATCTTGAAAAGGCATTAAAAGAAGTAAAACCAAACTTCTCATATGGGGACGTGACAAGTATTAGTATTAGCACGGAATCGGATATCATCGCAGCCGCAGTACAAGCAGCAGACTACAATGATAATGGATTAGCTGTATTGTTAGATTACAGTGGTACAATCCTTCATGTTGTGGAAGCTGGTAAACAGCCTGATATGATCACCTTTACCCCGGATGGAAAGAAGATACTTGTAGCAAATGAAGGTGAACCCCGAGAAGGTTATGAGATGGCCACAGATCCCGAAGGCAGCGTCAGTATAATTGAGCTCTCAACTGATATGACAAAAGCCACCGCTAAAAACATAACTTTTAAGGCTATGGACGCTCAACGTGAGGATCTTGTGGCTAAAGGAATAATTCTAAAGAAGAAAACGAATCCGTCCGTTGATTTTGAACCAGAATATATAGCTGTTAATCGTATGAGTGATAAAGCCTATATTACCTTACAAGAAGCAAATGCTATTGCTACTCTAGATCTTACAATGGGTGAATGGATAAATATACAACCATTAGGTTTTAAGGATCATAGTAAGGAAAAAAATGCTCTGGATTTTATGAAAGATAACAAAATCAATATTACTACAGAGAATCTTTTTGGAATCTATATGCCTGATGGAATTGCATCCTACGAGGTAAATGGTAAAACGTATTTAGTCACAGCAAATGAAGGCGATTCACGTGATTGGAATGGTTACATAAATGAAAAAGAAACGGAATTAAAAGGAAATGATGTTGTTCTTTTTGATTCATCTGATTATGATGGTTTACAACAAGGAAAGTTATATAGCTTCGGTGCACGGTCTTTCTCAATCTATGAAGCCGATACAAATTGCCTGAATACTTCAATGCTTCCAATAATAATACTAAGCTTGATAATCGCAGCGGTAAAAAAGGACCTGAACCAGAGGATGTAAAAATCGGGCAAATTGGTGATCGTACGTATGCCTTTATCGGTATAGAACGAGTTGGTGGCATTATGATGTATGATATTACAAAGCCGGATGCTCCAGAGTTTGTTCAATATTTCAATGAACGAGATTTTAGTGAAAACATAAAGGGAGATGTTTCACCAGAAGGTTTAACCTTTATTCCTGCATCCACAAGTATTACTGGACTTCCAACTTTACTTGCTGCCCACGAGGTTAGTGGCACTGTTACTGCTTTTACATTTGGCAACTCGAATAACAGTACATTTTCAGATATACAAGGACACTGGGCTCAAACAGCTATTGAATACTTAGCAAGCACTCAGATATTTAATGGCATCACAAAAAATCAGTTTTATCCAAACGCACAACTGACAAGAGCACAATTTATTACTGTTCTCAGTCGAGCACAGGGGATTAGCACTACAACAAAAGCCCCTTTTTCAGATGTAAAACCAGATGATTATTTTGCTGAAGCTATTGCTTGGGCTCATGAACATAAGCTAGTTGATTCAACAGATGGAAAGTTTAGGCCTCATGAACCTATTAGCCGAGAGGAAGCTGCCGTAATTTTGTATAATTTTACAAAGCTAATAGAAAAACCATTATCAAAGCATCAGCCAAAGCTATTATTCAAGGATGATGCTGCTATTTCCGCTCATACTAAAGAGGCCATTTATAGCTTACAACAAGCTGGAATTTTAACAGGAGATAAACAACAACTTTTCGAACCACAAAGCACATTATCTCGTGCTACTATCGCGTCCATTCTTTATCGTTTATTTGTTCAATCATACTAATATTGAAAAAGTCTGTTCGAGTAGTCGGACAGCTTTTTTTCATTTCAAAAAGGAACATTCATAAATTTCCAAAATATACGTTAACGTTACTTTTTGATAAACTATTGGAAAAAGTTAAAGAGGTAATCATGAAAAGGATACTATTTATATTACACGAAATATATGGGGTAAATCATTTTATTAAAGAACAGGAGAGAGCTTACTGTGATGACAACACAACTACTACCTGTATTTCGCTCTATCCAGAGGGACTTTCCTTTCCATATGAACAGGAAAAACAAGCTTATGACTTTTTCGTACAGACAGTTGGATTCGATACTCCTATTGAATTACTTTCACAAAAACTGCTAAAAGCATGTGAAGACTACGAAGAAGTAGTATTAATTGGATATAGTGTAGGGGCCACTTTAGCTTGGAGATTATCAGCACTTCCCCTCCACCGAATCGTTTGTGTTTATGGTTCACGTATACGTCAATATATAGATGTTAGACCTTCCTGTCCAACCTTGGTTATTTTACCTAGTCAGGAAAGTAGCTTTGATGTTAAAACCTTAAAACAAGCACTTGTGAGCATACCAAATGTCCATCTGAAACAATATCAGGGGCTTCATGGTTTTATGGATGCGTCCAACTCTAATTATTGCTACAGTAGCTTCCTACAAGCACAAACTGACATTAAAAGCTTTTTACAAGAGAACAAAATTTAGGAGGAACAAAGATGGAACGTAACATTAATATTGACGTTGATCCCTATATTGAAGGAGGTAATGTTATTTATCCAAGTTTTCACCTGTCCTTACAACCTGGTACAATCATTGGGATCTACACTGATGTTTCTAAAATACATACATTGATGCAATGGTTTATGAAGCAAAAGAATACTTTTACATACTTTCGTGAGAGTGCCTTGTATGAGCGCCTAACTGTCCTCGAGCATTTACAGTTTTTTTTAAAGCTTTTTCATCATTCAACTAGGGAAAAAGAGAATTTATTAAAATTACTTAGCCTTATGGAACAAAAAAACACTAAAATCCATAAACTTTCTACTGGTGAAAAACAGCGATTAAAGCTTTTGACTACATATCTCCACCAATCGCCTATGCAAGTTTTAGAAGAGCCCTTTCAAAACATTGATGATTTTTCTAAACAAAATATCCAAAAATTATTAAAACGCTTAGTCGAGCAACAAAAAAGTATTATTTTACTCTCGAATAATTTGGAAGACTTAATGATTACAAGTACGGTTATACATAGGCTAGATGGAACTGGTTTACATACATTGGATGTTAAGGAGGAGGAGGTAGAACATACTCCACAGCCATTTGAGAGCGCACCAATTCGGCTTGATAAGATTCCTACAAAGAAAAATGACAAGATTATTTTATTTAATCCACCTGAAATTGATTATATTGAAAGTGTTGATGGGGTTGTTTCTGTCTTTGTTGCTGGTGAAGCATACCCATGTTCTTTATCCCTTAATGAGCTAGAGCAAAAATTGACACCTTTCGGCTTTTTTAGAAGTCATCGTTCTTATATCGTTAACCTACAAAAGGTTCGAGAGATCATTACATGGACACGCAATAGCTATAGCCTAGCACTCAACAGTACAGAAAAGACAGTAGTTCCCCTGTCGAAAAATAAACTGGCAGATTTAAAGGAAATACTCGGAATTTAGTAGATTTCCCAGGAAATAAACGACTCCTGTCACCTTTAATAAGGTTCCACTGAAGGTCATTTTTCTGCCTTTCACGCAATTTTTACTGTGAGCCTTACTATTGTTGATTATAGTATAGACATCAACAACAAACAGGAGGTTACACATGAACGCAGTGATTGATGTGCAACATTTGAAAAAAACTTTTAATAAAGAGACAGCATTACAAGATGTTTCCTTTACTATTCAGAAAGGCGAAATATTTGGCTTTCTTGGACCGAGTGGTTCAGGTAAAACTACTACTATTAAAATATTAACCGCACAAACAGATAAATCTGCTGGCAATGTTCTATTATTTGGTCAGCCAGCAACTGACATGAAGCAAAGTCAAAATCGAAAACGTTTTGGTATTTTAACAGATAATAGTGGACTGTACACAAGACTATCTATTGAGGAAAATTTATTACTCTACAGTAATTTATATGAGATACCTAATTCTGCTGTCAAAGAAGCTTTAGACTTTGTCAATTTATATGCAGACCGAAAAAAGAAGATTAGTCAGCTCTCAAAAGGAATGATTCAACGTGTTACACTTGCACGTGCCATCATGCATAAGCCCGAATTATTGTTTTTAGATGAGCCTACTTCTGCACTTGATCCTGTCAATACGCAGCATATTTATAATGGCTTAAGAAGATTAAATGATATGGGGACAACTATTTTTTTAACAACCCACGATATGAGCGAGGCAGAAATACTTTGTGACCGTGTTGCTTTCCTCCATAAAGGGAAAATCCGAGCAATAGGAGCTCCAAAAGACCTAAAAAAAGAATTTGGTACTGACACTATTACAGTAGAGCTTAAAAATGGTGCTCAGGAAATTATAGAAAATGGTGCTCAGGATGCAGAAAAATTATATCAATGGATGCAATCAGAGCAAGTTAGATGTATCTATACAAACGAGCCAACACTTGGTGACATTTTTATGCAAATAACAGGGAGTGATTTAGTATGAATATTTCAATGACACGTATTCAAGCTATATTGATGAAGGATTATAAGGAATTCTCACGTAACTATGCTGTATCATCTATGGTGTTATTACCACTTGTAATGGCATTTTTATATAATCAAACAGGTGCAAATACCATTAACATATATTTCTTACCAATTAATTTAACGTTCTCCATAGTGACCACCTACGTACAATGTAGTTTAATTGCAGAAGAAAAAGAAAAAAACACTCTTCGCAGTCTCATGCTCTCCCCAGCCTCACTTGGAGATATTTTGATTGGTAAAAGCTTGTTTGTTCTAATTATTACAATTGTTTCTGTAGCACTGGCTATTTTTCTAGTTGGCTACGAACCTGCGAACCTTTTTATCTTAGCAATTGCATTATTACTTTCTGCTGTGTTTTATATTGCTCTAGGTACAATTTGTGGATTATTTGCTAAATCAATCATGGAAGCATCTATCATTGTGCTGCCTATAATGTTGATCTTCTCATTCGGTCCTATGGCCTTAGCTCTATCTTCGACTTACCCAATCTTAAAATTAGCGGAATGGCTCCCAAGCTCACAGTTATTACTTTTAGCGGAAGCATTAGAAGGTAAGTACACTATGACAGATGTGATTATTCCTATGATTACGATTATTGTATGGTCTCTTCTTTCTTGGATTTTAGCGGCAATTATCTATAAAAAAAGAATGGTCGATTAATGACCATTCTTTTCTTCTTCATACACTAACTTCTGCTCTAGCTTTTCAATTTCATCTAGTGTATCAGCATACCATATGCCAACGAATCTAGATGCTATAGGCTCTTCAAAGTAATCGCCATCATAGAAAGATAGCGGAAACAACGTCCCTTGTTCAATCAATGTCTTGATTGTTTGAAAAAAGTGCTTATTCTTTTCTGGGCTTGGTGCTGCATAAGAAGCAAATTTATTAATGGGCTTCCCTAAAGCTTCATGAAACATCAGCATAGAGGTAGAACCATTTTGACGAAAATTTAAGTCTATGGCTTGAACATCTCCCGCCTCCGTGACGATTAAATCAAAGCCAGCCACTCCAACAAAACCTTCTTCAACACCACGTTCCATAATATGTCTTCCCACTTCAATAACTTTTTCAGGGACTTTTTCTACTATAATATTCCCTTCATAAATGCCATTATCATCGGTAATTTGTTGAGAGGCTCCCAAGTATTGAATACCTAGCTCCTCTGAATAAACAAATTGACAGCTATAATTGTCCTTTGTCTGTAAAAGTTCCTCAATAATTATGCTCTCCGTACCGGTCATTCTAAATTGCCGTAAGCCTTCTGTTAGCTCTTCTTTATTATGACAGATGATGACACCATACCCCCCAGATGTTGGAGAATCATCTCCGGGCTTTAGTACAACTGGTGGCTGCCAATTTTTAATGGCATCCGAAAGTCTATATGTCTCAACATTTAAACGGCTCGGCACGAATTTACTGTCGATTAGATGATCGATATATGCTTTTGTATTCAGCTCATTAAATTTCTCGGCATCCATCCAATAGCATTGACGATCCATGTGCTCCAAGTCATGGATATATTGACAAACAATTGTCTTTCCTTCCTCACACCAAGATTGAATTTGTGCCAAATATTCCTCTTTGGTTTCATAACTATAGGGCTGTTCAACCCAAGGTAACCCTGCCACTTCATGTAGCTCTTGAGCTTTTTCTGTTTGTGTGGCTCGGTGTACTAATACGGGGATATCAGCAATAGCTACTTCTCTTGAGGTTAAAGCATCTAGCTTATGAGGATCATCCATCATCCAAGGATTATCACTATACGGTGTTCTTGGTGTATACACAGCATTATCACCATAAATTTGTCTTAAAGTATATTTTGGTTTCAAGTAGATTACCCTCTTTCAAGTTTTAGGTACTCTACCCTTCCTATTATTTTTTGACACTTTTTATAAGAAAAAACGGATTTATCGATTAATTAAATTCCATTTTATACCTTTATTTATTTACTTTGCACTAATAAATCTTCTACATGTTTTTTCACCTGTGGCCATTCTTCAATTGTAATACTGTACATCACTGTATGCCGAATTGTCCCATCTTTGCGAATCATATGATTACGCAATATCCCTTCCTTTGTGGCACCTATACGTTCAATAGCTCTTTGAGAACGGATATTTTCATGATCTGTTTTGATTTGAACTCGTTGTAAATGAAGGTATTCAAAACAATATTGTAATAATAAATATTTACAATGGGTATTAATAGCTGTGCGCCAGTATGCGGGTGTCAGCCATGTATACCCTATCTCTAGTCGTTGATGCTTGTCATCAATATCCATATAACGAGTAGAGCCAATAATATTCCCCGATTGTTTATCCACAATCACAAAAGGAAACTCAGTTTTACCGCTTCTTGTAAGTAGTGCGTTTTCCACAAAGTTATTCACATCCTCCCTTTTTTCTATAGTTGTGGACATATGTGACCAAATCTCTGGATAACTACCTGCCTTTAGAAGTCCTTGAATATCGCTTAACTCTAAAGGCTTTAGTTTGACTACTTCATTTTCTAATGTAATGAATTCCACTACACTTCACTCCTTTTCTACTTATTTAACGACAAAATTGATATGATGGATATATCCAATTATTAAAAAAACGACCATACCAAAGGAGGTTTTGAATGTGGAGCTCTCTATTTCATTTACAGGAAATTCAGCTAAGTACATACAAATCTATGAAGAAATAAAGCACTCTATTTTAACTAAAAGATTACTCGCTCATGAGCAATTGCCCTCAAAACGTGCTCTTGCTCAAATGCTGGATGTCAGTGTGCATACTATAAAGGAAGCCTATGAACAATTACTTGCAGAAGGCTATATTTATAGCAAAGAACGATCCGGTTATTACATTGCTCCATTTGAATTTGATTGGCTGCAGCAGCATGTCGAACAACAAATTGCTGCTCCAAGCACAACCAACCCCCAAGATAACATACAATTCGATTTTACTAATGGCCATGTGGATAACGAAGCGTTTCCTTACGCTGTTTGGCACAAGCTCATGAAAAAGCATTTTAATTGCGACAACTTATCAACAAGCCCTTGGGAAGGAGAAACTGTTTTACGTATGGAGATTGCCCGCTATGTAGAACGCTCCCGAGGGGTCGTGTGTGACGCTTCACAGGTGTTTATTTATAGTGGTACGCAAAGCCAGCTTTTAGCCCTCTGTCTTTTTCTTGGTTCAACTACTCGGGTTGGTTTAGAAGAACCAGGCTTTAAACGAGTACGTGCAATCATACAGCAGTGTGGATTATCAACAGAGGCAATTCCTGTGGATAATTCGGGAATAACACTTCCCTTAAAAACAATTCACATGTTATACACAACACCGGCTCACCAATTCCCCTTGGGCATGATTATGACAATGGAAAGAAGAGCTGCATTGTTACAATGGGCTATCTCGAACGAGACTCTTATTATAGAAGATGATTACGATTCGGAGTTTCGGTTTAAGGGACTTCCAATCCCTTCATTAGCTAAGATGGACCAGCTTCAACACGTTATCTATTTCGGAACATTCTCGAAAACATTGCTCCCATCATTACGTATAAGTTATATGATTCTACCAAAATCTTTAGTCGCACCATTTATGACCTTCCACCAAGAGCAAAAATCGGTTGTCTCCAAAGTAGACCAGCTTGTCTTAGCAGATTTTCTCGCACAAGGACAATTCGATAAACATTTGGCTAAAATGCGGACAATTTATCGTAAAAAACAGCAAGCATTACTGACATCTATCTCTCAGCATTTTTCAAATGACTTTCAGGTAATCGGTGAAAAATCAGGGCTCCATATTGTTTTGAAGTTACCTCATTATCTTACTGAGAAAAAAGCGATCCAGCTTGCACAAGAAGTAGGCATTCGTGTCTACCCTTGCTCTACTGCCTATCAAAATGGAACCAATGAGGCAATGGTCATTATTGGTTACGGTGGACTGACACTTGGGCAAATTAATGATGGCATCGCGCTGCTTGCTTCTGTTTGGCAACGCTGACTTATTCTTTATTTGTCGAAATACTCATTAAATAAAGCGAAACCTTTAAAACATTTTTTCGTATATCAATTAAGCCTCAGATTCTGCATAGATCACTTTGGTACAGCTAAACAAAGCGTTCAGATTTTATCGAGCAAGGCTTAAAAATCTCCTCTTCAAAATCTGAGACATCCGTTGGAGGCTAGATCTAGATTCGGCAGACCTTAAATAAATAACATATGCTAAATCATTAAAATTAAATGGACACATAAGGGGATTAAACGAGATGGAGAACCGTGAGCAATTAGAACAGCATTTACAGGAAATTAAAGTATGGGAAAAAGATCAAAAAGATTTATGGTTTTGGGAAAAGTTAGGACGAATACCTTTTAAGCTTTTAGATAAAATGACCCCAGTCTTTATTCAAAATAAAATCGCTTTATTGGTTGATGAATTGGGAAATTATATTCAATCAGGAGGAAAGTATTTAATTAGTGAGCAAGCAATGATGCAAAAAATCCGTAACCATTCTTCCACTCAACACATATTGACCATTGCTGATATCGGTCAAATCCCATTAGAAAACATGATCACTCTTAGCGATCAATTACAAAATGAGCGTGTAAAGTTTGCTACCGTTCAAGGAGCTTCTACTGGCTTTGGTGGAATCTTTACGTTAGCTATTGATATTCCTGTTATTTTAGGAACAGCATTAAAAACATTGCAGGAAATTGCCATGATTCATGGCTATGATCCGAATGATAAAATGGAGCGTATTTTTATTGTGAAGTGCCTACAGTTTACTTCTGCTGATATTGTTGGTAAAGAAGCGATTTTACAGGAGCTTTCTACAATGAATAGCACAAAAAAAGCTTCGGACAATATGATTTCTCAGCTTCAGGGTTGGCAGGAGGTTTTTTACACATATCGCGATCAACTAGGCTGGAAAAAGCTGTTTCAGATGATTCCCATTGCAGGGATGGTTTTTGGAGCTTATGCCAATAAAGGGATGATACAGGATGTTGCAGAAACCGGCATTATGCTCTATCGAAAAAGACGTATTTATGAAAAATTAAATGAATTAGAATGTTGATGAAAAAAGATGGTGCAAAAGTGTTAAGCAAAATAGCCCCTTAAAAGTTTTAAGTGGAACAGCAAGGCCTTGCCCGTAAAATTGCTATTGATTGATTTGTTTTCAGTACTAAAAAAGATGATACTCTTTACTATAAGAGCGTCATCTTTTCCTTACTTTTTTATATTTTAATAAGTATTTTCCCTTGATGCTGTCGGCTCTCCATAAAATCATGCGCCTTTTGCATTTCCTCTAAACTAAACACTTTAGCAATTGGCACATGGAAGCTGTCTTCTTTTAATAAAGTAAAAATATCCTGCGCAACTTGTTGTAACATCTCTGGTTTTGAAGCTCTAGTTGTGCCTAAGCTAAATCCTTTTATATTACGGCAGCTACTATGTAAATCTGATGTTTTAATGTTTCCTGCACGGCCTCCACTATTGCCAAATTGCACAAGTGTTCCATAAGGTGCTAGACAAGCCAAACTTTCTTCGGTTATAGCTCCTGCAATCGAATCAAATACAATATCAACACCGCGGCCATCTGTTAATTTATTGACATGATTACTAAATTGATCGTATATGAGGACATGATCTGCACCTAGTTGTTCAACAATTGTAGCCTTCTCTAAATTACTTACCGTACCAATAATTTGTTTTGCACCAAGCTTTCTTGCCATTTGGATGAGCATTGTCCCTACTCCACCTGAAGCAGCATGAATTAATACAGCATCATGTTGACTAATGGGTGCTATCTGATGTGTTAAGATATACGATAAAAAAGAAACAGTCGGTACAGCTGCAACCTTTTCAAAAGGTACATTACTTGGAACTTTAAAAACTAATTGCTCCTTTGCTATCACATATTCTGCGTAAGCGCCACTTTTGGGGAATGCAATGACTTGGTCACCCTTTTGAAAAGCACTGTTATCACCGAAAACCTCTTCAATAACACCAGCAACATCTAAGCCTAGAATCATCGGGAAATTCGCTTTCGCTTTATTACCCGTACGGTTTTTAATATCTGCATAATTGACACTAGTAAAAGATGTGCGTATTAAAACCTCTCCTTCAGAGATAGTAGGCTTAGGACAATCTATATATCTTAAAACATCAGATCCACCAAACTCATTCATAACAATTGCTTTCATTTATTTCCCCCTCCTTGTTATAGTAAATTATAAACTAAATATAGAAATAATGGAGGAACCTACATGAAAATCAAACCGAAGCAAGATATGTACAACGGTATATCCTACAACTTTTTTGATAACAATAGCGATAAAATATGTTTTATGTTCTCTGGGACTGGCTATAGCTATGACAAACCTATTCTTTATTATTCAAGGTTACTTGTGCTAGAACTCGGCTATGATGTCATTCAAATTAATTATACATTTGCACAACAGCAATTCGAGCAGGAGCCTCAAGCTATTTCGAATATGGTTTATAGCGTTGTCAATCCTATTGTAGAAGACTTTTTACAAACAAAACCTTATTCACATGTTATTTACATAGGGAAATCTTTAGGTACCATGCCTATTATCGATTTTTATATGCAGCGACCTTCCTTGATCCCTGCTAATTATGTGCTCTTTACACCCCTGTTGTCACTGGAACATACATTGACAAATCTATTAGACAAACATGCCTTTTTGGCAATTGGCACAGCTGACCCCCATTATTCACAGGAAAAAATAGCACAATTAACTTCACATAAACTTTCTGTTTTCGAAAATCTTGATCATTCACTTGAAATCCCTTCTAATATAGCGCTCACTATTCAGTGTTGTCAGTCGCTAATGAAACAATTAAAGGCATTTCTGCAAATTAATTAAGTAAATTTCCAACGGGTTATTTACCAGAAATATCTATCTATGCTACACTATCAAAAATACAGTGAAGAGAAGAGTAAATAAGGCTGTTCTTCCCAGAGAGCTCGAGTTGCTGAAAACGAGCAAGAACGAATTATTGAAACAAGCCTCGGAGTAGCGCATTGGATTTCTATCTGACTGATGGTGCGACGGGAACTCCCGTTATAGAGTTACCGTATAAGCATAGGCACTATGTCGTACTGAAAAGGCTATTATAGTGACATAATAGTGAACTAGGGTGGCACCACGTGAGTATAAATTCCACAATCTCGTCCCTAAGACTATACGTCTTGGGGGTGGGATTTTTTATTTGCAAATCACGACTTTGCTGAAGGAGGAATTTATATGAAAAAATCTTTAGAGGCCTGGCGCTATCCTGCTATCCTATTGTGTAGTATTGGTATCTCTAGTATTGGTGAATGGATCTATTTTATTGCCTTAAATCTGATTGTCTTGAAGCTTACAGAATCAGCTCTTGCTGTTTCTGGCTTATATATTGTAAGAGCATGCTCATCCTTGCTCACTAATTTTTGGTCAGGAAGCCTAATCGATCGTTTTAATAAAAAAAATTTAATGATTATTTTAAATCTTTTTCAATCTATACTAATCGTTTTACTCCCTTTCTTTTCTAGCTTAGTATCAATTTATATCTTAGTCTTTATCATTACAGTAGCTAGCACTATGTATCATCCAACATCTATGACTTATATCACTAAATTGATCCCTAATGCACAACGGAAACGTTTTAATTCCCTGCGTAGCCTTCTCGATTCTGGGGCATTTTTAACTGGTCCTGCTATTGCTGGTTTACTATTTACACTTGGAACACCCAATATGGCCATATACTTAAATGCAATTGCTTTATGTCTATCAGCCTGTATAACCTTTAAGATGCCTAATGTTGAAGCTAATGAAAAATTTGATAATGTAACAGAAAAAGCATCGCTTTACCGAGTCTTACTATATGATTGGCAAATGGTCATACGTTTTAGCTTAAAAAATCGCTACGTCATGATGATCTATTTGTTGTTTAGTACTACCGTCGTTTTGATGACAGCAACCGATTCTTTAGAGGCAGCTTTTGCAACACAAGTTCTTGCATTGTCAGAAGGACAATATGGAATTTTAGTCAGTCTCGCAGGAGCAGGTGTGTTAATTGGCTCTATAACCAATTCAGCATTTGTCGAAAAAATTCCTACAGCATGGCTCATCGGTATGGGTTCTCTTTTAACAGCAGTAGGTTATTTGGTTTTTACTTCATCCTTTACTTTTCTTATTGCTGCTTTAGGATGCTTTCTATTGTCATTTGCAACTGCTTTTGCGAATACAGGGTTTTATACATTTTATCAAAATAACATTCCCACTAAGAGCATGGGGCGAATTGGAAGTATTTACGGATTCTTTGAAGCTCTTTTTATCATTATATTCACCGCTGTATTTGGGTTAGTTGCTGAATGGATGACAATCCGTGCAGTTGTCGTTAGTGCTTCCTTTTTCATGTTGTTAACCGCTATTATTCTACTACTGTTAACTACACGACCTTCGAAAAGACGCTATTACCAAGGCATTGAGAGTAGCAGGAAATAACCATTCTTTCTAAAACTGAAGCATTTGTGTTTTAAAAAAATTTAACCATCTAACGTCTACTATACATTGACATTAGATGGTTATTAAAATGGAGAATGTTTTAGATATATCCTAATTCAAATGAAAGCTGCTGTGCTGTTTTAATTACTTCTTTTGTTATACTCTCCAATTTTTCAGCATCTGTATCATATTCAAAGCATTCAGCGCTGATTGCTGCAATTGGTTGTTTATTTGAATCAAAAATAGGTGCTGCTATTGATACTGTTCCCTTTGTTTTTTCCCCAAAGCTTATGGCAAATCCTTTTTCTCTCACACCATTGAGCTTCTCAATCAATTCTTCTTTCTCTTGCTCTTCAAGTTGTTTTAAAAATTGCTGCTGTAGCTCACTTCTAGAAAATGCAAGCAACACTTTATTAGGAGCTCCGATAGGATACGGGATTTTCTCACCAATCATATCAATAATACGTACATTTTTAGGACTATCAATTCGATCAATAATAATGGATGCAAACTGTTTTGCAATACTTAAGTAGATCGTTTCACGAACATTATAGGCAAGGTTTTCTAAGAGAGGATGCGCTTTTTCCCTGATATCTGTTTCATGATACATTTTCATACCAAGTTGCAACCATGTATAGCCCAGTCGAAATTCCTTTTTATTATCATTTCTCTCTACTAAATCAAAGTTTTCTAATGTATACAATATTCTGTAAATTGTGCTAGTTGGTAGGTCTGTTTCATTAAAAATTTCCTGCACAGAAAAAAACCGTTTTGGATGTCTTGCTAGCATATTTATAACTACCATTGCTCTTTCTATTGATTGTATCATTCCATTTCTCCCTTCCATTATCCTATATGACCTCTACTCTAAAGCTTTACAGATCTAAAATAGCTGTTAGGGGAATAATTTAGAAATTACAATTCATGCAAATTATCAAATCTTTCATGTGCTTTTTAAATTTAACATGTAGCCCCTGCTTTTGAATGTAGTTTCATTTTATTTTAACTAATTTTTAAATATTTAAATAGATGCTAGATGAAATATGTCTAGAGGAAATCACTATTAGTACGGAAAATTACAAGTATTCTTAAAAATTAAAATTGACAATTTTATATTTTCCCTTTACGATAATTTATATTCCATTATGCAGATTAAATTTCGTATAGTGGAATTTATAAATTAAAGGTAATCCAAATAACACACTTTATGATTTATATAATTTTCAAAAAATTACAATTTACTATAAAAGGAGAAATTTTATGAATACTTTTATGTGGAATACACCTGAAAAACTACGTGCCCTACTTTGTGAAATTGTTAGCTGGGAAAGTCGAACACTAACAAAGGGCGAAAATGAATTTGCCTATAAATTAAAAGATAAATTGTTAACGCTTCCATATTATAAAAATCATCCTGAGTATATTGAATTACATGATGCCGGTTTAGGAAGAAATGCTGTAACAGCCTTATATAAGCATCCAGCGGCAACGGAAACAGTCGTGTTAATTAGCCACTTTGATACTGTGCATACGGAGGAATATGGAGAGCTAGAGCCATTAGCTTTTTATCCAGAGGAATTAACTAAAAAGTTAATGGAACCGAAATATAAAAAAGATTTGCCAGAGGCAGCTCGAATTGATTTGGAGTCTGGTAATTATTTATTTGGCCGCGGCACAATGGATATGAAAATGGGTCTGGCGTTACATATGCAGTTGATTGAAAAAGCTAGCTTTGAGCAATGGCCGATCAATCTATTATTGACAGCTGTGCCGGATGAGGAAGTGAACTCTGCAGGTATGCGAGCAGCGGTAGTAGAGCTTGTAAGACTACGAGAACAACATGGTTTAACGTATAAATTATTTTTAAATAGTGAACCGTCCTTCTCACAAGGACCATCTGATACGAATGAATATATTTATTCAGGGACCATAGGTAAGATCATGCCCGCTGCCCTGTTTTATGGGAAGGAAACCCATGTTGGTGAGCCATTAAAAGGCATGACTGCTAACTTTATTGCTTCCTATATGACACAGCATATGGAGTGGAATCCACTTTTCCGTGAAAGTGATTTAGGTGAAAGTACACCACTACCCGTCTCGTTACAATTAAAAGATTTAAAAATGGAATATTCTACACAAACGCCCTACCGTGCGGCAGCCCTTTACAATGTCTTTTTGCTAAAACGTACAGCTGCAGAAGTGATGGCTATTTTTGAACAGGTTGCACTAGAAGCTATGGCTGCTTGTAATGACCACTATGAGCAAATTTGTACACGAGAAAATGTACAGGGCGTAGGCAAGGTAAAGGTTTTACGTTACGAAGCTCTATTGGAACATGCCATCGAAAAATTAGGTGCTGAAGAAGTACAAGCAATTAAACAGCAAGTTCTACAGCATAGTGAATGGGATGATCGTGAAAAATCCATTCGCATCGTAGACCAGCTCATGATTCGCTGTCAGGAATTAGCACCAGCGACGGTTCTGTTATATGCACCACCATACTACCCTGCCATTAATTCATCCAATCATCCACTAGTAAAACAGTCGATTGAATTGATGAAAAAGACAGCCCAAACATTTGGTGTTGAAGTAGAACAAATTCATTATTTTAACGGGATTTGTGATTTAAGCTATGTAAACTATTCAGATGCATCCAATGAGTGGCTAGCCTTTGAACGAAATACACCTGTCTGGGGCGAAACGTATAGCATTCCATTTAAAGAAATGACAGCCCTCCAAGGCCCTGTCTTAAATGTCGGTCCATTTGGCAAAGATGCACACCAAAAAACAGAACGATTACATGTAGATAGTGCTTTTAAAGAAATGCCTATGATGATTGATACGTTAATTAAAAGCTTATTGTAAGAAAAACTTCATTCAAAATGGTTTTCACTATCTCTAATTTGAATTGTCACCAATGTATCTAGGATGAATATAGAAATGAGGTTGTTATATGGATTTTGCCGCTTTAACAGGGAAAATAGCAGGGATTATTTGGAGTAATGCTTTAGTTTATCTTTGTTTAGGAGCAGGAATTTATTTTTCACTTCTCATGAAGTTTCCACAGCTACGTCTTTTCAAAGATATGATTAAACAATTGTTTAATAGGAAAAAATCAGCAAATGGTGTTTCATCTTTTCAAAGTTTTGCTATGGCATTAGGTGGCCGTGTTGGTATTGGTAATATCGCCGGTGTAGCGACAGCAATTTATTTCGGAGGACCAGGAGCTATATTTTGGATGTGGGTCATCGCCTTTTTAGGTGCTGGTGCTGCCTATATTGAGTCCGCTCTAGCACAAGTTTGGAAACAAGAAATTGCAGGCGAGTATCGTGGAGGACCAGCCTACTACATCGAAAAAGGGCTGAAAAATAAGCCATTTGCTATACTGTTTGCCATTGCTACTATTTTAGCAACTGGTTTCACTGGCTCTGGTGTCCAAGCCTTTAACATTGCAGATTCTACAAAAAGTGCATTCGGGATTTCACCAATAATCACAGGTATCATTGTTTCGGCAATATTTGGATTTGCTATTTTCGGCGGAATCAAAAGGGTTGGTAAAGTTGCTGAGTATGCTGTACCGTTTATGGCAACAGCTTACATACTTCTTGCGTTCGTTATCTTATTTATCAATATAAAAGAAGTGCCTGCTATATTTGCATTAATTTTTAGCTCTGCCTTTAATTTAAATGCTGCATTCGGAGCTGTTTTTGGGAATGCCATTATGTGGGGAGTAAAAAGAGGTGCTTATTCAAATGAAGCAGGTCAAGGTACAGGAGCACAAGCAGCTGGTACCGCAGAAGTATCTCACCCTGCCAAACAAGGGCTTGTACAAGCATTCTCTGTCTATGTAGATACATTACTTGTTTGTACAGCTACAGCCATTATGATTATCTCTACAGGTAGTTACAATATCGCCCATCCTAACGGTGGATTTATAGTCGAGAATCTTCCTGGAGTTGAAGCGGGTACAGCTTTCGCTCAAGAGGCTATTAACTCATTTATTCCTGGCTTAGGAAGCCCGTTTGTAGCAATCGCTGTATTCTTCTTTGCCATTACTACAATGCTTGCTTTTGGAGTATATACAGAGAGTAATGTTGCTTACTTATTTAAAAACAGTAAAAACTTTGGGACTATTTCAGTTGTTGTAAAGGTACTATTGGTTATCTCCATCTTTTTCGGTACTATTCGTTCATCCTCGACGGCTTGGAATCTTGCGGATATTGGTGTAGGAACCCTTGCTTGGTTAAACCTAATAGCTATTATCCTATTAACAAAGCCAGGTATTGCTACGTTGAGAGATTATGAGGAGCAAAAGAAAATGGGGCTTGATCCAGTATTTATTCCAGAGAGATGCGGTATAAAAGATGCAGAATTATGGAATGACATTACTGAAAAGAACTATCCAGATCAATTAGCCGCTTTAAAAGAAAAAGTTGGCGATTTTAAATAAACAAATGAACCCTGTAATAGACACTTTAGGAGGTCTATACAGGGTTTTCTTTATTAAACCTTAAAATTTTAGAATGGTTTCAATAGTGTAACCTATTTATTTATTCAGTTGGGAAATATTTTACTTGCTCTACTGCTGCTAAAAGTTTTTTCGTCACAATTTCGGATTCATCAATATGGCTTGTTAGGACATGATTAGTTTCATCGAATAAGGCTGTTGTCGTTTTAAATTTATGCATCACATCTTCGTTTGATAGTTTTTGATCTTTAATGGAATCTAATAGCTCATTAATTCCTCTTTGAACATTGGTCATAATTTGTAGTAATTGATCAATTTTCACTGAGGTTTTAGCACTTTTATCAATACCTTCCGTTACTAGCTGCATATTATTTTTATTATCTTCGTAAGCATGTGCAATTTGTTCCTCAATTTTCTTTGTTAAATTTGCAATATCCTCTGTGCTAGTTTTCGTGTTTTCAGCTAATTTCCGAACTTCCTCAGCAACAACTGAAAAACCTTTACCATGCTCCCCTGCTCTTGCTGCTTCAATTGATGCATTCAAAGCTAGTAAATTTGTTTGATTTGAAATTTCCCCAATAACATTTACTATTTCTGCAATTTGCTTGGATCGTTCACTTAAATGGCTCATGCTTAAAGAGGTTTTCTGAGATTGCTCTCCTAATGCATCAATAAGCTGTTCAACTTCATGGACAGCTTGCTTGCTTTCTACTGATAATGTCATCATTTGATCGGATGAAGAAATTAATACATTGCCTTTATCTAGTGCGTTTTCAGAAATCTCCTTAGATTGAATTGTGCTTGCCTCTACTTTATTAAACTCTCCCACAATATCAGCAACCATTTCTCCTAAAATTGCATGCTGATTATTTACCTTGTTATGTTGTTCAATAGTTTCAATGATTTCCTTATGTAACAGATTTAAAAATAATTGAAATTCATGGTCTTTTTTATCTAATGTCGCATTTAGCTCATCAATTTTCTTTTTAAATTGCTCAACATCCTCTTCTTTTGATCGAAATATCGTGAACATCGTCCTATCACCCCAAGTAAATTTTTCCTATCCAATTAATTTTATCCATTACCTTACGATTAATCAATAATATCCCAGGTTTTTACACAAAAAAAATCCCCTTAAACGCAAAATTGCATTTAAGGGAATTCACTATTTTAATATGCTAAACCGAATAAAGCTTTAATATGTGTTAAATAACGAATGTTAGAAGCTTCTTTCATTAATGTTGCAGGAAGACCTTTAAGCTCTGTGTTGCTAGCTCCGATTGTAGCAACAGCATCTTTACGACCTAAGCTTGCAAGTGTACCAGAGTTAACTGCTGAGAATGGTTTCATTTCTTGGTTTTTATATTGTGCAAATACATTATAACCAGCGCATTCACCCATTTGCCAAGCAACTTGTGCAGTTGGAGCGTAAAGCGGACGACCACCATCTGCTGGTAATGCAACAGACGCGTCACCAATAACAAATACGTCTTCATGAGATGTAGATTGTAAGAATTCGTTGATTGTTGCTTTACCACGATCAGCTGCTAGACCTGATTCGCCTACGATTGGAAGTGGAGCAACTCCACCTGTCCAAACAAGTGTATTGGCAACAATTGGTTCACGATCTTTAAGAGAAATAACATTACCATCCACACCAGTTACAGGCGTACCAGTAATAAATTCTACGCCACGTTTTGTTAAGCTTTCAGTAGCGCGTTGGATAAGTGTATCTGGAAGTACTGGTAAGATTTTTGGACCAGCTTCAACAAGCTTAATTTTAAGATCAGCAAAATTAACACCGTGTTTTGCAGCGATTTTCGGGAAGTTGTCCACGATTTCACCAACAAGCTCAACACCTGTTAAACCGCCACCACCGATAACGATTGTTGCGTCTGCTTCATCTTTAGACTGAGCATATGCTTTAATGCGGTCTTCAATATGCTTGTTAATTTTGTTGGCATCATTTACTGATTTAAGTACCATTGAGTTTTCTTCTAATCCTGGGATACCGAAGAATCCAGTTTGGCTTCCTAAAGATACAACAAGTGTATCGTAAGTTAATGTATAGCCATTATCTAAATCAACTTTTTTAGTATCTACATTGAATTTTGTTACTTTCGCAATGTGTAGATCGATATCTAAACCTTTAAAGATTTTTTTAAGTGGTAGAGCAACAGCACCTTCTGCAATTGTACCACCAGCTAAACGGTGAAGCTCAGTGATGATTTGGTGTGTTGGAAATTGGTTTACTACAGTAATTTTAGCTTCATCAGCTGATAGATACTTACGTGCTGTTAATGCAGTTAAAACGCCAGCATAACCTGCACCTAAGATGACGATTTCTTTTGACATGATTAATTAATCCTCCGTCCTTACGAATTGAATTTACCTTGAGTCTTATTTAGCTTTACGCTCTGCATTTACTTGTAAGAAAGCATTAACAAAACGGAAAACATTTTGAACTTGAGGGTCTTTTAACATTTTCACAAGACCGAATAAACCAATTACTTCATGGCTTTCAGCTGCACGGTCTTTAGCTTCAATTGCAGTTGCTGCAAGGTTTTTCGCAGAGCCCACTACAGGTCCAGCGATTTCTGTTACTGCTCCAACAGTATCATTTTTAAGCACTTCGTCTGTTGCAACAGCTTGAGCAAACTCGTATGATTTCGTTAATAATGTCATCATTTCAGTTAACTTTGGTAATTGCTCAACTAAAGTTGTAAGAGATTCTTGAACTTCAGGCTTTAATAATTGATCTAGCACATCTAATTGTTCTTTGCTCACAGTTACTTGCTCAGCCTGTGTTTGGTTATTCGTTTCTGACATTTTGAACTCTCCTTTGCCATCACTAGTACTATTTTTTATTGCCTACATGTAAAAAAGACCATTAAGGTAAAACTTAACAGTCGTTACAGCGTATATCTTACACATTCACCAGTCACAAGGGCTGGATAGCGTTTCGTATGACTTGTTATTACAATGTTTACTTTAAACCGCAAAAAGCGCATCATAATACCATCCTTATCTTGTCTTGGTGACATTACAACCTTCATTATAAGGCTGTTTGTACATTATTTCAATGAGCTAAATCACAATTTCGACAATCTTTTCAAAATTCATTGATTTCGTCAACTATTTATTGTATTTACGTTTGTATTTTGTCCTAGATGTAAAAAAATACTATTAGGAATTTTGCGCAAGCTATTTCTACGAAGATTCCATTTGTTTTCACCTAAAATTTAGTCTTAAACTTGGACAGAAAGCCAGAAAAATTCCACTATTTCTTTTGCAGCAATTGCCTCTGTTTGAAATAATCTATTTCCATCCCCATCTTTAAAATATCCTACAGACATCAGTGCCATGAAGGTATGGGCAAAAAATGTTGAATTTCCTTTTCTAATAGTACCCTTATCCATTTCCATTTCCATGGCTCGCTCAATCGTTTGGTACATTCTGTTTTCAGAAGCATGAACTTGACTTAACTGGTCTTCTGATAAATTAATGGCCGCCTCTTTCATAAAATTTTTCATATCAATATCGATTGTTGCTGATAAATGAATCTCAACAAGCTGTTCAAGCCGTTCTTTAAATGGTTTCGACTGCTCTAAAATTTGTAGGATAGATAGCTTGATACGATCCATCATTGCGATTAATGCAGATGTATATAACTCGCCTTTAGTTGGGTAGTAGTAATAGATAGTCGCCTTTGTTACGTTACAAGCTTTTGCTACATCATCCATCGACACATTTTTGTAGCCCTCTTTAATAAAAAGCCTTGTGGCCGTTTCAAGAACAATATCTTTTGTTGGTTTCGCATTTTCATCATGGCGAGGTCTCCCGAGAACACGCGGTGATTGTTTCATCAAGTTCGCCTCCTTAAATAAAGCATTGTTTTAACACATATTATAACATATTAATATTTCTTGATTGATTAATTAACCTTCTAGTATATATAATTAAGTCACTTACATGAAATGGAGGTCTTTTGATGAAAAAACATCCACTTGAGCAATGGGGCTCAATGGTTGCAAGTAAAAAGGGGCGATTAGTAGCACTAGCTTTTTGGGTGTTATTAGTAGTTGTGCTGTCATTTGCTTGGCCACAAATCAATAGCATAGAAAGCGAGTCGGGCAAAAATTTACCTGACACTGAAATGTCTGAACAAGCGGCAGCGATTATTGCAGAGCAATTTCCTAATGATGCTGGAACACCCTTATTGCTAGTATGGCATCGTGACAGTGGTCTAACATCCGATGATTTTTCAGCAATCCAGCGTGTTTACAGCGAGCTTTCGGCAAAGCCATTAGCTCATCAAACTCTTGTCCCACCATTTGACCAAATGCCAACTCAAGCTTTAATGGCTTCTACTTCCGAAAATGGCACCACAATAGTAACACCTGTGTTTTTTGAAAAAGGAGTCGCGACAGATTTGCTACAGGATAGTTTGGATAATCTAACAAAGATTATGGAGCGCTACCAAGTCCAACAAGATAAAGAACTTTCCAGTGATGGACTTCATGTGCGTTATTCTGGACCAGTTGGGATTGCTACAGATGCTGTTAGTTTATTTTCTCAAGCAGATGTAAAACTATTAATAGCAACAGTATTACTTGTTTTAGTATTACTTATTATTATTTACCGTTCACCATTGCTAGCTATTATTCCTTTACTTGTTGTTGGGCTTGCCTATGGTGTTATCAGTCCGACCTTAGGTTTCTTTGCTGACCATGGATGGATTGATAAGGATTCACAAGCAGTTTCTATTATGACTGTTTTACTTTTTGGTGCGGGGACTGACTATTGTTTATTTTTAATATCTAAATATAGAGAAATTCTCTTTGATGTGGAGGATAAGACTGCCGCTATGAAGCTGGCTGTCAAAGAATCAGGCGGTGCTATTTTAATGAGTGCCTTAACAGTTGTTATTGGTCTAGCTACACTCAGTCTTGCTCATTATGGTGCATTTCAGCGTTTTGCTGTCCCATTTAGCTTTGGCGTGCTGGTGATGGGAATTGCTGCTCTTGTTGTCCTACCGGCTATTCTTGTACTAATAGGGCGCGTCGCTTTCTTTCCATTCATCCCCCGTACAGAGCAAATGGCCACTAAAAAAGGTAAGAAACAACATAAGCCTTCCCATAAGGTTAGCCATAAAATCGGACATTTTGTTACGCATAAGCCATGGATTGTTATCACCATAACGGTAATATTACTGGGAGGATTAGCAGCATTTGTTCCACGTATTCAATATACCTTTGATTTACTGTCATCCTTCCCGAAAGATATGCCGTCTCGAGAAGGTTTTACATTAATAGAAGAAAATTTTTCGCCTGGAGAATTAGCACCTGTGCAATTAGTTATTGATACTGAAGGGGCTAATGTTAATTTACAGCAGCAACTTACAGCAATCTCCTATATTGATGGAGTTGAAGATGTACGAACAGGCGAAAAAAATAATGACATTCAATTATACGAACTCACTTTAAATGCCAACCCATACGCAAAGGAATCATTAGCCCGTATTCCTGATCTTAAAACTAAGGTTATTAAAATTTTGGAGGATCAAGGACTTACTAATGCGGAGAAGCATGTATGGATTGGTGGAGAAACTGCTAGCCAATATGATACAAAACAAATAACTAAGCGTGATGAAACGGTGATCATGCCAACGATGATTGCATTAATCGCATTACTATTGTTTGTCTATTTGCGTTCCATTACAGCTACTATTTATTTATTAGCAACCGTTATTATTTCTTACTTCGGTGCATTAGGCGCTGGATGGTTAATCTTACACCACATCATGGGGGCAGAGGCCATTTCTGGAGCTATCCCACTGTATTCCTTCGTGTTCTTAGTCGCACTCGGAGAAGATTATAATATCTTTATGATTTCGGAAATTTGGAAAAAACGTAAAACAGTCAATCATTTAACAGCTGTAGAAGAAGGTGTAGTTCGGACGGGAAGTGTTATTACATCTGCTGGCCTCATTTTAGCAGGTACATTTGCTGTTCTTGCCACATTACCGATTCAGGTACTTGTACAATTTGGTGTTGTAACAGCGATTGGTGTGCTTCTCGATACATTCATTGTAAGACCATTGCTAGTTCCAGCAATCACAACAGTACTTGGTAAATATGCATTCTGGCCAGGTAAGTTATTTAAAAAAGACGCTTAAAGGATAACACGGATATTAGCATTAGGTATGTAAACTATCATACTAGCTAATATTCGTGTTTTTGTATGATTACTATAAATATTTCTTCATATATATAACTATACGAATTCGACCTATTTTTCTTTCAATTTAAAAGGAGTTGTATGTATGGACTATCAAAAATTACAGCAACGCTTCCCTTCATTAAGCCCCTTTTCCAATAAAACGGATGAAAACTATGTATTTAATTTTAATAATCAGCTCTATGAAATTCCAAAACACACGATAACACAAAGTGAATTAGAGCTATTGCAAATTTTCTCAGGCCCTATTGCTTTGCCAAATGACTATGACCTTGTCTGGTTAGAATATTTAACAGATAAGTCGGATGTTGCTCCTACAGTCCTTCCTATGCACCGTTTAATATTTCTCCACTTTGACAAAGCATTTACAGCACCATCTTTACTACGAAAAGTCTTCGAAGCTTTATTGGGAAAGGATATTCTATTGATATCACTTCATCCCCAATTATTCACCATTATAGAATGTATCGAGGGCAATGAAATATTAAACCTTGCTCATTATCTCGACCCTTTAATAGAGAACATTGAGGTTCATTTTAAAATCTTCGTTTCTGATGTAATACAAGACATTAGCACGACAAAGGAGCAATTTAACTGGTATGTCCAGCTACAACAATCGATTTGGACTTACACAAATAAGCATGTGCTCACACAGCAAGAGCTTTTAGTGCCATACGTAGCTCAGCATACAGAGCCTCAAGCGAAAGATATTTTTATCTCCTCTATCTTAAAAAATGCTACCTCTCAGCCTGATTTACTTCATACAATAAAACAATTAATAGAATACGAAGGTAATATCACAGTAGCCTCAAAAAAGTTGTATATGCACCGTAATACACTACAAAATCGCTTAGAAAAATTCCAGCAACTAACACAAAAGGACATTAGGCAATTTTCTCATCGACTAGAGGTTTATCTCGCCATTATTTTCTTGGAGTCACATTAAGGTCAACTGCACAATTTATACCCCCACCACTGTGCACCATTGCCCTATCGTTCAATTAAGAAGTCATTTACAATGATAGTATGACTTGCAAAGGGGTGTAGCGTGTATGGCGGAACTACGGCTAGAGCACATCTATAAAATATACGATAAAAATGTCCAGGCTGTAACTGATTTTAATTTGCATATTCATGATAAAGAATTCATTGTGTTTGTAGGTCCATCGGGCTGTGGAAAGACTACAACATTACGTATGATTGCTGGTTTAGAGGATATATCCAAAGGGGAACTTTTTATTGATGATATCTTAATGAATGATGTGGAATCGAAAGATAGAAGTATCGCAATGGTATTCCAAAGCTATGCTTTATATCCGCATATGACCGTCTATGATAATATGGCGTTTAGCTTAAAGCTCCGGAAGGTCGATAAAAAAGAGATTGATCGCCGTGTCAAAGAGGCTGCTAAAATCTTAGGATTAGAGGATTATTTAAAAAGAAAGCCAAAAGCTTTATCAGGTGGACAACGTCAACGTGTGGCTCTTGGCCGTGCTATTGTTAGAGAAGCGAAGGTATTTTTAATGGATGAACCTCTTTCTAATTTGGATGCTAAATTACGTGTGCAAATGCGTGCGGAAATTCAAAAGCTCCATCAACGAATTCAAACAACAACGATCTATGTTACTCATGATCAAACCGAGGCTATGACAATGGCTACACGTCTCGTGGTGATGAAAGATGGGCTTATTCAACAAATTGGGACACCAAAAGAAGTATATAATACACCACATAACATGTTTGTGGCAGGCTTTATCGGTTCACCATCTATGAACCTATTCCATTGTCGACTTACAGAAACGGAGATTCTTTTAGATGGTCAAAGCTTCCCTATCCCTCCCAAGTACTTGCCATTATTACAGAGAAAAAATTATTTAGGGAAAGAAATTGTTATGGGAATACGACCAGAGGATTTACAAATCACTGATATCATTTCCCCTTTTGCTTTCAAAGCAACTGTTGATGTTGCTGAATTGCTCGGTGCAGAAACCTTCTTATATTCTTCTTTAGTAACTCAGCCATTTATTGCGCGTGTTCAAGCTGATAGTAATTTTCAACCAACTGAGGTCGTAACGCTCGTTATGAAAGAAGAAAAGATTCATTTCTTCGACCCCGAAACAGAAGAACGGATATAAACAAAACTATAAAAAACGAAGACGATGCTATGAATCTTGATCGTCTTCGTTTTATTTTATTCTATTTTTTCGTTTAGCCACTTTTTTTTGCAATCCTTGAATGATGGTACGTGTTTCGTCTAAATAGTCTATTGTTTGTTCATAGGCACTTGTCACTACCCCCATGAATAAAATATCAATGACAAGCAACTGGGCAAGACGTGATGATGTAGCACCGCTTCTAAAGGTTGCTTCAACATTTGGAGATACATATAAAGAAATATCCGCTAAACTAGAAACTAATGAACTTCCATAGCGTGTTAAACTAATTGTAGTTGCAGGTGTTTCACTAGCTATCTCCAGGATTTTTGCCACTTCATGTGTTTCCCCAGAAAAGGAAATCCCTACTATTACATCCCCCTTCTGCGCATTAACAACCGCAGTAGCTCCTAAGTGTAAATCCATAAATGCCCTACTATTTTTATTAATTCTTAAAAACTTTTGATCTGCATCCATTGCTGTTATACCTGAAGCACCTACACCAAAAAAAATAATTTTGCGTGCTTGCGATAAAGCAGATACCGCACGTTCTAATTCAGCTATATCTATTAAATTAGCTGTTTGTGTTAAAATTTCACTACTTTGTATCGTTACCTTTTCTACAATCGATGGTAATGCTTCATTTGCCTCAATATCTCGATCTACAGTTATCGTATGTTGTAAATCACCAGCAATACGTAATTTCAGCTCTTGAACACCGCTAATATTTAGAGATTTACACAGCCGAATAACAGCCGCACTACTTGTTTGACTAGCTTCTCCTAGTTCAACCGCAGTCATTTTTATTGCCTGTGTTGGATGTGCTAATATATAGCTTGCCACCTTCTTTTCGGAGGGGGGAAGCTTTTCGTGCATTTCAGCAAGCATAATTAAACCAGCATTTATTTTTTCCATTTTTCCAGCCCCATCTCTAGATAAAAGGAGGTTATCCATGCACCTTCTTCATCAATACTTCTTTAGCGCCACCGCTCTACGCACGTGCCCTTCGGATTGAGCGAGTAATTCTGTTGCTTCTTCAATAGTTGTATTCGTCAAGAGCATCACAATCGCAAGCTTTACTTGGAAATTGGTTTGCTCCAGAACTCTTTCAGCCTGACTATAAGTAACACCCGTCACTTCACAGACAATATGTTTGGCACGCTCTCGTAATTTAAAGTTACTAGCATGGACATCCACCATTAAATTTTTATAAACTTTTCCGAGTTTAATCATCGAAGCCGTTGTAATCATATTCAATATTTGTTTATGAGCGGTTGCAGCCTTCAATCTTGTAGAACCTGTTAAAATTTCTGGTCCCGTAATCACCTCAATTTTAATATCAGCGTACTGACTAATAACCGCATGAGCATTACTAACTAAACTAATTGTTTTAGCCCCTTGTTGCTGAGCATAAATTAATGCCCCCTTCACAAAAGGAGTTCGACCACTTGCCGCAATACCGATCACTACATCGCGGTTTGTTAGCTGCTGTTTCTTTAGTTCTGCTTCTCCTAAAGATAGATCATCTTCGGCGCCTTCTATAGCTATCATTACCGCCTCTGATCCTCCAGCCAATATAGCCTGCACAAGCTTCGGGGACGTACTAAATGTAGGTGGACATTCCACCGCATCAAGCAACCCAATACGTCCACTTGTCCCTGCACCTACATAAAATAATCTCCCACCGTTCTTAAGTGCCTGAACAACGGCTATTATAGCTTGTTCAATTGCAGGCAAGACCTTAGCTATTGCTTGCGGTATTTTTTTATCCTCTTCATTCATCAGCTTTACAATTTCAGCAGTGCTCATTAAATCTAAATTTGCCGTATCTGGATGATAGCCTTCAGTCGTCAGTTTTGTCATTCGTTCCATTATGATCAAATCCCCCCATACTATTTTCGTGAATGCTCATCCAAGTTTTCTTTATCGTTCGTTGTAAAGCCTCTGTCATTTGAATTCCCTCATTGAAAAGCCCATTAATAAATGCCCCTATAACAGGTGGTACTTCAGGTTGAATTAATCGATTATGGATTGAAGCTTGTTTCAGCTTCATTTGAAAACACTGAACAAAGTAAAGATTTTCAAATAAGCCTCCGCATAGGACAATGGGCAGGTTTTTTACCTGTGGTTCTTTTATTAACATCGTTTGGATGAATTGAACTAGATGGTGAACTGCCTGTTTGATGATATTCTCCGCCTTAGCATTCTGTTGTTCAGCTAAACGTAACACCGTCCGAGCTAGGGAGGCTATAAGTACACGAGGCTGAGGATGCTCATAAACTTGCGTAATGATGTCAGCAGGATTGGTTAATGATAGCTGATTTAAAATAGTCGCTGTAAACACATCACCATTCATACCAAAAACATCATAATGTTGTGCAATAGCACGCAATGCCTCTTGCCCAATATAGTAGCCACTGCCTTCATCACCTAATAAGTAACCCCATCCTCCGACACGACTAACTTGAAGTTTTTTTGCGATAGCATATACGATGGAACCCGTTCCTGCTATTACAACAACCCCTTGCTTTGTAAAAGTGCCACTAGTAAGCGCAGCTACTGCATCATTGGTAATCGTTATCTGACAGGTGCTAGCAGGGAATAAAAAGCCCAGCCATCGTTCCCATCGATCTTTATCTACTTGTCGATCCCCTCCCGCCACACATAGAAAGACTGTAGAAATATCATTCTTTGTGGCACTAACTTTTTGTAATAGCTGCTCTAGTAGCTGCACAATCTGTTGCCTTACCTCATCTGGTGGCTTTGACTTCATATTTGTTCCTGCTCCTTCAACAATGGCTAGCACTTCTCCTTTTTGTGTACCGATCACTGCCCGAGTTCCCGTACCACCACCATCTACCCCAATAATGTATGGCCTATTTAATGGCACCAGCCGTCAACCCCTCCATAAATTGCTTTGAAGCAATAAAGAATAGTAGAATCATAGGTAACGATGCTAATGTTAGACCTGCAAAGAGCGAGCCCCAATCTGCTGAATGCTCTCCAAAGAGCGACATCATGCCTACTGGTATAGTTCGTTTCATCTTCTCCGTAATAAAAATAAGTGGGAAGAAAAAATCATTCCATGCGGCGATAAAGTTTATAATAACGACTGTACCAAGTGCTGGTCTCATTAACGGTAATACGACATGCCAAAGGATTTTTAAATTCCCTGCTCCATCAATACGAGCAGCCTCCTCAAGTTCATATGGCATCGTTTTAAAAAATCCTGTTAATATTAGCATTGATAATGGAATTCCTGTCGCTGTATTCATTAAAACTAAGGACCATAAAGAGTTAATCAGTCCTAAATCACGCATTAAAATGAAGAGCGGCACAATCCCTAACTTAATAGGAATCATCATACCTAATAAGAAAATAAAGAATAATGCATGATTCCAAGAAAATTTAAAGCGAGCAATATAGAAAGAAGCCAATGAACAAACAACAACAATTAATACAACGGATAAAATGCTCACAAACATACTATTCATAAAATACGTAGTAAATGGAATTTTAGATAATAATGTGCGGTAAGTATCTAAGCTAAAGCTAGTCGGTAAGCCCAATGGATCTTTGTAAATGTCCACACTTTTCTTAAAGGAAGACAAAATCATTAACAAAATAGGGTATAAACTGATGGTCGCCACCGTAAATACAACAAGGTAGTAAAGCGGTCGAACCCAAATGGCACTTTGCTTCATATACTCCCCCCCTACATTTGAACATCCTTTTTATTAGCAAAACGTAAAAATAGTGTGGTACAAATTAATATAAAGAGGAATAATACGGTCGCTAAAGCGGACCCTAGACCTATAGCTGTCGCCCCAGAAGCTGTAGAGCTACCAAATGCCAAGCGATAGAAAAATACAGCTAATGTATCTGTTGAGTAATACGGCTCTCCCATGGAGCCTTGCATTGCATAAACAAGTTCAAATGCCTCAAAGGATTGAATAAATGTTAAAATGCCCATGATCATAATCGATGGCACCATTAAAGGTAAATAAATGGTGCGTAATAAGGTAAATCCTTTGGCGCCGTCTAACTTTGCTGCTTCAACTAACTCACTTGGTATCCCCTGAAAACCTGCAAGAAAAATTAAAACGCCAAAACCTAATCCAAACCAACAATTAACTAAAATAATGGCAATTAAAGCTGTTTTAGGATCACCAAGCCATGCTTTTTGTAGGGTTTCCAAACCGAGTTTCTCTAAAATCACATTTAACGTACCGAAATTAGGATTCAGAATGAGCTTCCATAGGAAACCTACTACAATAACCGATAATAATCTGGGTAAAAAGAAAGCTGCCTTAAAAAACTCAGCTCCCTTAATTTTTTGATAAATAATAAACGCAAGAAAAAATGCTAATCCATTCATGACAATCATTTGCAGGATAAAATATAGGACATTATGTTTGAAGGCGTTCCAAAACAGGGAGCCATATGGTTCTGTCGTAAAAAGCGTCACAAAATTTTTGAATCCGATAAAATTTCCGCGAGCCATCCCTTTCCACTCAAAAAAACTATAGGATAATGCTGCTAAAATCGGATAAAGTACAAACATTCCATACAGTATTAACGCAGGAATAGGGAATAGATGGATAGTCCATCTCGCCCAAGATTTCCTTTTTCTTAACGGTGAAGCTGTAGATTCTCTCATAATGAACAGCCGCCCTTTTAATAATATTGTGCCAAGAAGACCCCTACACTCCTTAGTTGGCGCTTCAGGGTCTTGCTTCATGGTTGAATTATTTTTGAAATGGTGCAAACCAAGTTTTAGCGTTTTCCTGCACCTTTGTAGCTACCTCTTCTGGCGTTACTTGGCCTAAATACATACCTTGAAGCTCACTTTCCAGTAAGCTCTTCGTTGTTGGGTCCCCACCCGTGAAATTAGTTACCCACATATATGGTGTTGCTTCATTTGTAGTCGAATTACTAATGTCATTTAGTAATGCATCATCAGAGGTAATGCCCGGAATAGCACTAATCATAGAAAATTCCTTCACAAATAACTCACCAAATTCCTTCGATGTTAAAAACTCTAGGAATAGCTTCGCTGCTTCTTTATTTTTTGAATTTGCATTAATTGCAAATGAGCCGTCTACCCAAGTTGTTACTGTTTTATTGCCCTCTTTTGAAGGAATTGGGAAATAGCCTAACTCTAAATCTGGATTCATTTCTAACACAACAGGAATTTCCCAACTACCTAGCGGAAACATTGCTGCATCTTCTAAAGCAAACAATGTCCGAATATCATCCATTCCTAATCCTTCAGAATTGGCTGGGAAATACTTTTTCAAGTCATTCATTACTTGAAGCGATTCGATAAATTTCGCATCCGTAAAATCTTTTTCTCCCGCAAGTACAGCTTGATAGAAGTCATTTCCTTCATAAATTGCTGGACCTATAATACCGTGTAGCAACGACAATAACCAACCTTCCTTTGTACCCATTGCTATTGGTGTAATACCCTTTTCTAATAATTGATCATTTAATGCTATGAATTCTTCCCATGTAGATGGAACTACAAGATTGTTATCTTCAAAGATCTTTTTATTATAGAAAAATTGAGTTGAGCTTAAATTAATCGGTACACCATATTGATTCCCTTGTTCATCACGAGAAGCCATTAATGCTTCTTCAGGGAATGCACTTAATCCATTTAAATCATTAATTTTCTCAACATAACCTGCTTCAGCAAGCTTTAATCCAGCTGCATATGGCCGTAAGTGAAAAATATCCGGCCCTTCACCAGCCTGTAAAGCTGTATTGAGGACTGTGTTATATTCTGTATTTTTAGTTGGGTTAAATGAAATGTGTATATCAGGATGTTGTTCATTAAATAAAGCAATGACTTTTTCATATTTAGCAACATCCTCTGTCCGCCAACTCCCTATAGTTAGCGAAACTTCTTCTGTTTTCGGTTCCTCCTCCTTGTTAGGTGTTGTGGAGCTCGTTGATTCCTCATCAGAGTTACAGCCTACTAAAGCTACAACGAATAATAAAAGAAACGGTAATAACCATTTACTCTTTTGTCTCATGTCCGTTCCACCCTTCATATCAGTAATTTTTCATAAATCATCGTATGAAGCCTCTCCCGAATGCTTCTCATGTTTGTTTTCCTCCCATAATGCACCGCATTCGTTAGAAAAATAGCAAATCCCTGGTGAACAGGGTCCATCCAAATACTTGTGCCTGTAAATCCTGTATGACCAAATGAGCCCTTGCTCCACCTCCTGCCAAAACAAAATGTTGAATCTTCCCCCATCCATACTTCAAATCCTAATCCTCTATTTCTAAACACTTCTGTATAGGCCAGCTTGAGCCATTGATACGGTATTACATTTTGTTGCCTGGTTCCTACCCAAATTTCCGCATACTTTGCTAAATCCTCTGCACAAGAAAATAAACCTGCACTACCAGCAATTCCATCTAGTAACAGCGCTTTTTCATCGTGTACAATCCCCTGTACAAATTTACCGGATACTCTTTCTGTTGCTGCTGCAAGTCCTCTATTATGCTTCGGTAGTTGAAAACAAGTTCGATGCATGCCCCATGGTATAAAAATTTCTTGCTCTACAAAACCTTTTAGAGACTTTCCAGTTACTTTTTCAATTACCTTTCCTAATAAAATCATTCCTAAATCGCTGTATAACACTTGTTCATTTGGCTGACATACAACTTCACTTGCAAATATCTCCTTCATGATGTCGCGCTTATGATGTCTTTCCACTACCGGGGTTAAGTCTGCCGGCAGACCGGAGCAATGCTGTAGCAAGTGTTGGATTGTAATAGTAGAGAATTTAAACTCTGGTAGGAAAAATTGAATTGGCCTATTTAACATTAATTGATTTTGGCTCATCAACAATAATATTGCTGGTAAAGTTGCAACAATCTTTGTTAGGGAAGCCAAATCAAACAACGTATCGGTTTCAATGGCTAGCTCTCTATCATCTTCACCTGTATAAGCTCCATAACTGCTTGTTAACATCCTTCTTTGCTTCTTTTGAACGATTAATACGGCACCTGGAATTTTCTTTTCTTGCACTAATTCATTGATATATGCATCTATCAAGCAAACACCTCATTGTGTAAATATCTAAATTTTCAGTAAATTTTATTATCATCATATAAAATTAAATGATGAAAAATAACAAAAATCCTAAAATTTTTTTTTAAAATTGAGCAATAAAAAATCCCCACCAAGTAAATGATTACTTAATGGGAATTCTATTAATTATTTAGTTGATTTTTTTAAATCCATTGAAGATGCTGCGCTTTCAACTTTTACACGCTTTAAGAAGAACGCAAGAATTACCGCAATTACTGTTATGCCTGCTGCAATTAAGAAGGAGTGCGTGATTCCATCTAATAGCGCATTTTGCATAATTTGATCTTGCATTTGTTGCATTTGCTCTGGTGTTGGTGCCGCACCTGATTGTGCAGCATTAGCTTTTGCTTCTGCAACTAATTCTTCAGCTTTTACTTTTGTACGATTATTCATAAATGTAACTAGGATCGCACTACCGATTGCTCCTGATACTTGCTGTAATGTATTGTTAATAGCTGTACCATGAGGATTCATAATTTGTGGTAGTTGATTTAACCCGTTTGTCATAATTGGCATCATAACCATTGACATACCGAACATACGAATTGTATACATCGAGACGATATATGTGTAACTTGAATCAATTTCTAATTTTGTTAAACCAAATGTTGCAATCGTCGTAATGACTAAACCAGTAATAGCCAGCACTCGTGGACCAAATTTATCGAAAAGCTTACCTGTGATTGGTGACATAATCCCCATTACAAGTGCCCCTGGAAGCATCATCAAGCCTGCTTCAAATGGTTCAATACCACGAATAGATTGCACATAAGCTGGTGTTAAAATCATCCCTGAGAACATCGCCATAGAGACAATGACGGAGATGACAGACCCTAATGCAAACATTGGATATTTATAAATACGTAATTCTAACAATGGTTCATCCATTTTCAGCTGTTTAACAACGAAAATAATTAATGCGATGAAACCAACTGTAATTGTGCCATATACCCATGGACTTGACCAGCCTTTATCCCCTGCTGTACTAAAGCCGTATAAAATACCACCGAAGGCAACTGTTGATAAAAGTACTGAAAGGAAATCTAAGTGAACTTCACGTGTCTCCATCACGTTTCTTAATTTCCAAACACCAAATAATAAACTAATTAAAGCAAAAGGAATAATCATTTGGAAAAGCATACGCCAATCATGATGCTCAACAATGTACCCTGATAATGTAGGACCGATTGCTGGCGCCATAATCATAACTAGACCAAATATACCCATCGCAGCCCCACGTTTTTCTTTCGGGAAGCTTGTTAACATAACGTTCATTAAAAGTGGTGACATACTTGATGCACCGGCTGCCTGCACCATACGACCTGCTAGAAGCACACCAAAGTTTGGTGCGAAGCCTGCCATAATTGTACCTATTGTAAAGACGGACATCGCTACTATAAATAGATGTCTATTTTTAAAGCGTGTCACAAAAAATGCTGAAGCAGGAACTAAAATACCGCTTACTAGCATATAACCTGTTGCTAGCCATTGTACCTTTGAATATGTTATTCCAAAATCTTTCATGATTGTTGGTAATGCCACATTCAGCAATGTGTTGTTTAGAAAAGCAACAAAAGCACCCACAAATAGAATAGCTATCATGCCATAAGGGGGCTTCTTCATTGTTTGCTCACTATTCATTTATATCCCTCAATTCTTTCTTGTGTTTTACGATAAAACTTATTTTATACTCGTAGTCTACTTTTTTCAACAAATAAGTTTATATTTTTTACAAACGTTGATATATGGGCTTTTTAAGTGTAGAATAAGAGTATAATACTATAAAAAAGGTGAGGTCATGAACAAAAGAAAAAGACAGATTATTACAGCAGCCCGTGAACTTTTTATTGAAAAAGGTTTTCTAGATACATCGATTAACGACATCATCAATGCGGCCAAGATTTCGAAAGGTACATTTTATAATCACTTTACTTCAAAGAACGAATGCTTAATCGCCATTTTAGACGAAGGACGAGAGGAAGCAAGTAATCGCCGCCATGAACTTATATATGGTAAGGATCCAACAGATTTAGAAGTATTGACACAGCAAGTTGCTGTACTCATGTATGTCAATCGGGAACATAATTTAATACAAATTTTTGAATCCATTTTCCAATCAAGAGATAAAGAACTAAAAAAAATCATTATCAACTACCATTTACAAGAATTGGAATGGCTTGCCAATCGGCTAGTACAAGTCTTTGGCGAAGAGATTAGCCCTATTAGCTATGAGTGTGCTGTACAAACGCTTGGAATGATTAACCTTACACTGCGTGCCGTCTTTATTGCCGATTATAAATATATCAATCGAGAAGCCATTGTACGTGTAGCATTGCGCAATATAAGCGTAATTATACCCACTATGCTTGAATCGAAAGAAATCATCGTAAGTGTTGAAATGATCAATACCATTCAAAATGTGGTGAACTATAAAACGGTTACAAAGGAAATGGTTATTGAACAATTACGGGGGTTTACGAAGGGATTATCGAAAAACGAAACAATGGAAGGTTTAGAATATGCTCAATTCTTATTAGAGGAACTACAGAGCGAAAAGCCAAAACTTTTTATTATTGAATCACTTCTTACACCTTTCCGTAAGGCTTTTGTCGGCACAGAACATATCGCAGAAGCCCGCGACATCGCCAATAACTTGTGGCGCTATGTAAAAATTGAACAACCAGCTGAGCGCTGTACGAAAAATAAATAAATACAAAAAGAGGTATCAAAAATTCTTGATACCTCTTTACTATGATGAAATATACTCTAAGATTCAACTTCATGGTTTTTATGTCTTTGGATTGCATGAAAATCAGCCTTCGTGGCATTGAAATTTCAGAACGAAAATAGTTCCACCTTGGCCAGAACGAACACTAATGGTGCCATTATGCAAATCAATGAGCTGTTTTGTAATGGCTAGTCCTAGTCCTGTTCCCGTTATATCGTCAGTCGTATTAGTACCACGATAATAACGCTCGAATAAATTATCAAGCTCCTCCTGAGGAATGCCAGGACCTCGATCAGCAATGGTTAGCATCACTTCTTTACCAGTATGTTGTGCCTCTACAATTACTTTTGTGCCTTCGGGCGTATACTTTTTCGCATTGGTAATTAAATTATCCATAATTCGCTTGAGTAAAAGCTCATCTGCTTGCAGCAATACATCCCCATAAACTTTCACACTTACCTGCTCATCTGCAAACTGTGGTAACCATGCTGCTAACGGCAGTAATACTTCATCCAGCTGTATGGCCTTATTTTTTAATTGATACGTATAGGTTAAATCTTGAATGAGCGCATCCATATAGGTCGCCTTTTCTTGCATCGTTTGTGCAAAAATACGCATCTCATCCTTGGTCCACTCATAATCTTCCGATGCCAGCATTGTGGAATAGCCATAAATTGAACTTAACGGCGTCTTTAAATCATGTGATAAGCCCGTTATCCACTCTTCACGTAATTGCTCTGCGTGCTTGATCTGTCTTTCATTTGAATTAAGTCGTTCAGATAAATGATTGAGTGATTCCTCTACAGGCTGGAACAGTTTAAATTTCCGCTTGAGCTTCCCCGTTTTGTTATGATGAATTTTTTTATCACTTATTTCTCTGTAATCAAATTGAGTCAGTCGCTCAATACGCGAAATAACATAAACGAGTGGTCGCACAAATTGCCGTGAAATACTAATGGATAAAAAGATCACGCCGAGTATCAAAATAATATGCCCACCGAAGAATATAGAAACAAACAATACCATCGCCTTATTAAAGGGCTCTTCAAATGGCTTATAGGATGGGTTAGGCATTCGCACAACAAAAGTGGCATCATCAGCTAGGGCTACGCTTTGTGTAAGCTCCTCATGCTCGAAAATATCATATTTTTCCTCGAGTAATTGCGGCTTCTTCAGCTTATCATAACGCTTTCCTATGACATCCGTCCGATTCCATTGTTCGTCATAGATTTCAACACTCGCCTTATTTTCTTTTAAACGTTGCAAGGTTACGGCAGAAATGTCCCCTGTTGAAACCCAATTTTCGAAGGCCTCTTCAAACAAAGGTTGAACAGGCGAAGTCGGAATAAATAATAAGTAGTAATTTGGGAGTTCCCATGTATGCATACCCGGTTGCTTCAATGCTAATATTTCGCTATCGGACTTTCCACATAATTCACAACTATCTCCTGTGTAATCAACAATGGTCATGGATTGATCAAATAAGTATAGCTGTCCTACGTTTTCCTCTGCTCGCTTCACTAAGTAATCCGCTATTTTAACCGTTTGTCCTTTTTCAACAACAGCATCATCTTCAATTTCAAAGGAGCTCATAACATGAATATTGTCACCAACACGATCATTAATAAAGATGGCGAAAAATACCAAGCTCATAATAAAGCCTGAAATAATTAAGAGATAGAATATGATGAAATATGAAACAAAACGGAGTGTTAATTTTCCAGCAGGCTTCATGAAGAAACATCCCCAACAAGTTTATAACCAATGCCTCGGACCGTTATAATGCATGTTGGCTTTCCAGGATTTTTTTCGATTTTTTCACGTAGTTTGCGTATATGTACCATTACTGTATTATCATCAAACAAGCAATCTCCCCACACACTCTCGTATATTTGTTCCTTTGATAACACTTGCCCTGCATTATCACATAAATATTTTAATAAATGAAATAAGCGGCCACTAATCATTTCCTTTACGCCATCTACCTGAATCTCTGCTGCGTCAATATCGAATGTAAAACGGCTACAAGTAAAAATGTGATTTTCTTGAACATTCTTTTTCTTCATATAACGTACTAGCTGTACCTTCACTCTTGCCACAAGTTCTAATGGGTTAAATGGTTTTGTAATATAATCATCTGCACCATTCATAAAACCTCGGAGCTTATCGGCGTCACTGCTTTTTGCTGTTAAATAAAAAATAGGGGCATCACTTTTCTCTCGAATGATATGCGCGATATTCAACCCACTACCATCTGGTAGCATGATATCTAATAGATAGAAATCAAATGGTTTAGTATTAATCTCGTTTTTTGCCTCTTCTATCGTGTTGCATAATGTTATATTGGCAATTCCCTCTTTTCTTAAAATGATTTCAATCATTTCGGCAATTGCACGTTCGTCCTCTAACACTAAAATTGATGCTTCCTGCATTTTTCCACCTACTTTTAAGATTACTTTAAGGTAGTCATTATTTCACCATAAGCTTCCTCAACTATTATATGTATAAGATAACCAATTAAGGAGATAAAACGCAATGACAACTAATCGTGTTACCTTCATTGATACAATGCGTGGATTTAGTTTATTTGGCATCTTAATGGCAAATTTGCTGATTTTCCAGTTTGGGATGTATGGCAAAGATGAATTAAAAAATCTTTCTACCTTAGATAACGGAGCTTTATATTTTGTGAAAATTGTAATTGAAGGCTCGTTTATGCCCATTTTCACCATTTTATTTGGCTTCTCGCTTATTAAATTAATTGAATCCATCCGCAGAAAAAAGAATAAAAGCCGCTGGTCTATTTTACGCCGTGCAACAGGCTTAATTTCTCTTGGCTTACTTCATTCCATCTTCTTATGGGAAGGCGATATTCTGTTTTCTTATGGCTGTATGACTTTATTCTTGATTCCTTTTATTAATCGTAAGCCAAAAACTCTATTAATATGGGCTGGTATCCTTTTTGTACTAACAACAGCGTTAACATACGGCTCTATGGAAGTATCTAAAAAGGAACAAAAGGAGCTAGATACTTACATTGAACAAGCAGATGCTATCTACGCTAATGGAAACTATTTAGAGATTTTTGATTTCCGTGCAAATGTAGAACCACCAGGAATGGAAGATCCAGCGTTCATCTTTATTTTATTAATTTTTGCACCAATGTTCTACGCACCACTATTCCTTTTCGGCATGGCACTTGCTAAGAAGCAAGCCTTTGTGGAGATGGATAAGGAAATGAAATGGTATAAACTAGGTGCTCTCCTCGTTCCTATTGGACTTGTATGTAAAAGTGTTAGTTTTATAGAAAATGCTTTTTCTTCCATTTTATTAATGGGTGGCTCGCAATTATTAGCGATTGGCTATGTCTGCCTTGCAGCATTGATTTATAAAACACGCCCTGTTCAACTGCTTGCTCCTGCATTCGAGAGCGTAGGCAAACTGTCATTAACCAATTATTTACTACAAACCATTATTTGTACAACTGTTTTTTATGGCTATGGCCTTGGATTATACGGCAAACTAGGCGTTTTTGGCGGTATCCTATTTGGAATCGTTGTGTATAGCTTGCAATGTGTTTTCAGCCTAGCCTATTTAAAGAAATTTAAACGTGGTCCATTTGAAACAATTTTACGGATATGGACAAATTGGTCTTGGTCTGGGCAGGTAAAACAAGACTAAAATAGAAAGGAATTATTTTTATGAATAGTGACTCTAAAGAAGACTTTACAGACTCATGGTGGTTTTTGGGTATTTGTGCGACTGTAGCAGTAATTTTAACACTATTTGCATTCAAATAAATTACACATTAGATTTCATTTTCATTTGCCCCCTACTGTATACTAGTAAGTACTACAACTATACAGCTTAGGGGGCATTTTGTTGTTACAGCGTATGATGATTACTGGCTATAAGCCACATGAACTTGGTATTTTTAATGATAAACACCCTGGCATTGTCATTATAAAAAAGGCACTAGAAGCTCGTCTACGTACACTACTGGATGAAGGACTGGAATGGGTTATTATTAGTGGACAGCAGGGCGTCGAATCTTGGAGTGCTGAAGTTGTTTTAATGCTAAAAAAGGAATATCCAAATTTAAAATATGCCGTTATAACGCCCTTTTTAGAGCAGGAGAAGAATTGGCAAGACCCTAAAAAGGAAAAGTATCAAGCATTAATTGCCCAAGCCGATTTTGTTACAAGCGTGACCAAAAAACCGTACGAAGCACCTTGGCAATTTATTGAGAAGGATAAATTTATTATTCAAAATACTGACGGTCTTTTATTAATTTACGATGAAGAAAATGAAGGTTCTCCAAAGTACATTAAACGTCTTGCAGAAAAATATATGGAATCTCATGACTATTCTCTTTTAACAATAAACGCCTATGATTTACAGGTGATAGCTGAAGAAATACAACAGCAAGACTGGTAGAAAAATATTGCTATAATTTTCTGACAATCATATACTATAATTAGTTATTCCTTTTTGTAGCCTACTATTTTCATGAAGGCTACCAATAAATTGAAAGGAGCTGTATCATTTGAATAAACATATTGAAATGGTTCTTGAAGCTTCTCCTGTTAATGTCACTCACGATACGTATCGTAGAGAATGTCGGTATACACGTGGAATTCATATTGAGGAACAGGAATTTTCAGCTATTTTGAATACGATGAGCAATGATTCACGCTTATATTTCGATTTCCATAATCCGCGTAAAGAGATTAAAAAGGGAACCTATTTAAATGGACACTCCGGTTTAGCCTACAATATTTATGAATACTATAAACAACATTATAATATTGAGATAGCTGAGATAATTAATGGTAAAGATTTTTATGTAAAAATAATATAAAACATAAGCCCCTTTAAAATTTTTCTTTTAAAGGGGCTTTTTTTATGTTATAGGTCTGCTACTTGCGCACCTAATTCTTTATTATTATACATTTCTGTATCAAGTTCTTTTGTAATACGTGCTGTTGTAACACCAGCAGTCATTGAACCACTTACATTTAAAGCTGTACGTCCCATATCGATCAAAGGCTCAACAGAGATTAATACACCTGCAAGTGCAACTGGTAAGTCAAGAGCTGAAAGTACAAGGATCGCTGCAAATGTTGCACCACCACCAACACCTGCTACACCAAAGGAGCTAACGGCTACTACTGCGATAACTGTAATAATGAACACAGGATCAAGAGGATTAATACCTACTGTAGGTGCGATCATAATCGCTAACATAGCAGGGTATACTCCAGCACAGCCATTTTGGCCGATTGATAAACCAAATGAACCTGAGAAGTTTGCGATACCTTCAGATACCCCAAGACGGCCTGTTTGCGTTTTAATGTTCATTGGTAAAGTACCAGCACTTGAACGTGATGTAAAGGCAAATAACAATGTTTCCGCTGATTTTTTCACGTACGTAACTGGGTTTAATCCACTTAATGTTAGGATTAATAAATGTACTAAGAAAACAATTATTAGCGCCGCATAAGAAGCAATCACAAACTTACCTAAATTATAAATGGCACCGAAATCTGATGTTGCAACCGTACGAGCCATAATAGCTAAAATTCCATATGGTGTTAAACGTAAAATGATTGTTACAACACCCATTACTAGTGCATAAATAGCATCTAAGCCTTTTTTAATTGTAGCTGCTGTCCCTTCATCTTTACGTGCCACACGTAAGTAAGCAAAACCAAGGAATGCTGAGAAAATTACTACAGCAATTGTTGAAGTTGAACGAGCTCCAGTTAAATCAAGGAAGGGATTTGCTGGGAATAGCTCAACAATTTGAGTTGGTAAATCCGGTGCTGCTAAGCCAGTTGTTTTTTCCTCAAGATATTGTCCTCGAGCTGTTTCTGCTTCACCTTGTAAAATATGTGTTGCATCTAAATCAAATACCGTTGCAGAAAGAATACCTACTGCTGCCGAAACGGCTGTTGTACCAATTAAAATGGCTAAAATAAGAGCTGCCATTTTCCCAAAGTTTTTGCCAATTTTCATTTTTGTAAAGGCAATTAAAATGGAGATGAATACTAAAGGCATTGCAACCATTTGTAGCAGTTTAACATACCCAGTACCTATAATATTGTACCAAGAAGTTGTTTTGGCTAGTACTTCAGAATCTATACCATAGATAAAATGAAGTCCAAGGCCAAGTACAATCCCTAAACCTAAGCCTGCAAAAACACGATTTGAAAATTTGACGTGTTTTTTATTCATAATAAATAAAATTCCAACGAACACAAGCAACACTGCTACGTTAAGAATGATTTGTAAATTCGACAATGGAATGCCTCCTAAGATGTTTTATTATTAATGTAATCGAATTATATACCCATAATCCCTATAATTCAAGTATGTTTTATTAAGATTAATAAATTCCTAAAGGAAATGGTTCTTTGCCTATGATTATACCCTCAAAAAATGAATCACAATCACCCTTTTTGCCCCTGACGCTTTATTATAAAAGACATTTAACAAACCAAGATCATCAGCATATGTGCAGGCGATTGTATAGATAGTTTAGTCATTGGTACTACATTTGGTGACAAATGATAAACTGCCCCTAGATTGTTATAAAAACTAACAGTCTAGAGGCAGCATTATAGGTTTACTTATATCGCTTCATTTCTAATGACAAATCTCGGTTCATAGTCGCTAATTATGTCAAAAACACCATCATTAAAACAATAAATATGATGTTCAACGTGCGGAATTTCTTTGCTCCCAATCCAGGGAAGTTGGTCAAACCATGCTATATAATCTGAATGGCTCATTTTATAAAACCATTCTGCTGAAAAATTTATAGCATTTTCTTGTTGCAATGCTTCATCGACTAAGGGCACTAAATTAGATCGAGGGATTTCTCCAGTGTAGCGGAATGACCAAACGTAATCTTGAATTGGGGAAATCTTATCATAAATAATATCAACTTCCGTATTGTTTCGATCTATTAATGTTAAGGATAACCCTAAATCTGTATAATTTAATGTAGCATTAACGACTTGAGCCCTCTCCAAGCAAGTAATAGGCTGCCAAATATGCAGTCTTCTTAAGTCCATCTAAAAACCTCCTTTTATATAGAAACTTTATTCAAAAATTCATATATTTTACATATAAGCTTTTAAAAATTCATAGTAAAGCTCCAGCAATAAACCTTGCGAAATGCACTAAGTTAATGGACGAAGTAGGTTTGTTGTTTATTAATGAGGTAACAGCTTCCTGCGATTTTTTTACACTGCTTTTTGATATGTGTGACCGCATTGGACAATTGTTCAACGGAATTAAAATACTGATATTCGTTTGTAATAACGGCGATAGATAAGGTCGTACATGTTAAAGGTTCTAGTTCACCTGCTCTATTGGCCACTTGAACACATACTAAATCCTCAAGCTCATAAAAACTTACAATATTGGCATCAAAGTCATCTATAATCTTTTGACAAATCTTTTCTACTTCATAATGAGGTAGAATGGCAACAAAATCGTCGCCACCTATATGCCCTAAAAAATCTTCCATCCCACAGATATGTCTTTTTAGTATATCTGTTAAATACATTAAAATTTTATCACCTTTATTAAAACCATATGTGTCATTATAGGATTTAAAATGATCTAAATCAAAATAGATTAAGCTATATTGTGATAGCTGTAATGCTTCCTCTAGCTTTTCATCAATTAATTTATTCCCGGGAAGACTACTTAAAGGATTTAAGAAGCTTGCAATGGCTACTTGTGTATCAACAAGCTTTAATAGTAACTCTCGAATACTAACTAAACCATCATATAAGTTATTTTTTGTGACAACGACATCATCATATAAATCTTCAGGAGGTCTAGACATAGCTAGTGTACTCACTTCAGTAATTGGTGTATTACGATCTACAATTAAAGGGTTTTCTTTCATGATAAGTTGATTTTGGCGTCCCATAAATAAATGATAGCCATAGCGAGTACCAATTTTTTGATAGAAATGTGTACGTGTAATATGTCCAATTGGTTTTTCATCACGAACTACTACAATGCTTCGCAATGAAGGATTACTCATAAAAAGTACATCTACTTCGTTATTTTTCACAAATTCATCAATACACGGAACCTTTTCAATGACTTCCCCTATCTTCATGGTCACCCACCCTTATTTTTCCCAAATGTATTTCCTTTGATGGCTTTCCTATCGCATAACCTTGTGCATAATGAATGCCTATACGATGCAGATAATCAAGCTCTTCTTGTCGTTCAATCCCCTCAGCGATAATTTTTGTTTTCACCTGTTCAGCATATTTCATCAATAAGGTAACGAGCTGTTGCTGCTCGCTATTTTGATCGATAAATTGAATTAACGAACGATCAAGTTTAATAAATTCTGGCTTTAAATAAATAAGAGTTTTCAAGCTATTATAACCTGAGCCTACATCGTCTACTGCAATGCGATAACCTTGTGATCGATAATGTGACAACACCCGTTCGAATTCCTCAAAATCTATTACAGCACTGCGCTCTGTTAATTCAAATACTACCTGCTGAGGTTTAATGCCCAGCTCCTTAAGTAATTGTAGCGTTTCTCCACTGTGATATTTTTTATCTACTAACACATTCGGATGTATATTAAGAAATACTAAGAAGTTCGTATCCTTCACATCTTTATGCATACGCTCCTTGAAACGCTGTAAGGAAAGATTCCTACAAAAACACTCAAATAAAAAAACACAATCTGTTTGCCCAACAAACTCATAGAACTGATCCACACTATTAAATAATACTGATGGAACTGGGCGATTTAATGCTTCAAATCCCATCGTTTGCTTTGACTGTAAATCTACAATAGGTTGGAAATATGTATGTAAATCATTATGCTGAATAATATGTTTCAACGCTTTTAAACGTTTCATATATAATGAATTTCTTTGATGTTGCCCATATAAATATTTTAAAAAGGAAAATATACTCCTTGTTTTTATACTTTGTCCCATTGTAGACTCCATTCTTGCACCTCTTCAATTGGTTATTATGGTTCATTGTACCCTTTTATTGTAAACAGACTGTGAATGGTATGTAAAAAGTGTAAGCCCCCGTACTATACTTTGAGATATTTTCTCATAATACATTTTTCATAATATTCAATATATTACAAATGATTTATTGATATAAACCATTATTAGTGTATGATTGTAATAATAGGTTTATATTACCTATTATATTTTTTTGTGCTTTTACCTGATCGATCTTTATAGGGAAACCTATTTAGATAAAAAATTATTCAAGGGAGGATCCTGTTAATGAGCTTGTCTATTCAACAATTATTGGAGAACAAAGGAATTACACCGAAATCTGAACACCTTGAACTATTAAAAACACGCTGGGAAGGTATGCAGTCACTTCGTAGCAATTTAGAAGGTATTGCGATTGATGATGCAGATATCGCTGTACGTAATATTCCTGGAGGTGATCATATTGACAACTGATTTACATTTAAAATCCGTTGAAGAGCTGGCACCTTTACTTGCATCGAAGACGCTCTCCCCCGTGGAATTAACAAAAGCTATTTTAGACTTTGCTGAGGAAAGTCAGCCGAAAATTAATTCCTATATGGCATTTTATCGGGAAGAAGCATTAGCAAAGGCAAAAGAAATTGAACAGGAGATTCTCCAAGGCCACTATAAAGGTATGTATCATGGAATTCCTATGGCCTTAAAGGATAACTTGTATTTTAAAGATAAAATAACAACGATGTCCTCAAAAATTCATAAGGACTTCGTTTCTCATTATGATGCAACAGTTGTTGAAAAGCTTCGAGACGCTGGCGTTATATTCACCGGAAAATTAAGCATGCATGAATACGCATGGGGCATTACCAATAACAACCCTCATTACGGACCTGTTCGCAACCCATGGGATTTAGATAAAATTCCTGGTGGTTCAAGCGGAGGCTCTGGAGCAGCTGTTGCGGCTGGGGCAAGCGTAGCTTCACTAGGGACGGATACAGCAGGCTCCATTCGAATTCCTTCTTCTGCTTGTGGCATAGTTGGGTTAAAACCTACACACGGTCGTGTAAGTAAATATGGCTGTTATCCTTTAGCATGGAGCTTAGATCATATTGGTCCAATGACAAAGACCGTAAAGGATGCAGCAGGCTTGCTTGAAGTCATTGCTGGCTTTGACCATCGAGACCCTACTTGCATTGATGTCCCAACGGACGACTATGTGCAGCAATTATCTGGAGATATTAAGGATTTAGTGATTGGAATTAATGAAGAATACTTCTTTAAAAATGTGGATGCTGAAGTGGAAAAAGCTGTACGAGCAAACATTCAAAGCTTAGTGGATCAAGGTGCAAAAGTAGAAGTGGTCCGAATTCCTTCTTTACAATATGCAGAATGGGCGGAGCTTGTTACGTCCCTTTCAGAGGCAGCAGCTATACACCATTCAGATTTACAAAAGCGACCACAAGGTTTTGGGGATGATATACGTCTACTATTTGAGCTTGGTGAATTACCTTCTGCAGTTGATTACCTACAAGCTCAACAGGTACGACGTCAAATTAAGCAAGAGTTTACTGAAATTTTTAATGAGGTAGATGTACTCATTACCCCTACCCTACCAGTTGTGGCAAGTACGATTGGCGATGATTTCGCAGAGTTGAATGGTCAAAAAGTGGATTTAATTGATAATATTATTCGCTTTACTGGCCCTAGCAACTTAACAGGATTACCTGCACTTTCCGTTCCTTGCGGCTTCAAAGGGAACTTACCAATTGGCTTACAAATTATAGGGCCTGCCTTTAAAGAAGGACGTATATTAAATGTAGGATATGCAGTTGAACAAACTAACCCATTACGAAATAGAAAGCCGAATATTTTTATTAATATTTAAAAGATAGTTTTGAAAAAAATCTGCTCACTTCACGGGATACCCTGAATGAGCAGATTTTTTTGGTGGATACAAGCAAGTGTGAATACTAATGGTTTTTTATAAACAAGTAATTCTATAATAGAAGCTAGAAGCTTACTATAGGAAAGGCAATGATGTACTCATGAATGTAGAGAATTTTTTACAATTACCGATTACTAAGGATTTCACCGTTGTAGCTGGGCACAACGGTTTGCATAAAGCTGTTCAAAATGTGGAAATTTTAGACTTTGAATTTTCACCGGACATACCCCATGTTCGAGATACGATTTTCACGCCCCATAGTGTTGTTTTAAGTAGTTTATTGTTTGCAAAACAAAAACCAGAGTATTTATTAAATGCTGTCAAAAATTTGATTGAGCTAGGGGCGAGTGCCTTAGCTTATAAGCCTGTCATTTTCAAGGACTTGCCTGAAGAAGTTTTGACTTACGCTGAAGAGCAAAATTTCCCTATACTTAGATTCGGTGGAGATGAATTTTTTGAAAAAATTATTTTAGAAACGATGGCCTATGCCAAGACACAGGATTACTCATTCTTTTTAGAAACTATTTTACGAAGATTAATGGAAGAAGATGTTACGCAAGAGCAAATCAAATCCATTTTACAGCAACTTAATAAGCCCTTTGAAAAATATGTATTTGCAGCAAATTTGCGTACAAGTGACCCACTCCATCATAGCTCGATGCAATCTATTTTTTCATTAGAACCATTATTAAAATCGGGTCTAATTTGTTCCTATAAACAAAGCCTTTTCATTATCATGACACATGCATCTCAGCAGTTTCAATTTGAAAAAGTTTTAGATGAATGGTTAGCTCTATACGCCATACCAACTGATACAATCACCTTTGGCTATAGTAGTAGCTACGATACCGAAACAGGATTACCCAGCGCCTTACGCGAAGCTTTCTTTGCCAGTATTTTAGCTGAAATTGATAGACTACCTAGCTGTCATTATAACAATCTCGCATCTGAACGCTTATTAATTGAGTTGTATCGTAAAGATCGAACATTTGCAATGGACTACGTAAATTCCTTTTTAGCCCCATTACTTGATGATAAGGCTGATTCAGATTTAATGGAAACTGCCAAAACCTATATCATTAAGAAAGGAAATATTAAGGAAGTCGCAGTGGCACAGTTCTGTCACCCCAATACAATTCGCTATCGTATGGCTAAAATACGTCAATTAGTAGCACTAGAAGATAATGATTATGTTTTTTATGAACACCTAGCTGCAGCCGTTAAATTGTACTTATTACATAGTAAATTGACTGTCGAATAATTACTTTGGAATAAGTACAAAAAAACGCCTGAATATTTAGAAATAAAATCAAAACCTTTTCTTCACTCTTATGCTATTCTATTGAAGTCAGGAGGAAGAAACATATGAAAACTTACATAGCAGATGGCATGCTATTGATTACTGCAATCGTGTGGGGCAGTGGATTTGTTATTACAGCCATTGCCTTAGAATATTTAACAGCTTATCAAGTAATGGCTGGTAGATTTTTATTAGCTTCGATTATATTAACCGTTCTATTTGGCTCTCGATTAAAAAAAGCTTCAAAATCGGTTATTTGGAAAGGAGCTTTATTAGGGACCATTCTATATATAGCATTCGCCCTTCAAACAGTCGGACTTCAGTATACAACACCTTCTAAAAATGCCTTTTTAACTGCCGTAAATGTTATTATTGTTCCTTTAATTGCCTATGCGGTTTATAAGCGCCGCATTGATGGCTATGAAATCATTGGTTCGATAATGGCAATCGTTGGAATTGGCTTTTTATCATTACAGGGCTCATTGACAATGAATGTGGGTGATGCACTTTCTTTAGCTTGTGCCGTTGCTTTTGCATTTGACATTTTTTGTACAAACCTTTTTGTTCAAAAGGAAGATGCCATTGCTCTTACTATTATTCAGTTTCTCACGGCCTCCCTTATAGGTGTTCTAGTCGTCATTAGCCAAGGCGAAATCCCAACATCATTTGAAAAAGAAGCAATCTATTCTCTTATTTATCTAGGAATTTTTTCTACGACGATTGCTTATCTATTCCAAAATGTGGCCAATCAATACACAACGGCCACTAAAGCTGCGATTATCCTATCGACTGAATCTTTCTTCGGTATGGTACTATCCGTCATCTTCTTGCATGAAATTTTAACAAGCCGTATGGTCGTAGGCGCAGTGCTCATTTTATTGGCTATACTAATTGCCGAAGTCAAACCAGCACATCCTAAAAAGAAGCTTATGAAAACACTAGAAAATCAAACGCCAAAATAGTTTCAGTTTAAAACTGGAACTATTTTTTTAAGCTCGACTAGTAATGATGCTTGTTGTAATACCTACTACTAAAACGGTAATAATGGATAATAGAAAGGTTGAAGTGGATAATAGGAAGCCGCCTATAACAATAACGATGGAATCGATAAAAAATATTAATATCCCCACATTAATACCTGTTTTATCACAGATAAATTGAGCGATTAAGTCTGTCCCTCCAGTGCTTGTCTGAAATCGCAACATCAGACCAATTCCAAACCCTACAAGAATGCCTCCAAGAATCGCACTGTAAAGCGCATCAATTTGAACAAGATTACGGACAGGCTTTAATAAATCAATAATGAAGGAAGACATTATTAAGCCATGTATACTATTGAAAAAATAGGCTCTATATTTAAACCAAGCGATAATAAAAATGGGAATACTAATGACAATAATCATTAAACCGATTTTTAGCTTATATAAATAATGTAAAATTAGCGCTAATCCAACTACTCCTCCATCTAATATTTCATAAGGCGTTAAAAATAAATTAATTCCTAACGACAAAGAAATACTTCCTATTATAATGACAAGACTTTTTGTAAAGAAATACATACAACCCCCCTCCGTAATTACGCATGTCTTATAGTATGAAAATAGGTAATCGAACATGTTATGAAATAACCTTAGATGAATGATCATTTTTATCGAGTATATTTGCTAAATTTCTTCGAAACTTATTCTATTATTTCCCGTAAATACAAGTAAAATTTGATTTTTAAAAAAGGGGGTTCCTTATGGAGCATGCTTTATTAGAACAGGTTAAACATACTAGAATACATTTAAGAAAAGGGCAATTAGAAACAATCTTTGAGGAATTTGATGTGCAGCGAATGAGATTAACAGAGGCACAGCGCCTAGAAAAATATCGCAAAATGCTAGAAAGTCCATTCCGCTTTTTCCGTGGAAGTGCCTATCTATTTTACTTTGATATGGCAAAGACTACCTCTATCTTCCATACTCCTAACAGTAGGCCAACTTGGATTCAAGGTGATATGCATATGGACAACTTTGGGGCCTTTCAAAATGAAGCAGGCACCATTGTCTTTGATGTCAATGATTTCGATGAGGGCTATGTCGGCTCTTATTTATACGATATTATTCGAATGAGCGTCAGTATTGCACTCTATTTAGAAGAACAAGGCTTACATAAGGCAACCCAAGAAACGGCTATTCAATATTTTCTCAATAGCTATATCGATCAACTAAAACGGTTTCAGCGCAAAAAAGATGATCCACTAACACTGATGTTTACAAAGGATAATACTAAAGGACCTGCTAAAAAACTTTTGAAAAAGCTTGAAAAACGTCCACACTCTCTTTTTTTAGAGGATATTTCATATAAGAGTGAAGATGGCCAACGAGCTTTTTTATGGAATGATGAAATTCAACCAGTCTCTTCAGAGGAATACAGTGCCATAGCAAACGCACTTCCAACTTATAAAATTAAGGATATTGCTTATAAGCATGGCTCTGGCACAGCTTCTATCGGTCTAAAACGTTACTATATTTTAGTGGAAGATAAAAAAATTACATCTGAAGAGAATGATTTAGTGCTAGAAATGAAAGAAGTACGTACAGCGATTCCTGCCTATTTCCTCCCCTATCAAGAGCAATTTTGGGATCATTATGAGCACCAAGGAGCACGTGTTGTGGGTACACAAAAAGCTATGCATCATTTAGAGGACCCTCATTTAGCCTATATCACGATGAATAACCAAGAATTTTATATTCGAGAACGCTCTCCTTATAAAAAGAAGATTAAGCCTAAAAACTATAAGGATTTAGAGGATTATTTTACAACAACATCACTTATGGGAAAAATAGCTGCCAAAATACATGCTCGCGCTGATATCGATTATTCTCATGTTTTTACCTATCACAGCGAGGAAGAGATTTTAAAGGCTATAGGTAAAGATCGTACTATATTTATTGAGCAGACAATTTTACAAGCCATGAGCTACAAGGAAATAGTCTACACAGACTTTGACATATTTAAAAGCTTTGTTGAAACAAAATTCAATTTTAAAAAGGACCTCGGCTATTAGCAGAGGTCCCTCTATTCACATTTATTTGTGCTTGGCCTTCATACGAGCAAGCAAAAACCCACCTTTAAATGACTTTGGTTCGTACGAGATAATAAATGCATTAGGCTCAAACTGTTCTACTATTTGAAAGAGTTCACCCTCACGATTCCTCTTCGTTAATATTTCATATTTATAGCGATTACTATCTCGCCCTTCCCCAATATAAATCGTAACCGCAAACCCTTCATTACGAAGAAATCTCACAAGCTCCTCATTCTTATTTTGCGTATTGATGGTCGTATAGACATAGCCTATTGCTAGCTTACGTTCAATTTTGGCCCCTAAAAATATTCCTAATCCAAATCCAACCGCATAAACGCCCATAGCTAACATACTTTGTTTTCCACTAAAAACGAGCGAAAGGCCAAATACATACACTAACATCTCCAACATACCAAATATCGCAGCAAGGAAAGTAATATTCTTTACTAAAAATATTGTACGTAATGTTAAAAAAGGTACATAAACTAGTTGAAGGATTAAAATTAACACGATACTTTGCATTTATTCTAGACCTTTCTGAGAGTAATTATATATAAGTGTATGTTGAAATAGAAAGTTACATTCTACTAATTTTAAATTCCCTTCAAGCAGCAATGTTAAACATTTTAAACAACTGTATAAAAATTCATGAGGTATAAGTGTAATTTTACACTTAATGTGTGATATGGTATTATTCAAGAATATTTAAAGAAGGAGGATGTAAAATATTGAGGAAGAAAATGATAATTATTTTTCTTATCATTAGCTTAAGCACAAATTTATATATATTGGGAAAATGGTTTTTGCTTGATCAATGGTATGAAGCTAATGCTGAGGAACGTGTTATATTAAGCGAAATGGTTCAAAAAACAGTAGCAAGTGAAAAATATAAAGAAATAGCTTCGCAAGAGAAAGTTATCGCTATTGATACAAGTATCGATAAGAATAAAGGCGGCGTATTCCCTTATTATTTTGAAGTAAATGTTCGTACAGATAAACAGACATATATTTTTTATTGTAAAGATAAGCAATGTTCAGAGATGGAGAATAGCGGTTGGACTTATTCTAGCTATCAAGACGAACAGCCGCGACTACCATTTAAAAAATGAACAATAGTTGTTTTACATACTAAAATGCCACCTCCTTAAATCTAAATCAATAGATAAAAGTAGGTGACAACGTTCTTTTCATCAAAATATGTGGGATATTTAGATGAAGGTTATTTAGTTGTGCCTATGCTTCCCCATGCATTGGGTCTTCCTTATGCTTAGGCCCAATCATGTTGAATAAAATATTAAGGATAATTGCTGTGACAGAACCACAGACAATACCATTAGATGTAAGAATTGAAACGCTTGTTGGTAGTGCATCAAAAATGCCAGGAACTACAGATACACCAACACCAAGACTAACTGCGATGGCAGCAATCATCGCGTTTTCTGCTGATTCATTCATTACAGGTACAAGCATGCCCATACCTTGTGTAATCACCATACCGAACATCGCAAGCATCGCCGCACCTAGTACAGATGTTGGAATAATCGTTGTTAACGCTGCGATTTTTGGTAGGAAGCCAAGTGCTACAAGTAAGCCACCTGTGATGTAAATGACTTTACGATCTTTTACACCTGACATACGAGTTAGCCCCACGTTTTGTGAGAACTATATCCGAATAGAATTTAATCTCTATATATAAACTTTTATTTTCTTAAATAATAATAATTAAAATCCCACATTCGATAGTCACCTACGTTCAACTATCGTATTATTCAAAATTGTAATGTATTATACTCACGTTTACAAGTAATTACTTAACAGAAAGGGAAACAACTTTTGCCACTTGGATAAACCTTGATATAGATTATATAGATCCCATGCCCAGTTAAAAGTGTATTTCAATATGATTAAAAGTATTTATTACCGAATCATGGTCAGCCAGCCATCACTTACGACGCATAATCTAGAGGTAGAAGTTTATTCGGCAATATAAAAAACACCCCAGCTAGGGTGTTTTAATTTTCCATTGATAAATTCCGCAAATTTATTGTAGGTAATATAATATTATTGGAATTATCCAATCCTGTTACCATAGAAACTATACTTCTTAAATAAGGATATAAAATAGCAGCTGCATTCACTATAAATATATGATGAACATCTGAAATATCCCTTTCGTTTCCTTCATCGTCCTTTAATAAACCTGAGTCAATATCAAAGAAACCATCTACTTCTAATATTAGAAATGAATCGTTTTCTTTTGAAGCTAGTTGAACTTTTAAACCTAATTTCCCCTTAGAAAAATCATCTGTAAATCCGTGATTAGCCTCAAATTCTAAATTTTCATCTGGATCAGTAAATTTCATACCTTCAATCTTACTTTTGGAATATATTAAGTTATTTATTGTATATCCTTTAAATTCAAAAATAGGTGCTGACATTTTTTATACCCTTTCTAATCATGCGATCTTATATTTAGATTCGGAATAATTTGTATTAACACCTGATATCATGTGGGCTGATTCATTATTATTTTTATAGCCTTCCTTAGACATTATATTAGTAGATTTTTTCGAATCAAATTTAATATCGAATCTATATGTGTCTTCTCTAAAATTAATTTTTTGGTAATCCTCTTCATTTTCAATTGAATTACTTTTAACTATTTTAGGTTTTTTAGTAATTTGTTCGTAAATTTCACGTTTAATTTTTCTAGATGTAACTTCCATTCTTTTCTCTTCTACAATTGCTTTAAGTCTTTCAATACCTTGACCATCTGATCCTTTAATTGTCGGGAAAACCTTATACTCAAATTCATTCATAAATTGATTCATGTTTTCTACATTGATTTTCATACATTGAGGCCCCCTTTTTTATTATATCGACATTTATTCTTTTATTTTATGCGATAAATCATAATTGTATTCAAATCCGGATATAAAATCTAAATTTCTTATTGAACTATAATTATCATAAGTAAAATTAACATCATTTTTCAAATATTTATTACTAACCACATCAAAATTCAAATTAAGTATATGGATAAACATTTCTATAATAACTGCTGCACAATGTGGATTCTTAAAATATTCGTCCTCAATTTCTAAAATTAAATATTGAACTACAAGTTCGAGTGCTTCTAATTTTTCACCTGAAAAACCCCTAACTTTAAAATACCCAACAACATCATCTTCTAAGAATTTCGTTAACAAGTCTTTGTTTTTATGCATTTCGAATTCAGTATACTCGTCAGAATAATTTATATCTAATATTACGTCTAAATTATTCCTTTTTGCATAATTTGGACTTTCATCTTTATTCTCTTCCGCAAAACAATATAATCCTGTTCCCAACCAAAAAACAGTTCTATTTTCACCTTGAGAATAATAAAATCTCGGGAAAACAAAGTCCTCACTGCTTATTTCCGAAAAATTTGGATTTAAAAGTTTTCCTAACCAATCATTTAAACAATCAATGTATGTAAATAAAGAAGGAGTAATCTTTTTCGGATCTTTTAATTTTAAAATTTTTCTAGCATTTTTTGATTTTGTACAATGATAGAACTTCAAAATACTCTCACTCTCAGTTTATTATTTTATATCAACTATAAATTAGTTATACTTTTACGTAAATAGGATAATTTTGATATAAAGTATTTAAAATGTCACTCTTTTGATAATTGTAGATTTAATTTCCGAAACTCAGTTCCACAAGATCTTGAATATTTTTTTACAGGTCCTAAAACACCTCTATAATGCAAGTGTTCCTATGTACACTAATTTAGGAGGTCTACATTATGACAATAAAAATCAATCCTTATGTAGCAAAATTAACAGATCAACAGGTTTATCAAATTCTTTATTTGTACCATGAAAAAAATGTCTTGCCATGCTACCTTGCACCAACTTTTAATGTTGCCAAATCTACAATAAGAAATATCGTGAATGGAAAGTCCCGACAGGATTGTCATGAGGTTTTCTTGAAGTATAGATATAAAATGAAAGGTCAATTCGAGGAACTTGTTACTTCATATAAAGATAAGTTGTTTTAATAATGATTATGTTCCATACAAAAAACCGCCTAGTTACGGCTAGACGGTTCTCTCATTATATACAAATATTTTATTAGTACAGTGAGTATCATTCTAGCAACCTAAAAAAGGTAATATACAGTAATATAGAAACGAGTTTAAGCATTGAGATAATCCTATTCCTTAGAATATTTCCTTAGCACTTTCTCCATACCATCTTTTCCGCCTCTAAAATAACCGTTGCAGTACGCTATATTCATAACCAACAATTCATCTTCTGTTAAATCACGGTCTAAAATATCATCAATCTGATTTTTTGTAGCCATTTCATAATCACCTGTAAATCTTGAATCAAAATGGGTATGGAATAGGTATTCTAAAAATTTATTACGTTCAATATTCTCCATATCTTTAATCAATGAAATCATTTGTTCAGCAGTCATTTTTGTCATGTAGTATACCCCCAAAATATTTTTTAAAAAACCCCACAAAATTTTATTTCTGAGAAAAGCTTTCCCATTATAGCAAAAACCTTAACCACCCCTTTCCTAAAACTCTGTGAGAGTAATCGAGGCGATACCTTACCCATAAAACTATATTCCGACCCCTCTCAGGTCAATCTAACCATTAGTATTACTGGCTTTCCAGCTGATTGTGCATGAAACAGTTTCAAAAATATCACATTTATTTTCTGTATAGCAGACCGAACCTATACCACCCCCCAGCCCCCATAGGGTAGGCTTCTCAGATACAGCTGAGTAGACATGATGAAATACATCCCTCTATACAGGATATAGGGGCGTTATAAGGGCATCCCAGCATATTCTTAACGTTCTGTCCTATTGATAGTATAGGGTGACTTCACTTGTATTCTTAGTTCACTGGTGATGTTTATGGTATTTAGCTGTGGTATCGTTGTATCTATCCTTCCTCTATCCTGTCTCTTGGGGGCTGTTGTTGTATTCTTACGGTCGTCTGTTTGTTTGGCTGCATTCCTTGTGTAGCGTGAACTGCGGCTTCCTGTCAAGGTGGGTGGCTGTCTACCCATACTATCAAACAGCTATAGTTCTCCATTCCCCTTTAAGGTCAGGTGTTGCAACATGTTCAAGCGTTATTATCTCACCTCTATTCAGTTATTCTTACTATCAATTATACCTTTCACGAATTAGCAGCTTCACCATTCAATTCTGTAGCAAAACTTTATGTAAATGCACCATTTCCTCAAAATTTTCACCTAGATTTTTGATAGCCACTTTTGATAGTGGATGAACCCTCATTCTACTGTTGTTATCAACTCACTAACATATGTGTTGGTATTTGATAGTTTTCATGGCGATTAGTTCTATTTAAAATAGTGTGTTTTTAACTCAGTTCATAATGAGTATTAAAGTACATACATTATTTGAGAGGTGACTATTTTGAAAAAAACCATTATTAGTTTTATTTTTATCGCTACAATTGTTACCGCAATTGTTATAACGACAAATCTAGATAAATCAAAATCTGCTGATTCTGAAGAAAAATTGGAAATTGCTTTAGTTAAAAGTATGGAGGAAACTAGAAAGGTAAATGAGAAGAGAAACGAAATATTAAGGAAAATTTCTCAAGAGTTTAATAAAAAAGGATTCGATCAAATAGGATTTGGTTTTTCCGATGATGACCGTGTATTAACTATTCAAGCCATAGATAAGGATTTTATTGAAAAGAATAAGAGTAGTATTGAAAACATCGTCTTAAATATAGCAAAAGAGACGGATTTCAAAAACTTCAAGGTGGATTACATTGTATTGGATGGTTACGAATTAAATGAGGAAGATGAAAAGCTAAATGAATCGTTAAATGAAGTACTAAAAATAACTTTAGATTTATTAAAAGCGAATGGTTATGATAAAACCAATTATTCATTAACTCTTGACCCGAATAAGGGAATCATTATTGAGGTAACGAATGGGGAATTGATAGATAAGAATGAAATCGAAAAGCTTATCGCCAATTCAGTTTATTCTAATACCAACATGAACTTAAAGGTTGTTATAAAAGAAAAAAACAAGAGTAAAATCAAAGACCAAGAATGGCAACCTGTATTTAGTGCAATAAGAGACGAAACGAAAAAGGAGTTTAAAGAATATAGAGGATTTGCATATTCATTCCACCCTGACCCCTTACAAATTATTATTAAAACTGACTTAGAAAAGCCTAAAGGGTTTTGGAAATCTAATAATAATAAGGTTAAACAAATAACAATGTATGTAGATAAGATAATAGAGTTGAAAAGAGAAGAACTTTCAATTGAGGAAATACCATATGAAATTATTATACGTGACAAAAACGATAAGAAAATGAACTAGATACTATGACAATCTTAATTAACGAGGTGCTTTAAATCAAGGATAGGACTGTCAATAACGTCTTATTAAATTCAGCAGGGTCAAACTAGAACAATTAGCTAACACCCTATCAACAATGGAAAAAGCTTTATAACTTGTACACTCAGCATAAGTATTTAACCAAATTTCAGCAAGCGTTAAAATTGTGCATACACTAGAGAGAATAACTCTATAACCCTTATCCCCCATAGTGTACACCCATTTTGTTATCTTAAAATTACACATCTATGCATAAATTTTTTTATATTGTTTTTCTTGTTGTTTGATATACTGTCGTAAAGCTAGTTCCATTACACTTGTCTCACTTATTGTCTCATCATATAAATGTTTGTGATTATTTATAGCTACATTTGCCATTGATTTTAAATTCTTTTTTCTAGATTGGTTCATGGTATACCTCCTTTCTTCACCTTGTTATGGGTGAGTGACGCTTCACGTCTCTCCCCTCCCATAGTAATTCTATAAATATATTAGTTATTGATTATCTAATAGCCGAAGGACACTAGCGTGTACTTCGACTGAACAACTTTGGCAGATAAATCTGCCAAAAGTTATTCAGTATTTTAACTTATTACTTTTTTAATACTTTCTTTTAAAGAAAACTGTTATAAACCCTTATGTACCAACAGTTCCAACGATTATTTGGTAAGTTATAATAACATTAAATTTGATTATCCAAATACATTTCTAATAACCCCCTCATACGTTTTGATGGAATATAAACAGTTATAGGTTCATCATTCCGAATAGCACTTCTAAATATCCATTGCAACATTTCTGATAATGCAAATAATCCTTCATCTACTTTTATTCCTTTATCCATAAAGAAACGCTTAGTGATTGGATTCATATATCTATTAGCAAAATAAATACATGTATTAGCATCAGCATATTCATTTGTAGCCCTTGCATTAACTGGGACAAATCTATTCTTTAATCCTTTAATTAGTAGTGGCTTTCTCATTTCCTTAAATGATGTCCAAATCACTTGTGAAGGCTTTACTTTAGCTTTGTGAAAGTAGAAATTATAACCGTTATCTTTATACCTCTTTTTTAGTTGTTGCTTAGTTTTAACACCTAGTAAATGATTTTTACTTAATGCACTAGGTTTGTCACCAATCAAATTTAAATCATTCTTATCCCTAGGTGTTGAATAGTGGATTGTAATTAACTCTTTAAGATGTTTCCTATCCTCGTTAGCTGGTGTAATGTAGTCTACTAGCTGATATCCCCTATCTTCACTATACTTTACCGAACGGAACCCATATTCAAAGTTAAATAGGTTATAGTAATAGCTTTGAATCTGCCCATTGAACATATACGTTAAGATATAAATATCCTCAAACGCTTTAAATAACTGTGGTGGGAATAGCCAATACATTTTTAGAACCTTCTTTTCTTCATGCAACATTAAGCGATCTGCATTGGCTAAATTTCTTACCCCTTCATAGCTACCATTCATATACTCAGGATTGTTCCACTGTACTTTACCTTTTCCATCTACATTTATAGTCGGATTACCTTTATCATCATTAGAATTGAGTAATAAGCGAATATCATCTGACGACATATCTATTTCACTAATTACATCCATCACTTCATCCAAGATTAGCGTATAGTGTTCTGCTTCAATAAGTTCAATTAACTCGCTATCAGTTCGTTTTAATAATTCATGTGAACATACAACATTCTTCCCTTGACGAACTAGTTCCTTCAAATGATTTAGTTTTCCATCTTGACTTTCTGGTTCTACAAAATCCTTTGTTGTAGATTCTTTGATACGATTCACTTCCGTTAAGTATGGGGTAACAAACATAAATTTCGTTTTGTTATTACTTTCATTGATGTATTGAATAGCCCAGCTTGTTTTACCACTACCCATAATTGAATCGACAACTGTTGCGGCTACTGCCTTCCTTTTAATAAATAAATTAGTCACTATATTACCTCCATTTGTTTTAATAAATATCCTTTCATAGATACACTTGCAAATATGATTCAATATAGGACATGTAAAATAAAAAAGCCGTCCGACTATCCGAACGACTTTACAATAAATTATTTTCTTGTTTCTTTAGGGAGAAGTATAAGCTGTAATTACTTCATTACCCTCGTTAGTTACTGTTATGTTAGCAAGAAGGTATGTACCATTTGCGTTGTTCTTACTACTTTTTCCGCATAGCGTGAAGTTCCATATCAATTTCTTGTAATTTATGTGTGAGATACCTTACAGATTCATTCAGTACTTTGTGTGATACTTGTTCCATCTTTAAAGAAAGTATTTCTTGTTTTATGTCCATTAAAGTGATTTTAAAGAAGTCTTGCGTTCTTTGAACCGCATTTTCGGTTTCTCGTTGTGTTCTTGCTTGCAATTGTAAAGCTTTTTCAGTTTCTTCAAATTGTTGACCAATGCTATTATGTTTGCTTTCGTCGGATTCAACGCGTTTTTCAACTTTATCAAGACTATTTTCGATTGTATCAAACCGTGTTTGCATGTTGACACGTAAATCTTCACGTATTTCCTGTATATAGGTACGCAAATCTTTACACATTTCCTTCAAATCGGCTTTCGTTACTGTAAGCATTTCTTTCATGTCTGCACGAAAGCTATCCATATTGCCCTGAAGTTCCTTCAGCATGTCTATAATCACTTTTGCTTCTTTATCATCCATTGGTTATATCTCCTTTAGTTTATTGCCGATTGAATCCAGTGAATTATCTATTGAATCAATTGAATTGTCTATTGCTTCATTGTTTTCCTGTATTCTATCCAGAATGGCATGAATTTTAGCGTACCGTGCTTTCATGTTTTCGGTGTGTTCCTTGAAAGATGCACGTGTTTCTTTTATATCAGCATGAATGTCTTTCACATCTGTGTGAATATCTTTTACATCTGCACCTATACCTTTTACTGTGCCTTGCATTTCCAACAGCATGTCCATAATCGCTTTTTTAGCTTCATTATCGTTCATATCATCCATTGTTAATTTCCCCTTTCAGTTAGAATAAAAAAGGACTCATTCGAATGCCTTGTTTATTGTCTACTAAGTTTTTCTGCTATAACATCGAATCTTTTTCTTTTTTCTCTGGTCATTTGGTTGAAGTCAATGTTATTAAACTTTCCAACTACTCTATCATGATCTTCAGTAGGACTATTCTTGAACTCGTTCACTTCAACTCGAAATTCTTGTAGTTCGGATTAAACCTCTTTGATTTCCTTGATCACGTTCTCAAAGCGTTCGTTCATTTTTTGCAGCTTGCATACCTTATAGCATTTCCAAAATCATTTTCATTTCGTTTTCCAATTTAATTCACCTCTATAGTTGAAGACCCTAATTAGCATTTTTAATAATAGTTTCTACTTTTAATTTCAATCTGAGGACAAACAAAGCTTAACTATCTTTATCAAGAATAGTATAAATCTGTTGGATTTGACACCAAGCAGCATTTAAATATTCTTCAACAGATTCATTGATTTCTGGTAATTTAAATTCTCCATCACCATCTAGTACATACTTTAATATCCTTTTTGGATTATCGGATAATTTAGGTTCTACACCAAATACACTTAATGCAATTTCCAGTTTTAACTTACCTTGATATTCTCGAACTACCTCTCCCAATAAATAGCGAATAATTTTAGTTTCGTCAGACATCATCTTTATCTCCCTTACTATTCTATTGACAAATCTTGATTCACCTCCCACCATGAAGCCTGAGTTGAGGACAACAGGCGGTGCTGAAAATGACTGCCTATATCACTGAAACTAAAAATTGAATCAATGACATAGGCAGACATTCGCATTACTTCATGAATCCGTCATTTGAGGTATCCAGTATGTATGCCCTTGTTTAAATGAGACTCTCTCGAATCAATACACGTAGTTTCTACTTCTGCCCCCGAAACGTCTTGCAACCCGTCTACACACTCTTTGTATGTATCGTGAATACCTATCCTACTGTTATGAGGAACTCGGCAACAATTACAATGTATCGTGTATTCTGCATGACCGTAATCATTCAGACCTTCCACACCTAGCTGTTAATGGTCGCTAACACCATTCAGACACTACGAGAAACAAGGAACTCGCTTATTAGTGCCCTAGACTTATTTAATGCGTCGGCTAAGTCATAACCTTTCCAGTTTTATTTTGATTCGAGTTAGTGGGCAACCTCGAAAGAGTTTTTCCTAAAAAAGACAATAGGAAAGTAGACCTTTGCACTTTAGCTTTTTTTGAAGTAAAATGAAGGCAATGTAACTCATATTCAGTTATCGATTTTGGGTCGATTTATTATGGGTTTCGCACTACTATGTCGCCAAACATATAGTGCATTTCTTCAAGAGGGTGTTTCCAGCACTCTCTTTTTATTTGTCTTAAATACATCATCTACGCCTTTTGTAGACCATTTGATTAAGTGGACTATACAAATCATGCTGATTTTTTATTGTTTCATCATCAAAGTGAACGTATTTTTTCGTAGTGCTTATTTGTGAATGACCAGCTATTGCTTGTACCATAAATACTGAAGCACCATTCTTAAGCATGTCTGTAATAGCTTGCCTTCTGAAATCATGACAACTGTATTCCTTATGGATTCCAGCTTTTTTAAGGTAACGTTTTAAGTTCCTTCTAAAGGTGTCTACCGCCATTCTTTCACCGTACCAATTCAAGAAAACAGCTTCCGCATCCTTAAACACTTTCTTATTTTCATCAATCAATTTAATTAGTAACTGTACAGTTATATTTGATATTGGAATTGTCCTATATCGTCTGTCCTTCGCCTTATCTGCTGGAAGGATAATCTGTTTCCTCATTAAGTCTATATCCATTACATCGAGATTGACCGCTTCGGAAATTCGCAATGAACTATCGTAGAGTACATGGAACAACACAAAATCACGCCACTGCGGATAATATTTTTGGTCAGGTATTTCAAATAACCTTTCCATTTCATACTTAGTTAATAGCGTCACCTTCTTTTCGTCTACTTTTAAGTAATTAACTGTAAGCATAATATTGTCTTTTATTAAGTTCTCTTTTTTTAAAAAGGAATACCACGTTTTTAGAAATCTTATTCTAGCGTTGATAGTTTGAATAGACAGTCCTCTTTTTCCTGTTTTGAAATTGTAATGTTCTTCCCTCATGTAGTTAATATAAGCCCGTGCAATTTCTCCTGATAAGTCATTAACACTTTTCAATTTATAGTCCGTAATCTCTAACCAATTAGTAAAAAAACGAAAATGTTCTACATAGGTGACCAATGTTTTTTCTCGAATATTTTCTGCCTTTTTAGCTGAATAAAAATAGTCATAAGCCTGCTGTAGAGTAAGTGATTCAGTATCATCATTTGTATCATTCCTTAATAGGTACCCCTTTTTCCGCATAAAAAATGTCACCTCCTTAAATCTAAATCAATAGATAAAAGTAGGTGACAACGTTCTTTTCATCAAAATATGTGGGGTATTTAGATGAATGTTATTTAGTTTTCCCTTTATATTTCCCCATGCATTGGGTCTTCCTTATGCTTAGGTCCAATCATGTTGAATAAAATATTAAGGATAATTGCTGTGACAGAACCACAGACAATACCATTAGATGTAAGAATTGAAACGCTTGTTGGTAGTGCATCAAAAATGCCAGGAACTACAGATACACCAACACCTAAGCTTACTGATATCGCAGCAATCATCGCGTTTTCTGCTGATTCATTCATTACAGGTACAAGCATGCCCATACCTTGTGTAATCACCATACCGAACATCGCAAGCATCGCCGCACCTAGTACAGATGTTGGAATAATCGTTGTTAACGCTGCGATTTTTGGTAGGAAGCCAAGTGCTACAAGTAAGCCACCTGTGATGTAAATGACTTTACGATCTTTTACACCTGACATACGAGTTAGCCCCACGTTTTGTGAGAATGTTGTATATGGAAAAGCATTGAAAATCCCGCCGATTACTGAAGCAAGACCTTCAGAACGATAGCCACGAGCTAAATCCTTTGAATCTAATTTTTTATTACAAATATCACTTAGTGCAAAATAGACACCAGATGACTCTACTAAAGATACCATTGCTACGAGTGTCATGGTAATAATTGCAGTCACATCAAAAGTTGGCATTCCAAAATAGAAAGGCTGAACCATATGGAATACATCAGCATCTGCTACTGGTGTAAAATCTACTTTACCCATGAATGCACCTAAAATAGTACCGACTACTAATCCAATAAGAATCGAGATTGCACGGACAAACCCTGTAGAAAAACGATAAACAATTAAAATAATGACTAATGTAATGAACGCTAAAGCAACATTAGAAGCAGAGGCAAAATCCTCAGCACCTTGTCCACCAGCCATATTGTTTAAAGCCACAGGTAATAATGAAATACCAATAATAGAAACTACCGATCCCGTAACTACTGGTGGGAAGAATTTCACAAGCTTACCGAAGAAGCCAGCAATAATCATCACAATTACACCAGATGCAATAATAGAACCATAAATATCTGTGATACCTTGCTCCGGGTTTGTACCGATAGCAATAATTGGACTTACTGCTGTGAATGTACAGCCTAGTACTACTGGTAAGCCAATACCGATAAATTTACCTGAATAAACCTGTAAAAGTGTTGCGATCCCGCACATCATAATATCAATCGCCACTAAATACGTCATTTGTGTTGAATCAAAGCCAATTGCCCCACCAATAATTAGTGGCACTAAGATGGCTCCAGCATACATCGCAAGTAAATGTTGAATCGCTAGCGTCGTTGATTTAAAGGTATTCATTACGCGCGAGCCTCCGCAGCAAATGTTACTTTGCCATCTTCAAGAGAGTCTACAATCGCTAATGACTCAACGCGAACACCTTGTTCACGCAATAATTTCCCTCCATCTTGGAAGCCCTTTTCAATAACGATACCCACACCCACAACATTCGCACCAGCTTGTGCAGCAATATCAAGTAAGCCTTTGACAGCTTCACCATTTGCTAAGAAATCGTCAATGATTAAAATATTGTCATCTTCATTTAAGAAATTACGTGATACAGAGATATCATTTGTTTCATTCTTTGTGAATGAATGTACCTTTGATGAGTAAAGGTTATCTGAAAGTGTTAAAGATTTACGTTTACGAGCAAATACTACAGGTGCACCAATTTCTAAGCCTAGCATGACAGATGGCGCAATGCCTGAAGATTCAATTGTTAAAATCTTAGTAATAACTTGATCAGAGAAACGATTTGCGAATTCGTGACCAATTTCCTTCATTAACATCGGATCAATTTGATGATTTAAAAATGAATCTACCTTTAATACTGATGAAGATAAAACCTTACCTTCTTGCATAATTTTGTCGTGTAATAACTTCATTTCTTTCATATCCTTCTTTCGTTAATAATAATAAAAAAACGCTGGATGTCTTGTTTCCATTCAGCTACGAGTGGAGCAAGGCATTCAGCGTAAAAACGTCGAAACGAATAGAAAACATCATTAAATTGAAGTTCTCTAAAAGCATTGCTACCCATAGTCGATTTATTTACGGTAAATCGGTAGAAACTTGCGAGCCCTATTCTCGCTATTATATGAGTGGATTGTATGAAACTATCAGAATAACCAATTTATCACTTTATTCGGTAAGAGCTTATATCTCATATTGAAAAAAGTTTAATTTTTCGGAATTTAATGGTATTCTGCAACTTTTCAATTGTAAACGTTCGTGTTTTCAATCAACGTACTGATTATAACAGACTATTTTCTAGCTTGCTAGCATTATTTTGATAAATGGAAAGGTACTGTCATAATGACGACATTTCTGTGAAATAACAGTGTCGTACGAATTAATAAGCTAGATTGATTGTGTAGCATATGGTGCCACCCTTTTTTTGGTAAAAATTGCGGGATGACAACTGTTACTTTATGACCTGTCTTCGTACATTGATGTTCTACCTTATCAATAAATTTAATCAATGGCTGTGTGATACTGCGATATGGTGAATAATAAGTTACTAGTCGTACATCTGGTTGCCAGGCCTTCCATTTCTCTTCAAAAGCCTTTGCATCCGCTTGGTCGAAGGCTACGTAAAATGCAATTACCTTCTCAACATGTAATGATTTCGCATAATGAAGGGAATTTTCAACAACTTTCGTTATACCTGCTACTGGTACAATAAAAACATTCCCCTCAATAGCAGCTAGTTCCTCATGATTTAATCTTAATTGTTCTCCAACGGCCTGATAATGGAGCTTAATCCGATGGAATAGAAAAATAATAATTGGTAAAAAGATAAACACTGGCCATACTTGAGGCATTTTTGTTACAAAAAACATCATCGCTACGATGAAAGAAATAGCAGCACCAATTGTGTTGATCGTAAATTTTGCAATCCATCCTTTAGGTTTATCACGCCACCATTTTCGCATCATTCCTGTTTGCGCTAATGTAAACGGAATAAATACCCCTACAGCATATAGTGGAATTAAATGCTCAGTTGCTCCATCAAATAAAATGATTAAGACAATAGCCGCTGCACCTAGCATCAGGATGCCATTTGAATAACCAAGACGGTCTCCACGAATTTGGAATATTCTTGGGATAAAGCCATCCTTTGATAAATTTACTGCTAACAAAGGAAATGCTGAGTAACCTGTATTTGCAGCAAGAACTAAAATCATTGCCGTTGTACCCTGGACAATGTAATAAAATAGATTTCTACCTACGCTCGCTTCTGCAAGTTGAGAAACAACTGTAGCTTCCGCTGTTGGCGCAATCCCATAAAAATAAGCCAAACTAACAATGCCTATAAATAAAACGGCTAAAATAGCACCCATTGCTAAAAGCGTTTTAGCTGCGTTATTAGGAGCAGGATTTTTAAAATTAGGGATGGCATTTGAAATAGCCTCTACCCCTGTTAAAGCTGAGCTCCCTGATGCAAATGCCTTTAATAAAATAAATAAACTAATTCCTGCAACCGGTGTACCGACCTTTGGATGTAGCTCTGCTGGCACCTGACCAGTTGCGACATGATAGAGCCCCATTCCAATTAACAAGAGCATAACACCTACAAACAGATAGACTGGGTATGCCAAAATAGAAGCAGATTCTGTTACACCACGTAAGTTTAAGATTGTTAAAAAAACCACAAAGAATATAGCAATGGGTACATTGTAGGGGTGGAGGCTTGGAAATGCCGAAGTAATGGCATCTGTACCTGCTGATACACTTACCGCTACTGTTAAAATATAATCAACAAGTAAGGACCCTCCAGCCACAAGACCTGCATTTACCCCTAAATTCTCCCGTGATACTACATAGGCCCCTCCCCCATGTGGATAGGCGAAAATAACTTGACGATAGGAGAGAATTAGTGCCACAAGCAAGATAACGACTCCAGCAGCAATTGGTAGAGAGTACCAAAGGGCAAGTGTACCCACTGTCATCAGGACAATTAAAATTTGTTCTGGTCCATAGGCTACTGAAGACAAGGCATCTGATGATAATATGGCTAATGCCTTTGTTTTACTAAGCTTTTGTTCCCCTAACGCATCGGATCTTAATGGTTTACCGATTACATAACGTTTGAATGAGGATTTCATTGTTAAACACCTTCTAGTTTTATAGAGTGTGTTTCGCCTTTCTAAATAAGATCAAAAAACGCCTACAAGTCATCACTAAATAAGACTTGTAGACGCTCATCCGTCTGCCAAGCTCCAACTTTTCTGCTCTTAACGCTTACGAGGTTAGCTGTCGGATTCGGGCCTGAGTAGCCCTACTCTTCAAATGAAGAGATTCACCCCAAGGATGGCTGATGCCATCCGTCAAAAATGGGTCCCCCGCGTTTAGTTGCTTCAGCGATTTAGAAATTTGAAACTTTTATAATGATGTCATATTACGCCTGTCAATTAAAAAAGTAAAGAAGAAAATTTTTCACTTTTATGAGAGAAAAACATAGACTTTTTTTAGAAATCGTTTGGAATTCACCTACGAATGCCAAGCAAATATTCGTAGAACAACAAAAGGCTACTGTAAAAGTATGCTCTACTTTTACGGTAGCCCTCTATATTAGTCATTATAATCCTGTTCAAAATCAACAATATTCCCCGTCATAGAATCCACATCTACTTCATATTCATATTGACCATCTTTCAATTCAATTTCATAGATACCATCATCGAGCTTAATTTTTGTTACAGTACCTTTTGCTTTCTTTAAGGCTGTTTCGATAGCTTGCTCTTTAGTAATGATAGTAGTTGCTGTAGTTGCTAGTTTATTGTCGTCCATATCATCGTTATCTCGACGTTCTTTTTTCTGCTTGAGTAATTTCCCAGTATAAGCATCAAATTTCAAATCATATTCTTCTGTATCAGTATAGACCTCTACTTCATAAATAGAACGATACTGATTTTTGTCTAACTCGATATCCGCTACTGTACCATCAACTACTGTAAGGGCCTTCTTCTCAATCTCTTGCATTGTTAACACCTTTTTTTCTTGAGCATCTCCAGATAATAATGTTGTCGAGCCAATCGCTGCACCAACCCCAAGTGTAACTACTAATGCTGGAATCATAATCATTTTTTTCATATCTATCTCTCCTTTGTTTTATCTATTCTTAGCTTACCAAGCAAAGATGATAGAACTATAAGAGAAACATTAGAATTTCATGAGAATGAATTATTGATCATCATCCCATGTAATGGACAGAACTTCCCCTGAAACAGCATGGATTTGAAAAGTGGCTTCGTCATCCTGTGTTTCAATTTCAATTAAATAATAACCACCTTCTGCCGTTTCTTCAAAATCAACTGAGTCCACTTCCCCCGTCAATTGTCCTAGCGCTATTTGAATAGCCTGTTGTTCAGTAATTATAGGTTCTTCTACAGGTGGTTTATGCGGCTCAACATTTTCCACCGATACTATTTCACCCGAGTAGGCATTGACAGTTAAATCTTTTTGTTGGTTTTCTTTCTCAACACGTACCGTATAAGTGGTATCTGTTAACTTGATACTTTCAACATCACCATATTTCTGTTTTACCATTTGTCTTATTTGCTTTTCAGTTAACAATAACTTCGTTTGTCCTTCTTTTATTGTTAAATCAGTTACCTGTTGTGTTTTAGCATCTAGCATAGCTATATACTTGACATTGTCACGTGTAAAAAACATTTCATAGATGTCTCCTTGTTTCTTCACCTGCGTAACATGGGCTTTATAGATGGCTTCAATATGGTTTATAGCCTCTGACTTGCTAAGTGGTTCAACATGAAAATAGCGATACTGAATAAACCACAGCGTTCCACTACAAAGAAGGAGAATAACAATTATTATCAGAACCCATTTTTTCATTGCTCCTCCTCCTTTGGTATACATAGGGTAAAGCTTGTTCCTTCTCCAAGTGTACTTTTCACATCAATGGTTATGCCCAGTTGTTCTGCAAGCTCATGGGCTATCGCAAGCCCTAATCCAGAGCCACCTGTCTTACGATTTCGATCCTCTGTTACCCGATAAAAACGCTCAAACAAATGAGGTAAGTGCTCCTCTGGAATACCTATACCAAAATCTTGGATGGTAATGCAGGCATGATTGGTTGTTTCTGCTGTAAGAATACGCACCTCATCCTCACTATACTTTCTAGCATTATCGAGCAAAATAAAAAGTAGTTGCTTCAAGATTTTTTCATCACTATAAATAAATCTTGGAAGCTTCGCATCGACTATAAATGTTCGATGATAAGCCTGCTGCATTTGTGAGGCAACTTTCTGCAAGAACGGTTCAAGCTCTAGCTGTTCCAAATGAATAGCCAGATGCTCATTATTTTTAGCTAGTTCTAGCAATTGTAGTACCATTTCATGCATGCGAGTCGATTCATTAGCGATCGCTTGTAATGATTCTTGCGCAACTTCACGATTATCAAAGCCTCTTCGAAGGAGTAATTTTGCATAGCTTTCAATAACGGTAATCGGCGTTTTTAGCTCATGGGAAGCATTTGAAACAAACTCTTGTTGCTTTTGATAATGCTGTTCAAGCTTCTCCATCATCATATTAAAGGTACGATTAATGTTTGTTAACTCGTCTCCACCCTTTTCAGGAATATCTATTTTTTCATATTTCCCTGTCGCTGCACTTTTACGCATAGTAATGTTTAAACGCTCTAGTGGTAATAAAATTAAGCGCCCAAGTACTAAGCTTGCTAAGAAAATGGGGAGCGTTGCCATAATAGATACAACGACTAAGATCACCTTTAGTAAGTCTAATGTCTGCTCTACCTCTTCCATGGATTGCTGTAATGTTATGTCTACAACTGTTCCGTCTATCCAAATGGTAGGCATCGTGTAGGTAATGGAAGGGACCTCTGGCATTTCAAGTGTAGCCTGAACCTTTGTTTTCAAACGCTCTCCATCATAAATATAGACAGCACCGTCCGTTGGCATATATACCCTTAATACTTGCTGGAGGTTGGTTTGTGCATTTAACTGACTCAGTGAAGAGCTTAAATCATTTGCCCGTGACTGGAGCTGATTGTATTCCGTATCATAGGCAAATTTCTCATACAAAAAATAAATGCCATTAGTAGTTGCCACTAAAATGACAAGCATGAGCATCGTTGTTAGTAAATGAATTTTTGTTTTAAGTCTCATAGCTATGTTCCTTTAGCACATACCCAACTCCACGAACCGTTTGAATAATGGGCTTTGCATTAGCAGCTTCAAGCTTTTGTCGGACATAACGAATATAAACATCTACAACATTTGTATCTCCATAATAATCATAGCCCCATACAGCCTCTAGAATTTGCTCTCTAGTCAGTACCTGTTTTGGATGCTTTAGTAAATAGAACAACAAATCATATTCTCGGGGTGTCAGTTGAATCTCCTTATCAAAATATACAACTTCTCTTGTTTGCTCGTTTATAGATAAATGTCCAAATGTGAGAGCAGCTTGCTTTGGACTAGTCTTTTGTGAAAAACGTAAAGCATTGCGAATACGCGCAAGCAGCTCCTCAATTTCAAACGGTTTTGTCACATAATCATTGGCGCCTAAATCTAGCCCCTTTACTTTATCCTCCACCTCACTTTTGGCAGTCAGCATAATAATAGGTGTTTGGGTTTCTGTTGCACGAATTCGCTTTAGCACGTCAATACCACTCATCTCAGGTAGCATGACATCCAGTAGGATTAAATCCCATTGCTGCTCACGATATTGAAGTAAACCATCTGTTCCTGTATGAGCCATTACTGCTTCATAGCCTTCAAATTGAAGCTCTAACTGTAGCACTCGCCCAATTTTTTCTTCATCTTCTATAATTAAAATTCGATTGGTCATGTCGAATCCATCCTTCACCTTTTCTTTTCATCGTAAACGATGCAAGCGGTGAAAGTCTAATTAGAAAATGATGAGAATTGTCCATACTTATTAAACAAAAGATAATGCAAACTACTTCACTTTTTTTATTCCTAGCGTTAGAATACTAATATCTTATTTTCCTATAGGAAACTTTATTTCGTTGATGATACTTTTTGAAACGAGGGAACAATATGGTTTATAAACGAGTCACAAAATCGCCAGCCGAGGCTGTTTTAGACGGAGATATAAAAGGTTGGCGACGCTTTTTACCGTTTTTAGGGCCCGCTTTCATTGCAGCCGTAGCTTATATCGACCCTGGCAATTTTGCCACAAATATAACAGCAGGCTCACAATATGGCTACTTGCTACTTTGGGTAATTGCCTTTTCCAATTTAATGGCTGTTTTAATTCAATCCTTATCTGCAAAGCTTGGAATCGCGACAGGAAAAAACCTACCTGAAGTGGCACGCGAGCATTTTTCTAAAAAAACCTCTATATTCCTTTGGATTCAGGCAGAGTTAGTTATCATTGCCACAGACCTCGCGGAATTCATCGGAGCAGCCTTAGGGCTTTATTTGTTATTTAATATTCCAATGCTACCAGCAGCATTGATTACAGCGGTTGGCTCATTTGCTATTTTAGAACTCCAAAGACGAGGATTCAGAGCCTTTGAAGCGGGGATTTCTGGTATGGTTTTAATTGTCGTATTAGCATTTGCCTTCCAAACATTTTTAGCGCAGCCAGCATGGGGCGATGTGGCGATTGGCATGTTCACACCACACTTTGAAGGTGTAGATTCACTATTATTAGCAACAGGTATTTTAGGTGCAACCGTCATGCCTCATGCTATTTACTTACATTCTTCATTAACTCAAAGCCGTATTATTGGTCGTAATGAAGAAGAAAAAAGACGCATTTTCCGTTTTGAATTTATTGATATTATCATCGCTATGATTATTGCTGGAGCTATTAATATGAGCATGCTTATTATCGCCGCAGCAGTATTCCATACACAAGGCGTTGTAGTTGAAGATTTAGATGTTGCCTATAACGGCTTAAAAGAGGCTCTTGGCCCATTGGCTGCCATTTCTTTTGGTCTTGGTTTACTTATTGCAGGGCTTGCTAGCTCCTCTGTAGGGACTTTAGCCGGTGATGTAGTCATGCAAGGCTTTATTCAAAGAAAAATACCTCTTTATTTACGTAGAGCAATTACCATGGTACCTCCACTTGCAATCATTGCATCTGGTGTGAATGCAACCTATGCTCTAGTTCTTAGTCAGGTTGTTTTATCATTTGGTATTGCCTTTGCACTTATCCCTCTTGTTATGTTTACAAGTAAACGAGACATCATGGGTAGCCTAGTTAATCACCGTATTACAACAATTTTGGGTTGGTTTGTCGTAGTCATTGTTGTTACGCTGAATATTTACTTACTGTGGGAAACAATATTTGGATAATAAAAAGCCAGGTACTCTGTAGATAGAATGAGTACCTGGTATTTTTTTGATTAAACATCCACCTTTTCAATATTTCTAATGGCTAAATAGGCAATGCCTAGACCTACAATTGCTAAAGTAATAGGAATAAAAATAATATCGTTTAACGTAAAGTTACCTGTATTAGACGAAGTCAGAGATACTATTATAATCGATGAAATAATAGTTGCTGGTATGGAGTATTTTCTCATTCCGAAATACAATGGGATTAAAGCTATACCCGAGGCAGCAATCGCATTCATCAATACGGAAGGAATGTGTTGTAAGATTAATGAGCTTGATAGTACATTTGGAATCAAATCAAATTTATCACTAATAACACAGAAAGCCGTTGTAATAAAAGCATTTGAAATGATGATCGTACTAAACGTAAAAAGCATTACAATGGCAAGCTTCGCGACGATTAATTTCTTTCTACTTATAGGATACATAAAAGCTAAGGTGATGGTCTTAAATTTATATTCTCCGATAATCAACTTAGCTATTAACGTAGAAGCAAAAATACTAAAGACGACTCTAATCATTGATTCAATGACACTTAAAGCAACCTGGTAATTTTCAAGGTCTTGGTCCCCCTCCACTTTGGAAATACCTACTACCAAAAATAGAAATCCAAGAATAATAAAATTAGCAATAATAGCCCCCTTAACATATGAGCCTAAATGATACTTTTTCATTTCTAAACGCATTAAATTAAGCATGGACAACTCCTCCATTGATTAATTTTAGGAAATAATCCTCAAGTGAGCTTGTTTTTTTGCTTATCTCTTCGATTTCGATGTCATGTTCAATTAATGTTTTTGTTAGGCTCTTTTGGGATACTGTCGAATCATAAACTCGAATAGAGTTGTCGTCCATCAGCTTAAAATTAGCAATCTTCAATACACTTTCTAAAATAAAAGCTGCCTTCTTGCCATCATTGACAATGACTTCAATATAATCTGCTTGATTACGATTAATTGTTTCCATTGTAACTTCCGTGAGTAGCCTACCATCCTTAATGACACCTATTGTATCAGCCAATTGTTCAATTTCCCCTAATATATGGCTGGAGATGATAATCGTAATACCATACTCCTTACAGAGCATTTTGAAGAGCTCTCTCAACTCTTTAATCCCTACAGGATCTAATCCATTAATTGGTTCATCTAAAATAAGAAGTTCTGGCTTTGTTATAATGGCACGTGCAATGCCTAGTCTCTGTTTCATCCCTAGAGAAAAGTCTTTTACACGTTTCTCTTCTGTATTTGATAATTTTACTAAATTTAGAACATGAGCAATTTCTTTTTTATCGTAATACCCCATATATTCGCAATGCAGTTCTAAGGTCTCCTTAGCCGTCAATTTTTCATAGAAAATAGGATACTCAATAATCGTTCCCATTCTTTTTAGTACTTCATAGGATCGATCCGTCAGCTTTTCGCCAAATATTTCTACATCCCCGCTTGTTGGCTTCGTCAGATTTGTTAGCATCTTCATGACAGTGGTTTTACCTGCACCATTTGGACCTAAAAATCCATAAATCTCTCCCTTTTTGACGTTCATATTGACAGTGGATACCACTTCTTTACCATCGTACACTTTCGTAAGCTGATTTGTTTTTACAATGTATGTCATGTAAATCTCTCCCTCAATTGTGGCTAGTTTCATTATAAAAAATGAACCTCTCTAATTAATTACTTGATTCTTACAAATTTCTTAAGAGCAAAATAAAAGCCTGTAAAGCATTGAAAGCTCTACAGGCAGTGTGAATTCAATACATCATTCGTTTTAAAGCAATTGTAAAAATGGTCTTTTTATAAGGAATACTTGATAGCTGGATGGAACCATCCATTATTTCCACAAGACGCTTTGTAATGGTTAGACCTAGGCCGCTTCCCTGGAAGGATTTATTTCGAGAGTCTTCTAGTGTATACATTCTTTCAAAAACAGTATCGATATGATATTCATCAATGCCCTTGCCTTGATCCCACACATCAATATAAATGTTTGTCTCATCATTTCTTACGGTTAAGCCAATCACATTGCCATCCGCTCCATAAGCTATAGCATTTGATAATAGATTGTTTAAAACTCTATCTAACGCTTCTTCATTACCAAGGGCATACATAGGAAGTTCGGGGATTGAAATATTGATATTTAATCCCACCGATGTGACCATATCGTAAAAGGATAAAATATTTTTTCGGCATATTTCACAAATATTGATTTTCGTGATTGGATAATTTGCATCTCCTGCCTCTAATTTTGCCAGATCAAAAAATGTATGAATGATTTTTAATACTTCTAACGTTTTAGCATGAACACCAGTGAGTAATCGCTGTCGCTCTTCCTCACTAATTGAACTTTGAAGCTGAAGTATTTCAATATAGCCTAATACAACTGTTAAAGGTGTTTTAAGATCATGTGAAATATTTGCCAACATCTTTTTCATTGAATCTTCCATTTTTCGATGTGTAGCAAGAACCTTTTGCTTGTCATCCAATAAGGCATTTATTGTAATCAGTAATTGCTGAATTTCTGGATTTGTCGTAGCAACTAAAACCTTTTCATTAGTTGGTTTATTAACAATTGCTTGTATTTTTTCATGCATGTATTGGATTGTATCATCTTGTTCTTTTTTTACTTTTCTTTGATAAAGAATAATACCCGCCAGCAACAAAATAATTAGTAATAGACATAACGTCATATTTTATCCCTCAAACTTATAGCCAATTCCCCACAGCGTTTTTATATAATGAGGATTAGACGGATCATCTTCAATTTTTTCGCGAAGTCTTCTTATATGTACATTAATAATATTTTCATCACCGTAGTAAGTATCTTTCCATATTGTCTGATAAATTTGCTCCTTAGTAAAAACTCGCTGGCGATTTGTTACAAGCAATTTTAAAATGGCAAATTCCTTAGATGTTAGTTTCACTTCTTGCCCATCTTTATCTACAGAAAAGTTAATCATATTTATCGTTAAATTATCGATCACTACTACATCTTGTTTGTTATCCACTTGACTAGAATATTTGGTTGCTCGTCTAATAACGGCTTTTACGCGAGCAGAAAACTCTAGCATAGAAAATGGTTTAGCAATATAATCATCTGCACCTAAGCCTAACCCTAAAGCTTTATCTACATCACTATCCTTTGCTGACATAATGATGATAGGAAGCGCTGCTTGTTCTCGAATTATTTTTAGTACTTCTAATCCATTAAGTTTAGGAATCATAATATCTAAGATAACTAAATCAAATGAATGGTTTAAACAATACTGTAATGCCTCTTCTCCATTCTTTGCAGTTGTAACACCGAAGCCTTCCAATAGTAAAAAGTTTTCTACCATTTCACGAATAGCCTCATCATCTTCAACTAGTAAAATATGTTTTTGCATTTTCATGCACCTCTTCCTAACTAAAAAGCCATTAGTATGACTTTCCACATCTATAGTATATTACCATATATATGATATAGATTAAGAAATAAATTTAACGCCCAAATATAAAAAAGCCGTCCTATCAACCGTCATACAACGGTATACAGAACAGCTTTTCTATTTAATCCTCCACTTTTAAATCACACTCATTAAGTGGAAGCATTTTTGTTTTATGTTTAATTTTATAGCCTAACCATAATAGTAAGAAAAATGGAATTCCAATATAAGAAACTAGAATACCGTACCAATCGATTTTGTCTCCTGTAAAGGCTGTGTAATTTTGTCCAATGACCACAATCATACAAACTGTAAAGGCGAATAGTGGTCCGAATGGATACAATTTTGCTTTATAAGGTAATAGCTTTGGATCTAAGCCCTGTGCGTCGAATGCACGACGGAAACGATAATGACTAAATGCAATGCCAAGCCATGCAATAAAGCCAGACATTCCAGAGGCATTTAATAGCCAGATATACACCACACCGTCACCGAAAAATGACGCTAAAAATGCTAAACAGCCTACAGCTAATGTTGCTAGTAGCGCGTAAATTGGAATACCACGGCGACTAAGCTTTGTAAAGATTTTAGGCGCATGACCATCCACCGCTAATTGCCATAACATACGAGATGATGCATAAAGCCCTGAGTTACCTGCTGATAGCATAGCCGTTAAAATAATAGCGTTCATTAACGACGCAGCAAAGGCGATACCTAAGCGATCAAACACTAATGTAAATGGTGATACTGCAATATCTTCTGATAATAGGCGCTCATCTGTGAAAGGAATCAGCATTCCTATTGCACCAATTGCTAAAATATAGAATAAAAGAATACGCCAGAATACGGATTTTACAGCTTTCGGAATATTTTTACCTGGATCATCAGTTTCACCAGCTGTTATACCTAGAAGCTCTGTTCCTTGGAATGAAAACCCTGCAGCCAGGAAAATACCAAAGGTAGCAAGGAAGCCCCCATGGAATGGCCCATCACTAATAAAGAAATTTGTGAAGCCTACAGGTGCCTGACCACCTAAAATACCAAAAATCATTAATAAACTAATAATAATAAAAACAATGACCGTTGCTACTTTAATCATAGCAAACCAATATTCACTTTCACCATAGCTCTTTACAGAAAGTAAATTAAACGTTAGCACAACAGCAATAAATAATACTGTCCAAAGTGCTGATGAGCTATCTGGGAACCAATATTTCATTATTAAAGACACTGCTGCAATTTCTGCTGCAATCGTAATTGCCCAGTTATACCAATAGTTCCAACCTAAAGCGAAGCCTAGTGCTGGATCTACGAATTTTGTTGCATACGTACTAAATGAACCTGATGATGGCATATAAGCAGCCATCTCTCCTAAGCTCGTCATTAGGAAGTACACCATAACACCAATTAAGGCATAGGCAAGCAATGCGCCTCCTGGCCCTGCTTGTGCAATGGCACCACCACTAGCTAAAAATAGCCCCGTACCAATTGTACCGCCTAAAGAAATCATTGTAATATGACGGCTTTTTAATTCTTTTTTCAGCTTTGGTTCGTTATGACCGAGCTGATTTACTTTTATTTCACTCACGATATAGCTTCCTTCCTATTTATGAGGCAAAAAAATGCCATCACATGAACAATGTGATGGCTAAGTTAATCCTCAGTTTTTCCTAAATGATAGCTCAACACGTTGTACAAACGTGACAGTTCTGTTCCTTTCGGAGACAGCCCCAGCATGAGGTTTTCAAGTCCCCTCACACTTCGGCAATATTTCCTTTCAGCTAATCTCATCAATGCTTGTCATTTCAATTAGCATACTTATAAATATCGCGACCTCTACCTCAATACAAACATGAGGCATATAATTATTAAATTTATGATGATTATTATACTAACATAAGACCATAGACATTTCAACAACACGGAAAATGTTCTGTATTTTATGAATCTTCTACTATTTTTAATAGTGTGATAAAGTGTTATAGTAGTTCAATTAGAATGGTTAATAACAGGGGGGAGTTATTTTGACTACAAATGATCATTCCGCTAGTTATCCAAGTAAAAAAATTAGCTGGAAAGGAACAACATTACTTTTAGTCTTTGGGGTTATTTTTATTGCCTCTACATTACGAATGCCATTAACTGTTGTTGGTCCAATCATATCCTTTATCCGTGATGATCTTGGTATCTCTAATGTATTAGCAGGCTTTCTAACAACTATTCCATTGCTTGCTTTTGCCATCATATCGCCTTTTGCACCTATCGTAGCACGTAAACTAGGGCTTGAGCTTACTTTATTTTTATCCACTATTCTATTGGCCTTAGGGATAGTTCTACGCTCACTTGGAACAACAGGATTACTTATATTTGGTACTATGCTAATTGGCGTAGCAATATCTTTTGGAAATGTACTCATTCCAGGATTACTAAAATTGAAATTTCCATACCATGTAGGCTTACTGATGGCCTTCTTCACCATGTCCATGAATTTAACTGCTGGCCTTGGCGCAGGTATTAGCTATCCAATAGCTAATTCATCATTAGGCTGGCAAGGGGCTTTGGCCATTGCTCTTGTACTTGTTGTCGTTACGATTTTAATTTGGATACCTCAATTAAAATCAAATAAACCTGAACCAACTACCTCATCTAAAAAGTCAGGTCCACCACTATGGAAATCACCTGTTACGTGGGCCGTCACAGGCGCAATGGGTTTACAGTCTTTATTATTCTACACGACTGCAGCTTGGATTCCAGAAATCTATATTGCCCAAGGATTAGCTCCTGATAAGGCTGGCTGGATGTTTTCTATTATGCAATTCTCTCAAGTTCCAATGGCATTAGCTGTGCCTATTATTGCTAGTAAAATGACTTCACAGCGACCTCTTGTACTGATGTTTACGTCGTTCTATTTAGTAGGCTTTGTTGGTGTTGTAATGGAATGGACAAGCCTTGGAGTACTTTGGATGGTCCTTCTAGGATTAGCAGGTGGTTCTTCATTCGCATTAGCCATGATGTTTTTCACCCTTCGCACCCGTACTGCCTTTGAAGCAGCAGATTTATCAGGCTTTGCACAATCTTTAGGGTATTTATTTGCCGCAATTGGTCCTATTCTTTTTGGCTACTTGCATGATTTATTCGGTGGCTGGGATATTGCTGGCTGGCTTTTTGTAGTTGTGGCAATGGTACTTTTCTTCTGCTCAATGAGAGCTTCTAAAGATGAATATGTCCATTAAATTGGAGCAGATGGGAAATGGCATATGTTTCTCATCTGCTTTTTTATCAACCTATTTATTCAGCTGCTCTAATAACCTTAGCAGTTCCGCAAGACGGTCTGCTGCTTCGTTATTGTGCACTGTAATAGCCGTTAAACTAGGGATAGCCTCTTGTAAGAGTAGATAGCTGAAATAATAATAGCTTAAAAATGCTGTCTGCTCATAGCCCGTCGGCGTTTCTCTTTCCCACTCTTGATCGTCATCCTCTTCATTTTCTGTCCATAAGTAGTTTCTATCTAGCAGCTTCTGCATGGGTTGAACAGTTTGTGTTGGCTCTAAATAATCCACAGTAATCGCCTGAGCAACGGCTAAATAAAGTTCAATTTCTTGTAAGGAGACATCCTCCTTATCTTGACTACCCAGCTTTTTTAAAAGGATTAACAAAACCCATGGTGTCACCTGCCAAAGTGTACCTTGATGTTCAATTAACTCAGCTAGTTGTCGGTAATTTTCCTCTTCAATCAGCTGCGGAATGGCTGCACCTCTTCCATAAGGTGTGGTCAATTGTTGCCACGGGATATCTGGAATTTGCTGCTCCAACATAGTGGATCACCCTCTTCTTAAAATACAATTAATTGATAAATTTACTGATAGGAAATTGAAGAGTCTTCTATTGTTAATAGCATGGTTTTTGATAAAAATAATTTGGTGTATGATAGACATTTACATAGGGCTTATGGAAAATATGCGTTGTTGCAGGTGAAAGCGGTGGAATTAACCATGTCCAGTTGCCTGTAACTTCCCGTTCAGCCGATAGCTCTGCTTCCTCAAACAATTTAAACTGCTGAGCCGCTGTATGATGATCGACAATGCTTACCCCATCTTCTTTAAAGGAATGGAGAACTGCTATATTAAGCTCCACTAATGCACGATCACGCCAAAGAGAAGCTTGTTTGGTTGTATCAAGATTAAAAATCTCAGCAATAGCTGGTAGCATATTATAGCGGTCATGATCAGCTAAATTACGTGCTCCAATTTCTGTCCCCATATACCAACCATTAAAAGGAGCAGCTTGGTAATCAATGCCTGCCATTCGAAAACGCATACTCGAGATAATGGGTACAGCATACCATTTCATCTCTAATTTTTCTATTTCAGCTTCCTCTGGATGGCGGATTGGCACCTCTAAAATATATTCTGCTGGAATTGTAAACAGCCTTGGAGCTCGCCCATCTACTTGTATAACAAGTGGTAACACATCAAAAGCTGTTCTCTCACTTTTCCAGCCTAGCGTTTCACATACTTGTGTAAACGCAACAGAATGAGAATCACCTATAACACCTAATTCCGTTTCATAGCCCGCATAACGGATAAGTTGGTGATTCCAAATCCGTACTCGATCTGAGGCAAACACGGTTATTGTAGGGCGGATTTTCCCACTATTTGTTGCATAATCGATATGCTCTAGTAATTTTCGAAAAATATCCTCTTCGTCTAAAAGATCTCGTGCGTCTACTACATGCAATGACTGCCAAAACAAGCGTCCAATACATTTGTTACTATTACGCCATGCGACACGTGCTCCAAAAACTAGTTCCTCTGTTGTGGGGTAATATTCACCTTCACTCTTAATCTCTTGCAATCTATTCTCTAACCAAAGATCTGATTTATTTTGTTCTTTCTGATATTGACTTAAGAATTGCTCTATCTCCTGTATACTCATATCGATTCCTCCACTTACCCTCATATTAGAGCAACGATACGGCAAGCACCATGAAAATAGCTGTTGAAAAAACATACATATTGCATATATGAAATAGTTTGTTCAAATTTATTAGTGGGTGAAACATGTGATTGATAAATGGAACAGGACCTTGAAATGAGCTAAAGCACTTATACTGTCCTATGTTCACCATAAAAAAGCTACAGAACCTTTTAATGGTTTTATAGTCTTGGTTGAACATCTACATATAGAAAAAAGCATGTAACACACATCTGTGCTACATGCTTGATGACCCGTACGGGATTCGAACCCGTGTTACCGCCGTGAAAGGGCGGTGTCTTAACCACTTGACCAACGGGCCGTGGCTCCGAAGGCAGGACTCGAACCTGCGACAACCTGATTAACAGTCAGGTGCTACTACCAACTGAGCTACTTCGGAATAATGATGGGCCTAAATGGACTCGAACCATCGACCTCACGCTTATCAGGCGTGCGCTCTAACCAGCTGAGCTATAGGCCCATTTTGGAGCGGGTGATGAGAATCGAACTCACGACATCAGCTTGGAAGGCTGAGGTTTTACCATTAAACTACACCCGCAAATAATGGTGGGTCAGGACGGAATCGAACCGCCGACACTTAGAGCTTCAATCTAATGCTCTACCAACTGAGCTACTGACCCGAAATGGAGGAGGTAGAGGGATTCGAACCCCCGCGCGGTGTTACCCGCCTGTCGGTTTTCAAGACCGATCCCTTCAGCCAGACTTGGGTATACCTCCAAAAATATTGAAATGGTGGAGCCTAGCGGGATCGAACCGCTGACCTCCTGCGTGCAAGGCAGGCGCTCTCCCAGCTGAGCTAAGGCCCCATTTAAATAAAAGATGGTCGGAATGACAGGATTCGAACCTACGACCCCTTGGTCCCAAACCAAGTGCTCTACCAAGCTGAGCTACATTCCGTAAAATATATTTATTGGCGCGCCCGACAGGAGTCGAACCCATAACCTTCTGATCCGTAGTCAGACGCTCTATCCAATTGAGCTACGGGCGCTTAGTAAATAAAAATGATGAGCCATGAAGGACTCGAACCTTCGACCCTCTGATTAAAAGTCAGATGCTCTACCAACTGAGCTAATGGCTCGTTAAAGAAAAAAATGGCTGGGGTACTAGGATTCGAACCTAGGCATGACGGAATCAAAATCCGTTGCCTTACCGCTTGGCTATACCCCAATGTTGAAATGGGGCGACTGATGGGAATCGAACCCACGAATGTCGGAACCACAATCCGATGCGTTAACCACTTCGCCACAATCGCCACTATATAAATCATAACAGCTGTATATGAACGAGTACCTCAATACCTGGCAGGGGCAGTAGGAATCGAACCCACACCAAAGGTTTTGGAGACCTCTATTCTACCGTTGAACTATGCCCCTAAAATGGTGGAGGGGGACGGATTCGAACCGCCGAACCCTAAGGAGCGGATTTACAGTCCGCCGCGTTTAGCCACTTCGCTACCCCTCCAAGGGAATGGTGCCGGCGATAGGAGTCGAACCCACGACCTACTGATTACAAGTCAGTTGCTCTACCAACTGAGCTACACCGGCAAAAATAATGGCGGTCCCGACCGGGATCGAACCGGCGATCTCCTGCGTGACAGGCAGGCATGTTAACCGCTACACCACGGGACCATATGGTGGAGGATGACGGGCTCGAACCGCCGACCCCCTGCTTGTAAGGCAGGTGCTCTCCCAGCTGAGCTAATCCTCCACAAAAAATAAGCGAAGCGACGTCCTACTCTCACAGGGGGAAGCCCCCAACTACCATCGGCGCTAAAGAGCTTAACTTCCGTGTTCGGTATGGGAACGGGTGTGGCCTCTTTGCCATCATCACTTCACTTATTCAGTTGAAAGACTTATTCTTTCAAAACTAGATAAACGTACATTGAATGCTTCAAACAATTTGGTTAAGTCCTCGATCGATTAGTATTCGTCAGCTCCATGTGTCACCACACTTCCACCTCGAACCTATCTACCTCATCGTCTTTGAGGGATCTTACTTACTTGTGTAATGGGAAATCTCATCTTGAGGGGGGCTTCATGCTTAGATGCTTTCAGCACTTATCCCGTCCACACATAGCTACCCAGCGATGCCTTTGGCAAGACAACTGGTACACCAGCGGTGTGTCCATCCCGGTCCTCTCGTACTAAGGACAGCTCCTCTCAAATTTCCTACGCCCACGACGGATAGGGACCGAACTGTCTCACGACGTTCTGAACCCAGCTCGCGTACCGCTTTAATGGGCGAACAGCCCAACCCTTGGGACCGACTACAGCCCCAGGATGCGATGAGCCGACATCGAGGTGCCAAACCTCCCCGTCGATGTGGACTCTTGGGGGAGATAAGCCTGTTATCCCCGGGGTAGCTTTTATCCGTTGAGCGATGGCCCTTCCATGCGGAACCACCGGATCACTAAGCCCGTCTTTCGACCCTGCTCGACTTGTAGGTCTCGCAGTCAAGCTCCCTTGTGCCTTTACACTCTACGAATGATTTCCAACCATTCTGAGGGAACCTTTGGGCGCCTCCGTTACCTTTTAGGAGGCGACCGCCCCAGTCAAACTGTCCGCCTGACACTGTCTCCTGCCCCGCTAAGGGGCATGGGTTAGAATTTCAATACAACCAGGGTAGTATCCCACCGACGCCTCCTTCGAAGCTGGCGCTCCGAGATCTCTGGCTCCTACCTATCCTGTACAAGTTGTACCAAAATTCAATATCAGGCTACAGTAAAGCTCCACGGGGTCTTTCCGTCCTGTCGCGGGTAACCTGCATCTTCACAGGTACTATAATTTCACCGAGTCTCTCGTTGAGACAGTGCCCAGATCGTTACGCCTTTCGTGCGGGTCGGAACTTACCCGACAAGGAATTTCGCTACCTTAGGACCGTTATAGTTACGGCCGCCGTTTACTGGGGCTTCAATTCGCAGCTTCGCTTGCGCTAACCACTCCTCTTAACCTTCCAGCACCGGGCAGGCGTCAGCCCCTATACGTCACCTTACGGTTTTGCAGAGACCTGTGTTTTTGCTAAACAGTCGCCTGGGCCTATTCACTGCGGCTCTCATGCGCTTGCACGCTCAAGAGCACCCCTTCTCCCGAAGTTACGGGGTCATTTTGCCGAGTTCCTTAACGAGAGTTCTCTCGCACACCTTAGGATTCTCTCCTCGACTACCTGTGTCGGTTTGCGGTACGGGCACCTCTCACCTCGATAGAGGCTTTTCTTGGCAGTGTGAAATCAGGAACTTCGTCCATACGGACTCGCCATCACAGCTCAACGTTACAGTGTGCGGATTTGCCTACACACACGCCTTACTGCTTGGACGCGCATAACCAACAGCGCGCTTACCCTATCCTACTGCGTCCCCCCATTTCTCAAACGGTGAGGAGGTGGTACAGGAATATCAACCTGTTGTCCATCGCCTACGCCTGTCGGCCTCGGCTTAGGTCCCGACTAACCCTGAGCGGACGAGCCTTCCTCAGGAAACCTTAGTCATACGGTGGACGGGATTCTCACCCGTCTTTCGCTACTCATACCGGCATTCTCACTTCTAAGCGCTCCACCAGTCCTTCCGGTCTGACTTCAACGCACTTAGAACGCTCTCCTACCACTGACATCGTAGATGTCAATCCACAGCTTCGGTGAATCGTTTAGCCCCGATACATTTTCGGCGCAGCGTCACTCGACCAGTGAGCTATTACGCACTCTTTAAATGATGGCTGCTTCTAAGCCAACATCCTGGTTGTCTGTGCAACGCCACATCCTTTTCCACTTAACGATTACTTTGGGACCTTAGCTGGTGGTCTGGGCTGTTTCCCTTTTGACTACGGATCTTATCACTCGCAGTCTGACTCCCGTGTATAAATATCTGGCATTCGGAGTTTGTCTGAATTCGGTAAACCGGGATGGCCCCCTAGTCCAAACAGTGCTCTACCTCCAGTATTCTCATCACGAGGCTAGCCCTAAAGCTATTTCGGAGAGAACCAGCTATCTCCAAGTTCGATTGGAATTTCTCCGCTACCCACACCTCATCCCCGCACTTTTCAACGTGCGTGGGTTCGGGCCTCCAGTAAGTGTTACCTTACCTTCACCCTGGACATGGGTAGATCACCTGGTTTCGGGTCTACGACCACGTACTATTTCGCCCTATTCAGACTCGCTTTCGCTGCGGCTCCGCCTTCTAAAGCTTAACCTTGCACGTAATCGTAACTCGCCGGTTCATTCTACAAAAGGCACGCTATCACCCATTAACGGGCTCTAACTACTTGTAGGCACACGGTTTCAGGATCTCTTTCACTCCCCTCCCGGGGTGCTTTTCACCTTTCCCTCACGGTACTGGTTCACTATCGGTCACTAGGTAGTATTTAGCCTTGGGAGATGGTCCTCCCGGATTCCGACGGAATTTCACGTGTTCCGCCGTACTCAGGATCCACTCAGGAGAGAACGAACTTTCGACTACAGGGCTTTTACCTGCTCTGGCGGACCTTTCCAAGTCGCTTCATCTAACTCGCTCTTTTGTAACTCCGTATAGAGTGTCCTACAACCCCAAGAGGCAAGCCTCTTGGTTTGGGCTCTTCCCGTTTCGCTCGCCGCTACTCAGGGAATCGATTTTTCTTTCTCTTCCTCCAGGTACTTAGATGTTTCAGTTCCCTGGGTCTGCCTTCAAGACGCTATGTATTCACGTCAAGATACTACGCGATTAAACGTAGTGGGTTCCCCCATTCGGAAATCTCCGGATCAAAGCTCACTTACAGCTCCCCGAAGCATATCGGTGTTAGTGCCGTCCTTCTTCGGCTCCTAGTGCCAAGGCATTCGCCGTGCGCCCTTAATAACTTAACCTACAGCTTTCAATACACATCGCATTTCGTTGTCAGCTTCACTCGTTCAATCAGTCACGTACTGAAGTACGCTCCTTCATTCACTCGATTGCTTCCTAGAACTGCTTGTGTCTTGAAACCTTACTAATGTTATTAAGCCTATAAAAAACTTAAAAAATAAATGTGTTTGTTACAATTTCAATGTCGTTTTATCCAGTTTTCAAAGAACAAAGTTACTGCCTGCTTCTACTTCTTCGCAGCTTTGCGACGAAAGCGTAGCGACAGGAGCAAATATTTGAAGTATTTCATTCGGAAGAATGAACCTTCAAAACTGAACGCAAAACGTAATCTTACAAACCCTAGGTTTGTATTCCGAAATAATCCTTAGAAAGGAGGTGATCCAGCCGCACCTTCCGATACGGCTACCTTGTTACGACTTCACCCCAATCATCTATCCCACCTTCGGCGGCTGGCTCCAAAAGGTTACCTCACCGACTTCGGGTGTTACAAACTCTCGTGGTGTGACGGGCGGTGTGTACAAGGCCCGGGAACGTATTCACCGCGGCATGCTGATCCGCGATTACTAGCGATTCCGGCTTCATGTAGGCGAGTTGCAGCCTACAATCCGAACTGAGAACGACTTTATCGGATTAGCTCCCTCTCGCGAGTTGGCAACCGTTTGTATCGTCCATTGTAGCACGTGTGTAGCCCAGGTCATAAGGGGCATGATGATTTGACGTCATCCCCACCTTCCTCCGGTTTGTCACCGGCAGTCACCTTAGAGTGCCCAACTAAATGATGGCAACTAAGATCAAGGGTTGCGCTCGTTGCGGGACTTAACCCAACATCTCACGACACGAGCTGACGACAACCATGCACCACCTGTCACCGTTGCCCCCGAAGGGGAAACTATATCTCTACAGTGGTCAACGGGATGTCAAGACCTGGTAAGGTTCTTCGCGTTGCTTCGAATTAAACCACATGCTCCACCGCTTGTGCGGGCCCCCGTCAATTCCTTTGAGTTTCAGTCTTGCGACCGTACTCCCCAGGCGGAGTGCTTAATGCGTTAGCTGCAGCACTAAGGGGCGGAAACCCCCTAACACTTAGCACTCATCGTTTACGGCGTGGACTACCAGGGTATCTAATCCTGTTTGCTCCCCACGCTTTCGCGCCTCAGCGTCAGTTACAGACCAGAAAGTCGCCTTCGCCACTGGTGTTCCTCCAAATCTCTACGCATTTCACCGCTACACTTGGAATTCCACTTTCCTCTTCTGCACTCAAGTCCCCCAGTTTCCAATGACCCTCCACGGTTGAGCCGTGGGCTTTCACATCAGACTTAAAGGACCGCCTGCGCGCGCTTTACGCCCAATAATTCCGGACAACGCTTGCCACCTACGTATTACCGCGGCTGCTGGCACGTAGTTAGCCGTGGCTTTCTAATAAGGTACCGTCAAGGTACAGCCAGTTACTACTGTACTTGTTCTTCCCTTACAACAGAGTTTTACGATCCGAAAACCTTCTTCACTCACGCGGCGTTGCTCCATCAGGCTTTCGCCCATTGTGGAAGATTCCCTACTGCTGCCTCCCGTAGGAGTCTGGGCCGTGTCTCAGTCCCAGTGTGGCCGATCACCCTCTCAGGTCGGCTACGCATCGTCGCCTTGGTGAGCCGTTACCTCACCAACTAGCTAATGCGCCGCGGGCCCATCTTATAGCGACAGCCGAAACCGTCTTTCAGTGTTCCACCATGAGGTGGAACAGATTATTCGGTATTAGCCCCGGTTTCCCGGAGTTATCCCAAACTATAAGGTAGGTTGCCCACGTGTTACTCACCCGTCCGCCGCTAACGTCAAAGGAGCAAGCTCCTTCTCTGTTCGCTCGACTTGCATGTATTAGGCACGCCGCCAGCGTTCGTCCTGAGCCAGGATCAAACTCTCCATAAAAGAAATTTGATTAGCTCAAATTGTTTTGCTGGCATCAATTTTGATGTCCAAAATTTTGTTTCGTTCACTAGCCAAAACTAGTTACTTAAAACTTTATTGATTACGTTTTGCTTGTTCAGTTTTCAAGGTTCATGTTTTGCTTTATTTTAGCGTGTCACCGTGGCGACTTGTATAATACTACACCCTTATTTTTAAAAGGTCAACACTTTTTCTAAAAAAAAATTAAGTTTTTTCTCAAAGCAGGAAAACTTCCTATATTAATAACATAAAATATTTTGGCTAATAAAGATGTTTTCACTAGCTGTTGTATTTTATTTTAGCATATCCCTCGATAATAATTTAGTAGTTTTTTTTAGAACTATAATCAAAATAATTGAATATTAAAATTGAGTTTTCAACCTAAAGATAGACTAAAAAAGTTGAGACTTTCTCTATGTTCTTTTTCATTTACATTTATGACGGACGAAACATCAAATCTACTCCACGTGATCAATTAGAAAAGAATCGAGAAGTACTTCTCGATTCCTTTAGATGGATAGCCTGAGATTTTAAAATGGGAAAAAGAATGGGATGGCTACCATCATGACAATGAACATAACAATTTGTAATGGAACCCCTATTCTGACAAAGTCCATAAATTTATAGCCCCCTGCTGTCATTACTAGTGCATTTGTTGGGGAAGCAATTGGTGTAGCAAATGCCATACTTGCGGCTACCGCAACTGCAATCATAAATGTTGTGGGACTTACATCCATTGCAATGGCGGCACTCATGGCAATCGGCGCAAACAATACTGCAGTTGCTGTATTACTAATAAATTGACCAAATACAGCAGTTAAAATATAAACACCTATTAGTACACCATAAGGTCCGAAATCGCCTAGAGCATTGATGATCCCATCAGATAAAATAGCCATGCCTCCTGTTTTTTCTAATGCTGTCGCCATTGGCAGCATAGCAGCTACAAGCACGATACTTTCAAAATTCATATTGCTATAGGCATCTTCCATGTTTCTTAAACAACCCGTCAATATCATTAGGACAGCACCAATCATGACCGAGATGACAGCAGGAAAAATTTCGAATGCCATCAAAAAAATCATGAACAACATAATAATACCTGCAATACCAGCTTTGCCTGTAGCCGCTGCTACACTTGCATGTTCCTTAGGCTGACCGACAACCACAACATCCTGGGTCTCTCTTGCTAACAAAAGAATTTCATCCCATGCTCCTTGCACTAATATCGCATCTCCAAATTTCAATTTATGTGAAACCATATCTTGGAGCTTATAGCCACCTCTACGATTAATACCAATGATATTTAAGTTATATTTTTCTCGGAATCCAAGAGAGCTGACCGTTTCATTGATAAAGCTTGAATTAGGTGTGAGCAATACTTCTGCAATACCAAGATGTTTCGATACTAGTTCGTCGGCTTCTCCTTCTACTAATCCTTGCATCTCAAGCTGATAATCCTCAACAAACCGACGAATATCCTCTTCTTCACCTTGAACATATAGCTCGTCTTTTGCATGTATAACACTTGTTGGACCAGCCATTTCTTGATAAGTCATCGGTAATAAGTTAATGCCCTCCTGAGATTTACGATGAATTTTCATCATACAAAGCATATACGTAGCTGGCAGTTTTAATTCTGCTAAAGATGTTTCAATAATAGGTGATTCATCAGGAACAGAGATTTTAAATAGGCGATTATTTAAATCATATTGCTTAATAATTTTCTTAGGTGAAAGTTTATACCCCTCATTTGTCTGAGTTCGATTACGATCCTTTGGTAACAAAATATTACGCACAAGTACTAAGTAAGTTATCCCCGCAATCATCCCGATAATACCAATAGGGGTCACTTCAAAAAAGCCAAGTTTATGATAGCCTCGGTCGACCAATAACTGACTAACGATTAAATTTGTTGGTGATGCAATCAAAGTCATCAGCCCAGAAAGACTTGCTACATATGAAAGTGGTAGAAGAAATTTAGAAGGGCTGACTTTCATACTAATTGCTATACTCACGACTATCGGCATCATTAGTGCTACAGTACCGGTATTACTCATAAAGGCACCGACTGATCCTACAATAATAAGCAGTAACACAAATAGTTTTAGCTCACTATTACCAGACCACTTAAGTAAAAGTTGCCCTGCCATTCCTGCAAGTCCTGTCCGTAAAATTCCTGCACCCACGACAAATAACCCTGCAATCATTAAAACGACAGAGTTAGAAAAACCAGCTAATGCCTCGGCCGGCGTTAAAATATTCGTAATGACAAATGCTAGAAGTGACACAATTGCTACAAGATCTGCCCGTACTTTATTGGTCACAAATGCGAAAATCGTTACTCCTAAAATAAGAAATGTTAATGTAAGTTGCACATCCATGAATTCCTTTCTAACATTAATCATTATAATTATTACCAGCAAAAAGATTGTATGTTATTGCTCTTTTTATTATAGCTTACCTAGAGGAGCATATGATAAAATTCACCATCTTTTCAAAATTAAAAAAGTGTGGCACCTATCCACACTTTTAACCGTACTTTACTATTTTTGATAAAGATGATGTTCTTTAATATAGTCGTAACATGCATTAGGCAAGAGGTATCTTGGTTCTCCCCGCATAGCAAATTCTTCTCGAATATAGGTAGAACTAATTTCCATCGCTAGCCCTTTATCGATTAGATGGAATCTACCATCATCATGATTCCTTAATATAGGAGAACGACTAATCGTGGACAGCATATCAATTCCATGTCTTGCCATTACAATAAATTTATTTTCTGCTACTAATGCGTCGCCTTTTTTCCACAGCCCTGCACCAATATCCACTAATAAATCAGCCCCCATGATAAAATGGACTTCATCATCTGGATGTTTTTCTCTAAAGTATTTCATCGTGTCATATGTGTAGATGTTCCAGCCTTCTTGGTCCATCTCATAGGAATCTGCAATAAAACGATCGTCCTTAGCAATAGCGAGCTGTAGCATATTCCAACGATGAATATCAGCGGTTTTTATCGTTTTATCTTTGCGTTTATTTGAGCATGGCAAAAAGATAACTTTATCTAATTTACAGCGGTGTGCGACCGTACTTGCTGTCCAAAGATGAACATTGGTAATAGGGTCAAAAGATGAACCATAAATACCTATCCTCGCCATTTTCTCTACCTCCTGCTGTTTCCTTGTGAGATTTTTTCTTTAATTGTCTGTATGCTTGCCATTTTATTGTCCCAGCAAGCTTGACTTAAATCGACTGGATACTCTTCTGGATTCATTGTTCGTTTGTACTCACACCAGAGCAAACGTAAATTTTCCTTCGCATATGCTTGAATTTCTTGAAGAGTCGGCTCCTCATAAATCACTTTTCCCTTTTCGACAATACTTTCATGTAACTCTTTTGCTGAAAAATTCGTAACAAATTTACTAATATACGTATGAATAGGGTGGAACATTTTTAATCTTTCTTCTTGTTCTATGTTTTCTTCATCTAATGCAATATAGTCCCCTTCAGCATGACCATTCTCATTATTAATAATACGGTAAACACGTTTACGCCCTGGTGTAGTTACTTTCTCAGGATTTGCTGAAATTTTAATGGTGTCAACCATTTCTCCCCTCTCATCTTCAATAGAAACCAATTTGTATACTCCACCAAGAGCAGCTTGATCGTAGGCTGTAATTAGCTTTGTTCCGATGCCCCATGCATCGATTCGCGCACCTTGCGATTTTAAATGCATGATTGTATATTCGTCCAAATCATTCGAAGCCATAATTTTAGCTTCTGTAAACCCTGCTTCATCTAGCATTTTTCTTGCCTCTTTTGAAAGGTAGGCTAAATCGCCACTGTCTAAACGAATACCAACAAAATTAATCTGATCTCCAAGCTCCTTTGCCACACGAATAGCATTAGGAACGCCTGAACGTAGCGTGTCATAAGTATCTACTAAGAAAACGCAGTCTTTATGAGCTGCTGCATATTTTTTAAAAGCAGTATACTCATCTCGATAGGTTTGAATCATTGCATGGGCATGAGTTCCTGACACAGGAATACCGAACAATTTCCCCGCTCTCACATTACTTGTTGCAGAAAATCCACCTATATAAGCAGCCCGAGTACCCCAAATTGCAGCATCAAATTCATGTGCACGTCGAGTGCCGAACTCCATAACAATATCCTCACCTGTCACTTGCTTGATACGTGAAGCCTTTGTGGCGATGAGCGTTTGGTAGTTCACAATATTTAACAAAGGGGTTTCGATTAATTGGGCCTCTGCCAATGGTGCTTCAATTCGCAGGATAGGTTCATTGGCGAAGACAAGTTCACCCTCTTTCATTCCCTTTATGCTTCCTGTAAACTTAAGCTCCTGCAGATATTGAAGAAAATCCTCTGGATATTTCCCCTCTTCTCGTAAATATTGAATATCACTTTGGGAAAATCTAAAGTTATTAATAAAATCGATCACTTTTTTCAAACCAGCAAATACCGCATAGCCATTGCCAAATGGAAGTTTTCTAAAATATAGCTCAAAAACAGCTTTTCGTTGTTGAACACCATCTTGCCAATAAGCTTGAACCATATTAATTTGATATAAATCTGTGTGTAACATGAAGCTATCGTCTGCATATTTCATGTTTTCTCCTCCATCCCTTATTGTCAAATAATAGTGGCACCGAGCGTGTGCTCGAAATGCCCTAACGCCCACTCATGTCCTGCTTGGTTAAAGGAGGCAACAGCATCTTTATGAATGACAATATCGAACCCTTTATTATAAGCATCTACTGCTGTATGAAGAACACAGATATCTGTACAAACGCCGATTAAGTGAAGCTCAGTAATTCCTCTTTCACGTAATTTCAATTCTAAATCTGTTCCTGCAAAAGCAGAGTAGCGTGTTTTATCCATGTAATAGACGCAATCCTGCTCTTTATTTGCCTCATATAGTTGCTTTAATGCTCCATATAAATTTCTACCTTCTGTATTTCGAATATTATGTGGTGGGAATAGCTTTGTTTCTGGATGGTAGACATCCCCCTGTTCATGAACATCTATCGCAAAAACTGTAAAATCACCGTTCTTAATAAATTCCTTTGTTAATTCAACATTTGTATGTTCGAGTAACTGCCCAGGCTCTCCACAAGTAAGAGCTCCATCTGTCGCTACAAAATCCACTGTATAATCAATATTAATTAATGCACGTTTTTTCATCATCGTCTCATCACTCCACTTTATTAATTAGTAATATAAAAATTACAAATTACTTCATTTAAAACAATCAGGAAAGATGGCTCTTTCCTAATGATAGATGGACTCCACTATTTCAAAATCAGTGAATGTATAAAGTTGTGAAGGCCTAAATGAATTGCGTTTCGTTTTCTTCGGTTTACCTTCCTCATCTAACACTTTTTGGATAAAAGGTAATTTAGGTGCTTTTGTAAAAAATACTGAATCATTTGAAATTCGAGGATCTTCTCCAACTGTCAGGAGCACCCGCTGTAATTCAGATAAAGTAAACTCTTGTGGTAAAAAGTTTTTGGCAACTGTCGTTTGTATCATATCCCTTTTAATAAATTCCAACGCATCTGTAATAATTCTTCGATGATCGAAAGCTAACTGTAGCGAAAATACATTTTCTATATCAAATAACTGTACATCATCAGCATCATCATTAGCTTGGCGTTGCTCTATATATGTCTCAGGAACAATTGCATAAAACGCATTCGATATCATCCAACCACGTGGATCTCGATCGATTTCATCATAAACACCAAAATGTTGTACATGTAAACCTTCTACATTTGTTTCTTCTTTTAATTCTCTTCTAGCAGCGATATATGCTGTTTCCTTTTGAACAGCATCTACAAATCCTCCTGGAAGTGCCCATTTTCCCCCTTCAATATTCTGGTTTCCTTCAGCATCTTTTGCCGCACGCTTAATTAACATAATCTTCAGTGTCATTTGAGGAGGTGCTTTTTCTTCTATTTTCTCTGACGTAATTGTAAAAATAGCAATATCCGCTGTATACCCATCAGGTGTTTGATATTTTGAAGAATCATAATTCGCAAGCACTTCTTCTTCAGTATGAAATTTTTTCATTGAGTAACCCCTTCAATCAATATCAAGGTTTTAGTAATTTGTAATTCATGAATTACTATTTAAATTGATTATAATCTTTTACCAAAGTAATTGCAACCTATATATAAAAAAAGCATAAATAAAGCTTTCTAGCCTTATTTATGCCCATAATATTATTGATCTTTCAGCAGAATTCCATTTTGCACAACAACTTGACCATTTTTGATGACCGTATGTGTATGGTTCATACCGTAGAAGTATTGTAATTGCTTGTAATTAGCAACATCTAGAATCACAACGTCCGCTTTTTTGTCCGCTTCAAGGGACCCTATTTGTTCGCCCCGATTCAGTGCATAAGCCGCATTAATCGTTGTAGCTGTTAATACTTCCTCCAATGTCATACCCATATGCATACAAGCTAAATTCATAATAAATGGTAGACTCATTGTCGGAGATGATCCAGGATTAAAGTCCGTTGAGATTGCTACGGGCACCCCTTCATCAATCATTAGGCGTCCTCTTGCAAATGGTGCCCGTAAGAAGAATGCTGTTCCCGGTAGCAAGACAGCAATTGTACCTGCTTCAGCCATTTTTTTAATACCTTCATCCGATGCCACTAACAAATGCTCTGCCGAAATTGCCCCTACTTCCGCAGCAAGCTCTGCACCTTTATATGGCTCGATTTCATCAGCATGTATTTTCGGGGTTAAACCAAGTGCTTTCCCGGCTTCTAAAATTCGTTGAGATTGCTCTGGTGTGAATACACCTTTTTCACAAAATACATCATTAAATTCAGCTAGTTCTAGCTCGGCCACTTTAGGTAACATATCCTTGATGACGACATCAACAAATTCATCCTCACGACCTTTATAGTCTCGCGGTACTGCATGCGCTCCCATAAATGTACTCACGACATCAATGTCATGTGTAGCTTGTAATTGTTTTGCTACCTCCAGCTGCTTCTTTTCTGTTTCCCAATCCAAGCCATAGCCTGATTTCGCTTCAACTGTTGTCACACCATGCTTTAAAAATACATCTAAGTGTTGCATCGTTTTTTCATATAAATCTTCAAAGCTAGTTTCCCGTGTACGTTTAGTTGTAGCGTGAATGCCACCACCAGCATTCATAATTTCCATGTAGGTAGAACCATTAAGTCGCATATTAAACTCTTGTTCACGAGTCCCACCATGTACTAAATGTGTATGACAATCAACTAACCCTGGCATAACTATCTTACCTGAAGCATCAATAGTCTCCGCTTTCTTTACTAAATCAGGAAAGTCTACCTCTAGTTGATCCAAAGCTCCAACAGCAACAATATGATCTGCCTCAATAAGAACAGAGCCGTTTTCTACCACCGCAATTTCACGCATTTGTTCCTTCGTACGCGGACCTTGTATGTTACTTTTTAATGTAATCACTTCATTGGCATTCTTGATTAAAATGGTCACTTCACATCACCCTTTAACATTGGTATATGCACACCTTTGTTTTTCGCTGTATTAATAGCAATGTCATAGCCTGCATCTGCATGACGAACAACGCCCATCCCTGGATCTGAAACTAATACACGTGCAATTTTTTCTGCAGCAAGCTCAGATCCATCTGCTACTAGCACTTGGCCTGCATGTTGGGAATAACCCATTCCAACACCACCACCATGGTGTACACTTACCCAGCTTGCACCACTCGCTGTATTGACAAGAGCATTTAAAATTGGCCAATCGGATACTGCATCCGAACCATCCAACATTCCTTCTGTTTCACGGTTTGGCGATGCCACTGAACCTGAATCTAAATGATCACGGCCAAAGACAATTGGCGCTGATAATTCACCATTGGCAACCATTTCATTTACTTTTAATGCAAAACGGTGGCGATCACCATAGCCTAACCAGCAAATACGTGCAGGTAAGCCTTGCCATTTAACCATTTTTTGCGCCATATCAATCCAGTTAACAAGGCCTTCATCTTCAGCGAACATCTCTTTCGCAAGTGCATCTGTTTTATAAATATCCTCTGGGTCTCCTGAAAGAGCCGCCCAACGGAATGGACCCTTGCCTTCACAGAACAATGGACGAATATATGCTGGTACAAAGCCTGGGAAATCAAAGGCATTTGTTACACCCATCTCTTTAGCGTATGCACGAATGTTATTACCATAATCAAATACTTCAGCGCCCGCTTCTTGGAACTCTAGCATTGTCCGCACATGTTCTGCCATTGTTTCTTTCGCTTTTCGTTCATATGTTTTAACATCTGATTTACGCAGTTCTAGTGCTTCTTCAAATGTCATGCCGTTTGGTACATAGCCATTAATAGGGTCATGTGCAGATGTCTGATCTGTTACAAAGTCTGGAATAATCCCTCGATTTAGCAGTTCACGATTGACGTCTGCACAGTTACCAACAAGACCAATTGATGCAGGCTCTTTTTGGTCACGTAATTTATTCACTAAGGCAATTGCTTCGTCCACCGTTTCCACAATGTAATCACAGTAACCTTCTTTAATTTTACGTTCAATGCGTGCACGTTCTACTTCAACAACTAGAATTACAGCTCCTGCCATTTTTCCAGCTAATGGCTGTGCACCACTCATGCCACCCATACCACCTGTAAGGATGAATTTACCACGTAAATCCGCAGTGCCAAATACTTTTTTCCCTGCTTCAACAAACGATAAATAAGTACCTTGTAAAATACCTTGAGCACCAATATAAATCCAGCTTCCTGCAGTCATTTGACCATACATCATTAAATCTCTATCTTCTAATTCATAGAAATGATCCCAATTTGCCCATGCAGGAACAAGGTTTGAATTGGCAATTAATACACGTGGGGAATGCTCGTGTGTACGGAAAACAGCTACTGGCTTCCCAGATTGAATGAGCAATGTTTCATCATTTTCTAATTCTTTTAAAGAAGCAATAATTTGTTCATAGCTCTCCCAGTTACGGGCAGCCTTACCAATACCTCCATAAACAATCAGTTCATCCGGGTTTTCTGCAACCTCTGGGTCCAAATTGTTCATTAACATACGCATAGCTGCTTCTTGTGTCCAACCCTTACATGTTAGTTCATTTCCACGTGGTGCACGAATTTCTGTTTTGAATACCATACAAAACACTCTCCTTTAAAATAGTAAAAATGCTATAGGTGTTACGATAATTAAAGTTAATACGACACGCTCAAACCAAATCAGTAAAATTTGACGCAACGTCAATGGAATTTCAGATGATAAAATTAGTGGAATAACGGCTGAGAAGAACAATATAGCCGAAATGGATACTACTGCTACAATAAATTTTGTTACGAGTGGTGCTTGTGTCACGACAAGTGCTGGTAAAAATACCTCTGCAAGCGATAAAGATAGTGCCTTGGCTGCTAAAAATGGCTCTGGAATTTGTAGTACGTAAGTGAAAGGTACAAAAATATAAGCTAACCAATCAAAAATAGGCGTGTACGTCGCAAGAACCAATCCAAGTAAACCTATTGATAGAATAGAAGGAATAACACCCATTGCCATAATGAAACCATCCTTCAAATTCATCCATAAAATTTTGGATAAAGGTGGGTTTTGCTCTACAGCCTCCATCGCTTGTCGCCAAGCTTCCTTAAAACGATCCTTCTTAACGATCTTTTCGGGCATAGGTGTCGAACCCTGGTAATATTCATCCTTCATTGAACGAAGTGGATATATACGAGCTGTTATGGCCGTGACCACAAATGTTACTACGAGCGATACCCAGAAGAATGCATTCCAATGCTGCATAATATCAAGCGTACTCGCAATGACTACCATAAACGTTGCCGATACAGTAGAGAAGCCGGTCGCAATAATAGCAGCTTCTTTCGCTGTATAACGCCCTTCCATATAGACACGGTTTGTTAGAAGTAAACCAACCGAATAACTACCCACGAATGAGGCAACAGCATCAACTGCTGACCGTCCAGGTGTTTTAAAGATTGGCTTCATAAACGGTTGCGTTAACACACCAATGTATTCAAGTAGCCCATAGCTTACAAGAAGTGCTAGAAATAATGAACCAATTGGAATCAGTACTCCTACAGGCTTAATAAGCTTCTCCATCAAATACGGTCCAATACTTTCGTTCGCTAGCCATCCCGGTGCTAAATTAAAAATTAATAAAATTCCTGCTACCATTCCACACACTTTAAAAATAGATAACACAATACTAACAATTGAGTTATTCCATTTTTTAGTTAAAAATGGAAGTAATGCTCCCCCTACGAGCATGATCAGAACATATGCAGTCACCAATAGTGGTACCTCTGCACGGATAAAGTTCACAATATGATCGATTAAGATTGTATCTTTGCCTTGCCATTCAAACGAAACAAAGAAACTGAATATTCCAACTAAACTGCATATAATCATTTTCAAAGCGGAGGAAGCTCGGAAAACCGAGTCTTGCCTCAGCTCTTGTTGTTGAAATTCCATCCAAGTCCCCCTCAGATATTATTTAGAAAGAGCTTTTAACTTTGATTTCTAACAAGTTTATTCAATTAATTTACACATACTCATTAACTAGATCATCACTTGCTAATAAATACTTAGCCAATGCTTCAATTTCATCACCGATTGGTTGATCTGCTAATAATGGTGGACAGAATTCACGCACTTTTTCTAAATACTTTCGAGTTGTTGGAGATAATTGCTCTTCCGCTTTATCTAAATGAATTGCCTGTGATGCACAAATCAACTCTATTGCTATAACACGAGCCGCATTGTGAACAATTTGACGTACTTGACGAGCCGAAGTTGTGCCCATACTCACATGATCCTCTTGGTTGCCTGATGTCGGAATAGAATCCACACTAGAGGGATGTGCCAAGACTTTATTTTCTGAGACAATGGAAGCCGCTGTATATTGTGCAATCATCAGTCCACATTCAATTCCAGGATTTGTCGCTAAAAATGGCGGTAAGCCTTCGTTAAGCTGTGGATTTACCATACGTTCTGTACGACGTTCTGAAATATTAGCCCATTCACTTACACCAATTTTCAAAAAGTCCATTGCTAAAGCAATCGGTTGACCATGGAAATGACCTCCCGACAATACTTCACCACTCTCTAATACAATCGGATTATCTGTCGTAGCATTCATTTCCGTTTGAACGCGGTTCTCTGCATAGAAAAATGACTGCCAAGATGCACCGTGTACTTGCGGAATACAGCGTAGCGAATACGCATCTTGCATGCGAATTTCCCCTTGCTTTGTTACACGTTTACTACCATCAAGCCACTTACGAATACGTCCACCAACCAGCTCTAATTCTGGATGTGGTCTTACAGCTAATAGCGCTGGATCAAATGCTGACGTAATGCCCTTCAATGCTTCTAGCGTCAAACTAGCCGCCATATCTGCTGCAAGTCCAATTCGTTCAGCTTCATTGACCGTTAAAACTCCAATACCTGTCATTGCTTGCGTACCGTTAACAAGTGCCAGACCCTCTTTCGCTTGTAGTCGAACTGGTGTTAATCCAGCTTGCTTTAACGCCTCGCTACCACTCATTTTTTCTCCGTTGAACTCTGCCTTACCTTCACCCACTAATACTAATGCCAAATGGGATAATGGCGCTAAATCACCACTTGCTCCTACCGAACCTTGTGATGGAACAATTGGATGCACGCCTTTATTAATAAGATCTAATAATAGCTGGACGGTTTCTTCACGAATACCAGAAAATCCTCTAGCCAATGCATTAGCACGTAACACCATCATTGCGCGTACAACATCAGTTGGGAATGGTTCGCCAACACCCGTTGCATCTGAACGTAGTAAATTCAACTGTAATAATTCAATATCTTCTTCTTCAATTTTTATATTGCTGAGTTTTCCAAACCCTGTATTTACACCATAAATCGTTTGCCCTTCTGCTAAACGTTTTTCGATACGCTCTCTACTTAAACGAATTCGTTCTAAACTATCTGCAGAAAGTGCTACAGTTGCTTGCCCCTTTACGATTTCCTCAATTTGTTGTCTTGTTAATGTATTGCCATCAAGCTCGATGATCGAATTCACATGACATCCTCCTATTCCCTTATGTAACTATGTAAATCAATTACGCCTTGGCATCATAGCCGTTGACGCTTAGCTTTTACGTAGAAAAACAATGCGTCCAGATTTTCTCGAAATTGCTCAAAAAGCTCCTCTTCAAAATCTGCGAAATCCACTGGGGGATTTATTTCATCGTAATAGTTAAAACATCAGCATTAAAACACTTTTAAGCGTTTTCATTGCAAAATTCGATGTTGCTGATAGTTGTTCAATTACTCTATTTACATTGTACTAACTACCTTTTTCAGAATATAGAGAATTTTAAAAGAGAAAACAAGACTTTTTTCAGATTCTTATGTTATTTTTATTAATATAATCGTAATCTTATATGAAACTAGAATATTTTAAGGAGGATTGATGGTATGAAGCTGTTATTAATTGATCGTGACCCAACCGAATTAGCAGGCATAAAATGGTTTTTACATACATATTTTCCTGGAGATGTTTTTATTGAAATGTGTACAAGTATTTCAGAAGTGACTCAAAGTATTCGACAATTTGAACCAGATGCGATTCTTTTAAATATCGATTTATTTCCTAATAATCGCTTAAACGCTCTTTATCGAGATTTACAAAAACTATCCGGTGCCATTCTAGCAATGACGACAGAACCCCTATTTAAAAATGCATTAAAAGCAATTGATTTACAGGTTGCCCATCTTTTTGTGAAACCAATTGACTTAGAACTATTAAAGCAAAAACTCGCTGCCATTTCTCTTCGCACACCAAAAATTACAGATTATGCACAAGAGGCGACAAATGATTCCTTTTATTATCAATTATTTTTAGATAACAAATCTAGCTCTATTGAACCTACTTTGCATTTTACAATGATTGAACCCGAGCATCACGAGACATTTAATAAGCTCTACACTTGGCTCCAACAAACTCCAATTCATTTCCATATGAAAACATATCCTCTATCCAATAAAATCGTATGTCTTTTTGACACAGACGATATAAAAATGGTGGAGAAGGATGTTCGAACGTTAATGAAGGAATGGCGTTTGATTAGTAATAGTTCTTTAAATATCGGGATATATGATGGAACACCTACAACCATTAAAAATATGTATGCATTAACAAAGCGTGCACTACATCAAAGTTTTTACGAAGGCTTTGGTCATATTTTTTATGCCAGCAAACAATTTGAAACACAGCCCTTTGATCCATTACTAACACCAGAGGAGCAACAATTATTAATAAGTAGTTTGGAAGATGGAAACTTAGAGGCTGTTAAAACTTTTTTATATCGACTTTCTAATGAGGGAATCTATTATGAACAAGATGATTTACGTATTCATCTGACAAGTGTCTTAGCACAAATCCGGCGCTTTATGTTGAAATATAAATTACATGAAAAAGCTGTTATTGAACAAAACTATCGTCAGCTATTTCACATCATTATCGAGCATCCTATTTTTTATACTATTCTCAACAGCATTATTTCTTTTACACAAACTTTAATCGAGTTAGCAAGAGAAGCCCGGATGGAGAAAAGAGCCGATTATGTTGAACTAGCTTTAGAAATAATTGATCAACACTTTAAAGATAGTGCATTATCTCTACCCTTTGTTGCTCATAAGCTCGGAATTAGTCCTAATTATTTAAGTACGATTTTCTCTAAGAAGCAAGGCCTGCCATTTAAGCGCTATTTACAGCAAGTTAGAATTCATCATGCTACAAAAATGCTACTAGAAACAGATTTTGCAATTAGTGAGATTGCTCATTTAAATGGATTTGATGATCCAAATTATTTCATTAAAATCTTTAAACAACAAACTGGTATTACGCCAAACCGATATAGAAAAAAATAAAAGTTTGTTTAAAATAGTTTTCAATTAGCTCACTTTATTTTCAATAAAGATATTTTTAACGCAGTCATTTCTCTTTATTACTTTACAAATTGAGATTAGCTAAGCAAAATTCAAGTGAAAAACTATGTATATTACTTCTGTATAGCGCATATATTTATAGTTTATACTTAAATATATAAATTCTTTAACGATAATTATTATAATGTACTAGCAATTCTATTTTATATTTGTTATAGTTATAGATGAAGAGTTTGACTCACATTTTTTTCAGGAGGTAAACTAATATGACAAACGCAAATGATCGTAGCCGTCGTTTTACAACAGCAGGTGGCGCTCCAGTAGTAAGTAACCATGACTCTATGTCAGCAGGTCCACGTGGCCCTCTTTTACTTCAAGATGTATGGTTAGTTGAAAAATTAGCAAATTTCAACCGTGAAGTAATTCCTGAGCGTCGTATGCACGCAAAAGGTTCAGGTGCATTTGGTACTTTTACTGTAACGCATGATATTACTCAATATACAAAAGCTAAAATCTTCTCAGAGATTGGCAAAAAAACAGAAATGTTCGCACGTTTCTCTACAGTTGCAGGTGAACGTGGTGCGGCAGATGCTGAGCGCGATATCCGTGGCTTTGCTCTTAAATTCTATACAGAAGAAGGTAACTGGGATTTAGTAGGTAATAATACACCTGTATTCTTCTTCCGCGACCCATTACACTTCACAGATTTAAACCACGTGGTAAAACGTGACCCACGTACAAATATGAAAAACGCTAATTCTAACTGGGATTTCTGGACTTCATTACCAGAAGCACTTCACCAAGTGACAATCGTAATGTCTGACCGTGGTATTCCAGCTGGTTACCGCAATATGCATGGTTTTGGTTCTCATACGTATAGCTTTATCAATGCTGATAATGAACGTGTTTGGGTTAAATTCCACTTCCGTACAGAGCAAGGCATTAAAAACTTAACTGGCGCTGAAGCTAATGACATCATTGGTCAAGACCGCGAATCTTCACAACGTGATTTATATGAAGCAATCGAAAAAGGCGATTTCCCTAAATGGAAAATGTACATTCAGGTAATGACTGAAGAGCAAGCTCGCGAGCTACCATACAACCCATTTGATTTAACAAAGGTATGGTATAAAAAAGACTTCCCATTAATTCCAGTGGGTGAGTTTGAGTTAAACAAAAACCCGGACAACTATTTTGCAGAAGTTGAACAAGCTGCATTTGCACCGTCTAATATTGTTCCTGGTATTAGCTTCTCACCAGATAAAATGTTACAAGGTCGTATCTTTGCATATGCAGATGCACAGCGTTATCGTCTCGGTGTTAACCACTATATGCTTCCTGTTAACGCACCGAAATGTCCATTCCGCACTTTCCACCGTGATGGTGCAATGCGTTTTGATGGCAACCTTGGTTCAACACTAGGTTATGAACCAAATAGCTATGGTGAATGGGAGCATAACTTAGACTATAAAGAGCCTGAATTACGTATCGATGGTCATGCAGGTATTCACGACTTCCGTGAAGACGACAACAATTACTTTGAACAACCAGGTAAACTATTCCGACTTATGACGGCAGAAGAGCAACAACGTCTATTTGAAAATACGGCAAATGATATGGCTTCTGTTGAAGAATTCATCAAGCGCCGTCACATCCTTCACTGCTATTTAGCAGATCCAGCATATGGTGAAGGTGTAGCAAAAGCAATGGGTCTTTCATTAGAAGGTATGGATCTTACAAACCCATATGTAAAACAACCAACAAACGTTTAATATTCCACTTATTATTGATATCCAAATCCAATTTTTACTCCATGTGAATTTTTCACTCACATGGAGTTTTTTAATCACAAAAGGCTTGTGTCGATACTACAACACAAGCCTTTTTACATTATTGATAAATCTGACTACCCGCTTTTTTAAATTCCTCTGCCTTTTCCTTCATACCTCGATGGATCGCTTCTGTCGTATTCAAGTCTTTTTCTTTAGCATAATTTCGAATATCTTGTGAAATTCGCATACTACAGAACTTAGGACCACACATAGAGCAAAAGTGTGCTGTTTTTGCTCCTTCTGCTGGCAAAGTCTCATCATGATACTCCACCGCTCTTTCTGGATCGAGAGATAGATTGAATTGATCACGCCAGCGGAATTCAAAACGTGCTTTTGATAGTGCATCATCTCGGCGTTGTGCACCAGGATGCCCCTTCGCTAAATCTGCCGCATGTGCCGCTATTTTATACGTAATTACTCCCACTCGAACATCCTCGCGATTAGGTAAGCCAAGGTGCTCCTTTGGTGTCACATAGCAGAGCATTGCTGTCCCAAACCAGCCAATCATCGCTGCCCCAATAGCCGATGTAATGTGGTCATAGCCTGGAGCAATATCCGTTGTAAGTGGACCTAACGTATAAAAAGGCGCCTCCTTACAAACTTCTAATTGCTTGTCCATGTTTTCTTTAATCAGATGCATCGGTACATGACCTGGCCCCTCCACCATCACTTGAACATCATGTTTCCACGCAATCTGTGTTAGTTCACCTAGTGTTTCAAGCTCTGCAAATTGGGCTTCATCATTGGCGTCTGCAATTGAACCTGGACGTAGGCCATCACCTAAAGAAAAAGCAACATCATAAGTCTTCATAATTTCACAGATTTCCTCAAAATGAGTATAAAGGAAATTCTCTTGATGATGATATAAACACCACTGTGCCATAATAGAACCACCACGAGATACAATTCCCGTTACACGATTAGCTGTAAGGGGAACATAGCGTAATAGTACACCTGCATGAATCGTGAAATAATCTACACCCTGCTCGGCTTGCTCAATAAGCGTATCACGGTAAACTTCCCACGTTAAATCCTCTGCTACGCCATTTACCTTTTCCAATGCTTGATAAATTGGCACTGTCCCCACTGGTACCGCTGCATTTCGAATAATCCATTCTCTCGTTGTATGAATATGCTTACCTGTTGAAAGATCCATAATATTATCAGCACCCCAGCGTGTTGCCCATGTCATTTTTTCAACCTCTTCTGCTATAGAAGACGATACCGCGGAATTCCCAATATTGGCATTGATTTTCACATGGAAGTTACGACCGATGATCATTGGCTCCGCCTCTGGATGATTAATATTAGAAGGCATAATAGCGCGCCCAGCTGCAATTTCAGATCGGACAAATTCTGGATCCATATTTTCACGTATCGCTACAAACTCCATTTCAGGTGTAATAATCCCCTGTCTTGCATAATGCAGCTGCGTTACATTTCTCCCTTTTTTTGCTCGTAAAGGCTTTCTTGCCAATTCAGGAAAGACATTTTCATGATTACGCGGATCATCTGCACGACGAAAACCATTATCCTCCGGTTTTATAGAGCGGCCCTCATATGCTTCTACATCTCCTCGCTCTTGAATCCATCCACTTCGTAAGGCAGGTAAACCTTTTGTAATATCTACTTGATAAGATGGATCTGTATAGGGACCACTCGTATCATATACTCGAATAGGGGCGTTTTCTTCATTTCCAAAGCTTCCTGTTGTCGGACTTAATGCAATTTCTCGCATTGGTACTAAAATATCCGGACGGGAACCTTCAACATACACCTTTTTGCTTCCTTCAAAGCTAGACATAATCGTAATGTTCTTTTCACTAATTGCTGACATGAGCTACTTCTCTCCCTTAAATGTTTTTTGTTACAAGGACCGGATCTAGCTCACCCTAACAAATAAATAAAGGCCGAATCCAAAATAATTATTTGGATCCGGCCACGAATGTAAAGGTTGAAATTGCATACACATACTATGCAATAGTTTCTTAACTTTCCCACGCTGGTATGAGCCAGATCAGGTCCAAAGGGTCAAGAAACCTCTAAGCGTTTCCCTCTCAGCCTGACTCATCAGACTCCCCTAGTTAATACTATTTAGTTTGATGCTAGTGTAGCAGATATTACTATGAGATGGAAGTTTTCCATTCATTATTTTTTAATATTCTATTGATTAAGCAAATAATACGTCCGCAAGATAAATCACTATTGTTACCGTTATACAGCTGACAATAGTTGAAAATAAAACAGTTTGGGCAGCTGTTGCCGATTCCACATCGTATTCCAATGCTAGACTAGAGCTATTGCGGGATGTCGGGAAAGCACTGGCTATAAATAGTGATTGAGCGACAACTCCATCTAACCCCAATAAAAAAATAATGGCTAAAGCTACGGCTGGTCCGACAATTAAACGTGTGAAGCAGCTGACGAAAACCGTTTTATTAAACATAGATTTGATTTCAAGCTGCGATAATTGCGCACCTAACGTGATTAGTGCCACAGCAATAAAGCCATCTGCTACATGGTCTATTGGTATTTTAATAAACTGTGGAATACCGATATTAAAATAGTTCATGGCTACACCAATAATCAACGCATGAATGATGGGCATTTTAAAAAAATCTTTAATAATCGTCATTCCTGATTTGGTAGAGGAAATTAAATTATACAAACCATATGTATAAGTTGTCATATTTTGAAAGATTACAAGGATGACCTGAATCGCTACACCAATAGGTTGTGTTACAAAAATCATTTGAGCTACCGGAATGCCATAGTTCCCAGAGTTAATGAGCACAACACTATTTTTAAAAACTGCTGCCTCTGTTTTAACTAAACCAAGCCACTTCGCAAAAAGGTGACTGAGTAGCATTTGGCTCCCAATAAAAAGCACAATAAACAATCCGACCTCTGCCAGTACAGACAGCTCTACACTCGTCTCATATAAATTTACAAAAACAGCTGCTGGCATAAAGCAATATGTAATAAGCTGAGACAACGCTTTTAAATTAAAGCGAAATCTCTTTTGTAAGATAGCACCTACTATAAGTAACACTAAAATAGGTGCAACAATTTGAAAGAAAATCATTCCGAGATACATCATTTCGATGACCCCCTTCCCTTCTTTTATAGTAGTGCCGAATTTCTACTAGGTCAATGTCTCTTCCAATAAAAAAAGACTGCCTATTTGTTTAGGCAGCCCTTCATTTTACGCTAATTTAAAACGATTCACGACTTCTTGCAGTTCATTGGAAATATCGTTCATATTTTGTATAGACTCGGCTACTTTTTGTAACTCTGCTTGTTGATCCATTGCAGATGCACTTACTTGTTCAGCTGAGGCAGCCGTTTCCTCTGAAATTGCTGATATGCTTTGGATGGCCATAATCGCTTGATTTTTATGCTCTAACATACTCGATAGCTTACTCATTAATTCACTAATAGAGGCTGCAATTGAACGTGACAAATCACTGTTATCTTTAAATGCCAGTTGTGTACTTTGTACGGATTCATTTTGAGATTGCATTAAATCCGCATTAGATGCAATGACAGCAACTGTTTGCTGTGAATTTTCAAGGATGCTTTCTACTGTATTCTTAATAATTTCTGTTTCACTTTTAGATTGCTCGGCTAACTTTCTTACTTCCTCTGCAACGACAGCAAATCCTTTACCATGTTCACCAGCACGTGCTGCCTCAATACTTGCATTTAAAGCTAATAGATTAGTTTGCTCAGTAATGCTTTGGATCGAAGCAATGATATGATTAATATTCGCAATGTGAGAGGCTAATGATTCGATTTGTTGTTGAATACGACCGTTCATCTCATTTGTCTCTATATTACGTTCACGTAAGCTTTCAACCTCGTACAATCCCTTTTCTGTTGTTTCGTTCGTTTTATGAGAGAGTTCATCCATTTCATTAGAAAGAGCTGTAATGGCATCAATCTGTTCAGATAAATCCATGATTCGATAATTCGTTTCTTCCGTATCCTCAGATTGCTTCGATGCGCCTTGTGCAATTTCATTGATGGCAACAGACACCTCTTGACTAGACGCTACAATTTCATTAAAGGCCTCATGTACTTGATTGGACGATTGGTTTAATAATGTAGTAGAGTTCAATACGGTTTGAATCGCACCATTGGTTTTATCTAGCATATTATTGTAAGCTAATGCAACTGCCCCAATTTCATCAGCCTTAATATACTTCTCATCCACCTTTTGGGTTAAATCTCCCTCTGCTGCCGTTTCGATAGATGTACGTAAAAACTTGAGTGGCTTTAGCTGTTTATAGATGAATAACACACTTGCAGCTGTCATTAAAATTACCATAATAATGGAGGCAATAATCGTAAATACGAATACGTGATTATATGTCTCTAGTATTTTTGATTCGGGTAACACGACTTGAACTGTCCATGTTTCATCAATATCCTCTAATATCATTGGAGCAAAGACATTATAAGCCCTTTCCTTTAGCTGATTAGAATCAATGTACATATTTGTTAGCTCGCCATTTTCCATTGTCTTACTTATACTTTTCCAAGTCGGATCCTCTTGCATATTGCGACCATCTAGCTCTTTACCAAAGCTATTGGCTGTCAGTATACCTTTATTCGTAATAATGGCTGCGTAACCACCTTCTGGTGCAACCGATTCTGTTAGTTCATTTAAAAAATCTATAGAAACATCTGCTGTCAGTACACCAAAGAATGAACCAGAAGCATTGACTAATGGCACCGAAATGGTTGTCATTAAAACGGTTTGTCCGTTTACATTATAATCATACGGTTCAGTCAAAACTGCGCGTCCCTCTTCTTTTGGTATCCAATACCATTCAGAAACACTTTTATCATCGACACCTTCAATAAGAGCTGTCGTAATGTCATTACCATTTTTACTTAAATAAGGGCCAAATCGATTTTTGGAATCCACTAAAGTAGCTTCATCATTCGGCTTCAGCATAATAGAATTTTGCTCAAAGACAGCTCCAACCCCAAGTAAATCATCGTTATTAGCTAAATTACTTTTCATCATGTCTAGGATGCCCTGAGCTGATAATGTATTATTTTTCTCCATGCTTTCAATAATGCGCTTTGTCGTATGTAATGTTGTATTGGCTTTCTTAAAACGCTCACTCATAATAGCTGCTGAAGATTCAGCCGTTTGCAATGTTCCATGCTCTGCGTCTTCAACACTTTGTTTTTTTATGATAATGCCCGTGGTCACTGTATAGGATAAAAATAATACTAAAAATAATCCTATAATTAAGGAAGATAGTTTTAATGCAATACCCCTCGATTTTTTCACCACTAACACCCCTTTTTTATAATAATGATAAAGGATGGAAGATAGTATCACAATAAAATATTTATCGAATAAAGTAGAAATTTTACATAATAATAGAGAGAAATACCGATATTTCGCCAATAACTCATTTTACAAAGGAAAGGACTTATGACTTATTTGAATAGGGCTTCATAGTATAACATCCTCCCCCAATTCTAAATTATAGAAAAATATGATATATTAACTAATAAATAACCTGATTGGAGTGACTTACATGAAAAATAAAGCGCTATCAACATTAATGGCCACGGCTATTACAGCGACGCTAGTAATACCAGTGTCTTCCGCAAGTGCCGCTACACCTTTAAATCAAGTAAATTCCTATGAAACTCAAGTAGCAGCAACAAAAAAAGTCATTGGTGAATCTGTGACTATCCGAAATCTAACAAAAGATACGGTCATCACATCGAACGGTACATTTAGAGTCCATAAAGATTTAAAATCTCTTTTTCAAACTTCTAACAAAACAGCTTTAACAAACGCCCGAGCTACTATTGTCGTAAAAAACGGCCAAATTACGGACGTCACAGCTTTAACATTAAACAAAGCAGGGACAAGCAAAAAATCTGTCTATTTCGACGGTGGTGACGCAGATATCTCTGGAGACCTCACTGTAAATGCAGACTATGTAAAGATTCAAGACGTTAGTGTTGATGGTCAGTTGATCATTACTAACAGAGTAAAGAAGGCCATAACGCTCGATGAAGTCGAAGTGGGTGATACAATTACGCTAAAACCAATTGTCACAAAAAAGGTAAATTGGTTATATGTAACGTTAAGAGATATGAAATCAGCTGATATTAATTTAGCACGTACTAAAGTTAATGTATCTTCTGATCAAACACTTTCAAAAGTGGATGTAGTAGGGAAAGTTACTTCTTTTGAGGTAATGTCTAATGTAGAAAAACTTACAATTAATGTGGACAAAGATTTCAACCTGTACGGTGAAGGAAAAATTGATCAAATCGTTGTAAAAGGCGGTACTAAAGTAGCGTTAGATTCAGGACATCAAGTAGGGAACGTACAAGTAGACAATAAAAATGTTTCGGTTACTCTTCCTATTATTGATAAAAAAGAGCTTAATACACTACTAGCATCACCACCGTATGTACATGTATCTGTAAACGGCTATGATATTTTAACAACAGACAAGTGGACAACACAGGCTGAGCGAAACGCATTTGATTCAGCAGTAGCAAGCGCAAGAGCTGTAGCAAACAACAACAGTGCCTCCCAAGAACAAGTGAAAAATGCCATCAGTCAATACAAAAATGCCCTAGCTGTTTATCAAGCTGCTCAAAAAAGCGGAACAAAATATGGCTATGGCGATAAAGCTTCACTACAATCTTTAATCAATTCTGTTCAATACGTTACGGTTTCTTGGGATGGCTCGAATGTGCCATATAATACCCCATGGACTACACAAACAGAAAGAAACGCAATAGAGTCTGCTGTATCATCGGCTCAATCAGTTGTTAATAATTATTATGCAACTCAAACGGATATAGCTAATGCTATCAATAATTTAAACAATGCTATTTGGACTTATAAGAGTGCTTATAAGTATGGGAATAATGGGTATGTGGATAAAACTAATTTACAATCACTTGTGAATTATGCTTATAGTGTACGGGTTACTGTCTCTGAAAATGGAGCTGGCTTGACATCGGGTACTCTTTATACAACTCAAAGAGAATGGGATGATTTCAACTCCGCAATTTCATATGCTGAAAGAATTACATCTAATAGCAATTCGTCACAGTATGACGTTTCAAGTGCAACTGAATATTTAAACAACGCTATCTCTATTTATAGAGGGCAGTATAAATCTGCAAATTAATCATTAGAACATATTAGAGCTAAAAATTGGACTCTGCGCTTAGTAGAGTCCTTTTCAATGTTGTTAAACTCCATTGGTTTCCACCTTTGAAACCAGTCCTCAATTTCCTCATGAACTTTTTCTTGCATATCAAGATAATTTTTCATGTAAAACTTACTTGGAATACTTTTTATACTTATCCGCTGTTGGATTGGAGGCATTGACTTGAAGTTAGATAGCCACTGTTCAAGATCTACAACAACATTTTCTTTCAGCAGTTTATAGCCCGAATTCTGTAATTCGACTTAAAATTTGCACTCCATCTAGCTCATGACTTGATTTCTAAATCAGTATTAGTCTATTCTAACAGTCATTTGCTCTCTCCTCTTTCTATCTGCTAAAATAATCAAAAAAGACTAGGTTCCCAAAAGGGCCTAGTCTTTCTTGGTTTGTTTAAGGATTAAGACATTTGACAAGATTACATAAATTAGCTTACTACATTGTTCTGAACAATTCCTGAACAACCGATTTCACTCAGTTAAGTCAGCCACTACCTCTGTTATCTTTGATAGTTGTGCGACTTTTATTTTCTTCTCCGCTACTTTTGCTTCCGTTTTGCTTATAAATTTTCCGGCCTTAATTCTCCATTTGTCGTTTAATTGTTCAATATAGGCATTCCAGCCAAACCGGTACTTTAACACATCATGTGCATTTTCAGCAGCTTGTTGAGTTTCATATAGGCCTGTTACGACAAAATACTTCGTAGTAGCATTTGCGGCATTTCTCTTCCTTACAGTACCGACCGAAGCATTTCTAACCATAGAAATAAACTGCATCCATTTTACTCGCTCTTCCCGCATTTTTCTTGGGCAATTTTTGTTGTTGAAATAATGATGCTGTACTACGTTGTTAATTGTAATGTTTTCTTCTTTCATGATCCTTGCAACTATAACAGCTGTATTATTCACAGCCTGTAAATAATCTCCGTCTGAATTGACACAAATGTTTATTTGGATACTTTGTAAATTACCTTTAGCTGATCCTGCCCCCACACATGCATATTCAAACGCAAATGACTGAACCGCTTCTTTATCGTCCACCGTTAAGTGCCAGCTAGCTTCCCTATAATGACCATTATATTGTAAACGGGCGTAGGCATCCGCATCGGCCCCGGATTTCTCATTATCCGTTTCATGAATAATAATATATTTTTTTGTATTTTGTTTTCCATAAGTCACTTTAGCTGCCTGTGTTTCTGGAACTAAATACTGACGCCATACTACCATTATGATGTACCATCCTTTTTGTTCATTACCTGCCAAACTATTGTGATTCCTATAGTCACTCTTCTTTTATTGCTTCTAGCTTACGTTAATAAACTGAACAGTTTCTGAACAAATTGTGCTAAAAATAAAAAACGACCAGGCAATAAGATGCCTAGTCACTTTTGATAATTGCACGTGTGATCCTCACAAAAATAACACTATAAATTTATAACACCATTCTCAACAATTTCTGAACATTAGATGTTCACTAGAGTACATTTTAGGGTTATCCATGAGTTTTTTGGATTTATCGATTAATTCGATCATTCTATCCGCTACTTTGAATGTTTTATCCGCCGATTCGATCATCCTATCCATCCCTAGAATGGCCTCCCTTCACTATTCAATTTGCAGCTTCCTGAAATTCTTTTTATGCCCCATGAGTTGCTTTGACATCTAGGAAGCTTAATTTTGTCATTCCATATAGAAGACCACGTTAAATAAGGATCATCATCACTACAGGTTGTGCACATGTTAAAGTTATTTTGGTATGAAGATTATTGGTGATGCCTGTAGCACTGTTTGCTTCAATTATTCATTGTGCCTTTGGATAAACAGATTTCTACTACATAAAAATAACAGGCAATGTATTAACCTTACATCACCTGTTTTTTCACTATATTTTCTATTATCTTAATCAGTCTGATTCCCTTTATAGGTACTGAAGTTATACCATTCTTAAATTAAATTTATAACCAATATACCTATTCATCCAAAAAATGCATAAAAAATTCCTAGGCTATGATAAAATTAGTATAATACCAAATATTAGTTGGGTTATAGTTCCATATACAATAACAATTAAAATAGGAGGATTCTCCAAGATGAAAAACAAAAAAAGATTGGCCTTGCTGACTTTAGTGGCCGTTCCTTCACTACTTTACAGTGCGCCAGCATCGGCAGCTAATTTGACTGACCATTCAAGAACTGCCTATGTATACAACTACAATGCTAACGTCTCGAATGTTATACAACTAATTAACAACATAAACAATACAACTGCTACCTTCCAACCAAATTTAGAGGCAGCTCTTAAAGCATATAATGCGTTGACGGAAGTTGAAAAACAATATGTGACGAACTATTCAACCTTATCAGCACATCAACAAACGAGAGTGGCTTACCGTAAACTAGCTGCTCAAATTGAAGAAAAGCTAAATTCTGTAGAATCATCATCTGTTCATTATTATCAAAATGTCCTTGAAACACGCGATTGGTATAATACATTAAACGCTGCGCAAAAGTCTTATGTAAGTGCCTCTGCGCAAAAAATATTAACGTCCTATATCACACCAAATACATCTGTTGATAAAGTGGTCAATAAAATTCAACTACTTAATTCATCTCGCCTGACGTTCCATAAAGAGGTGGCCGATGCCAGGGCGGAGCTTAATGCATTGCGGAGATTTACCAATGTTTCTTTACCTGTAGGGATCGAGCAGAAGTTACTTGATGCTGAACTGCTTGTGGCGAAGGATAAAATAGTTGCAAAGGAAGTTGAAAATGCCATTGCTTCCCTATCGCCGAAAACATCCACGGTTCATGATGTTCAGGAAGTTAAAACAGCCTTTGAAGCGTTAACACCTGTACAACAGGAACTAGTGCCGAATGTCTGGACTTTAGTTGATTTTGTACAAGGTAAATATACACTCCCTACAAAAGACAACGTACCTAAAAAACCCGTTCTCTCTGATGTCGCAGCTGCTCCAGGTAAAACTACAGCTATGACAAAAAACAAAAATACCTATAAAGCCAAAATTAATGTTGCTGAGACAGAGATTGATACAGAACGCTTTATTCTCACGACAAAAGATAAAATGACGATCATCATTCCTCCACTCTATACGCTAGTGAATGAGGATGAAGGCGTGATGAATATAGAAGTAACGAAAAAGGGCAATCGTATTACACTCAAAGCTGAATTAAATAAGGAGCCTGTGACATTCGATGCCAATATGGAAATCATTATGGAGGGATTACCAGCTAATTCATCCTTCTATCGCTCCAATGATTTTGGTAAGCAAGTCCCAGCCGACTTTACTGTCAGTGGTAATCGCCATATTATCCAAACAACTACTTCTGGAACGTTTCAGATTGTAAGAAATTAAATCTTATTATCATTTATAACAATCCGAGAGCCGGGACAAAGAACAATTCGAATCATATAACGTAACTCTCATTTGCATTTAGTTTGAGATTTTCCTTTACAACTCTTTACTCATATGTTTCATAACGGGCAATTAGTTTAGTACAGGCTTCTCCCTCTGCATACTTTCCCCAAACTTAAAAAAACGCAAGAAATCAACCCTAGGAGAGATTTCTTGCGTTTATATTTTTAAATTTCCTTTTTATTTTTACATTAAAAATATACTTAAATCTTACTTACCTTAGCCTTATTTATTTTGTTATTTTACCTTGTACTTTATACATATTCCCGTATTTATCCACAATAACAATGACAATATAATCCCCTTCAATAAACGAAACAGATGGATGAGTAATAGATTGTTCAGTACGTCCATCAGAAAGCTTTGTTTTACCATTTCCACTACTTAAACTTACTAGGGCTCCAGGCGTCTCTGGTATGATTACCTCTACTGGTTTAACGGCATCAATTTGGGCTTGGGTATAAGTATTACTGTAGGCTTTATAGTAGAATTTAGCCTCTTCTCCAGGTACCACAGATGGATCTGCGAATGTAAAGTCAAATGTAGTAATAATAGTTTTGCTTCTATCTGTTGCAATTGGAGGCTGTAATTTAGCACTCTCAATGTTTGTAGTAAGCGTTCTATAGATAAATGATGAAGATAGCTTACTAAACGTCCATCCGCCTTTATCCTTTGCAGTTGCATTAATTGTCATATCAAAACTTTGTGTTACTTCATTAGCAAATGTAAGTATCATTTTACGTGGCTTCCATTCATTAATATCCTCTACTTTATCCTGCCACTTCCATGAAGCATAAGTAGGAGTAATCGCGTTACCTGTTTCAGGATCCACTAATTGGAAGTCCGAGTCTTTTAAATCAACAGCCTCCGAGAAAGTCACTTCTAATGTTTTACCATCAAGCTGTTTAACGATTGGATCTTCTACTTTTGGTGGTGTACCGTCAGAGAAGAATTTATATGCCATTACACCTGTTCCACTTTCGCCAGGCGTTAGACTAATTGGTTTATTTTGTTTTTCATCATGTGTATAGATTGTTGACTCTGTACCAACTTGGACCATTGTTGCATTCTTATATCTATCCTGAACTGCAACATATAGCTCGTAATTCTGATGTGGTTCTAGAGGAGAAAGGTTAATTTCATTTGTATCTTTTCGCATAGTACTTGCTCTTCCTCTTGCAATAACTTCCTCAGCGCTAGTTGGTACGGAAACTGTTGAATCATCAGCTCTTCTAAGAATATAGTGATACGTTCCAGCTTCATCAGACATAAATTTAAAGGATGCTTTTGTATCACCCTCAGCTATTTTAATAGAGGTATTTTCAATCTTAGGTGCCGTTCTATCATCAATAACATGTTTTGTTTGTATATCAGAAACATTTCCTGAACGATCACGCAATACCATATAGATGGAGTAGCTCTTAAATGGATCTAATGGTGGTATTGTATTTGGTAAAGGGATTGTTACTTTCTGCTTCCCTAATTGTGCTGGTTTATTTCCACCACTACCTATAATTGCCACATCCTGTGTTCCAACTTTAAATGTTGTCTCATTTAATTGAACTGCCTCAATTAAACGTAAACGATCATCACGCGTTAGAGTTAAATCTGACTCCATAATTAAATAATGATACGTCCCCGCTTTTGAAGCATTAAACTCTAGAAGTGTTTGATCCTTTGTATTATTTATTACTGGCTCCCCTATAATTGTGAGAACCGGTAATTCCATATCATTATGAATGTACTCAGCTGTATTTCGTGGAACGGTATTATTTGGGATATTTTTTATATTTTCAAATTCAATATCAGCTAAATCTTTGACATTCGGTGAAATAGTAACAACTAGGTTATCCCCATTAACAAAGCCTGTAAGTGATGGAATAGTGAAAATAAGTCTTTTCTGAGCTTTATTATAGACAACCTTTGTGGGATGTATCGGTTGTTGTGCTCCTTGGTTTACTATACCTGTGCCAGAAAGATCATAATTCTCTACTTTTTCTGCAGAAATAGGATCCAGTTCTTCACTTACTGTTATATAAAATTCATTTTTGATTTCATCAAGTAAGACTAATTCTCCACCAACAACATATGGTGGAATATTATCAAGCTCACCTGTTTTAAATTCCTTAGCTACAGCAGGATCTACGGAGTAGTTACCTGAATTATCCTTCATAACAACGTAAAGCTGATACTCAGTCTCAGCCTCTAAGTCTGTTAACATTTCTTTTATGCCAAGTTCACCAGCTTTTGCTACTCCTTTTCCAGTTGGGTTAGCAACGATATCTGCTGTAGTTGGATCTGCTGCTGTTGTTTTCTTACGTACATAGTAGTAATAATCTCCTGGTTCACTAGCTGCAAAAGTAAATTCAGCTCGAGTGCCTCCATGTAAAGGAGTAACTTGTAGGGATTTGACTACTGGAGGAGTTCCATCTTTCATTTGGAACGATTGTGACACGGTATCCGAAGCATTTTTTGAACCGTCCACGACCATAATGTAGATGACATATTCTTTTTTCTCACCTAAATTAGAAACCTTGATAGAATTTGTTCCTTTGATAGCTGCCCCCGTACCATGTGCCACGTTCTTATTGGAGAGTCGGTTGACCATTTCACTTTTATTTGGTGCCTCTTCACCTTTTTCACGCACAATATAGTAGTACGTACCAACCTCATCTGATGTGAAGTCTGCTTGAATCTCGCTACCACTTAGTACTTTGACATTCGTTATACTAACAATCGGTTTTGTTTTATCATCTGGAACCTGATTCTCGTTTTCGTCTTTATCAATTGGTTTACCATCTGGATCAGTAATATTGCCGATATTATCTTTATCATCCAGGAAATCATCGAAGATATTATTTGGTGATCCATCTTTAGGTAAGATGACTTTATCGATATACGTATAGTCGCCAATATCAATTTTTCCATATGAGTTATCTACAAATAATGTGCCGATACGACCATCAATATATAGCTCAAGATCTGTGTAGCTATTGTAATTAATCCAATCTATATTTCCTGAACCGTAGATTGTAAGCTTCGTTTCTGTATTCAGATTTAACGTGCCGATATCACCTTGAATTTCAAACTCTCGTACATTTCCAATGATGTCTACACGAGGGAGTTTTGTATTCGTTTCAATCTTTGTACCTGTTTGCGATACAACTAATCGAGAAACGCTACTGTTATAGAATTCAAGATGCTTTTCAACGTTTTTCATTTCCTGCTTTTCTTTAGACCAGTTGACGAATGGCTTATCTTTATCAGGTTTTGGGTTTGTCCAATTTTGAAGATCATTTGAATTGTTATTTGGCGAATCTTCACCTTTGTTATTATCTGGATTTGACCAATTAATAAATGAGATATTGTTGCTTGCCACGCGTCCAAGAGCTAATGGCTGATTGTGTGTAGCCCCTAAATGCAACGGTGGACGAACGGTTTCGTTGACAAACATTGTTCCTGTCATCGTCATATTTGAGAACTCAATATAATTACCATTTACAACAATCGTTGCGCCTAATGATCCATAATCACCATCGAAATCAAGGAAGCTTGAACTTGTACCACTTGCATTAATCGTTAATTTTGAGATGGAGCGAATACTTTTCCCCGAAAGATCCCCCTCAATAAAGGCACCTTTTAATACAGGTGCATTATAGTCATTAAAGATATGGGATAAACTTTCCGGAATCGAATAAGATTTCCCATTTATGTAAACAGCGTCATCATCAACATTTGTAATTTTGTATGATGTTTCATTATTCTTCTTCTCTTGTGAACCTACAACAAATGAAGCAAACTGTCCGCGCGTTACAGGATCAAATGGAGAAAATGTAACAGGCGTTGTGCCTTTCGTAATATTCAAATCGATTAAAGTTTGAATATAGATAGCATTGCTTGTTTGGCTATTCACATCTTTGAAAATATTATTGTATGTAGGAGAAACCTCTAGATGGAATCCAACTACAACCATTTTGGCTAATTCGCCTCTAGTAAGCACTTCATTTGGCATAAATGTGCCATTTGAATAACCAGACATAATGCCAGCATTTTGTAATGCCGCTACATATTTATAATACTGATTGCCCTTCGGTACATCCTTATAGTAAGGATCTTGGATATTTTTCGTATCCAATTTTAACGCTGTAGCCAGCATTTTCGCTGCCTCTCCACGAGTTACACTTACATTTGGGCGGAAAGTGTTATCCGAAAAACCGCTCATTATACCTTGAGAATAAGCTTTTAATATTTCATTATAATTATCCGAGTATTGGTTAATATCCGTAAAGGGAGAAGTAGCCGCTGCCGCTTTTTGTGGTGAAGGCACTACAACAGCAATCCCACTTGAAGCAAATACTGTTGCAATCAAGGCTTTATTTACTTTTTGGATTTTAGATTTATCCATTCCACTCTTCCTTTCACTTATGTATTTTGATACGTACAACTATCATTTTCCTCATACTCTTTATATCGACCAAAAGCTAGTGAACCTTCATAGATAAATCGAAAATAGTTAGGTAAATTTCTTCATAATCATATGAGTTTTTGAAGGGGTTCTCTTTTCGATTTCATGTTACTTTTCGGGGGAGTCTTACGCTTCTGTTAAGCTTCTCACCTTTTCAAAGGAGGGGAGGTTTGTTTGGATCATTTTCTCGTTTCCTTTGAGCGGATTCTCCCTTTATAGGATCACCTGCTCTCTACTTTGGAGCGGAGGCATACCTTTTATGATCACTTTCTCACCTTTTTGGAGCGGCGGCATCCATTTTACGATCACCTTCTTTACACTTTGGAGCGGGGGCATCCATTTTATGATCTCCTTCTCTCCACTTTGGAGCGGGAGCATCCATTTTATGATCTCCTTCTCCACTTTGGAGCGGAGGCATACCTTTTATGATCACCTTCTTTCCACTTTAGAGCGAGGGCATCCATTCTATGATCTCCTTCTCACCTTTTTGGAGCGGCGGCATCCCTTTTATGATCACCTTCTTTTCACTTTGGAGCGGAGGTATCCCTTCTAAGATCACCTTCTCACGACTTATGAGCGGGGATTCCCATTTTATGATCACTTTCTCTCCGCTTTAGAGCGGGGGCATACCTTTTATGATCACCTTCTCTCCACTTTGGAGCGGAGGCATACCTTTTATGATCACCTTCACGTCCTTTTGGAGCGGGGGCTTCCCTTTTATGATCACCTTCTCTCCACTTTGGAGCGGAGACATCCCTTTTATGATCACTTTCTCACCTTTTTGGAGCGGGGGCTTCCCTTTTATGATCACCTTCTCTCCGCTTTGGAGCGGGGGCTTCCCTTTTATGATCACCTTCTCACGACTTATGAGCGGAGACATCCCTTTTATGATCACCTTCTTTCCACTTTAGAGCGGGGGCTTCCCTTTTATGATCACCTTCTCACGACTTATGAGCGGAGACATCCCTTTTATGATCACCTTCTCACGACTTATGAGCGGGGCTTCCCTTTTATGATCACCTTCAAACGACTTATGAGCGGGAGCTGCTTTATTTGGATCACTTCCTTGTTTCCTTTGAGCGGTTCCTGACTCGTTTGGATCACCTCCACACACTCTCAGAGCAGATTAACACCATTTGTGATCAATGCACCCATTCCGGCAAGCAACATTGACGAAAACATAAAAAAGCCAAGGAGCATCGGTGCTCTCTTGGCTTTCACGATATATAGGCATACATCTAGTCGTACTTGGGTGTCATAAGGGAAAGGGGGATAACCTTACGTCTTGTCAAGTCGATCGAGAGATGTGACCCGAGTTACATATCATTTGAACATGGTTGAGAAGTCATTTGGCGGATGACTTAAGAATAGCTTGCCCAAATGATGTTTGCATTAATCAATTACCCCAAAAATTAGAGATGTAAGCCCATTTGTTATAAGTTTTTTATTCAAATTTTCTCAGCAATTTTTACTTGATTGCGCCCTGCTTGTTTTGCTCGATATAATGCACTATCTGCCGCTTCAATTAATGCCTCTGTAGAATCGGCCATCTCTGGAAACACAGCAATTCCTGCTGATAACGTTACTGGTTTACCACAGGGGCTTTCTGTAGTGGATAAAATTTCACGTAATTGCTCTGCTACCTGTGTCGCTTCATCTGCCGTAGTTTTCGGCAGTAGCATAACAAATTCCTCGCCACCATAGCGACAACAAATATCGCCTTCACGTGCTACAGACTCCATGTGTCTCGCTAAAAATTGTAATACTTTATCCCCAACGGCATGACCATATGTATCATTGACACTTTTAAAGTGATCTAAATCTAACAGAATAAACGCATGAGGTACATTACTTGCAGACCATTCTGCAAGTACGGAGTCCATTGTACGTCGATTCGTAACACCCGTTAGTGGATCGACGGTTGATTGGTCCTTGAAAAATGTGACTTGTCCATGTAAAAATGATAAACTCCGAATCAACACATTCTTCAAAGAATAAGCTTCAAAATACCAGCCACTAACCGACTTTAACCCCTCTACATCCTTCTTATCGAGACTTTCCTCTGTTAAAATAGCTAATTGCTGTAACGGATTGGCTATCCGTGCTGCAGCCCAAAGGACGATAATAATTGAAACAGCCATAAGCGGTACAGATTTTATAATGACCTCCTGTACACGATCAAATGAAGGGGCTAATGCTACTTCTAAAGGTTTTTGAGCAACAACTCCCCAACCTGTTGAAGGGACTGCACTATAGCCAGCTAGCATTTTTACTCCTTTTGTATTCTCGACTAATTGAATCCCACTTTTGCCTGACATCACAGCTTGAACCACTTTGTTTTTTGTTACGACATCATTAATACGGCTTGGGTCCTGATGATAGATTACGCGTCCATCAGAATCTACTACATAGACGTAGGAGCCATCCTTACTATAATGTTCTCCAAGTAACGTTTGAAAGACATTAGGTTCCTTTAAGTAAATAGTCCCCGCCACCATCCCTAAATACTCGTTGGACTCTGAGAAAATAGGATGAGATATAAAAATAATAAGACGTCCTGTCATCGCCTCATATGGTTTAGAGATGAATGGTTTCTTTTTGGATAACGCCTCCTTTGCCCCAATAGATGTTAAAACCTCCCCTTTAATTTCAACTGATGGCGGAGATACAGATAAGACAAGACCTTTTGCATTTGTTATGACTACAGAATTGAACATTTGATTTTGCAATCTTAGACGCTCTGTTTCCTGGTTTAGCGCATGCTCATCATTCATATTTGTACTTACTTGATTTGCACTATAACCCAAAAGTTGAAAGGCTTCATCAAGATAGCCATCTGCCGTTGATGCCAGTTTTTGCGCATACACTCGATTTGTCTCAAGTGTATTTTCCTTTATCGAATCAACATTCATTCTGTATCCGCTCCAAACACTGCCAATGCTTGTAAAGAAGAATGCTGCCATCGCTACACCCATAATTAAATGCTTTAATTTTAACTGATATGTTTTCATTACCTTCCACCTATGTATATTAGTTTTTTATTTATAACAATATTTGAGCCTATTATATCGGTTTAATTCTGTCCTTTGTACACTAGAACATAGATTGTATCAATAAAGAGGTCCGAATCATATGGACATCTAGAAAACTTTCATTTTATTCAAACTAAAGTTAACTGAATTATCTGAAATTCAACATTCAATAACTGAAAATTGCTAAAGGATCTAAATTCTAAATTTTCCTATTTTTATTGTTATTCTGACATATAAAATTCGTAAGGTTTATTTTATAATTAAAAATAGCATAGGCAATTTAATATATATTCTGTTATAATACTCATTAAAATAAAATAAACTGTATTAATACAGGATGTTATGTCGCTTTTCACACAATGGGGATTATGAGAAAAGCGCTGCGCTGCCATCATAGGGATGGTCGTGTAGCCTACACAAAAAGGGGTTGGAAGATTTGGGCATTTTAAAGGGGTTAAAAATTCTCGATTTTTCTGCATTACTACCAGGACCAATGGCAACAATGATATTTGCTGATTTAGGGGCAGATGTGATCCATGTTGAATCATCAAAGCGTGTTGATTTAACTAGGATTATGCCACCCTATGATGATGATCACGAGGCATATATTCACCAACATTTAAATCGATCTAAAAAGTCACTTACATTAAACCTAAAATCACCAGAGGCTATAGACATTGTTAGAACACTTGTTCAAGAATACGACGTTATTATCGAGGGGTTTCGACCTGGTGTCATGCAAAGGCTTGGCATTGGCTATGAGGCACTTAAAGAAATAAATCCTCAAGTTATTTATTGTGCAATTACAGGCTATGGTCAAACAGGACCTTATAGCAACCGGCCTGGACACGATAATAACTATCTATCATTAGCAGGATTACTTGACTATTCACGCCATAAGGATAAAAAACCTGTTTCAATGGGTGTTCAACTCGCGGATATAGCCGGTGGGACTATGCATGCCGCTATTGGTGTACTAGCTGCAGCCTTGCATCGTGAAAAAACAGGAGAAGGACAATTCATTGATATTAGTATGACAGATGCTGTATTCTCCCTTAATGCTATGTACGGCTCTGCCTTTATTGGAGGTGGTCGTGTGCCGCAGCCAGAGCAAGAAATATTAAATGGCGGAAGTTACTATGATTTTTACAAAACAAAGGATGGACGCTTTTTCTCTGTTGGTAGTTTAGAACCTCAATTCCGTAAATTGCTCTGTGAGGCACTTGATATTCCAGAGTTGATTGATAATACCTTCAATGATTCCTACTATACGCAGATTCGTTTTAAAGAGGCAGTTCATGATGCATTTCTATCAAAGACATATGAGGAATGGCTTGAGGTATTTAACGAGGATTTTGAAGGCTGTGTAGAACCCGTTCTAACATTTCCAGAAGCATGTGAGCATCCACAGCTAAGGGCAAGAGAAATGATTGTAGCTATTCCAAAAAGTGATGGGACGATGCAAAATCAAATAGCATCACCCTTTAAATTTGACGGTGCACAGCCAGAATATAAGCATGTTGGTGCCAAACTAGGCGAACATAATGAAGAGGTCTTACTTTCTTTAGGTTATAGTGCTGAACAAATCAAAGCCTTAAAGGAAAAAGGCGTTTTAGACTAAAAAATTGCTTTGCAGATTAGCTACAGCAAACCCGAACTAGTAGGAAAAACTAAATGAGTGTTTCCTACTATAGCTCGGGTTTTTTATCAATTATTTATACATATGCACTAATAAACATGCGCATGTTTTCAAAATGATCATCAATTAGCAAATATTTTTTATAAATTTCCATCAACTTTTCAAAAAGCTCAAATTGCTCGGTTACAAATAATACTCTTAAAATATTTAACATATGCAAGGAGGCACTTTGCGCTACAACATGGTATGGCACTTCAGGTTGTCGATAATTACGTCGCCATTCTTCCACGGATAAGCCAATATGCTGTAATGAGTTATTCACATGTAGTGCAATGTCCTGTTGAACGTATGCCTCAATAGCGATCAGTTGTTCACTACTAAAGTTTTTTTGTACTAATGAAGCATTAATTTTTTTATTAGACGCTAGTACGTGCTCCTTTAATAAAAGTAATCCATCCTCATAAAACGCCATTTTTACATAATGATCGAGTAGTATAGCATATAAATTCTCTAAATAATTAAGCTGATAGTTTTTAATAATGGCAGGTGGTGTGGGTTTACGATTTGGTAAAAGATCCTTGTATTCTAGTAAAATTTCGATAGCATAATTATTTAATCGTTCGTCCTCCAATAAATACTCGCCATAATGTATAACTTTATCACTCTGATGTTCTCTATTAGCTATATGAAATAAAATATAGGCAATTAACACTTTTTCCTTCTCTGTAAGTGCGTACATGGAGTAGCGCCACTCTACTTCGAATGAAGTTATCAGCGCTTTGACATTGTCATAATCGTCCTCTGATAAACAATAATGTGTAACAATTTGATAAAGACGTAACTGTTTCTTTGCCAAACAGCTAGCATTATGCTTATCCACATGAGTTATACACTTATCCAGTATCGTTTTATAGTTATTCACAAAGTTATCCACATGTTCACAACTTTTTCTCACAGAATTCTCAAAAAGACCCATTATTTCATAAAGAAATGTGAATTGCTCTAAAGGTCTGTGGATAAACAGTGAATAAACTTTTTTCATAAATAGCCAATGCCAAAATGAAGCATGTTGTTTATACAGCATATGCACTAAATAATCATCTTGAAACTTATACAAAATTATGGTCTGCAGCTCATTAACTGGCATTTCCATTTGCATTCTTTTCCCAAAAACTAGCCAAATTAATCGTTCTAAATCTATGGTATGTTGTGCAAAGAGCTGGTCAAAAAAAGTTTCTTTTCCTTTTTGCGTATAGAAAAAAGCATTGAGCCGTTCATTCACAAATTTTGCTTCTAAACCATATTTGTCAAAATACATTTGCATTTCTGTTGATACACGACCCCAATATTTACGAGCTGTGGAAAAGGCAATATTTTTAGCCGTTTCTTCATTAACTAAAAATAAATGGGGTGAGAGTGAAGTTCCAAGTATTTTTGGATCTTCCTGCAGATATGACTCTGCCTCTAGCCATGTTGCTAGTAAATTTTCAGCACCCTCTTCACTTCTTTGTTTATAAGCCTTGAATAATTGCTCATCACAGTCCAACAGCATACAATTGGAGCCTCCCATCGAATTCGACCAACAAAGATCTTCCCCTATCATTAAAATACATGTTTTTAACACTCTTTCTTCAATATAACAAATCTTAACTAACATATGCTAAAAAAATAGTGATATGCATAACGAAAACGTTAACAAAAAAAAGAACCATCTATTAAGTGAAAACACTTCATAGATGGAAAACTTTCATCACCAAAACAGTGGATATTTTCTTTTTTCTCGTAAATTATTTATCAATAACCCAAAAATTACAATAATAACGGCACCAATTAATACGGGCATTACTAAATAGCTCCAACCATAGCCTCCTAAAATAATAATAATAGGATTAGCACCCGCTGGAGGATGGATAATGCCTAGAAAAGCCATAAAAAATATGGTTAACCCAACACCAAGACTAATAGATAGCATGCTCGAACCTAGTAATGCATACATGGCCAAACCAATAAACGCAGAAATTAAATGACCACCAATAATATTTCGAGGCTGCGACAATGGGGCATTCCAGACAACAAATACAAGCACACAGCTTCCACCTAGTGATGCCATTAACCAAGGTGCATCTGTAAAGCTTGTTAGCCAGAGGAGCACAAAGATACATATTAATCCACCAATTGCTCCTGTGAAGGCATCTGCGAAATTAGTCCGAGATGGCGCATGACCTCCTCCCCTCATTTTTAATATAAAGGGTTTAATACTATTCTTTTTCTCTAACTTATTTTCCACACTCAAGGAATCTGCCATTTGACACCAACTTTTCTAATCTTTACTCATCTATTCAAAACTATTTTCATGTTGATCGTTGTTAAACTTTAATTATTATATCAACACAACAATAGAATTCAATCTAAACTTCATTTTTCAGACAAATGCTTACTTATATACTTTATTAACCATACAAAAAAGCAAACCTATAAAAGTTTGCTTTCGAAAAAAGAACACTATTAATCATATTGTTTTTTAACAGTTTTAAAAATTCGTACCTTCTTTAATATTGTTTTAGGAACTTGGAAGGTTGCTGTGACAACTCCTGGATGACGTCCAATCTCTATGGAACCTGTTATCGTTGCTCTATTTAATACTTCTGGCTCGCTCATCTCAAATAGTTTTGCAGCTCTATAGATGGCATTATCAGTAGCTTCGTTTAATGTTTTACCAGAACCTACCACAGATACAGGAAATGATTCTTCAACTTGTTTCACCCCGAACTCCTCTGCTAATTCGCGAGCACGCCGTTTTTCTTCCTTTGTAAAGGGCTTTGCTGTATAAGGTAGATCTTCCACGTTCGGTAGTAAGATTGGGCCCTCCAATGCTACCTTTTTCAAGACACTAACTTGGAGCTGTACGATACCTGCTACATCTGTTGTATGTCCTGCAATCTCGCCGTCTCCCTGCATGGCATGCATATCACCAATATAGACACCACCCCCAGGAACCTTCACAGGACAAATTAGGGTAGCTCCTTCACGAACTCGACTAATATCCATATGTCCATCCGTACGATGTACATCCAATTCATCTTGTGTAAAGGCATATTCATGTGGGGCGCCAATCAAGAACGAACCAAAATCACCCGCATTATGAGAATCTGGCATCGCTTTAGAAGGAGTTGTTCCAAGCTGACCTAAAAATGGTCGCATTCTGGCCATTACACCGACTAAGTCGCTTGGTGCTAATGCAACAACAGGATTTTGTATAGAATTTTCAGGTGTTCTCATGTAGTTTTTAGCGTCAAGAGCAATTCGGCGAGCACCCTCTCGTCCAACAGTCACACCCATTTGACCTCTATGATCTAGTGCCATTGTATAGCCGTTTGTTATTTTAAATGGTGCTGTTTCGGTATCACATGTCGAGCAGCGAATGGCTTGTGGCCCTATTCCTTTTACGACTGTATTTGGATGTAGCTTGCCACAGCCAGGGCATTTGACGGAAACAAACGGATCGCCAATAAATCGATCAGTAATGGCTTCATCATGTCCAGATGAGGTTGCTAACGATGTAACCTGAATTGATTGTATTTTTATGACAATAGCGTCACCCACCTCAGCCCCTTCTACAAAAACAGGCTTTGTTACTTCATGTCCTCCACGAATAGTAGGCGTAAGCATGGGTCCCCAGCATCCAGGTGTTGTATTGGCAATGATTGTCCCACCATCTTTAACTGGCCCCAACATTTTCTGTGAGGGATCTAAAATTCCATCGATGAACTCATTTACGAACAATGTCTCAGCGGCTTGCGGTTGCTGTATAAAGTCATCATTTTTTAATCCTTCTTTTTCAAGCACATGCAATTCGTTTGTCATTTTTCGTCACGCTCCTAGTTTGATTTTTATGTATAACTTTATGTTAAAAATGCTCTCCACATTTGCAGAGAGCTATTTAATCTTTTCGACAAGAAGCCTACCAAAAGTTCGTGTTATGAATACTTATCTTTGACAGTTGTCAGGATGTATGAGAAAGCAAAGCGACAACGTGCATTACGCCGAGTGCTAAAGATTTAATTATTCATATATAAATCAAAAATATGTGAGAAGTCTTCTTTTTTATATTTATCTTTATGTTCAATCATCCATTTGTTCGCAAAGCTTGTAATTTCTTTGAATGACGACGCTGGAGATATATTGTCATTGCCAATTCGACCAAGTGATGATGATGCAATGTTAAGGCTTTTTTCTGCTACCTCTAATTTATAGGCATTGTGCTTCTGCTCGTAGCTAATGGCATGTAGTGCTTTATACAAATCTTTAATGTCATCAATAAAGCGTTTGTGGATGTCGATGGAAAGTGGAGAATTGCCGATTGTAAACTTAATTTCGACATCAAGGTCTATTGTTCCTGCTGTTTCGAGAAAAACATCTGTAATGGAATACATAGAATAGTCATAGCGTCGTAGTAATCGCTTCTTACTCATAGCGCTTTCGCCATCTACATGAATAATGGCACGATTTGTAAAGCAATACTCATCTGCCTTCGTTTTAATTAGAAAATAAATTTTCTCATCAATTTCATGTAGGATAAAATCATCCGCATCCGTTTTATCATAATCCTCTTTTGGTACAACTACCCCAATATCTGAAAGTCCAAGTGCATCCGCTGCTATTTTTTTAAACATTGTCATTCCCCCTAAATAGTAATACTCTTTTTACGCTTTAGAATGTGTAAAGGTTTCATTCCTCCCTCTCAACTCATTATAAGGGAATGCCAGCTAGGTCAAATTTTACAAAAACAATGCTTCATTTCCTCTTTCTTGTACATTTCATTTATAATGATTGTCAGAAAAGATTCTTTTAAATTGAAAGGTCGTGTGAATAAGTGCAAGAACCAACCATATTAGTCGTGGACGATGAGGCTGATTTAGCTAATCTTCTAAAACGTAGTCTAGAAAAAGAGGGCTATAAACAAATTTATACAGCTGGCTCCATTCACGAGGCTTGGACAAGTTTCCAACAAACAAATCCAGATATAGTCCTGCTAGATGTCATGCTACCAGATGGTGAGGGCTACGATTTATGTCGACGAATCCGAGAGGTGTCCCATGTGCCTGTGCTATTCATGTCTGCTAAAAATGAGGAAATAGATAAAATTTTAGGACTAGCCATTGGTGGCGACGATTATATTACGAAGCCTTTTAGTCCAAAGGAAGTTGCTTATCGTGTAAAGGCACAATTACGTAGAGCCGGCTATCAACTACTGGATACCACTCCGAGCATTGCCGAAAAAGCACTAAAGGTTGGACCATTCCAGCTAAACGCTGATGAAACGGAAGTGCATAAGGATGGGGTTTTATTGGAGTTAACAGCTAAGGAAATTGGTTTAATGGCCTGCTTTATGCATAATCCTAATCGAATTTTAAGTAAGGAAACATTGTTTGAACGTGTTTGGGGAGAGGATTTTTTCGGCTCTGATAATACGGTCATGGTGCATATACGACGTCTACGTGAGAAAATTGAGCAGGATGCCTCTAAACCTCTTTACATCACAACAGTAAAGGGACTTGGCTATAAATTTGTCATACCAAAAGAGGCGCAAGGATGAAGTGGAAATTAACAGCGCGCTTTCTCCTTTCCGTACTATCTATTGTCATTATTGTTATTTTCGTCAATACAGCCATTTTCGTAGGACTCCTTACTTATCGATTGTCAAATGATTATGATGGTCCATCTGCAACTAAAGAGGAAGACTTTGTACGGGATTTCCAACAATATATTGAGATAAAGAATGGGTCAGCGACAATCAATAAAGAAGGGCTTGAACAGTTGCATCAGCGGAATGCTTGGATTCAATTGCTTGATGTAAATGGTCAAGTTATTGATGCACACTTTACACCAGAAAAGGCACCTTCACACTATGCACCTATTGACTTAATCCAAGTTTATAAATATAAAGAATTTGAAGCTGATACGACTGTTTTTATTGGCGTCAAGGATGAGGTTAGTTATCTCATTGGTATTAGGAGTGATGTTTCGCGGTTAGTCATGCATGTTTCCGGCACATCATTTTTACAGTTTATTGGTAAATTCGGACTTTTCATTGTTATTGCCGACTTGTTAGTAGCTACATTAGTTGGCTGGCTTTTTGGTCGTACGTTAACGAAGCCTCTATATGCAATGATAGAACGCATTCGCCATTTAAAAAACCATGAACATCAGACTGCTACAACTCCTGGTGGTGTATATAAACCAGTTTTTGAAAATTTAAATGAAGTATCACGAGAATTGGCAGCCCATGAACAGGAAAGAAAACGATTAGAGATTATGCGGGAGGAATGGATTAGTAATGTCTCACACGATATGAAAACACCGCTTGCTTCTATTCGTGGTTATGCAGAGCTATTGAACGATGATCAATTAGCTTATAGTGAGCAAACAGAATACGCCAAAATTATTGAAAAACAATCATTGCATATGCAAGATCTACTCGATGATTTGAACTTGACGATGCGCTTAAGACATCAACAGCTACCACTTTCATTAAGAAAAGTTAATATGGTGCCATTTATTCGTGAGATTGTTATTGATACTTTAAATACAACACAATTTGAGCTTGCCAATATCGAGTTTAATGCGGCTTCTGAGAACAGTTACCATCAAATCGACGAGCATTTTATGCGTAGAGCGATCATGAACTTTTTACACAACGCTCTCCTTCACAATACTCCAGATGTAGCTGTCCAAGTGTTGGTTGATGGGAATTCTATTACAATTTCTGATAACGGCAAGGGAATCCCTGCAGAGGATTTAGAACATATTTTTGAACGCTATTACCGAGGTACAAATACAGAAAAAACAACGGGTACCGGCTTAGGCACAGCCATTGCTAGGGATATTATTGAGGCCCATGGAGGCACTGTTACCATTACGTCTGAAGAAGGAAAAGGAACCAGTGTTAACATTTATCTACAAAGTGAAAATCGCATAAGTCAAAACGAGAAATTTTAACGCTAAAGGGGTGTCTCAAAAAATCTTTGAGACACCCCTTTTTTCTACTTCATTTGGTCCTGCACCTTAGCAGGTAACTCATGGAATTTCACCTCATCATATGAAGTAACTTCCGTTTCTTTTTTTACATAAAGCTTTAAATACGCATCCTGACGTAAGTTTTTTTGAGCTGAAAATTTGAATGTTTTTTCTTCTCCGTTTTTATTGAATGCAGGTAGCTCGTACCAATATGTTTGATAGATTTGACCGCTATCTGCCTTATACTCCTCTACCTCGCCATCAGCTGTGATATGCACATAGTACGTGTCTTTATTTAAACGGTTAAAGTCTACAGTCATTAATACGACTAACCCTGCTACGAATAAGATAAACAAAGCACCTATTCCGAGAAATACTTTTTTCATATTAATTCCCCTGTCTTACAATTTTATAGAACGAACGTACGGTAAAAATATAATAAATAAAGTAAATAGCTGAGTATGCAATCATCCACAGTATTACTGGCTTTGTAATGTTCATACCAAATAATTGTGAAAATGCAAGTAATGCAAACGAACTATGCACAATACCGACAATCAGTGGTGCACTAAAGATTACAGCTACTTGACCTGCTACTGTCTTTAAGATTTGCTTACTATTCACACCGATTTTATTTAAAATGGCATATTTCGCCTGATCTTCTTCAGCTTCCGTTAAAATTTTGAAATAAATAATACTACCTGTTGCCGCTAGGAACACTAAGCCTAGAAAGCTTCCTACAAACAATAGTGCACCTACTGTCGCTATACTGTCCTCATAACTTTGTGGAACGCTAGAGAAAGATTCTTGCTGTTCAGAGGATAACTGCTTGTAAATGTCTTTGGATATGGTCTGTTGTTTTAAATCATTGTCTAATCCAATAACCTGAATCGTCACCTCTTCAGCATTTGTAGCAGTAAATTCCTGATCATTCACAACGAGTACTGTGCCTGCAGATGTAAAGTTTAAAACACTTTCTGTGTACATTTTATCTACATGGAAGGAATCTCCGTTTTCAAGTTTAAAGTCTTCGTTAGTAAAATCATGTGAAAATCGCTCATCATAGGCTGCATCAAGTAACACAGTAGAACCATCTGCAACGTGCAGTTCTTGATTCTTACCTTGTAATTTAGCTAAACGATTATAATCAGATTCCTTAAGTAATGTATATTCGAAGAATGAGAATTCATTATCCACACGTAGATTTTTCACTGACAGCGATTCATTATACAAAACTTCTTGCTGCGGTAATTCAACTGCATCGCCCTTCCACATAAACGTATTCGGAAGCATCTGGCGTACACTTGCTTCTGCATTGTAATACATACCGAAGACCCCACCACCAGCTGTAATGGTTGTTGCGCTTAAAATAGCAATAATCGACAACGACTTTGCGTTTGCTCGGATACGATACAATAGTTGGGAAACACCGATTAAATTTAATCCTTTCCATGACCATGATGTTGCTTTTTTTAAAGCGGTTAGCACAAAGACACTCACACTATGGAATAGAAGATATGTCCCGGCAATCGTAACACCGATGACCATTAATGGCGTACCTAAAATAGTAAAGAATCGCCAAATTTTACTTGTAAACAAATCAGAAGCAGCTGTATAATAGCCAAATGCAATGAGCGCTGTGCCCAGTAAGGCAGCTACTAATGATGCACGCGGGATTTGCTCTCCCTGTTTTTCAGCATGAAATAAATCAATTAACTTAAATTGATAAATAACACGATAACCTTGTAAAGATGTGAATAAAAACAGTAGTGTAAAAATGCATGTCGTATTAATTAGTGCTTCCATCGAAAATGTCAGGCTACCTACCACTTCATAGCCCATTAAGCGCACTAAAATCATTAATAACCCTTGTGACATAAAGAATCCAAGAACAATACCAAGTACTAAAGAAACAAGCCCTATAACTAAATTCTCAAAAAAGAGCATTAAGCCAATTTTTTGCTTCCGAACACCTAGTAACGAGTAGAGGGCAACTTCCTTTTTCCTCTTCTTCATAAAAAATGAATTGGAATATGCCATAAAAATAACTATAAAGAACAGCAGTACTACTGATGACGCACTCATCAATCCTTTAATCTGTTGTGACGATTGTTTTAACGCTGAAAGATCATCATTATATTTCAGCGTCACAAATGTAAAGTAAATAACAATACTAAATACCATCGAGGCAATATATAAAAAGTAATTCGATAAATTGCGCTGAATGTTTTTACGCGCTAAACTAAATAACGTCATTTACTCCACCCCCGATGCTAGATAGCACCTGCAAGATCTCTTGGAAAAATTGCTTCCTTGTTAGAGTCCCACGATGAATTTCCTTAGAAAGCTGCCCATCCTGAATAAAGAGTATGCGTTGACAGAAGCTAGCTGCGAATGCATCATGGGTAACCATCATAATCGTTGCGGCTTGAGATTGATTTAAATCACTTAAACTTTCAAGTAAATCAGTAGCAGATTTTGAATCAAGTGCTCCTGTAGGCTCATCAGCAAAAATTATTTTTGGCTCTGTCACTAATGCACGCGATGAGGCTGTACGCTGTTTTTGTCCACCCGATATTTGATAAGGATATTTATCAAGCAAATCACTAATTCCAAACAAACCTGCAATACGGTCAACCCTTGCGCTAATGGCCTTTGTTGGCATCTTTGCAATAGCCAGTGGTAAAACTATGTTTTCTCGTACTGTTAAAGAATCAAGTAAGTTATAATCTTGGAAGATAAATCCTAAGTTATCACGACGAAAATCTGCTAATTCAGCGTCCTTCATACGTGCTAAATTGGTATCCCCAATAATAATTTCACCATTTGTTGGCGTATCAATCGTTGCTAATACATTCAAAAGCGTAGATTTCCCAGCCCCTGAAGGACCCATTACTCCAACAAACTCTCCTTTTTCTACTTCAAATGATATATTCGATAGCGCTGTAAAAGTATTTGCGCCTTTGCCGTAAGTTTTTCCAACGTTTTGTACCTTTAATAATGGCGTCATATACGCTCACCTCTTCTTTCTGACTTTAGTATACGACCCCAAACTTACAAGAAATTTGTCACAAGCTTACAACAACCTTAAATCATTAGCTTTATAAATTACTACCAATGTAAATTATCTAGAATTCTATCCACACATCCACGAAGGTCCCCTTTTCCTCAATCAAAGTAAAAAAAGGATTCATACACAAACTGTGCATGAACCCTGTTCATCTATTGCTGTAAAACCTTTTGAATATCATCCTCAAAGCTACCTGGCTTATCTGCCGGTGCGTAGCGTCCAACAACCTCACCATGACGATTTACGAGGAATTTTGTAAAGTTCCATTTAACATTACTACCTAAAAATCCTTTGGAATGGGAAGTCAGATAATCGAATATAGGATGGGCTTCTTTACCGTTCACCTTGACAATCTCGTGCATCGGGAACGTCACACCATACGTCAGTCGACATTGAGAAGCCGCCTCCTCAGCTGTCGCTAGCTCTTGTTTAAATTGGTTCGATGGGAAACCAAGGACTACAAGACCTTGCTCCTGATATTTCTCATAGAGACCTTCTAATTCTTCAAATTGCGGTGTAAAGCCACATTTAGAAGCTGTATTGACAATAAGCATAGGCTTTCCTTTATAACGTTCTAGGCTATAGATAGTACCATCCTCTAAAGTTACGTTAATATCATAAATGTCCATCTTTCTACCTCCCATTATAAACGTCCATTCATTCTTGCCACCTGCTGTAAAGGATCCCATACACCGTTGAAAGGCGGTGCATAGGCTAAGTCTAAATCAAGCAAATCTGGTAATGTCATTTTACTATACAATGCTGTAGCAAAAACATCGATACGCTTATCAATTCCTGCTGGCCCTACTATTTGCGCTCCCAATAGCAGCTGATCTCGTTTGCGCACAATAACTTTTATATACATGCGCTGCGCACCTGGATAATAGCCTGCGATATGTCGAGCAGATAATTTATATGCCTCGTAGTCGAAGCCAAGCTCTTTAGCCGTGCGCTCATTAATGCCTGTTGTAGCAATTGTTAAATTGAAAAACTTTAAGATCGAAGTTCCTACAATTCCTCTAAATGGCGCACATTTGCCTGACATATTAAGTCCAGCTAAACGCCCTTGCTTATTAGCAGTTGTTCCTAATGGTACATAGTCTAAACGCTCTTTGACAATATTAAAATGGGTTGCACAATCTCCTGCAGCATAAATATTTTCTATAGAGGTTTCTAAATGACGATTTACAATAATTGCTCCATTTTTGGCTAGTGCTATCCCAGTACCCTGTAAAAATTGTGTATTTGGTTTAATGCCTGAAGCGACAATAACTAAATCTGTCTCTAAAACGCCGTTATCTGTAATGACACGTTCAACACGTTTATTCCCTTCGAATGCTTCCACACTTATATTTAATAATAGCTCCACACCATTCTTTTTTGCTTCTTCATGAACATGTTGGGCAAGCTCTTCATCTAAAGTGCGTGCTACATGGCTTCCACGTTGAACTAGTTTTACCTTTTTACCGCAGGCATGTAGTGTTTCTGCCATTTCTAACCCAATATAGCCACCACCGATAATAGTTACCTGTTGAATAGCGGGCGTTAAATCAGCCATTAAGTCTTCTAATTGTGGAATCGTTTTTACTGTGTGGATACCCTCTAAATCAGACCCCTTTTTCACTGGCATAACTGGACTTGCCCCTGTTGCAATCAGAAGCTTATCATAAGGAATTTCAAATGCTTCTCCACTTGCTTGTGTACCTGTAATAATTTTCTTCTCTACATCTACATTTTCTACTTCATAGCCCACTCTTGCATCAATGCCATACTTATCACGGAAAGTCTCGACATCTCTTGCAATTAAACGATTAGTTGAAGAAATACGACCATCTACAACATAGGGCAAACCACATTGCCCATACGAATAAATAAAGCCACGCTCTAAAGTGGTAATTTCTGCCCCCGGTACATTACGATAGATTTCCATTGCTGCAGACATACCTGCAGCATCTCCCCCGATGATGACGTATTTCATTCTACAAGCCCCCTTATGTTTTCCTTGTTGCCATTAAATCTGCGTATTGATCGATATATAAACGTCGTTTTCCACCACTTACAATGACGCGTAGGACATGGATGGCTATAATCATTGTTAGTATAAAACCTGCTGTTGCTGCAAAGAGAGAAATGATAATTTGCAGAACATAAAATGGTGAATCGATATTTAATTGAATACCACCAATCGTTGTAATGGCCTCAAATAGACAAGCCGTAGCGATAATTGCAACACAGCGACGCCACGATTGCCTTACAATACTTTTTCCATTCTTATTAACCATTGTAAAACGCATTACCTTCATACCGAGTGTTGCACCATCTAGCATGCTTGGCATCACACCAAAAAGTAACATGTACAGCGTTATTTTTACTAAAAACTCAAAAGTTCCATTATATCCTGTCAGAGCACCAATTATGAGCCAAATCATTTGTGCAATGGATAAATCAATAACGAGTGCCAGCAAAATAGAAATAGGTTTAACAATATCTCTTTTTTCCATTTCAGCCGCTTTAGCCTCAACTTCTTCATGAGAAGGGAATAATGCCCATACAATTGGTGCTAAAAAGAACCCCAGTAACGCGCCTACACTGTTTAGTAATAAATCATCAACATCAAAGAGACGGTAGGCACAATTAAAAATGCCATAAATACCTGTTCTTTGTGTGATCTCATAAAACAATGTTAGCAAAAAGCTAATGATAAATGCACGTTTCCAGTACCTTCTTTCTTTAAGAAAATATCGTAAGTATACGCCAAATGGCATCAGTAATAAAAAATTAAAGAAAGCTTGATAAAATGCCTGCTGTTTTGTGATTGCAAGCCATGTAGACGGATTTGTCATGACAACTCCACTGTCCTTTAAAATATCTTCAACAAATTGGAATAATCGTAAATTGGAATGAATGGTATCTGCAGGCTGCAGTGAGCATGTATCTCTTGTAGATGGAAATGGTAGTAATACTAAACATAGTGCGGATAAAAAGTAAAAGATAAATGACAACATAATAATAGTTTTAGACATCGATAAGTAACCATATTTGCGATACGTATAAATTAGCCATGGAATGAAAAGTACAAATGATAAAATAATAGTAATAAAAAATGCTATGAAAATGGATTCTGTGTAAGTTGACATATAAGCACCTCGCTATTTAAGTTGCCCGATTTCCTGAACGCTAAAACTAAGTTTAGACATCTAATACAACATATATATTTCAGCAAGCTTACATAATCCTTAACTCCAGAAAAAAACAGGTAAAGAATATTACTCTCTACCTGTCCCTGCAATATTTTTATGCTTTTGCCATTTCTTCCTTACAGAATGTTAAAATTTCCTCTAGCTCTTCATCCTCTAATGCGAAATCTAAATATTCACCCTCTGCTTTTTCCATGATGAAATAGTTTAAAATAAATGGCTCCTCGCCCTTCTCACCAATCAGTACACGAATTTCTATACCCGCTTCGTGATATAGCTCATCATCCTCATCGATTTCTACATCTAAAATAAATTCGTAACGCTTACCTTCAATAATATTTGTTGGGTCTAAAATTTCTTCCATTGAGAATTGTGTAATTTCCATTATGCTAGCTCCTTTATCTTTAGCTGTTCCTTTCTATATTAAATCAATTTCAGCATGGGTCAACTAGAAAAGCCGTATACACCTGTAAGTAATTATGCCACAATAAAATGGAAATAATTTAGAGACTAAAATATCTACATAAAGGAGGCTTTTTCTTGAAAGAGCTATTATATTACCAAGACGTTATGTTACGTGAGTTTGAAGCTACGATTGTCAGTAAGGGGACTGATGAAGTTGGTCGTCATTATGTTGTGCTATCTAATACTGCATTCTATCCAACAGGTGGTGGACAACCTCATGACACAGGTACATTGGATGCTATTGAGGTCTTAGATGTCGAGAAAATTAACGATGAGATTCGTCATTATATTCAAGGTGACCCGTCGACTTTAGACGGTGTCGTCCATGGCAAATTAAATTGGGCTAGACGATTTGATCATATGCAGCAGCATGCTGGTCAACATATTTTAACAGCTGCATTTGTTGAACTTTTCAATGCACAGACTGTAAGTTTTCACCTAGGAAGTGAGCATGTCACGATAGATATTGCTACCGATACACTAACAGAACAACAGTTAGCAGCAGCGGAAGCAAGAGCAAATGATATCATTTTAGAAAACCGTCCAATTCAAACGACTTGGATTACAGAAAATGAGCTTGCCAACTATAATCTTCGCAAAGAAGTCGCTGTGACAGGAGATATTCGGCTTGTAATCATCCCTGATTTTGACTATAACGGCTGTGGTGGAACACATCCTGTATCTACTGGGCAAGTTACTGCCATTAAAATTCTTGGCACCGAGAAAATGAAGGGCAATGTACGCGTCTCTTTTGTTTGTGGGCAACGTGTCTTATCCGAGCTTGCTATGCGTAAAGAGGTTTTAGCTGATGTAGCTCGTCAATTAAGTGTACCAGAGGTCGAAGCTGCTACAGCACTTTCTAAAATTCTAGTCTCTCAAAAAAATACTGAAAAAGCACTTGCTGCCGCAAAAGAGGAATTACTAGCGTACGAAGTAAAAGCACTTGTTGCTGGGAACGAGGATGTAGTTGCAGCAGCCTTTAACCAACGAACAATGCAGGAATTGCAAAAAATAGCTCGTATTATTGTCATCGATAATCCAGATGTTACGGCCCTTCTTGCTTCAGAAAATGAAGGCAAATTGCAGTTCGTAGCAGCAAAAGGGAAAAATGTTGCAAAAAGCATGAAAGTCATTGCCGAAAAAGTACTACCACTTATTAATGGTAAGGGTGGCGGAAGTGACCAAATGGTACAAGGCGGTGGAGAATGTACAATTTCTAAAGAAGAGCTACTAGAAGTATTGCAAAACGCTGAATCCCACTATTAAAAAGTGGAGCTGTCACCAGCGACAGCTCCTACTTCTTTAATATTTAAATTTTTGAATGGCTCCATATAAACGTTTTGCCATTTCTGATAACTTCTCGGTTTGATTATTCATCGTTGTGACTGTTTTTATCTGTTCCGTTGTGGAAGCTGTTACCTCATGCACATAGTCACTAGCCGCATGTGCTGTAGCTGCCATTTCTTCCATAGAGGCTGAAACTTCTTCAGTATTTGCAGACATTTGTTCAGCTGAAGCATTCATTTCTTCAATTTGGCCTGCTATTTCTCCAACTGCTCGTATCATTTCCTCGAAGCGATTTCCTACTGCCTCGATTGAAGCTAATCCACGTTCCACGTTATGCTCACCAGATTCTGCAGCCTTTACTACTTCTAATGTGTAGGATTGAACTCGTTGAATTAACACATTAATTTTAGTAGCAGATTCTGCTGTTTGCTCTGATAGCTTACGAACTTCATCGGCAACAACAGCAAAACCTTTACCAGCATCTCCTGCACGAGCAGCCTCAATAGAAGCATTTAGTGCCAATAAATTGGTTTGATCAGAAATATCGGTAATCATTTTAGAAATTAAGCTAATTTCCTCTGACTCCTTTTCTAGTTTGTGAATAATGGTTAGCTCAGCTGTCGTACCTTGCTGAATCTCACTCATACGACAAATAGATTGCTGCACTGCATCGTTACTTTCACTAATTTTCTGGGAAATAAATTCTGTATTAGAAGCAATTGTTGAAGCAACTTCCGCAACATTTTGTATGCCAAGCGCCATTTGTTCCATAGCTGAGGCACTTTCTTCTGCCATAGAGGTTTGACTCTGTGCCCCTCTGTCTACTTCACTAATTGCACCAGCTATTTGCTCAGAATGTTTTGTGACTGCAATTACATCTCCCATTAAATCACATGAGGCATCGTTCACTGCGGTCGCTTCATGGCTCACTTTCGCTATCATTTCTCGCATATTATCAGTCATGCGATTTAATGCACGTGACATTGTCCCCATTTCATCAATTCGTTTCAAATATTTCTCAGGAATCTCTTGTGTAAAGTCACCTTCTGATAAGCCTTCACTTATACGCAGCACGTGACGGAGTGGTCTACTGACAGAACGCGAAATAGCAAAAGAAATGAAAAGGCCCAGTATCGAAACAATAATGGTTGTGACAATAAAGTTCGTCTTTAGCTTAGATAGTCCTGTAAACATCTCGTTTTCTAAAGCAATAACTCCCATTTTCCAACCGTTATTAAGCGTATGGAAGCCCATTAAGCTTGTTCCTGTATCTTCTGTTTTAAACGAAAAGTAGCCGCTTTTATTAGCAATCATTTCTTTTGCAGCTAATGCTCTGCCTGTCATGACACCCGTTTCCTCGGCTTCTTCGATGGGATTGTTCTGCTCCTTCACATAGGTATGATTATTATGACCAATGATAGTCCCTTTGGCATCGAGCATAAATGCATATCCATTGTCTCCAACTTTAATGCCCTCTACAATATTGGATAAATAATAGCCATCAATACGAGCTAATAATAAAGCTTGCTCGCCTGTGACAGTATTAATTGGTGAAACGATTAAAATGACTGGTTCACCCGTTACACGGCTAATTGTTATGTCAGACATAACTGACTTACCTGTAAAGCCTTCTTTTACATAATCACGATCACCTAATTCTGCGGTTGTATCATCTAAATAATGGGCAACCCCATCTGCTTTAATAATGCCAAATCCTAAATAATTTTCATTATTAGCAAGACGCTTTGACAAATATTGTTTTTGTTTTGCAAAGTCCATACTACGAACTGCCTCTTGCTCAGCAATTGCCTCAACTTCTACCAATGTTAGCTGGAAGTGTTCTTCTATGTATTTTGAAACATCCTCTGCTCTGGATACCAAATTGGATTCCACTTGTTCATTCATTGCCTTCGTACTATTTATCCAGGTGGATAGACCAAGCGTACCACATGTTACAAACACAAGCGCTATGATCGCAACGACTAATTTACCACCAATACCTTTTATCCACATTCCTTTTATCACACTACTTCCACTTTTAGCTATACTATTTCGCTTATTTATAACTACAGAGTAAAGTCACCAAAAGTAGAAGTCAACAAAAGTTTTCCATTTTGATTAATAAATGTATAATAATACCATTTATACTATTGATATAGTGCTAACCATTTTCTACAAATTTTCAACTTATAGGACAAAACTCGCTTTAGAAAGACAGAATATATTGCGCTGTTGGATGAAATTAAAACTTTTTCCAACAAAAATTGATTATAATCCACATTTTTTGCTGATTATTAAAGATAGAATCAGTTTAAAACATTTTGAGGGGAGGATTTCCATGAGTTCAGACAAAAACAATGTTTCGCGTCGAGACTTTTTGAAAACAACAGGTATTGCTGCTGGTACATTAGTCGGTGGTGGATTAATAGGAGGGCTAGTAGGTTACAACATCCATGGTAAAGGAACTTCTACTCTGGAGCATGGTGGGCATGGAACAACAAATGAGGCTACTGGTTCACCAAAGGCTAAGATGTTTTTTAGAAATGAAAGAGATTTTAGTATCTTATCAAATGCTACAGAACGCATCTTCCCAGAAGATGATTTAGGGCCAGGTGCTATAGGCTTGGATGTTCCCTATTTTATCGATCATCAACTTGCAGGTAATTATGGAAGTAACTCTAAAGAGTATATGCAAGGGCCATTTGACGTAGGTGCCCCTACACAAGGTTATCAAAGTCGCCTAACAAGAGCAGAGATTTTTAGACAGGGCATTCAAACGATGGAGGATGAAGCTCAAAAGCGATATAAAAAAAGCTTTAATGATTTAGATGGAAAACAAATGGATGAAATTTTAACAGCCTTTCAAAAGGGTGACATAGAAATGGTCGGAGTTACATCTGCATTCTTCTTTACACTCTTACGCGCGGCTACTTTAGAGGGTGCCTATTCCGATCCAATGTATGGAGGAAATCGTAATATGGATGGCTGGCGTATGAAGGGCTTCCCTGGCCACCAAATGGCTTATATTACACAAATAGAAGATACAAAGTTCCAAAAAATTGAGCCTAATCCATTAGGCAACCATTAAGGGGGTTAGAATATGGCTAAAACATTGCCGAGTGTAGACGTTGTAACAGTTGGTGTAGGTTGGACAGGTGGTATCGTTGCTGCTGAATGTGCCAAAGCTGGCCTAAAGGTGGTCGGTTTAGAGCGCGGACAAAAGCGTGGTACCGAAGATTATTTAAATGTTCATGATGAATACCGCTATGCCATACGATATGATTTAATGCAAAATTTATCCAAAGAGACGGTAAGCTTCCGTAATGATCGTAATATGAAGGCTTTGCCAATGCGCCAGCTAGGCTCCTTTTTACTTGGAGAAGGCCTTGGTGGATCAAGTACCCATTGGAATGGAATGACTTTCCGTTTCTTACCCTATGATTTTCAAATCAAAACGCTAACAGATAAACGTTATGGGCCAAACAAACTCGGTCCGGATTACCTCATTCAAGATTGGGGTTTAACATATGATCAGCTTGAACCTTATATGGATAAGTTTGAAAAAACCGCTGGTATTTCAGGGGATGACAAAAACACATTTAGTGGTAAACGTTCAAATCCTTATCCAACAGGTCCTATGAAAAAAACACCTATGCTTACGCAATTTGAAAAAGCTGCAAAAAACTTAAAGCTAACACCTTATATGGTGCCATCCGCCAACTTATCAGAGGTTTATAAAAATCCTGATGGTGAAACAATCAATGCTTGTCAATATTGTGGTTTTTGCGAACGCTTTGGTTGCGAATATGGTGCCAAATCTTCTGCAGAAGTTACGGTTGTTCCTACCGCTTTAAAGACAGGTAATTTTGATTTACGCTACAACTCGAATGTTGTCGAAATCTTAAAGCAAGGCAATAAGGCTACTGGTGTAAGATATATCGATACCGTGTCTGGAGAAGAATTCATTCAGCCCGCTAATGCTGTTGTCTTAACTAGTTATGTCTTTAATAATGCCAAGCTATTAATGGTCTCTAACATTGGAGAAAGATACGATCCTACTACTGGCAAAGGTACACTTGGTAGAAACTATTGCTATCAAATTTTACCTGGTGCTGCTGGATTCTTTGATGAACAATACAATACGTTTATGGGAGCAGGTTCTTTAGGTGTGTGTCTAGATGACTACAATGGGGATAATTTTGATCATAGTGATTTAGATTTTATTCATGGAGGAAATCTTGCCCTTACTCAGACAGGTGCCCGTCCAATTGGCTCAAATCCGACACCACCAGATACACCTACTTGGGGACCAGAATTTAAAAAGCAATCTATTTATTACTATACACGCTCCTTCGGGATTGGTGCACAGGGAGCATCTATGCCACATAAAGAAAATTATCTATCTCTGGATCCAACCTACAAGGATGCTTATGGCTTACCGTTAGTACAATTGACATACAACTTTACAGATCAGGATCGTGCGCTTCATAAATATATTTCTGCACGTGCGGCTGACATTATGAAAGAAATGGGCGCTAAAACGATTGTTCCAAATGCTGAAATTAAGGATTACAATATCGTTCCTTACCAAACAACGCATAACACGGGTGGAACAGTGATGAGTTTAACTCCAGAACAAGGCGTCGTGAATAATTATCTACAACACTGGGATGTTGATAATCTTTTCGCAGTGAGTGCTGGTAACTTTGCACATAATAGTGGGTACAATCCAACAGGCACATTAGGAGCACTTGCATACCGCTGTGCGGAAGGGGTTATAAAATATAGTCAATCTGGCGGTTCTTTAGTGTAAATACCTTAATTTAAAGGAGGCAAGACTTATGGGAGGTCTTGGAGCAATTGGAGTACCTGGATTAATCATTATTTTGGTCATTGTGTTAATTGTATTTGGTCCAAAAAAATTGCCCGAAATCGGTGGAGCAGTTGGTAAAACGTTTGCAGAATTCAAAAAGTCCACTAAGGGGCTTATAGACGATGATGATGATTCAGTGAAAAAGGTCGAAAAAAAATCTGATGCTTCGTAGGAGGGTTTCCTATGGATCCATATGAAGATGGAAAAAGAAAATATTTAAGCCCTCTCGATAAACCAGAAACTGAGCCTCCCCCACCAGTGGAGGCTTTAGTTGAAATGCCAACGGTAGTAGTTGAGGAGCAGGAGCATGTAGCAGATGAACCACTTATACCTGTTAATTCCATATTTGAACACCTTTCTGAGCTACGTAAGCAAATTATAAAAGGGTTAACCGTATTTATTTTATTTTTTATTGTTGTTTTCTCTACTATCAATATTTGGTTTCCCTTTGTAACTCGAGGCCATTCTCTCATTATATTAGGACCCCTTGAGGTCGTTAAATTTTATATGACTATTTCGACTACTTTAGCATTTGGTCTTTCTATGCCTTTTCTCGTTCATTTTTTGTGGAGTTTTATAAAACCAGGGTTAAAGGAAGAGGAAAGCCGCTTTCTAGGTCTCTATGCACCAATTATGCTAGTCCTTTTTTTATTAGGAATAGCTTTCGGTTACTTTGTTGTAAACCCGCTAAGTTACTCGTTTTTAGTGAGCATAGGAGCAACTAATTTCGATGTCATGGTATCAGCGAGTGAATATATGCATTTTTTAATCATGACCACAGTACCACTTGGCTTATTATTTGAGTTACCGATTGTCGCCCTTTTCTTATCAGCCATTGGTGTACTAACTGCTGAATCCATGAAAAAAATAAGAGGTTGGTCTTACATCGCAATGGGCGTAGGTTCTGCTGTTATCACGCCACCTGATTTCATTAGTCAGCTCCTTGTGTTAATACCGATGATTATTTTGTATGAAATAAGCATATACCTTGTCAAACGTATAGAACGTAAACAAATTGAAAGCACTGCGTAAATTGAACGCAGTGCTTATTTTTTCTTTAAATCCATCACAATAATTTCTGGAAGATTCAAAATGCGATAGGGTACAGAGCTATTGCCTAATCCACGGCTAACTACCATCTTAGTGGATGCAGCTTCGTAGACACCAGCCGTATATTTTGGAAACAGCCCCTGACCTGGTGCAACTAGACCACCAAGCCCAGGAATACGAACTTGCCCACCATGCGCATGTCCCGAAAAGACTAAATCTATGTGATAATTTACATACGTATGAAATACTTCTGGTCGATGCGCTAGTAACAGCTTAAACATGTCATCTGGTAAATAAGCTGTTGCAATGTCCAGCATGTCTTCTGTTGGTCTACCCATTAACGGATCCTCAATTCCAACAATCGCCAAACGCTCCCCGTCGCGCTCTAAAACAGTCGATTCATTGGCCATTATATGTACCCCTAACGATGACAGCGCCTCATAAATTTCATTCACCTTATTCGTCGCTACTTCATGATTTCCCAGTACATAATAAACATCCGTTATTGCAACTAGTCCTTTCACTGCCTGAAGGCTTTGTTCTAAATCATAGCGATTGCTATCAATAACATCACCCGTAATAAAAATATAGTCAGGATTCGTAGCCTTAACCTTAGCAATCAATTTTTTTTGGTTGTCGCCAAAGAGGGCATCGTGTAAATCTGATACTTGTACTATGCGTAGCCCATCAAAGCTAGCAGGCACTTTTTCCGATTCGAACACATGCTTACTTACAACGAGCCAGTGATTGTTTACGTACAAAAAAATGACTATAAAAACGACAAAGAAAATACCATATAATAATTTTTTCAATCGCAATCGCTCACTTTGTGGCTACTTTTTTCAGAAAAAAACTCTGACTTCTCTATTATAAGCAAAAAACAGAGTGATTGTAAGTATATGCACCGAAATTACAAAGAATGCATTGGGATAAGCTATCCTACCGAAAGTGATAGAAGATCTTCAATACTAATTCACTAGATTATAAGCATAGTTTTTTAAAATATAGTCTCTATAATCCTTTCCTATTTGTAGGAACAGAAATTTTCCCTATTCCTGTTAATAAAAAAACACATTTAGCACTCAATTAGGTAGGAGAGCTAAATGCGTTTCGTTATTTATAAAACCTTCTCTAAGAAATCCTTCGCACGCTGTGTTGATGGGGCTGTGAAAAACTGTTCGGGTGATGCGTCCTCAATAAGCTTGCCGCCATCAAGGAAGAGAATACGATCAGCAACCTCACGAGCAAAGCCCATTTCATGCGTCACAATGAGCATGGTCATACCAGTATCTGCAAGACTTTTCATAACATCCAATACCTCTTTAACCATTTCTGGGTCAAGCGCTGATGTAGGCTCATCAAATAATATGACTTTAGGGTCCATCGCTAGTGCACGTGCAATAGCAACACGTTGCTTTTGTCCCCCAGATAAGCGATTTGGATATTCGTGACGCTTCTCAAAAAGACCAACTTTTTTTAGTAACTCCTCAGCCATTTTCACTGCAGCAGCCTTGTCCATTCCTTTAACATTGATTGGAGCATACGTTAAATTTTCGAGCACTGTTTTATGAGGGAAAAGATGAAAATGCTGAAATACCATCCCTACTTCTTCCCGTATTTTCATAATATTTGTCCCTTTATCTGTAAGGACATCACCTGCAATCGTTACCTTTCCACTTGTAGGAGTTTCCAACAAGTTTAAGCAGCGAAGAAAGGTCGATTTACCTGATCCAGAAGGTCCAATAATCGCAATTACTTCTTTTTCCTTAATTTCAGTTGAAATACCTTTTAATACTTCATTCTGTCCATACGATTTGTGTAAATCCTCAATTTTAATCACTTTTTCTCATTCCTTTCTCAATTCGTTTACCAAGGAACGTTAAAACAAGCGTCATGAGATAATAGATGACCCCTGCAAAAAGTAATGGCTCAAGATAACGGTATGTTGAACCCCCTACAATATAGGCGCGACGCATAATATCTAATGCACTAATAACTGTTACAACAGCTGTTTCTTTATTTAATGTAATAAATTCATTCACTAAAGATGGTAAAATATTTTTTACTGCTTGTGGAATAATAATATCCTTCATCATTTTTGCATATGGAATACCAAGAGCTTGTGCTGCTTCCATCTGCCCTTTATCCACTGCATTAATACCGGCACGGATAATTTCCGAAATATAAGCACCCGAGTTTAGACCAAACGCAATAATGGCTGTTGGTATAGGTTCAATTTGAATATCTAATAATTGTGGTACTGCATAATAAATAATTAATAATTGTAATACAAGTGGTGTACCACGGAAAATCGACGTATAGAAATCTGCAAACCAACGTAAAACATTGACCTTTCCAATTTTACATAATGCTAAAAGTATACCTACAATAAAACCGATGATGGATGCACCGATTGCAATTTGAAGTGTAACACCTATCCCTTTTAAAATATAAGGAATAGAGGGAACAATCGCCGTAAAATCTAAATTCACAGCGCTCCCTCCTTTCTTTTTCAACTTAATACAGCTTTTATTTTTTGCACCGAAGGCACAATCTCACGTACAGAAAATTCATAAATAAATCTAGACGAGGTTGTGCCGAGGCGGAATTGATAAAAAGAAAAGCACAAGCGATAGCCCAAATAGGAGCTATCGCATGCTTTAATTATTCAACTTTTTCTAACCATTTTTCTTCTAGCTCTTGAATTTTGCCTTCATCAGCTAGTTCTTTTAATGCTTTATTAATTTTATCTTTTAAATCGCTTCCTTTTGGAACCGCGATCGCTTTGAAATCTTCTGGTTGTTCTTCTACAGGGAAGGCTTCTAATTGATCATTTGTTTTTAAATAACCTTTCGCAACGCCACCCTCTAAAATACCTGCGTCTAAGCGTTTAGACATCATATCTTGAATAATCTCAGGAATACGTGTACGTCCTTCTACTGATACATCTACTTTTTTCGCGATTTCATTACCTAAATTTTCTTGAATAGATGCTGTTTGTACACCAATTTTTTTACCAGCCAAATCAGCCTCTTTTTTAATACCGCTATCCTTTTTAACAATGATTACTTGCTCTGTTTCATTGTATTTATCAGAGAAATCAACCACTTTTTCACGTTCTGGGTTCGGCGTCATACCAGAAATAACGACATCAATTTTTCCTGCCTGTAGCGCTGGTACTAAACTATTGAAGTCCATATCTTGCACTTGCATATCAACGCCTATTTTTTCGCCAACTAACTTGATTAAATCAATATCAAAGCCAATAATTTCTTCGCCTTTCGCTGCGTCCACATATTCAAATGGTGCATAGTCAGCTGATGTACCAACTTTTAATACCTGCTTGTCCTCTGTATTAGTATTTGATCCTGCATTGCTAGCATTATTATCTTTACTGCCACATGCGACAAGTACACCTATTACAAGTACAAGCATTAACAAGAATAACTTGTTCTTCATCATTTATACTCTCCTTTTATTTATAATTTATTGTGTATGAGAATACATTTCTCGAAAATAGTCGATTGGATATTTATTCATGTTAAAGAATAAAAAATCTATCTGCTAATTAAGATATACTCTTTTGAAATAATAATCAAGACAAACTAAAAAAAATTTAGTGAAATATTATATACATAATTTTCAGATAAGTCAATTTATTTATTTTTCATAAAGGCTTTACTATACTATTTTCCGAAAGCTCGAATATTATCCATCGTTCGGTAAGTAAAAAATTAAAATTTCGAGTTAATAAAAAAGACCCCCATATGGAGGTCCAGCGCTTATTTTTCTTCTTTAAATAGCTTAGCTTTTAGCTTATCCTCTCCAGAGCCTTCTGCTAATGGAACGCGAGAACGATAGGCGGCCCGACAAATTAAATGTCCTGCGACGGGAGCTGTCACAAAGACGAATAGAATACCTAAAATTAAACGTACACTGACAAAGCCATCATGCACCCAAAAGTAAATAAATGCACCTAATAGGCATGTTAATACTGATAACGTGGAGCTTTTGGTAGCAGCATGTGATCGTGTATAGACATCTGGTAAGCGAATCATACCAAATGCACTAATCATACTCACAATTGAACCTATAAGAATAAGGATGACTGCTGCCCACTCAATCATTTGATTTACGTTCAACAATCACACCTCTTTCTATATATTTTGTAAAGGCAATTGTTCCAATAAACGCTAATATACCTAAAATAAGAATAGCTTCTAGGTATGCCTTTGTTTTTAAAATTATTGATACGATGGCAATGGCTGATAATAGATTTACGCCAATTGTATCAAGAGCTATAGCTCGATCAGGCATTGATGGACCACGAATAACACGGTACAGCGATAATGCAATGGAGATACTAAAGAAAGCCAGTGCTAAAAGTAAAATATTATCAATCATTAACGTGTCACCTCCATTATTGCTTGTTCAAATTTCCCAATAGAGCGTATGACAGCATCTTTGGACTGTTCAATATCCATGGCATGAATATAAAAAACATCCCCCTCTTCTGATACTTCCATAACGACAGAACCTGGTGTTAGTGTAAGCAATAATGCAAGTGCTGTAATTTCCCAATCACCCTTTAATACTGTTTTATAAGTGAAAATACCAGGTGTAATAGTAAGCTTTGGCGTTGTAATTTGTCTTAATACGCTATAGCTTGATAAAAATAGCTCCCAATTAAAAAGCCATAATAACTTTATAATGGAAAATACTCGTCGCAAGTAAAATTGGGTGCCATAAAAACGGTGCATAGCATATAAAATACCCACTCCTACGATAAAGCCCATTAAAAATGTCGAAAATTGGGGTGTCACTTCATCCTGTAAGAGTAACCAAAGTGTTGCAATAAATAAATTCAATATAAACTGCATTGCCATTATTTATTCACCTCACCTTGCCATAGTTCCCCATCTAATACTGCATCAATATAAATGGAAGGCGTATAAAGTGTTTCTGCCGCATCCGTTACAAAAGGAGCCAATTTCTCTGCTCCAATTCCTAAGCCAATTGTACAAGCAGCCAGTAATGTTATAGGTAGCAAAATTCGCTTGGGTAATGGCTTTTCATCTTCCAAGCTAATAATGGTTTCTCCAAAAAAGGAGGAGAGGAATATTCGCAGCAGTGAATACAAAACAATTAAACTAGAGAAAAATCCTAGACCTAATAGAACAAAATGGCCTCCTTCTATTGCTCCTTGTCCGATTAAAACTTTCCCTAAAAAGCCACTTAAAGGGGGTATACCTGCTAATGAGCACATGGCGATGAAGAACATCCATCCAAAAAAGGGATAATTCCGGATAAGCCCACTCATTTTATCTATGACCGTTTCCCCCGTAACATAAATCATCATGCCCACTGCTAAAAAAAGCATTGCCTTAGCAACCATATCATGCATTAAATAATAGATAACACCTTGTAAAGCAGACTCTGTACCAATCGCTAAACCAGTGACTATAAATCCAACTCCAATGAGCACATTGTATGAAGCAATCGTTCTAACATCGCGCCCTGATAGAGCACCGATACAACCTGCTACGATCGTTATCCCTGCCATTATACCAAGAGCCATGTGTGTCACTTCAGTGTTATTAGGGAAAAGCAATGTAAACGTCCGCACAAGTGCATATATCCCAACCTTTGTTAATAATGCCGCAAATAAAGCCGCTATGGCAGTTGGTGGTACACTATAGGAGCCAGGCAACCAGAAGAATAATAAAAGTCCAGCCTTCAAGCTAAAGACGATTAAGAATATTAGCGCCACTGTTGTAATGAGAGGATTCGCTCCTGCCTCCATGACACGAACAGAAATATGGGCCATATTTAAAGTACCAACTGTACCATATAGAAAGGCTAAAGCTACTAAGAAAATCCAAGAAGCAACAATATTAATTAACACATATTTTAATGCTTCTCGTAGTTGAATTTTTTCGCCACCTAGACTGATCAATGCATAAGAAGCGAGCAACATTACTTCAAAGCATACAAATAAGTTAAAAATATCCCCTGTTAAAAATGAACCATTAACCCCTGCAACCATAAGCAGAGTAAATGGATAAAAATACATCTTTTCATATCCAAGCTCCATTGTAAAAATTGCATATAGCATACAAATAACAGCTACAAGATTGGCCACTAATACTAATAATATTGCAAAAGAATCTGCAACAAACGATATACCAAAAGGTGGTGCCCAACCACTAAAATCAATTCGCATCACACCTTGCTCTTGAATCTCTAGTAATAAAATGATGCTAATAATAACGATAAAGCTTAAAGTCAGTAAACTAATGATGCGTTGTAAAATAACATGCTCTTTTAAAAATACCAGTAAAATGGCAGTAATTACCGGTACAATTAATGGTAAAACAATCATATTACTCATCCGGCGTACCTCTCATTTCATCAAAATTACCTGATCCATTTGTTTTGTACGCTCGATAGCCTAAAACGAGAACAAAAGCTGTAACAGCAAAGCTAATAACAATGGCTGTTAAAATTAATGCCTGTGGTAATGCATCTGTATAAGGACCCTCTGATTCCCCTAATAACGGTACATCCCCTTTTTTAAGACCTCCCATTGTCAGAATCAGTAAGTGGGCAGCATGAGATAAAACAGCTGTTCCTAAAATTACACGCAATAACTGCTTAGAGAGGATTAAGTACGTCGCAACAGCTACTAATATACCGACTAAAACAAGTATTAAAGATTCCATTGGCTACTCATCCTCACTTATACTTAAAATAATTGTTACAACAACACCTACAACCGTTAATGCGACACCCGCTTCAAAAATAGTTACGGTTGAAAAGCCCATTTTTCCAAATATCGGAACATCTATATACGTATATGTCTGCGTTAAAAATGGCACATCGAAAAACAATGCACCAATTGCCGTTCCAGTCGCAAGAAAAACACCAAGAGCAGCAACCTTTTTAAAATCGAAAGGCATTCCTTTATGAACAGTCTCTATATCATAAGCGAGATATAATAAAACAATGCCAGAAGCTAACACAAGGCCCCCTATAAAGCCACCACCTGGAGCATGATGACCAGCAAAGAACAAGTACACGCCAAGTGTTAAAATAATGAACACGACTGCCTTTGTGACTGTCCTTAATATCACATCATTAATTTTCACGATCCGCTTCCTCCTTTCGTGGCTTAAGCTTCGTTAATGTATAAACCCCTAAGCCAGCAATCAGAAGAACCACAACCTCAAGCATTGTATCAAAGGCACGGAAATCCCCTAAAATTGTATTAACAATATTGGAACCACCTGCTAACTCATAGGCATCATTAAAATAAGTGGACACTGGCTCAAAGCGGTCGTAGTGCACTACTGCGAATCCAACCATCGTTACGGTTGCCCCAACAAAAATAGAAATCACCGCTTTTGACCATTGCACCCTTTTAGGAGGCGCTTCAGGCATTAAATCCGGTAAATATTTAAAACATAGAAGGAATAGAGCGGTTGTTACCGATTCAACAACTAATTGTGTTAAAGCCAAATCTGGAGCACGGAAAATAACAAAGAAAAATGCAATGGAATAGCCTAAAACACCATTTAACAACATCGCTGTAACCCGGCCCTTTGCAAATATCATCCAAACAGCCGCAAATATCATAACAAACACAAGAATTAACTCGTAAGACTCAATGACCGAGTCCATGTCAAAATGAAAGGTCATTGCATCTGACCATATAAAGTAGCCAGCTATAAGCGCAATGAAAAATACATATATATAGACAAAATAATGCGTTAAATTGCCAGTCATATATTTACGAGTGAGCTTCTCAGAGCCATTTTCACTAATTTCGATCAATCGATTGTAGTATGTGTTAAACGTATACTTTTGAGAAAATATACGATACAGTGGCTTCCAACTTTTTAATGTTTTAAATAAGATAATACCGATAATAATGACACCTAACGTCATCCATAACTCTGCATTAATGCCGTGCCATGCATGAATATGTGGCGTTAATTCACTTGAGGACGGAAATGTAGGATAAATACTTGCCATTGCAGGCTCTAAAATATAGTGGCCGAGCACATTTGGGAAGAAAAAGATACCGACTACTAATAAACATAAAATAATGGGTGAAATTAACATGCCAAATGGGGCTTCGTGTGGTTTTCGATCCATTTTTTCAGGCTGTAGTTTACCCAAAAATGTACGGAAAATTAAAATCATACTATAAACAAAGGTAAAGATACTTGCCACCCATGCTATGAATGGGAAAAATAAACCTACATCAGCAATAGAGAAAGCTTCTACATCCCTTATAGCCAATACAGCTGCAAAAAACATTTCTTTACTTAGGAAACCATTAAACGGCGGTAATCCTGCCATTGAGAAGCTTCCGATTACTGCAATTGTAAAAGTTACAGGCATCAAAGACATTAAACCACCAAGACGACGGATATCTCGTGTCCCTACTTCATGATCGACAATTCCAACCATCATAAATAAAGCACCTTTGAATGTAGAGTGATTGACAAGATGAAATAGTGCCGCAAAGCTTGCTTGTGTATACACAATCGAGCTTTCTGCATAGCCATAATAATGTCCAACAGACCCAAGGCCAAATAGACTCATAATTAAGCCTAGCTGACTTACTGTAGAAAAGGCTAATAAAGCTTTTAAGTCCGTTTGTCGAACAGCATTAAAGGAGCCCCAGAATAACGTTACTAAACCGATAACGCTCACTAGCCAGAACCAGATTGATTCTCCACCAAAGATTGGAGAAAAACGCGCAACTAAATAAATACCTGCTTTAACCATCGTGGCTGAGTGTAAGTAAGCACTAACTGGAGTTGGCGCTTCCATTGCATCAGGTAACCAGATATGGAATGGAAATTGTGCCGATTTCGTAAAAGCCCCTAATAAAATTAAAATTAGTGCGGGAGTAAATAGTGCATGATCACGTATAACTTCTACATTGGCCACAATTTCACGAACACTAAATGTATTGGAAGCTACATAGAGCATTAAGAAGCCTGCAAGCATTGATAGTCCGCCAAAGACTGTAATCATCATTGCTTTTTTTGCTCCTGCACGTGATGCCTTTCTATGATGCCAAAATGCAATTAATAGGAATGATGACACACTTGTTAATTCCCAAAATGTGTATAATATCATTAAGTTATCTGAAAAAACAACGCCAAGCATAGCGCCCATGAATAGTAATAAATAGCAGTAAAAATGATGAAGAGATTCTTTCGTTGATAAATAAAAAATAGAATATAAAATGACTAAACTACCTACTCCTGTAATCAGCAAGCCAAAAATCATACTGAGTCCATCAAGATAAGTTGTGAAATTTATATTAAAAGAGGGAATCCACTCATATGTATGGATAAACGTCTTACCCTCGGCAATTTGAGGAATATAGCGCGCGAGTAAAACAAACAAGATGAATGGAACGGATAAAACAAACCAGCCAAGATGTGTAACACGCCTTAGTCGCCTATAAAGCAATGGGATTAGAGCAGCACAAACAAATGGCAAAAGTATCGCAATGAGAACTGTAACCAAATGAAAACCTCCTACAATCAAAATCATCTAGCAATTTTTATGGTGAATTGGAATAATAAGTGCTAAGACTTTAGAATTTTGTTTAAGCTAAGTAACATATTAGATATATTCTTGAAATTTTTGTAATTGGAAGGTGCGGGGTATTAAAATGCCTAACAAATGGATCCTTTTTAGTTACTTTGTTACATCTAACCCGATGCAAGCTTAAATAACTTGTGGAAAATCAAATAATTTATACGGTCGCAAATCAATTCAACTCAATTATATCAGCACAATGAAGACACTTGACTATATTTTTAACTCCCTGCATAATAGTGTGGCATATGGAAGCAATTTATCTTTGATGCACATGATGCATAAATTAAATAATTATAAATCATTGATTTAAGCTTTATCCTTCAAGGGTTTTCCAATATATTTTCGTTAACTTTTATACATTTTAAAGTATACAATATAAATGAGCATAATGCACTGTAACAGCATCGAATTTAGCTGTTTTAGGATAATTTTTTCAAAATCAGCAGTGAAATTAATAAAATATCAACAGATAAGAGGTGTACATTTTTTATGAAGCATGTAAAAGGGCGTTTGGATGAAAGTATATTAGTTTGCGTTTACTACGGCTTAAATGGCGAACGTTTAATACGTCGTGGTCACAAGATGGCCTCCATGCTAGATTGCCCACTCTATATTCTTTCAGTCGATTCGCAACCCCTTGATGCATTTGACGCAGAGAAATCTAGTTATATTGAGCAGTGGAAGAAGTTATCAGATGAACTAGAGGTTGAAAAATTTATTTTGCAAGATAATGAAAAACGCCCCATACAGAAAGTAATTGCAGAAGTCGCAAAAAATTATGGAATTTCTCAAATTATCGTAGGGCAAAGCGCTCAAAGCAGGTGGGAGGAAATTACTAAAGGTTCTTTCCTCAACGTTCTGTTAAAAGAAGTTCCTTTTGTGGATTTTCATATTGTTGCTGTTCAACGTCCAACAGATGATGATGCAAATGAAACATACGAAAAAGGAGTACGTGCTTACTTAATTAAAGAGCAGGAAGACTTCAAAGTAGCCTTTACATGCCCTAAATATGTATCAATTGAAGGGATATTTTTCAAGGAAATCGGCACAGATTTTGATAATGGCATTTTCAAGTTCACTTACAACGATAAAATGCATGAAGTCCATATTTCAGAAGGCTATGTGATCGATCAAGAGAAGCTTCCTGCCGAATTTTTAGCCCCATTAAGACAATAAAAAACGCGTCCTAGACGCGTTTTTTTATTAAACTACAGGAGATGCGGGTTTATCCTTCGGTAAGAAGAAAGCAACTAACAATAATAAAGGTAATAACGAAACAACTATCATTGTAAAATCAATACCCTTATGATCCATTAATACACCGATAACCATCGCACCTATTGCTCCCATACCAAAGGCAAAGCCTGTCGTTAAGCCAGCCATTGTGCCAATTTTTGTAGGGACGAGTTCCTGTGCATAGACCACTGTCACGGAGAAGCTAATCATAATCAATGTACCGATAATGACTAAAAAGATCATAGCAGCCCATAATGGCACATAAGGTAATGCTAAACAAAATGGCATTGGTACTGCAACAGAAAGGATGATGACGTTTTTCCTCCCAATCCTGTCAGACAAAGAGCCGCCGAAAAATGTACCTACTACCCCAAATGCCATGAAGAGGAAAATAAGTATTTGCCCTAGTCGTAGACTGACATCATAATGATCCATCAGATAAAAGACGTAAAAGCTTGTTATATTTGTTGTATAAAATGATCGCGCAAAAATAATAGTAAACAATAAAGTTAAAGCAATCCCTACTTGTTTCTTTGTTAAAGGTGGCAATGATGAAACTAAAACACGTTTTTTCTTCGCCTCACGTTCTTGCTCCAATTGTTTCTTATACCATCCTGCAATCTTACTTAATAATATAATTCCAAAAGTTGCCGCCACTAATACGATTGCTGCACCACGCTGACCAAAAATATCAAAAATATAGGCGCTAATCAATGGTGCAAGAGCTTGCCCTGAGTTTCCTCCAACTTGATAAATAGATTGAGCAAGTCCCCTTTTAGAGCCTGCTGCCATAAATGATACTCTAGATCCCTCTGGGTGAAAAATTGCCGAACCAAAGCCTAAAAATAATACTGCAATAAGAATAATCCAATACTGTGTTGTGAACGCAATAATAGCAATGGCTATAAAAGAACTTATCATTCCTATCGGTAACGCATATGGCATTGGCTTTTTATCGCTGACAAACCCTACAATAGGCTGTAAGGCAGAAGCAAATATATTTAAGACAAATGATATGAGTCCAATTTGTGTGAAGGTCAGTCCTAACTCACTTTTGAATATCGGAAACATCGCTGGTATTACTGCTTGCATCGTATCATTGATTAGGTGAGCAACACCTATTGCAATCATTATTGGATAGATAGGATTTGCCACATTTAATTGATTATTCATGCTGCCACCTCGCTCTTATAAATTTTGGTTATTTTTGATTGTCGCATACTATCAATCATTTTGCACAAGCTATGTTTCGACAGCTGTAAAAGGAGTTGATATATGCATGGAAAGCTTTATTCATGCTCATTTTTGGGAAATGATTCTTCGAACAACGCTTTCATTTTTTGTCTTACTTATTCTGGCTCGTATCCTTGGGAAGAAGCAATTAGGTCAACTAACGTTCTTCCATTATATTACGGGTATCACATTTGGATCGATTGCCTCAGAAATTGCCTCACAAGAAGAAACGCCTTTTTTAGACGGTATGATTTCCCTTATTTGGTGGAGTGCTTTAACTTATTTAATGACCATTATTACAATTAAGTCTAAAAAGGCACGCGTACTGATTGATGACAAGCCTACGATTGTTGTACAAAATGGTCTTATTTTAGAATCAGCTTTAAAGAAAAATCGTTTGCATATGGACGAACTAACAATGATGCTACGAGAGCAAGCCATTTTCTCTGTACAGGACGTCCAGTACGCATTGCTTGAAACAAACGGGAAGCTTAGTGTGCTGCAAAAAACATCTGAACAAGTTGCTACGAAGCAGGATGTTAAAGCAGATGTTTCGCCACCTACCTATTTACCTACTGAGGTTATTTCTGATGGTCAGCTTATTAAGGAGAATATAGTGGAGCTTGAGTTAACAGAAGACTGGGTAATGAAAAAGTTAAAAAAGCAAAACGTGCAGTCAGTTGAGGATGTCTTTTTTGCACAAGTTCAAACAAATGGTTCCTTATATATCAGCTTAAAAGATAAAGCGAGACATTCAAGCCCATAATTGCTTGTTTGTCTCGTTCTTTTATTAATCAATTTTAACAATATCTAATGGTGTAATAATTCCAATTAATTTTTGATGTGGTTTGCCATGCTCCGTTATTAATAATGCCTCAAAACGCCTACCTCTTTCTACTCCCTGTTTAAATATTTCCTCTGCCTCATAAATCGTAATGTATCTACTGACGAATTTATAATTCACCCTATTTTTCTCATGCATTAAAATATCATACAACGTCGGAATACCTTTCGGTAAATGATCGCCACCCATCTTTGAAGCAAGCCAATTGGTGATTCCTACGGTTGTGATAAGTCCTTTAAATTGTCGATTATAATAGACAGGGAACTGTGTATATTTTCGTTGGCGAATTACTTTTAAGACATGTGCTAGTGAATCATTCTCTTGAAAAACAAAGACTCTCTTTCGAAACATTTGCCCTACAAGCATAGGCTTAGCAAGAGTAGCATCTATGTATTCAATTCTTTCTACAACATCAGTATGTGGTTCTGCAATAACATAGTTTAAAGCCGTACGATGATGTACAATGGCATTTCGCAAATCAGCGTATGAGCGTAAATCATCTTCATATTTTTTCACTAATACCTCTTTTTTCTTCGCTTGATCAATAAGCCGATAAAATGGCATAAAATCCTTTATGCCTACAATATCTCTTAATCTATGGTCTATCCGATTAAACGCTGTCAGAAAACGATCGGAATTTTCAGTTCCCACTTTGTATAAACCTTCTTTCTACATGATCTTTTTATTTTCCGAGTTATTTGACAAATTTCGAGTTACATCCCCATTATATTCCTAAGTTATGGAAATTCCAAGAAAGTAATTTTGTTAGCATTTGTATGTATTTTCCCCCTTGAAAGTTACGTTACGTCATTTTGTATAATGGCAATAACAGGAGAGGGGATGGTTATTTTGCTTACGATTCACACTGTATCAAAACAAACTGGTATATCTGTTCGAACATTACGTTATTATGAGGAGATCGGATTATTACTTCCAACAACAAGGACTGATGGAGGACATAGGATTTATGGTGAGAATGAACTGAAAACACTACAGCAAATCGTATTTTTAAAAGCATTAGGATTTAAATTAAAAGAAATTCAAACACTTCTTCATAATACATGGGATTGGGAAGCTAGCTTAGATCAGCAATTAGCTTTTCTAATAGAAGAGCAAAGAAAACTTCAACAGATGGAGAACGCTATACACGGATTAAAGAATGCTTCAGCTATTGAGGGAGGGTTAACTGAGTCTCTTATTCAAAAATTTATTCAGCTTTCCAATCGAGATCAAGGGAACAAGCAAGCATTGTGTAAGCAAATTTTTGCAGCAGCCGAAATAGAACTTCTTCAAAAACTTCCTAATGTCAATCGTAATGACCCCAATACTTTAGAATGGATTGGTTTGTTAGGTCAGTTAGAACAACTTAGTAATGAGAGCCCTGAAGCAGTTTCAGTACAGAACATTATTAAACGAATGATGGAAAAGTCACAAGTAGAATTCGAAGGAAATGAAGAATTTTTAGAAAAAATGTGGGCAATACGTAAGTCTCCTCAAAAATCTGAACAGATTGGATTATATCCCTTAGAGGAGGATTTTCTGCATTTTATCGAACAGGCTTTCCATGTTTATGAAACAAAAAAGGCATTCGGTGATCCTAAGTATGAGCAATGAAATACTGTTGTTGGTTGGCGCTTTAGCTTTATTAGATATGTTTAGTCCCTCTATTATTGGTGTTACCGTCTATTTATTACTTGTGGCTAAAAAGCACCAATTGCGACTTGTCCTTACCTATTTGATAACTGTTGCACTATTTTACTTTAGCACTGGCATTTTTCTAATGCTGGGTCTAGATGTCATATTTGATCCACTCGCTAATTTGCTAAGCAGCTACTCTGCTCGTTTAACCATGACCATTGTGGGCGGAATTTTATTCATAGGTAGTTGGCTAGTACCAAAGAAAAAGACAACGGGAGCACCTAGACCAAAAACTTTACATGTTAGTGCTATGATAGCCCTAGGTTTCACTACCTCTATTTTAGAAGTTGCAACAGCTCTCCCTTACTTTGCAGCAATTGGCATTTTAACGAGCCATCATTTATCGTTCTATGAATGGTTACCAATATTGGCAGGTTACAATTTGATGATGATTACACCTGGAATCATCCTGCTTTGTTTCCATCTTTTATTCCGTCGATATATGCATCAGCCCTTAAGAAAAATTCAATCACTTTTTGATCAAAGTACAAGTTCTGCCCTTTCATGGATTATGTTTTTTGTTGGCCTAATTTTGTTAATCAATGGTGGCATGATCTAAAATAAAAAAACGGTAAATATCCGTCAAAAAGGGATTTTTACCGTTTTTATTTCTTTATATTTTTGTCATAGGCGCATTTTTCTTCATCATGACGATCCCAATACTAATACAGAGCATTGTCAGTGCTACAGTAATTATCAGGCTCCACCAGTAATCTGACATCTCCATTGTGCCTCGAGCTAGCAAAGTTCCATAGCTCGCTAATTTCCAAGGAGATATTGTCCAAAAAAGACCCACTATCATATCTACTATTTGTCCTACAAAGATAACCGTAAAGGCACATGTCGTAGCTATAATAGTTTTAAAACTGGCACTCATCATTAAGGTTACAGCGATGACGAATAGTAGCCACACATAATACGTAAAAAAGATTGCAAACAGTGACCCAACTTCTAAAGTTCCGTATAGGATACTAGTGTAGTAGATATTCGCCGCAAAGCCAGCTAAAATACTTACAAAGCCAACTGAGCTCATAACGATAAATTTACTCATAAAATAGGCGCCAAAAGAAATCGGGCGGACATATAATAAGGTAGCCATCCCACTAGCACGTTCTTTACTAATGATACCCACAAAAGTAGCCATCATCACTAACAATCCTATTGTTTGAAACTGTCCTATAGAAGCTTGTATTAAGTCAACTGGCATTAATTCTGGCACTAACATTTCAAAGCCTTCGGGTACGTTCCCAACAGCATTTAAAATATCCATCATATAATAATTTGTCAGCGGGTCACTCATTCCTAGCAGAGCAAACACAAGAGGTATCCATAGAAATTTCCAGCTCCGCCAAGCCTCTCTAAATTCCTTTTTTAGAAGTACACTGAATCCCCTCATGCTTTTTTCGCCACCTTCATGAAAATTTCCTCCAAAGATGCTGTTTGTCTCTCCACTTTTCGTATCGTATATGGGCATATACTTAAACGGTGCAATAACTCCTTCATCGTTGGCTCTTCATTCAAAATATTTATATACACATAGCATCCCTTTACACTTTCTGTTGGGCCTGCAAATAGCCTTGCCTCTTCTTCATTATTAAATTCAACTACATAACTTTGCTCATCAAAACGTTGGCGTACCTCACGTAATGTTCCTTGCTCTACTAGCTTGCCATCCTGCAAGAATAATAACTGATCTGTCATTTCCTCGGCATCATTTAAAATATGTGTTGAATATAAAATAGTTGTCTCTTGTTGCAATCCTTTTAATAAATCGAGGACTTCCCTACGACCAACAGGATCTAATGCTGAAACAGGCTCATCTAATAGCAGTAATTTAGGCTTATGCACAATTGCCTGGGAAATACCTAGACGTTGCTTCATTCCACCAGAAAAAGTAGCAATCTTTTTATGTTGTGCGTTTCCTAGCCCTACAAACTCCAATGTTTTTTGTGCTTCCAATTTAGCCTTTTTTGCTGTGATACCATTCAGCCTCGCAGCCATCTCGGTAAACTCTAATGCACTAAGCCAAGGATGAAACTGAGGATATTGTGGCAAAAACCCTATATTCGCACGTACATCCCCATTCAGCATTCTTACACTCCCAGCAGTAGGTTTTAAAAGACCAGTTAACATGGATAATGTCGTTGTTTTACCAGCACCATTTGGACCAATTAAAGCTGTAGAAGTCTTTTCTTCTAAAGTAAAATGAATATCATCCACAACTTTATGCTCTGCAAATTGCTTTGTTAAACCCGTTACTTGAAGTAATGTTGTCATGACTGCTTTCTCCCTACAATAAAGTACGCAATGGACCCTAATAAATTAGCAAATATAATGATAAATACCCATAAAATTTTAGGACCGTTGGTTGCATGTATTTTACGTAAGTCTATAAGTGCTACAATCATTAAAATAATTTGGACAATGATAAGTGGCGCAATAACAGCCCATGGCACCTTCGCTAATTCCTCCATCATACAGATCACCCCATTAGTTGTTATATATTTACTATAACAATTTTGTTCTAATATGTATAGAACAATTTTATGACAAGGAATAAAAAAGAAGATGCACCATCATCGGTACATCTTCATCTCTAGCTTTGTTTATATAGTTGTTGCAAAGCATCTTCCATTTTTGGTCGAATGGTTACTTGTGGACGAGCTTTTTTTACTGCTGTTTCCGCTTCCTCTAATGAATTAGCCATTCCTAGCTCCATTAACAAGGCTGTTGCGGCAACACCTGCACGACCACCACCACTGCCACAATGGACATATACTTTCTTACCTGCCTCATAGGCTGTAGCAATTTCTTTCGCTACTTGTTGAATGGAAGGTGCTACCTCAATATCTTCATCTGCAATAGGCATATGCTTGTATGCATAAGATACAGCTTCTTGCTCTTGTGATGAAAGCCCCTTAACACGAACATCTATCACTACATCTACTGATTCTTGTGCAAATGCAGCCTCCGCATCCTTTGCACCACCAAAGAATATTTGATCTTTTACTAAAACATCATAGTTTTTTTCCATACTTTACCCACTCCATATGTTTATTTCAGTAAATGCTTAATATCCTCATAATACGGTAGAGCGGTTAATGCCCCTGCTTTCGTAGCAGCAAATGCCCCTAATTTATTTCCAAAGCTTGTACAACGAACTAGTTCTTCTTTCGTCGTAGGTAAGCCATTGTAATGGACATCGCGTAATACACCTGCCATAAATGCATCTCCTGCACCTGTAGTATCCACTGGCACTACTTTCTCAGTAGGTACATGGATAACCTCACCATTCAGCACGGCGTAAGTTCCGTTTTCTCCTACTGTGATTAGAATAATAGGGACAAGATAGCTATTTAGTTGTTCAATACCTTCTTCTAAGCTCGTTGTCTCTGTCAGGAAGAATAATTCATCATCTGTCACCTTTAAAATATCTACATCTTCAAAAAATGACGTTATTGTTTCTCGGCAAATTTCCTCACTACTCCAGCGTAAGGGGCGAATATTCGCATCCATCGCAATAATTGCACCCTTGTCCTTTGCCATTTCTACAGCAGCTCGAGTTGTAGCAAGTGCTGTTGGATGGAACATAGTACCTGAACATACTGTTAAAGCTGAGGCGTGTTTAAAGGCTGCTTCATTTAATTGTGATGGTTCGACTTGTAAGTCCGGTGTTTCATCGACATAATCTTTAAAAATTCGCTCGCACGCTTCTGTTAGATGAACATATACACCACTTACTCGCTTAGCCGGATTAAATATAGCATAATCTAGCTTTACCCCCTCTTGTGCAAGTCCATCACGCACAAATTGAGAACCCTCGTCATCTCCGGTAATTGTAATTAAGGCTGATGGCGCTCCAATACGGCTAATACCAGCTGCAACATTAACCGTTGCGCCACCCATATATTTAGTAAATGATGTGTTTGTTACATCATCAGCAATATAGTCAATAAAAGCATCTCCATAGACTAAAATAAAATCCTTCTCTTGCTTTGTCATGATTGTCCTCCTGAAAGTCTAGTCATTATAGATTAACACGAAAATTGTCATTCTATAAAGGTTTAACTTTGAAGAGCATGTCTGAAAATTTGAGTCATTCTCTATCTTTGTTATACTTGCCTATAGAAAGGTAGGGATTTTCAAGATGAGTATTACAATTCGACAAGCGCAACCAGATGATGCCCATGCTGTTGTGCCTCTAATAATCGATGCAATTGGTGATATTGCAAATCGCTTAACTGGCGAGCAATCGTCCGAAGCCGTTAGTCAAGAGCTGACAATTCTTTTTCAACGTGACGACAATCGACATTCTTATTTAAATACCTTTGTCGCAACTGAAGGTGAGCAAATTTTAGGGATTCTCGTTTATTATTTTGGCGCACAAGCCGTTGATATGGATGCTAACCTTGTTAAATGGCTAGAAGAAAAAAATGCACCGTCTATCATTATTGATCAAGAAGCCCATGAAGATGAGGCCTATATCGATACTGTATGTGTATCACCACAAGCACGAGGCAAAGGAATCGGAACCTTGCTATTACAGTTTGCGGAAGAGCTTACAAAGCAGCGTGGTTATAAAAAGTTATCACTAAATGTTGAAACTCAAAAAGAAGATGCACGCCGTCTTTATGAGCGTTTAGGTTTTGTTATTACCGAGCCATGGTCCATAATTGACGAACCATTTCATCATATGGTGAAACAGTTTTAGGAAGTGAACAACGAAAATATGAAAACAAATTTTCTTTACCCTCTTTTGATCGTTATTGCATCTAGTAGCTATGGTATTTTGTCGACTATTGTCAAAGTAGCCATGCAACATGGCTTTACATCAGCAGAGGCTGTATCAAGTCAATATATTATTGGCTTTATACTCGTAGTAGCTATTTTTATTTTTACAGACAGGAAATTACCAAAGCCCTCCAGAAAAGGCTTAGCTATATTAATTTGTGCTGGTATTTTTACTGGGACGACAGGTATCGTATACGGGGAATCGCTAAAGTATCTTCCCGCTTCTCTTGCAGTAGTCATGCTATTCCAATTTACATGGATTGGTCTGCTGATTGATTGTGCACTACATAAACGTTTACCAAGTCGCCCTGAAGTGATTTCGATCATTATTTTATTTGTAGGAACTATTTTAGCGGCAGGTGTATTAAATGTAGATTTAAGCGGCATCCCTATCCAAGGATGGCTATTCGGCTTTGCGGCAGCCGTCACCTTTGCCTGCTTCATACAATTCAATTCTCGACCTGTCGAAGGCGTTACAACAACATCAAGGGTATTAATCGTTTCCTTTATAGCCCTTATTATGATAAGTATTTTCCTTAGCCCTGAGGTTATTTGGAACGGCAAGTTATTTATGCAAGGCTTATGGAAATTTGGACTAGCCCTTGGTCTTTTCGGTATCATATTACCGATATACTTATTTTCAATAGCCATCCCCAAAATTGGTGGTGCACTTGCTTCAATTTTAAGTGCCATTGAATTACCCGTTGCAGTTACTGTTTCTGTTATTGTGCTACATGAACCTTTAACAGCTATACAAATCATCGGGATTCTTCTCGTTATTGCAGGTATGATGCTACCAACGATTGTTGCACAACGTCGACAAAAAGATAGCTTCTTAGAGGTACATTCTTAAATAGTCAAAAAAACTCCTTGAAAATGGAATACTCCTTTTCAAGGAGTTTTTTTAACTTTACAAAATGCCGTTGCTAATGGATTGGTGCTTCGCTATGATGAAGGTAAGTTTAATTTTTTAATAATTCTAACATTAATGATATCCCTTCGTATTATACTGCAATATGCAAGTAACTTACTTTAAGAAGGGGGAAGTTGATGAAAAAACACCATATTCTTAGTCTTTTCCTTATCTTTCTGCTCTTGGTTTTAACTGCCTGTAACGGCAAGGAACAGCAAAATTCCACAAGTAATTCAGCAAATAACGACAAAAACGCTGATGGCGACAAGACAGAAGTAACAGCTACGACGCCATCAGGAAAACTTGTGATTTACACAGGTCGCGATGAGGAAATGGTGCAAAATGTGATCGATCAGTTTAATGAAAAATATCCAGACATTGAAGTGGAGTTTTTAACAATGGGGGCACAGCAAATTTTGGAGCGCCTCCGTGGTGAAAAGGCCAATCCACAGGCAGACTTTTGGTGGGGTGGTACTCAATCAGCACTCATGGTTGGGGCAAATGAAGACCTACTGCATGCTTGGCAGCCTAGCTTTATCAATGCCATTGATACTGCCCATAAAGATGCCGATGGACGTTGGTTTGGCGAGATGTTGCTACCAGAAGTCATCATGATTAACAGTGATCTACTGACAAAAGAAACAGGACCGCAGGACTGGGATGACCTATTAGATCCTAAATGGAAGGATCAAATTTTAATCCGCGGCGTGCTTGCATCAGGGACAATGCGTACGATCTATTCCTCTATGATTGTACGACAAGATGCCAATTCACCAGATAAAGGCTATGAATGGTTATTGCAATTAGACGCAAATACAAAAGAGTATACACAGGATCCTAATGCTTTGTATTTAAAGCTAACACGTCAAGAAGGCAGTGTCTCCTTATGGAATCTTCAAGATATTTTATTAAAGAAATATACGACAGATTATCCTTTTGATTATATTTATCCAAAAAGTGGAGCACCTATTTTAGTAGATGGTGTAGCCGTTGTAAATAATGCGAAAAACTTAGAGAATGCAAAACTATTTGTAGAATTCCTATTTGAAAAGGAAATGGTGACACAGTTAGCGAATGATTATTATCAAATTCCTACACGTTCTGACATTGATAAAGCCACTATGCCTGAATGGTATCAGGAGTTAGATTTAAAAACATTCGATATAGATTGGCAGCTAATGTCTGACAAAGAAGCCGAATGGATGGAGTATTGGGATAACAATATTAAAGGGCGCGGCAAATAGTATAACTGGTAAAAATTCGGCTTATGCAGCGAATTTTTACCTTTCTGTATCATCTGGATTCTTTGTTAGAGAGGAGTTTATCATTGAGAAGTGTCAACATCGAAAATGTCTCGAAGCAATTTGGCCAAATGTATGGTGTGAAAGATTTAAACCTGGAAATCAAAGCAGGTGAGTTCTTTACTTTTCTCGGACCTAGTGGCTGCGGCAAGACCACTACTTTAAGAATGATAGCAGGCTTTTATTACCCTTCTAAAGGTAAAATTTTTTTTGATGAGCGAGATGTCTCTCGACTTCAACCAAATAAACGGAATATCGGTATGGTATTTCAAAATTACGCTCTATTCCCTCATATGACGGTTGATGAAAATATTGCCTTTGGTTTACAAGTTCGTAAATTTTCGAAGGCCGAGATTCAATACAAAGTTGATCGAATTAGAGGACAAGTACATTTAGCCGCTTATGGCAACAGAAAAATCAACGAACTATCTGGTGGGCAACAGCAACGAGTTGCTTTAGCTAGAGCACTAGTAATTGAGCCAGACATTTTATTACTCGATGAACCTCTATCCAATCTTGATGCCAAATTGCGTGAGGAAACACGTATTGAAATCAAACGAATTCAATCAGAGCTTGGTGTGACAACGATTTACGTTACGCATGATCAAATGGAGGCAATGGCTATGTCTGATCGAATCATGGTCATGGAGAATGGCCATATCAAGCAGATTGGAACTCCTCAAGAAATATATAATCGGCCTGTAGATCGCTTTGTAGCAAATTTCATTGGCGAAACCAACTTAATCGAAGGCACAATACAAGAAATAAATGACGAAGATATAAAAGTGAAAACAGCCAATGGACATATTTTTACTGGGCGAAAGCAACAAAGCTCTCCAACTTTAACGCATATGATTGGAGACAAAGTATTTATTTCAATTCGTCCGGAATCTATTCATTTAGGTGTTGGTGATAACACCTTAACAGGGAAAATTACCTTCGTTGAATTTACAGGTATAAGCGTGAATTACATTGTGGATTTTACTGCATTTTCACTCAAAGTAATGATTATCAATTCTTATGACCACATAAAAAAGCTCGGTGAAGACATTACAATCAATATTGCGCATGACTCACTATATTTTTTAGGAGAATAGGAGGAAGCCAATATGGAAAAACAATCTATCAATGCCCCTCACGAAAGTATCTGGACACGAATTTTTCAATCCAATTGGTTTGTCTATGTGTTAATAGCGCCACTATTTTTAGTGTTGTTCGCCTACGTGGTTTATCCCTTCTATCAAACGTTTATTCAAAGCTTTGCTGGTGATGAGGCTCTCTTTCATTATAAGAAGTTTTTTAATGTAGCTAGCCCTGCAAACTTAGAGGCTTTATGGACCAGTATCTACATTTCCATTATTAGTGTCATTTGCTGCGCAATTGTTGGGGTAACGATGGCCTTTTTACTTGAACGCTATAACTTCCCAGGTAGACGGATCCTGTCCATTTTAGTATTAGTTCCTATGGCTCTTCCTCCCCTAGTGGGTGTGTTATCCTTTTCTTTCTTGTACGGGGATAGTGGTATTTTCCCTCGAATCTTTCAGCATTTATTTGGTTTAGATCATGTACCATTTTCATTGAAAGGCATTTGGGGAGTTATCGTCGTCCATACATTCACGATGTATACCTACTTTTATTTAACCGCTTCGGCAGCAATTAAGGGGCTAGATCCTGCTCTAGAAGAGGCTGCAACAAGTTTAGGCGCAGGCCGTATTCGCGTATGGACAAAGGTTATTTTGCCGATGCTAACACCTTCCATTGTCGCCTCATCCTTATTAGTGTTTATGATTTCAATGGCTTCTTATACTGCTCCATTAATGTTTGGTGTAGAACGCACAATGACGATGCAAATCTATTTATCTCGAACGAATGGAAATCTGGAGATGGCTGCAACTCAGTCGATGATTTTATCCTTTGTGTCTATTACTTTTTTAATCATTATGCGTTGGTATCAAAATCGGAGAAATTATCAAAATCTCAGTAAGGGAATTAGTGTTCATCGTTCAGAGGTATCCTCTAAGAAAATAAGAGTTTTGGCAACCATCGCCTCTTTTGTTGGCACATTAATATTAATTTTACCGATTTTAGTTCTGATATTGATATCCTTTTCTGTTGACGGTGCTTGGAAGACACAAATTCTTCCAACAGACTATACAATTGATCATTATATTGCCCTTTTTACTGACGAACGCACATGGCGACCTATTTGGAATTCAATACAAATGGGTGTCGTCGCAACAATCGGCAATATTATCTTTGGTGTAGCCGCAGCGTATGCGATGGTTCGCTTAAATTTTAAAGGGAAAACATTACTCGATATTTTGATTATGGTGCCTTGGGCTTTACCAGGGACAGTAGTTGCAGTCAATTTAATCGCTGCCTTTAGTACCGAAAGTATTTTTAGCTTTAATCAAGTATTGATCGGTACATTTTGGATTTTACCATTAGCCTATTTTATTCGACATTTACCACTTGTTTTTCGATCGACATCCGCTTCTCTTGTACAACTAGATCAATCGATTGAAGAGGCATCTCGTGGCTTAGGCGCCAATTGGTGGTATACATTTAGACGTATTGTCGTTCCTTTAACATTCACCGGTATATTAGCAGGGACACTTTTAGCCCTCGTACAAAGCTTCGGTGAGTTTGTTGCATCCATTCTAATTTATAGTACATCCACTATTCCATTGTCTGTAGCAATCTTCCAAAAATTATATGCATTTAAATTTGGGACCGCCTGTGCTTATGGTGTCTTACAAATTTGCTTAATTTTAGTTGTCCTTATTATTTCTGAAAAATTATCAAAGGGCAGTGCTGGTACAGCCATCTAGCTGCCATCTATTAGGGGGCCATTACAATGTTTGAAGATTTTCGCAACAAAACACAGCTTGAGGATGGGATAATCTTTCCTTCTAACATCTATCGAAAAATTGTCTTACAGCCAGCTTATGATGAGGCGAAAAAAAATTTTTTATCCATTATGCTACAAATTAATATTGCACATTTAAAAATGTTAGAAGAACAAGGACTTGTAAAAAAAGATGAAGCGAAACAGATTGGGGCGGCTCTAAAAAAAATAGACTTAAATTATTATCGTTTAGAGGATTACAGTCCCCAATACGAAGATTTATTTTTCCGCATTGAAAATAAATTAATAGAGCTTGCTGGTGATGTTGCTGGAAATCTTCACATTGGTAGAAGTCGGAATGATATGGGCATCGCCATCTATCGAATGACATTAAGAAAAAAATTATTATTATTAATGCGTGAGTTACTAACATTACGTGATGATTTAATTGCTGCTGCAGAGGAACATGTGGATACGATCATGATTGGCTACACACATACTCAGCAGGCTCAGCCTACAACCTTTGCCCATTATTTAAAAGCTGTTATTGATCAGCTTGAGCGTGACTTTGAGCGAATGCAGCATGTCTATAAAACTGTCAATCGTAGTAGTATGGGAGCAGCTGCCTTAACGACGACAGGCTTTAATATTAGTAGAGAACGTATGCGTGAATTACTGGCATTTGATGACATTATCGAAAATGCGTGGGATGCTGTTGCAGGTGCAGACTACATTGCAGAAGCTGCAAGTATTGTACAGCTTGCTGCGCTAAATCTTGGTCGTACATCTCAGGATTTTTTATTATGGGCTACACAGGAGTTTAACGCATTTACTCTAGCAAGTCCGTATGTACAAATTAGCTCTATTATGCCTCAAAAGCGTAATCCTGTTTCCATAGAGCATACACGCTCATTACTATCTGCTGTTGTTGGCGATGCGGGCACAGTATTACAGATGGTACATAATACACCATTCGGAGATATCGTCGATACTGAGGATGACATGCAGCCTTATTTATGGCGTGCCATCGATCGCTTACTAGGTATTTACAAATTATTTGGTTCTCTCGTTGTCACAATGGATGTCAATAAGAAAAAGTTAAGAAGTCGTGCGGAAAATAGCTTTGCCAATGTTACAGAACTTGCTGATACGTTAGTACGTTCGGAAGGAATCTCGTTTCGACAAGCACATAGTATTGTTAGTAAATGTATAAAAGTTTTACTTGCTCATGGCGAGGAATCGCTAGCAAGCCTTACGTGGGGCCTTGCTAATACCCAATCTAAATTAATTACAGGAAAAGAATTAACTATTACAGAAGAGGACTTTTATAAGACATTAAAACCAGAATCTTTCGTTGGTGTACGAACATTACCAGGTGGTCCAGCTCCAGCCACTATGAAAGCAGCTCTAGAACGTTCAAAGATGAATACTCATACCCTTTATGAATGGGTACGCTTAAAGGAAAATGGCATTATCGAAGCGGAAAAAATCTTATCAACATTTCTAGAGGAATGGAATCAATGAAGAAATGGCTTCTGATTGTTGATGGTGGGGCGACAAAAACAGCATGTGCATTAGTTCATGCGGAATCTGGTGACATTCCTTATTCTACTTCCACTAAGGGGTCTAATTATCAAGCAATTGGTGTCGAATCCGCTACAGCAATATTACAGGGACTTTTAGCAAATATAAAAACATTTTTGCAAAAATTCCCCCGTTCACAAATTGCTGTAGCAACCTTTGCTTTAGCTGGTATTGATTCTCCTAAAGATCATAAAACGGTAACGGCAATCGTTCACAAGGCTCTTGCGGCCGCACAGCTACAAATTGATACACTGATTATTGAAAATGATGCAGAAGCTACTCTACTTGGTGTGACTGCTGGACAGGCAGGTGCATTACTCATTGCTGGCACTGGAGCCATCGCCTATGCCTATGATGGACAGCAAATTGTTCGTGCTGGGGGATGGGGACATCGAGCTGGGGATGAGGGGAGTGGTTATTGGTTAGGGCAAGAGGTTATAAGGGCTATATTTAAAATGGAAGATGGGCGTGGTCAACCAACCTTATTAAAAGATGCTGTCTATCGTTCTTTAGGTATCCAAGATATAACTGAGCTAGCGGAATGGTTATTTCAGCCTTCTTATACTAATGCACAATTGGCTAAGATGGGCTCCTTTGTGGCTAAAGCAGTCGAACAAGAAGATGCTTGTGCCATTCACATTTCGCAACAAGCTGCTCATGAACTAGCCCTTCTAGCAAGTGCCGTGGTAAAAAAAATTGGCTATCAGAATGGTCCTTTTTCACTTTATTGTAATGGAGGCGCCATTAAGCATAATCCACTCATTTTAAAAACCTTTTCAGAACAAATTGCCTTAACATATCCTCAAATTTCTATTACGCTTTGTCAGCATCAACCTATTACTTATCTGATTGAACGAACAAAAAGGGCCTATGACTGTTTATAAGTCATTGCCCTTTTCTTATACCGAAAAATTAGAGTGCCATTCTCTTTAATTCATTTGTTGTAAAATATAGATAGCCATCCTTCACAAATAAATCTTTCGTTTCCTCTCTATTTAATACCTGCTCCCCACTGCCATCTGGACGAATTTTCGTTAAATATGCCCCTCGTGAATAATTACTAAAATAGAGCCAACCATCCGAATAAACGATGTATTGTGCGCGAGAATCTGTGACACGCTTCGTCTTACCGGTCTTTATATCAAATACATATAGCTTATTATTATCAGAGATATTACTAAAAAATAACTGATCTCCAACCTGTGCTGGAAAATCCATATCATGATAGTTATTATAAAGTGTACTAGTTGCCTTTGGATAGTCTTCAGCTATCCATGAGTGATCTTTCGCCATTGTGCGATCATCTACCAAAAAGTATTGATAACGTATAGCTCCCTTGCGATCAGGTACTGGATCATTCCATGTCGTATCGAGATGATACCATTGACCATCTAGTTTGACTAAATTCCACGCATGTCCCTCTTGACCGACATAACCTACGATATATTTCGTTTCAATGCCCAGTTTTTGAAGCATTGAATGTGCGAGTAAAGCATAGCCTTGACATACCCCTCCATGCTCAGCAAGAACCGTATAAGCACTATGCGGACTTGAATTTGTTTGATCCGTATAAGAAGTATTGGCAACAATATAGTCGTTGACAGCTCGTACCTTTTCTACTTCTGTCATCGATTCTTTACTTATTTTGGCGATAATATCTTGAACATTCATCTCCACATATGCTGCCTGCTCTGGTGTCATTAAATAGCTCTGTTCTCCAAAAACAGTAGCCTTATTCCGTCCATATTCATATCGGATTGAATGTTTACTAATATGCCCATAAACATAGTCATCTCGTTTAATCGCATTGTTGTAGGCCTCTTCTACAATTTGTTCAATTCGTTGGGTATTTCCTTTGTATTGAATTTCAAACTTCGGTGAAAAACTACTATAATATGAATACATCGCATCCGCCATTTCCTTGGCATTCGTCACGACTAACTTCGTTTCTGGTTTCTTAATTGGTGGAGCTGTTGGGGCTACCTCCGCTTCATGTACATCTTCTATGGGTATGGCTGTTTCAATTGAGGCATTGTCTGAAAGTCTAGCAGTAACATCCACAATTTTCTCCTTTGTTGAAAGAAGCATAGTTTCAATTTCATCATTATTTGTCCAATCCACCACCTGCTGTACAACCGCTTTACCAGCAGAATAAATGGGATCAATAAAAATAACAATAATGGCGATAATGGCTAATTTCTTCCACAAATTCCTCACCTCCAACCGTCTTCTTTTCATTATATACAAAAAAAGCACAAAGAACTCACTTAAGGGTCCAATTGCGCTTGCTAATATTTGTATATTTTAAGTTATGATTCTATTCATACTACAAATTCATAACTGTTACCTACTTTTCACAACTAAATTAACTGCTTCCTGAATGGCCTCATTCATTTTTTCGCCATCTCCTTCAGCATTTTGTACACATTCCAATAAATTTGTACTGACAATAACACCAACTGTACGATCTACAGCAGACCTTACTGCTGATAGCTGTGTAATGACTGCCTTACAGTCCTTTTCTTCCTCCATCATTTTCAGAATCCCACGTAGCTGACCTTCCATCCGCTTTACACGATTTTTCACTTGATCTGAATATTCCATTTCCATTGCTCCTTTATTCTAAACTCGCTACGTTCTATATTTATCATTAATCTTTATCCTAGCTTATTATTTCGAATTTAAACCTAGCTATTACTATTCCTTGGTTTTAAATAATTCATAAGCATTCTCGTAATTAACGTTCCTGCATTTGTAATTTCATCGTAATGAATAATCGTATTCTTTTTTACACGTAATTGCCCAATCTCTACCTCAAAAATCGGACACTTTCTTTTAAGTGCTGCAATTAGCATATTTGTATCATAGTCATACTTTTCACCTTTTACTTTCATCAGCCAAGGCAGCTCATTTATCGAAATATATCGCAGACCTGTTTGCGTATCCATTAATTTTCGATGATACAGCAGCTCAAAAAAGAGGCTTGTTGCACGGTTTCCCCAATAAGAAAGAAACGTACTATCAACGGAATGGAAGTTACGTACACCTAATACAATACCTTCAGAAAACACCCTTGTCATTGTTAAAATAAGCTTCACATCTTGTAATGTGTGCTGGCCATGCGCCCCTACTGTAAGGACGCCATGATACATTCTCGATTGTTTCCGTAAATAGGCAAAGGCCGTCTTAAGTGCTCCCCCTTTGCCTATATTGCCATTATGCTGCAGTACCTGGCAACGATCTATTTTCATTAGATCTTCAAAAAGCTCATTATATTTTTGATCACTCCCATCATTGACAATAACTATTTGTGTAATGGTTGTTGCTAATAATTGGTGTACATAAGTAATGAGTGATTGTTGTGGATTATAAGCTGGAATAATAGCTACAATATTTTTCATTATTTCGATCCCCTATCTATAGGCTGACAGGCTCTCCTTAGACGAATTTCCCTTATATCAAATAGTATCATGTAACAGCAACAATTCAACTGATGAATCCCATCAAAACATATCAATAATATCGATATTTCTCCGATTAAACCCTCATATATTATTGTAGGAACAGTAAATTGTTTAACTATCGTGTTATCTCTCTGTCGAATTTTGTCACGATTCATTTAAGAAAAAACAAACTTGGTAAGCAAGAAAAGGATATGGTGCACAAGATTACCAAGAGCTTCAAAATGGCTGAAAAAATCTCTAGAAGTTATACAATAAACATGAAAACCTACCGCTTCACAAATCGTGACACGGTAGGTTTCATTATTTTTTCATATCCACTTTTTGATTAATCATGAATGTAACGACAATAAATAAAGCGAAGCTAATTAATAGCGTAGTTCCACCTACAATAAAGAAGACTAATGTAAACGTGCTACTAAAATTAAATGGATTTATATTATAAAACCACATGCCTAATGTTAATCCTAAAACACCAAGAATAGCTGTCCATCCATGTATGGTTACTAATTTTTGTGATTTCACTTTGAAAACTCGATAAAAAATACCCCACGCAAACATACTCAGCCAACCAACAAGTAAAATATGTGCATGTATCGGTCTATACTCATAACTACCCGAACCTGACATATGTGAACCTAAGTATGTTCCGATTAAGGCAAAAATGGCTGCTAATCGAATAAGGCGTATACTCCACTTTTGTTCCATACGATAAACTCCCCCTAAGCTTGTTTCAACTAAGTAGCAGTTTATCGTGTGAACATGAACTTTACATGAACTCCTTATGACAAAATGGGTAAATCAATAGTTACCTTTGTACCAGCATCTATTGCACTTTCCATATGGATAGTGCCTCCATGGAGCTCTATAATTTGTTTGACAATCGCCAGTCCTAGCCCCGTTCCTTGCGTGGTTCTAGAGGCGTCACCTCGGTAAAAACGATCATATACTTTAGCTAATTGATCAGCAGTCATGCCTCTACCGTTATCCTCCACAAGGATTTCTAGTGAGGTAGTTTTCTTTTGTAATTGGATTTGTATTTGCCCACCGTTTACATTATATTTAATAGCATTCGTCAACAAATTATCCCACACATTTTGCAAAAGTCCTGCATCGCCATCATAATGAATTGGATCTAGCTTGTATGATATCTGCAGCTGTGCCTCTTCTATTTGCCAACGATATTTTCGTACTGTTTCTTTCAGTTGTTCGTCTAAGCTGTATCGTTCCCGTTTTACCATTCTTGTCGATTGATCCAGCGATGTTAGTAATAATAATTGCTTGGTTAATGTAGATAGACGCTTTGTTTCTAATTCAATGATCCCTGCATATTCCTGTCTTTCCTGCTCAGTTAGCAAAGGATTTTTAAGGAGATCTACATAGCCTTGAATATTTAACAAAGGAGACTGAAAATCATGTGATACATTACTAATAAATTCCTTCCGCAAACGATCATTTTCTTGTAATTTCTCTGTCATCGTATTAAAGCTAGCCGCTAATTGACCGATTTCATCCGCACGATCAATGTCTAAAACAGTGTCAAACTTTTCATGTGCAAGCTGTTGTGTTGCAGCTGTAAGCTTTGTAATTGGACGAATTAATGCTTTAGCAAACATTAGCATAGCTAATAGGCTCAATACGGTCATAACGAGCATTAATCCAGCAAGTATCGTATGCACCTCAGAAAATAATAAACGAATATCAGGTCTTATGAACAATGCGTATGGCCTTTTTTCATATGTAAATGGCACACCAATTGTATTAATTAGTTCATTAGCAAAAAAGCCTGTTACAAAAGTTTCCTTTGGAAAATCTCGCATTCCATGATAGACTTCTCCATTTAAAACACGTTCAACAACAGATGCTGACAATGTTTTATCTCGATATTCTCCACCAAAAAATTGCCCTTCCTCACCTGATGTTACATATATTTGATAGCCAACTTTGCCCAGTGTCATCAAGTAATGATCTAAATCCTCTGGCTTGGCCGTTTCAATATATTGCGCAATATCCTGAGCTATAGTAACATTTTTTGCATCATTTTTTTCTTTTACCACTTGATGATAATATGTATTCGTCGCTAAAAAACCAATACATAAGCTACCAATCATGACAAGCATTGTCGTCACTACAAATTTACTGTATAAAGTCTTCATGTTGTTTCCTCTAGCTTGTAGCCCACACCACGCACTGTTGTGATCTCAACAGCAGTGTCATACCTACTTATTCTTTCGCGAATCCGCTTCATATGTGTATTCAGCGTTTGCTCGTCTCCATCATAGTCATAGCCCCATACTTGCTCCATAATATAGCTACGCGTAAACACTTGATGGGGCCGTGACGCCAATAAGGCCAGTAATTCAAATTCCTTTAAAGGAAGAATAAGAGTATCTTCTCCTATTACAACTTCAAAACTTCGGCGATCAATCACTATATTTCCAACTTGAATCGTTATTTGATTTTTCTTATCCAATCTCCGTAATATAGCTGCTATGCGAAATAATAACTCTTTTGGTTCAAAGGGCTTTACAACATAGTCGTCTGATCCTGCTAAAAAGCCTCGCTCTTTATCCTCTAACTCGCCTTTCGCTGTTAATAATAAGACAGGAATGTCATAATCTTGTGTTAAAGTCTCAGTTAGTGTAAAACCATCCATTCCTGGCATCATTACATCTACAACAGCTAAATCAGGTAGACTTCCTTCAAGTAATGCTAGTGCCTGCTCGGCATTTTCTGCACATAACACTTGATAACCTTCCTTTGTTAAATAAATTGTAACTAGTTTTAAAATATGAATATCGTCATCGACTACAAGAATTTTCATCTGCCTACCTCCAGTAATAAGAAAAAATCCGTTCACATGGAACGAATTTTCCCCCTACAAATTACTATTATTTTATAACGAAAAAATTGAAATCAACAGCAATAACACAAAAGGCAGACCAATGAAAATATAACCTCTAGGATTCGCAAGGTTCATCGTCCACCCTACTCCAAAGCGTTTTTCCACAAAAACGGAAGGATCCTGTCGATTAATATAAATTAAGCCACCCTTCCAATACCTATCTTCATCTACATCCATTACTTGTGAATCAATATTTTCTTCATAGCGTACTTTATGTTTATGCTTTTTCACAATATAAATAAATAGTGAACCAAACAGTACAACTAAAAACGAAATAAAGACTGGCAATAGCTTATAGCCTACAGTCATGAAGGGATAGATATTGCTTAGTTGTAACACTGTTAATAAGATGGTTAAAGCATAGCTAATCAACAATATATGCCAGCTCATATATTTTCGAGTTTTTAGCTGGTCCTCTAATGATTGTTCTTTGCGATTGACAGCCAGCTTAATTGCAGAACGTTTAATGGAATCGCTAACTCCCCACATCATCCATTGCATCATTAGCATAACAAGCGGCAACGAAATAGCCGTAAAATACGTCTTCTTCCTCCACTCATCCGCTTCTCCACTTGGCCCCCAATGTACAGCTATATCATTCGGCATTTGGTCGTAATGGAGCATTGTGTAAATGATTAAAAATACTGAAATTCCTAAAGGTACAGCAAAAAATGACCAAGGTAGCATTTCATCACGGCTTCGCGCAGTTAAATCAACGGCACGTACTTGCTTAATATTTACCCCCCATTGTTCCTGCTTTTTCAGCCTTGATACCTTTTGATGACTTATCCAGTACAGCACCATACTGACCGTAAGCATGCTAAATAGACAGCTTAATAAAACGATACTTTGAATTGATTCAGAAGGGGCTAACCAATTGTAACTAATAATCATAATGAGTAAGAATACTATTCCAGTGACCCCTACTAATTGAACATACTGCTTTTTCATTTTAGCTAAGACGGGGTGCATAATATTTTGATCTGGTACAGTGACCCCAAAAACAATAGTATCTCGCACAATATAAGGAACCACCAATTGCAAAGCTAATGTCATGATGTAGATCGTTATAAAAACACCAAGTAGCATTGTGCTACACTCCCTCTGCTGGTATTTGCAATTCAGCGAACACCTTTTTCATCATGTGCTCAATTTGTTCTGCTGTTGCGCCGAGCACCATACCTTCTGCCACAACAGGCTTCAAATTCTTTTCGATTTGTTGTAATTGCTCAGGTGTCAAAGCTCGCTCCTCTGTAGAACTTATAATAGCTCCCGATTTTGGCCGAATAACTATAATACCTTTGGCTTCTAATTCATGATAGCTCTTATTAACAGTATGCATATTTACACCTAAATCAGCAGCTAAACTCCGAACAGATGGTAGGGTATCCCCTGGCTTCATCTCACCTCTTGCAATGCCTTCAATGATTTGACGTGTCACCTGCTCATAAATAGGTACGTCCGATTGTGGCTCTATTTGAATGAACATGTTTATCAGCTCCATATTGTTATATAACTAGTATAACAAATTTCCTACTATTATGCATGATGTACATATCAAATAGGAGAACTCTTGATGGTTTCAATAAATTTTTGTACAAGCAAGTTATGCTTTTCATTGTTCCTCGTACAAATAGCAATTTTATGTTTAATAGCATGGATATCCTTAACATAAACCCTAGCCAATTGCCCATTCTCTACATATTCTCTAACTGCAAGAGAAGAAATAAAGTTCGCTCCATAACCCGCCATGACCGATCGAATTGTTTCATTAATTCCATTAAATTGAAGCGCAATGTTCGGAGGTTTCACCTGATATGTTTGGCATAGTGAAAAAAGATGCTCTCTCATCGAACTTCCTTCCTCTCTCATAATAAACGGCTCCTGAAACATTTCAACTAAGGTAATGTTTTGGTGTGCATAGCGATGAGTTGGAGACACGACAAACCATAATTCATCTTCATAAAGCTCCTCCCACTCTATTTCTTTAGGTCTTTCGGACATTCCTCCCCCGTAAATAGCAATATCCGCTTTATAATGAATAAGTTGTTCAAAGGCATCCTTTGTATTGGTCGTTGTAATCATTAAATTGACATGCTCATTTACAGCCTTGAAGTGAGCAGCCCATTTTGGAATTAGAAAATTTGCTGGCAGGTAGGTAGCGACTATATGTAAATTTCCTGCCTTTGCAAGCCGGTATTCTTCTATAAATGTTTCAATATGATGTTCAAGGGCGATAAGATTTTGAGCTTTCTCCGCTAGTGCCTCACCAAATTCTGTGAGAACTACCCCTCGTCCCTGTTGCTTAAAAAGCTGTACTCCTATTTCATGTTCGAATCGTTTAATTTGACTCGAAACAGCGGGCTGGCTTATACGTAATATTTCTGCAGCTTTTGTGAAACTACCTGTAGTTGCAACTTGATAAAACAATTTTAAGCCATGAATATTCATGATTTTACTCCTACTCATAATCTAAAGTTATACATAAATAATTAGAATATATTTTTATTATGATTCATTCTATCATACACTTTATTTGCAAGCTTGCACGTATAAATTAAAGAAATGAGGACTGTATGATGACAGAGATGAATGTTTGGCAAAATGTAGATCATTATTTTATGGATAAGCTCCTCCCAATAAACAAACATCTTAATGCTGTACTACAGACGAATAAAGCTGCAAGTATTCCAGAGATCGATGTATCTCCTACGCAAGGGAGACTATTATATTTATTAGCCAAAATGAAAGCCGCAGCAAATATTTTAGAAATTGGCACACTTGGTGGTTATAGCAGTATTTGCTTAGCCCAAGCTCTTCCTCGAGAAGGTAAACTAGTTACTTTAGAAATTAATGAAGAGTACGCAAAGGTTGCAAGGAAAAATATCAAGAATGCAGGTTATGAGGAAAAAATTGAGGTTATTGTTGGAAACGCATTAGAAACATTGCCAGAGTTAAAAAATGAAGGGCGCTTATTTGACTTTATTTTTATTGACGCTGATAAACCGAATAACCCCGCTTACTTGAAGTGGGCCATACAATTAGCTCATTTAGGTGCTATAATCGTTGCAGATAATGTAGTACGTGATGGTGCAATAACTGATAAAAATAGTGAGGATGAACGTGTACGCGGTATTCAGCAATTTATGGAACTACTAAAAGAGGAACCTAGAATTGAGGCAACAGCTATACAAACAGTTGGTGTAAAAGGCTATGACGGCTTTGTACTTGCTATCGTAAACTAATATAGAAAAAATCCGCGTTACCATATTAACGCGGATTCCCCTAATAAAAGATGCCTTACAAGCTCCCCATCAAAGCTAGTAAGAGATCTTTCACCCCTTTAAAATCTCTTTACTTTTATTAGTAGACCCCTTTAATTCAATCGTGCTCATCTCTTTAGCCTAAACGGGGGAACAGACCCCGTCACGCTATGTTAGTGGAATTAGGAAAGTTGAAATATGCTGATAGTAGATTTATGTCTTATGCTAATTTTTCATATCCTGGAAGTGTCAAAAATTCCGCAAATTCATCTTGCTCAATTAAGGATTTAAACAGTTCAGCTGCTTCAATGTAGCGACCACTGCTATAAGCTTGTTCCCCAACAGCCTCTTTAATCTTCACAAGCTCTTCTTCCAATATTTCTAGGACAAATGCTAACGTAATACCACGTCCATCATCTAAGATTCCTTTTGGATGACGAATCCATTGCCATACTTGCGTACGAGAAATTTCTGCTGTTGCGGCATCCTCCATCAAGTTGTTAATTGGTGCAGCACCATTACCCCGTAGCCATGAAGCAATATATTGTACACCGACACTACAGTTAATACGAAGACCTTCAAGCGTAATTGTTCCCTCTGGCACCGCTACTAAATCTTCTGCAGTTACGTGTACATCCTCACGTTTTTTATGAATTTGGTTAGGTGTTGTCATAATGGCATCAAACTGCTCCATTGCAGTTGCAACCATACCAGGATGTGCTACCCAAGTACCATCGTGCCCCTCTGTTGCTTCACGACGTTTATCTTCTGCCACTTTCGCAAATGCTATAGCATTCGCCTCATCATCATTTTTAACAGGAATTTGTGCAGCCATTCCCCCCATTGCTGGTGCATTACGCTTATGACATGTTTGTATGCATAAAGACGTATAGGCCTTCATAAACGGTACGGTCATTGTTACTTGCCCACGATCTGGCAAAATAACATCAGCTTGATTGCGAAGACGTTTAATATAACTGAAAATATAATCCCAACGTCCACAATTCAGACCAGCTGAATGTTCGCGTAGCTCATATAAAATTTCATCCATCTCAAACGCCGCTAAAATCGTTTCAATTAGTACAGTAGCTTTTATTGTTCCCTGTGGAATGCCAATATAATCTTGGGCAAATACAAAGACATCATTCCATAGACGAGCCTCTAAATGACTTTCAAGCTTTGGCAGATAGAAATATGGACCAGTACCTTGCGCTAGCGCATTTTTTGCATTATGGAATAGATATAAACCAAAATCAAAGAAGCTACCTGAAATCGGCTCTCCATCGACAAGAACATGCTTCTCAAGCAAGTGTAGACCTCGTGGACGAACTAAAAGCACTGCTGTTTCTTTATTTAATTTATACGTTTTACCATTGGATGCTTGTGAAAATTCTATCGTCTTATTAATAGCATCACGCATATTAATTTGACCACCAATCATATTTTCCCATGTCGGAGAAGAAGCATCCTCGAAACATGCCATAAACATTTTTGCTCCCGAGTTTAAAGCATTAATAACCATCTTACGATCAACAGGTCCTGTAATCTCAACACGGCGATCTTGCAGGTCCTTTGGAAGTGGTGCAATTGTCCAATCACCTTCACGAATATGCTTCGTCTCTGCTAAGAAATCAAGCTTTTCTCCCGCATCAAGTCGTTTTTGGCGTTCTTGACGAGCATCCAACAACTCCTTACGGCGAGTATCAAATTTTTCATGCAGGGCAAGAACAAAATTAAGAGCTTCAGGTGTTAAAATTTCTTTTGTTTGCTCGTTCTGTTCTCCAACAATTTTAAGCTTACCTGTTGTTGCTTGTTCCATTAGTTGTTTACCCACCTTTGCAATTTTAGTTTCGTCATCCTCCGTTTTAGGAGAAACGGAGGAGACTATTCTATGATTATGAATTTAGGAAAACACGTATAAAATGTTACTTAAACAAACTGTTCAGTTTCAGTAGAGCCTGCCATTGCTGTTGTAGAAGAAGTACCACCAGAAATAACTTGAGAAATTTCATCAAAATATCCAGTACCTACTTCGCGTTGATGGCGTGTAGCTGTATACCCTTTGGATTCAGAAGCAAATTCAGCTTGCTGTAGTTTAGAATATGCAGCCATACCATTATCTTTATAATCATGTGCAAGCTCAAACATGGAGTGGTTAAGTGCATGGAAGCCTGCTAACGTAACAAATTGGAATTTGTAACCCAACTTACCAAGTTCTCGTTGGTATTCTGCAATTTCTTCTTCTGAAAGATTTGCTTTCCAGTTGAACGAAGGTGAGCAATTGTACGCAAGCATTTTACCTGGGAATTCAGCATGAATTGCTTCAGCAAATTCACGAGCTTCCTCAAGTGATGGTTTGGAAGTCTCACACCAAATTAAATCTGCATATGGTGCGTAAGCTAATCCACGAGCAATTGCTTGTTTAATACCAGCTTTTGTACGGAAGAAACCTTCTGGTGTACGTTCACCAGTTATGAACTCCGCATCACGTGGGTCAATATCTGAAGTAACCATATCTGCAGCATCTGCATCCGTACGAGCAATTAAAATTGTATCTACACCCATAACATCTGTTGCTAATCGAGCAGCAATTAAATTACGGATAGCATTTTGTGTTGGAAGTAAAACTTTACCGCCTAGATGCCCACATTTCTTTTCTGACGCTAATTGATCTTCTAAGTGAACACCAGCAGCCCCAGCTTCAATCATGCCCTTTACAAGTTCAAACACGTTTAGAGGACCACCAAAACCTGCTTCTGCATCTGCGACGATTGGTGCGAACCAATCAAATTGATCGACACGACCTTCAGCATGATCAATTTGATCGGCGCGTTGTAGTGCTTGATTGATACGTTTTACTACTGCTGGTACAGAGTTAGCAGGGTATAAAGATTGATCAGGATACATTTGTCCAGAAAGGTTTGCATCCGCAGCTACTTGCCAGCCTGATAGATAAATAGCCTTTAATCCGGCTTTTACTTGTTGCACTGCCTGATTACCCGTTAATGCCCCCAATGCATTAATAAACGGTTCCTCATGTAACGAATTCCAAAGTCTAGTAGCGCCTTTTTGGGCTAATGTTTGTTCAAGTACAATTGTGCCCTGTAATTTAACAACCTCTTCAGCTGAATATGTGCGCTCAATACCAGCCCAGCGTGGGTTTTCAGCCCATTGTTTTTCTAAAGCTTCGATTCTTTCTTGACGAGTTGACATATTGAAATTCCACCTTCCCCTTTGTGTACAATATACTCTGTTAAAAAACTTTTAATTCACTGTTCCATAACAGGTTTATTTGTTGTAAATTAATATATAACAGAGTGTTTAAATTTTCACTATTTTTTGATAAAATATCGGAATTTCAGGATAAAACTACCTTTTTAAACGATGAAATTTGGAAGGCTGTTTACAAACAAGGGGGATGTTACAATGAACAATGAGGTAAATTCATTTGCAAAAGATATTTCACAACAATATATTTTAATGATGCAAGACTGGGTACCAGCCGATTCATCCTTTGCAATTGCAGTTGATAATTCTTATATTTACTTTCACTCAGGCCATCAAAATATTCATCTAGAGATCGGACAACAAGTGATGCCAGGGAGTATTGCGGAGCAAGTGCTACGGACTCAGAAAAAAACAGATGCCATATTAGATAATTCCTTATTCGATACGCCATATTACGGTATGGGTTATCCAATATACATTGATCATAAACCAGCTGCACTGGTCGTTGTCTTACCGTCCACCTTCACCAAGAAAAAAACTGAACCATTTCAGTTTTTAACAGGAAAGCAGGAGGAGGAATGGAAGCCAGTAGCAATCGATAGAATATCTCATATAGAAAGCTTGCAGAAAAAAACATGGTTTTATGTAGAAAAAGAACAGTTTAAAACGAATATTACACTCAAAGAGCTTCAATTAAGATTACCGACCTACTTTATTCGCATTCATCGTTCCTATATTGTAAATATTTATTTTATAAAAAAGATGGCACGAGACCTAACATCAAACTTTATTGTTACATTAATTGACGGAAGTGAATTACCTGTGAGCCAATCATATATTAATAATCTTAGAAGTGCTCTTGAATTTTAAGGTATCAAAAAAGACCAGAGAATATTTTCTCTGGTCTTTTAATTGCCTAGCGACGTCCTACTCTCACAGGGGGAAGCCCCCAACTACCATCGGCGCTAAAGAGCTTAACTTCCGTGTTCGGTATGGGAACGGGTGTGACCTCTTTGCCATCATCACTAGACTATGTTCGACCTTCAATACACGGCGTATTACTGCGTCAGCTGCTCTCGCTCAATCAGTCACGTACAATAGTACGCTCCCTCAATCACTCGGTTGCTTCCTTGTTCTACTTGTGTCTTGAAGCTCTCATTTTTGAAAGTATTGTTCTTTCAAAACTGGATAAACGGCGCATTGACTGCTTCAAACAATTTGGTTAAGTCCTCGATCGATTAGTATTCGTCAGCTCCATGTGTCACCACACTTCCACCTCGAACCTATCTACCTCATCGTCTTTGAGGGATCTTACTTACTTGCGTAATGGGAAATCTCATCTTGAGGGGGGCTTCATGCTTAGATGCTTTCAGCACTTATCCCGTCCACACATAGCTACCCAGCGATGCCTTTGGCAAGACAACTGGTACACCAGCGGTGTGTCCATCCCGGTCCTCTCGTACTAAGGACAGCTCCTCTCAAATTTCCTACGCCCACGACGGATAGGGACCGAACTGTCTCACGACGTTCTGAACCCAGCTCGCGTACCGCTTTAATGGGCGAACAGCCCAACCCTTGGGACCGACTACAGCCCCAGGATGCGATGAGCCGACATCGAGGTGCCAAACCTCCCCGTCGATGTGGACTCTTGGGGGAGATAAGCCTGTTATCCCCGGGGTAGCTTTTATCCGTTGAGCGATGGCCCTTCCATGCGGAACCACCGGATCACTAAGCCCGTCTTTCGACCCTGCTCGACTTGTAGGTCTCGCAGTCAAGCTCCCTTGTGCCTTTACACTCTACGAATGATTTCCAACCATTCTGAGGGAACCTTTGGGCGCCTCCGTTACCTTTTAGGAGGCGACCGCCCCAGTCAAACTGTCCGCCTGACACTGTCTCCTGCCCCGCTAAGGGGCATGGGTTAGAATTTCAATACAACCAGGGTAGTATCCCACCGACGCCTCCTTCGAAGCTGGCGCTCCGAGATCTCTGGCTCCTACCTATCCTGTACAAGTTGTACCAAAATTCAATATCAGGCTACAGTAAAGCTCCACGGGGTCTTTCCGTCCTGTCGCGGGTAACCTGCATCTTCACAGGTACTATAATTTCACCGAGTCTCTCGTTGAGACAGTGCCCAGATCGTTACGCCTTTCGTGCGGGTCGGAACTTACCCGACAAGGAATTTCGCTACCTTAGGACCGTTATAGTTACGGCCGCCGTTTACTGGGGCTTCAATTCGCAGCTTCGCTTGCGCTAACCACTCCTCTTAACCTTCCAGCACCGGGCAGGCGTCAGCCCCTATACGTCACCTTACGGTTTTGCAGAGACCTGTGTTTTTGCTAAACAGTCGCCTGGGCCTATTCACTGCGGCTCTCATGCGCTTGCACGCTCAAGAGCACCCCTTCTCCCGAAGTTACGGGGTCATTTTGCCGAGTTCCTTAACGAGAGTTCTCTCGCACACCTTAGGATTCTCTCCTCGACTACCTGTGTCGGTTTGCGGTACGGGCACCTCTCACCTCGATAGAGGCTTTTCTTGGCAGTGTGAAATCAGGAACTTCGTCCATACGGACTCGCCATCACAGCTCAACGTTACAGTGTGCGGATTTGCCTACACACACGCCTTACTGCTTGGACGCGCATAACCAACAGCGCGCTTACCCTATCCTACTGCGTCCCCCCATTTCTCAAACGGTGAGGAGGTGGTACAGGAATATCAACCTGTTGTCCATCGCCTACGCCTGTCGGCCTCGGCTTAGGTCCCGACTAACCCTGAGCGGACGAGCCTTCCTCAGGAAACCTTAGTCATACGGTGGACGGGATTCTCACCCGTCTTTCGCTACTCATACCGGCATTCTCACTTCTAAGCGCTCCACCAGTCCTTCCGGTCTGACTTCAACGCACTTAGAACGCTCTCCTACCACTGACATCGTAGATGTCAATCCACAGCTTCGGTGAATCGTTTAGCCCCGATACATTTTCGGCGCAGCGTCACTCGACCAGTGAGCTATTACGCACTCTTTAAATGATGGCTGCTTCTAAGCCAACATCCTGGTTGTCTGTGCAACGCCACATCCTTTTCCACTTAACGATTACTTTGGGACCTTAGCTGGTGGTCTGGGCTGTTTCCCTTTTGACTACGGATCTTATCACTCGCAGTCTGACTCCCGTGTATAAATATCTGGCATTCGGAGTTTGTCTGAATTCGGTAAACCGGGATGGCCCCCTAGTCCAAACAGTGCTCTACCTCCAGTATTCTCATCACGAGGCTAGCCCTAAAGCTATTTCGGAGAGAACCAGCTATCTCCAAGTTCGATTGGAATTTCTCCGCTACCCACACCTCATCCCCGCACTTTTCAACGTGCGTGGGTTCGGGCCTCCAGTAAGTGTTACCTTACCTTCACCCTGGACATGGGTAGATCACCTGGTTTCGGGTCTACGACCACGTACTATTTCGCCCTATTCAGACTCGCTTTCGCTGCGGCTCCGCCTTCTAAAGCTTAACCTTGCACGTAATCGTAACTCGCCGGTTCATTCTACAAAAGGCACGCTATCACCCATTAACGGGCTCTAACTACTTGTAGGCACACGGTTTCAGGATCTCTTTCACTCCCCTCCCGGGGTGCTTTTCACCTTTCCCTCACGGTACTGGTTCACTATCGGTCACTAGGTAGTATTTAGCCTTGGGAGATGGTCCTCCCGGATTCCGACGGAATTTCACGTGTTCCGCCGTACTCAGGATCCACTCAGGAGAGAACGAACTTTCGACTACAGGGCTTTTACCTGCTCTGGCGGACCTTTCCAAGTCGCTTCATCTAACTCGCTCTTTTGTAACTCCGTATAGAGTGTCCTACAACCCCAAGAGGCAAGCCTCTTGGTTTGGGCTCTTCCCGTTTCGCTCGCCGCTACTCAGGGAATCGATTTTTCTTTCTCTTCCTCCAGGTACTTAGATGTTTCAGTTCCCTGGGTCTGCCTTCAAGACGCTATGTATTCACGTCAAGATACTACGCGATTAAACGTAGTGGGTTCCCCCATTCGGAAATCTCCGGATCAAAGCTCACTTACAGCTCCCCGAAGCATATCGGTGTTAGTGCCGTCCTTCTTCGGCTCCTAGTGCCAAGGCATTCGCCGTGCGCCCTTAATAACTTAACCTACAGCTTTCAATACACATCGCATTTCGTTGTCAGCTTCACTCGTTCAATCAGTTACGTACTGAAGTACGCTCCTTCATTCACTCGATTGCTTCCTAGAACTGCTTGTGTCTTGAAACCTTACTAATGTTATTAAGCCTATAAAAAACTTAAAAAATAAATGTGTTTGTTA